>JBLNAX010000056.1:0-130377 GCA_050259595.1 Acidobacteriota bacterium | reverse complement strand
AATCGGCCTGGGCGGTTATTATTGCAGTGTTTTTGGCGCTGCTGCTGGTATTGCCTGCAGCAGCTGACATCTACACATATGATGATCTAAATCGCTTAACATCAGTTACATACGATGATGGGTCGAAGATTACTTATACATATGATGCAGCAGGCAATATTCTGAGTATCACGAATACCGGTGTAACGAAGCCGGTGACCGGTATCGCCTTAAATGTTCAAGAGCTAAATTTAACAGTGGGTGGTGATACATACGCTCTGATTCCATCAATAACCCCACCCGATGCGACAAACAAAGTCGTCTACTGGACATCCAGCAATTCGGTTGTAGCATCTGTATACAACGGAGTAGTAACCCCGGTGGGAGCAGGGACGGCTACGATAACCGCAACAACTGCAAATGGCAGCTTTACCGATAACTGTGCTGTAACAGTAACGGCATCCACATCCCCCTATGATTCTTACACTAAGGTAATGCTGCATATGGATGGTCAAGATAACGGAACAGAATTTACCGATAGTACCGGCAAATTGGTGACTGCCAATGGAAATGTCTGTACTAAGACATTGAATAAGAAGTTTGGGACTTCAAGTGCCTTTTTTGATGGGAATGGAGATTATTTAACAGTACCCGATAGCGGCGATTTGAATTTCGGAAATGGTGATTTTACCGTAGATACCTGGGTTTATTTTAAATCATTACCTCCGGCTGATGGGTATTATGCTCCGATTTATAATCAGGCCATCGATTCCACTCATTTGCTTTGCTTATACTTGTACAATCTTAATGGTGTGTGTTCCTGGAGAATCAATTTAAACGGAAGTGAAGTATTAATTGCTGCTGATTCGGTTTCAACGAATACCTGGTACCATGTAGCCTTTGTGCGCAGTGGCAACACATGGAAAGTCTATAAGAATGGCAGCCAGGTTGGCAGCACTGTTTCGAATTCATCGACGGTGCCTGATTTTGATGCACCGCTTAAAATAGGCTCGTATGGCACTACGCACTATTTCGACGGTTACATAGACGAGTTCCGTGTTTCAAAGGGCATAGCCCGCTGGATTGACGATTTCACAGTGCCGGCCATTCCTTATGGCCCGGCAGTGGCAGTAACTGGAGTTTCATTGGACAAACATGCTCTGAGCTTACAGGTTGCAGGTTCAAGCACAACCTTATTTGCATCAGTAACTCCTACGGATGCAGCTAACCAGACTGTTCAATGGAGTACTACAAATGCGGCGGTAGCACAAGTTGAAGCAAACGGAGTAATAACCCCGTTGGGATTGGGGACAGCTACAATAACCGCAACAACTATTGATGGTGGGTTTAGTGATAGCTGCGCGGTAACAGTAACTCAACCGTCTGTGCAGTATGACTTTACTGGGGATGTACAGACGTATGTTGTCCCAGCAGGAGTAACCCAGATCAAAGCAGATCTTTGGGGCGCATCTGGTAAATCGATGGATGGTTTTTCTCCCGGTAAAGGCGGTTATACCAGCGGGATAATCAACGTAACACCAGGGCAAACCCTGTACATATATGTTGGCGGTACTGGTGATCGTACAACTTATGACAGTCTCATGAGTTGGAACGGCAACTTGATAGGACTTGGCGGCGGTGCAACAGACATAAGAACCGTCGAAGCCAATACCCAGGTCTATGATCCATTGATTGGCGAAATGCAATGGGATTATCACTGGAATAATGTTGGATCACAACAGAAACCATGGAATGAACCAGCCAGTTTAAGTTCTAGAATCCTGGTGGCTGGCGGCGGTGGATGCAGCGGTAAATATTCTTCTTATGACCACTATGATCCGGCTGGTACAGGCGGTGATGGAGGCGGCTTAACAGCAGACAGTGCTACTAATGGTCACTCTTATGGCGGAGGCGGCGGTACTCAGACCAGTGGTGGGACAGGCGGCTGGGGCTCTGCTCATGCCGGTAGCGCTGGCAAGTTTGGTGTGGGTGGTTACCAGGGTGGCTCCGGTGGCGGAGGCGGTGGTGGAGCTGGCGGCGGCGGCTGGTATGGTGGCGGCGGAGGCGGCGGTACCATGGGCTTCAACAACGACCCGTCTGGTGGTGGAGGTGGCGGCTCAAGCTATGCTGCACCAGGAATCACAGAGGTAACATTAGATAAGGGAGTTAATATCGGAAACGGTAAAGCCATAATTACCCCGATGACATACGAAACAATTAGCTGTACGGGAGTAGTGCTGAATAATCACATCATGACTTTACAAGCAGGAGGGGCAACCGCAACCCTGATTGCAACAGTGGCTCCGGCTGAAGCAACCAACAAGGCTGTCTACTGGGTATCAAGTAATGCGGCTGTAGCTCAAGTCGATGCAAAGGGAGTAGTAACTTCGGTGGGCGTTGGTACAGCTACAATAACCGCAACAACTGTTGATGGTGGATTTAGTGATAGCTGCACGCTAACAGTAACTGCACCACCCTATGACTCATACACCAAGCTTTTGATGCATATGGATGGCAGCGATAATGGAACAGTGTTTACAGATGAAACGGGCAAGACAGTAACCAAATATGGAGATGTGGTAACCAAGAGCGGAGTTAAGAAACTTGGAACAGCAAGCGGCTATTTTGATGGAAATGGCGATTACTTGACTGTTGATGGTGATGTGACTGCAACCGGAAACACAAGCTCACCATTTAGTATTGATTGTTGGATTAATC
Source organism: Acidobacteriota bacterium (assembly GCA_050259595.1). GTDB lineage: Bacteria > Bacillota > Syntrophomonadia > Syntrophomonadales > DTU052 > JBLNAX01. Next base: position 127,680 of record JBLNAX010000056.1, on the reverse strand, counting down.
TCACACAAATAAATAAGGCAAATACGATATTCGTTCAGAACCATGGATATCGCAACGGAGATTTTATCTTCCTTATAGGATCAGCCGAGAATAAATTAAGACTCTACCGGTGGACAGGTAGTGGCAGTAATATCAAATATGCTGAGCATTCGGTGCCAATAAGCCCTAGTCAATGGATTCATGTGGCAGGAGAATGGACGAGCACAGGGCAAATATTACTCTCTGTCAACGGTGATGTCGAAACATATACGCCAATGGATCTGTCTGCTACCCCGGGTGATGGTTCAACTCGAATAGGGAGCCGCCCAGATGGAACCGAATCCATGAGCGGATATGTGGATGAGCTTCGCGTTTCAGATGGTATTGTCCGCTGGACTGAAGACTTCACACCGACGACTGAAAATATAGCAGTTACCGGAATATCACTTGACAAGCATGCTCTGAGCTTGGCTGCTGGCGGCGGCTCTGCTACCCTGATACCGACCATCATTCCCGAAGATGCAACGAATAAGAGCGTTTATTGGACATCCAGCAATTCAGCCATAGCATCCGTAAACAATGGGTTGGTGACTCCTTTAGCTGAAGGCTCAGTGGCTATTACAGTTTACTCAGTTGACGGCAGCTATTTTGATACATGCAATGTTATGGTAAACCCAGCTGGCGCAATACCTGTGACCGGCATATATCTGAACATCCTATCGTATTCCCTCCCAGTTAACGGGCAACCGGAGACCCTATATGCGTATGTTATACCTGCGAATGCCACTAATAAAAATGTAATATGGAGTTCAAGCAATCCAGGTGTAGCAACGGTGAATAACGACGGGGTGGTGACCCCGGTAAGCGTGGGCACTGCAATCATCACCGCCACCACAGAACAGGGCGGTTTTACCTGCTCTTGCGCTATTGAGGTCAAACCGATTGCCGTTCAAGGTGTCAGCCTTGATGTGCATGCCATGAACCTTAAGGCTGGTGGGCAATCTTCTACACTGACCGCAACTGTGGCTCCAGGCAATGCTGCCAATAAGAATGTGATCTGGACAACCAGTAATGCGGCAGTAGCAACAGTGAATAACGGAATCGTTATACCTGTAGGTGCTGGAACTGCAGTCATACAGGTTACGACTCAAGATGGTGGGAAATATGATCGGTGTACGGTTACAGTGGCGGCCAACACTCCTGTTAGCGGAGTAACCCTGGATAAGCACACCATAAACCTCGAAATAGGCGGATCGGCAGGAGCCTTGACTGCTACAATTCAGCCCACCAATGCATCGAACAAGAATGTGATCTGGTCATCGAGCGACACAAGTGTAGCCACGGTCAATAACGGAACGGTAACTGCAGTAGGGGCAGGAACTGCAACAATCACTGTAACCACGGAAGATTGGGGCAAGACTGATACCTGTCAGGTCACTGTATCAGCCGCGACCCGTGTAACCGGAGTCGCATTGGATAAACATAGCATGACCTTGAAGCTGGGTGGCGGCAGCGGAACATTGATAGCTACAGTTGCACCCAGCAATGCCACTAATAAAAACGTTACCTGGAGTAACAGCAATCCTGGTGTAGTCACAGTGAATAACGGAACCATTACTCCAGTAGGCACAGGATCCGCGATAGTAACAGTAACGACTGCCGATGGCTCATACACTGATACTTGTGTAGTAGCTATAGGGATTCCTGTGACTGGCATATACCTGAACACGTCATACACATCCCTTCCCGTTGATGGGGCGTCGGAGACACTGTATGCATACGTGATGCCCGCGAATGCCACTAACAAAAACGTAATCTGGAGTTCAAGTGATCCAAGCATAGCTACCGTAGATAATAACGGGCTCATAACGCCTGTAAGCGTGGGTACTACAACGGTTACAGCCACCACGCAAGATGGCAGCTTTAGCGAATCTTGCGCGGTTGTGATCAGACCGATCGCAGTTCAAGGTGTGAGCCTTGACGTACACACGATGAACCTTAAAGCCGGCGGGCAGTCTGGTGCATTGACCGCAACTATTGCTCCCAGTAATGCTGCCAATAAGAATGTGACCTGGACAACCAGCAATGCATCAATAGCAACTGTGAATAATGGAATCGTTATACCTTTAGGTGCTGGATCTGCGGTCATACAGGTTACAACTCAAGATGGTGGAAAGTATGATCGGTGTACAATAACGGTGGCAGCTAACACTCCTGTCACCGGAGTAACCCTTGATAAGCACACCATGAACCTAGAAGTAGGTGGACCGGCAGGAACATTGTCCGCTGCAATTCAGCCCACTAATGCATCAAACAAAAATGTGATCTGGTCGAGCGATACAAGTGTAGCCACGGTCAATAACGGAACGGTAACTGCAGTAGGTCCGGGAACCGCAACTGTCACGGTAACTACTGAAGACGGGAGCAAAACTGACACCTGTCTGGTAACGGTAACCGCTGCGACTCATGTAACCGGAGTCACGCTGGACAAACATTCTATGACCCTGAAGATGGGTGTCAGCGGAACATTGACAGCAACTGTTACACCCAGCAATGCATTTAATAGAAACGTTATCTGGAGTACCAGCAATCCCAGTATAGTAACTGTCAACAATGGCACTGTTACCCCGGTAGGAACTGGAACAGCGAATATAACTGTTACAACGGCCGATGGTTCATACTATGATACATGTTCGGTTACTGTGGCGGTCCCTGTTACATATGTGTACTTGAGCGAAATGTATATACCACTTAAAGTGGGCGACTCACCGGTAACCTTGATTGCTTACATTTATCCGACCAATGCCACCAACAAGAATGTCACCTGGACTACCAGCAATCCGAATGTGGCAACTGTGAATAATGGAGTGGTAACGCCAGTCGGTCCAGGAAATGCAATCATAACTGCTAAGACAGAGGATGGCGGTTATACAGAAACTTGTGGTGTAGTTGTATCAAACTAAAGAACTATAATGTGAAATACTTGGACATAAAGGTATCGTATTTAGTGCTGTGGTTAGATGTGACTCGATAAATCATTCATTCCTTTTCAATAAGAACTTAACCAAACTAAAAGAAGCGGGCTATCTAGTCCGCTTGTTTCTTAATAAGGCTTGGTTTGAACAGTCATGTAGCTCACCCTTAGTGTTGAGCAATCAGCCCTCTTTGCGGTAATATATGGATATATTCTGCGAGAGGGCTATATTATGGGCAAGTTGAGGCGTTACCTAAACCGTTCCCGCGACCCGTTTTTTTGGAACAAGTAATTTAACATGAAGAGCTTTGAATTCGTGGCAGTATGGCACCATACCGGAATATAGCCTGAATGGGGAGAGTGATCAAAATGGCTAAATTAAAACAAGCAATTCCAAAATCTAAAAATGCCCTGCACAAGCTGGCAAATACTTCGAAAACAATCCGTTAGAATCTAGTTTTCAATCCTCATGGATGGTCGAAATATGGGCTGTAAGAGAGGCTATCTTACAAGGTGCCAAGTTGAAAACATCGTTATTCGTTCTGTAAACATTACGGATAGTTCAGTAAAACCTTTATGTAGTAATTGTATAGTGACGTTTTTAAACATTGTTAAGGCAATGGCCTAAGGTGGATTTGTGGAAGTAAGTGATACTACATTTCAGACTATAAAAGCGGCTGGATGGTTTGAAAGATGACGAAAGAACAGTCTTACCTAGGTCTACCTTCGAAGCAAACAGGACCGCCTCCTTGCCTGTTGTTCAGTTGTCTTCCGGTTGCTTTCCGAGGATACTTAACAAAGGTATTGTCCAAACGCGTTCAAAGGAGTGAGTTCTCTGACTATGACACCCATCAAACTTCTCAAGAAGTACTTTGGCTATGATGAATTCAGGCTTGGCCAGGAGCAGGTAATCGACCGGGTTATCGGTGGGCAGGATGTACTGGCTGTGATGCCCACTGGTGGCGGTAAATCGGTCTGTTATCAGATTCCGGCCCTTTCTATAGAGGGCGTTACCCTGGTGATTTCGCCCTTGATCTCGCTCATGAAGGATCAAGTTGATGCGTTGAATGTGGCTGGTGTAGCGGCTACTCAGATCAGCAGTGCGCTGGATTCGGAAGAAATCAGGATCCGCTTGGAAGATACGGCGCGGGGGCGCTATAAGATTGTATATGTGGCACCAGAACGCCTGCAATCGGCGGTATTCAAACAGATGATCGGGCAGCTGTCGGTGTCACTTGTGGCCATTGACGAAGCTCACTGTGTCTCACAGTGGGGCCATGATTTTCGACCCAGCTATACAGGTATAGCCCAGTGGATTAGCGAGATGAAGCAGCGACCGGTGGTGGTCGCCTTTACGGCTACCGCAACACGGGAGGTCAGGGAAGATGTGGTCAAGCTACTGCAATTGCATAATCCATACGTCCATATCGCCGGGTTTGATCGCCCTAACCTACATTTTGCTGTGCGGCGCGGGGTGTCCAAAGTTGATTTCATTATTGATTATCTTGCGACCCATCCCGGGGATGCCGGAATCATCTATGCCGCGACCCGCAAGGAAGTGGAGAAGGTGCACCAATGCTTGGTGCGGGCCGGTTTTAAAGCAGGACGCTACCACGCGGGACTGGAGGATGATGAAAGAACCCGGAATCAGGATGATTTTCTCAAGGATAATATTGAGGTAATGGTAGCCACTAATGCCTTTGGCCTGGGGATTGATAAGTCGAATGTTCGGTATGTAATTCACCATAATATGCCCCGTCACGTGGAGGCCTACTATCAGGAGGCTGGGCGGGCCGGGCGCGATGGATTGGCAAGTGAATGTCTGCTGTTGTTTAGCCCGGGTGACATTCAGACTCAGAAATACCTGATCGAACACTCGGATTTGAGTCCAGAGAAGAAGAGTATTGAGTATGGCAAGCTACAGAGCATGGTGGACTACTGTCATTCGCCGCGCTGCCTGCGCAATTATATACTGGGCTACTTTGGCGAGCAGGCACCGGATCGCTGTCCGGCATGCTCCAACTGCACCGAAGACAACGAACTACAGGACGTCACGGTGGAGGCCCAGAAGATTTTGTCGTGTGTAACACGCATGAATGAGCGCTTCGGTATCACAATGGTAGCGGATGTGCTGCATGGATCAAACAACCAGAAGACTCGTAATTTTAGTCTACAAACCCTTTCTACCTTTGGGCTCATGAAGGAACTCAAGATCAGGGAGATCGTAGATTTGATTAATCTGCTGGTGGCCGAAGGGTATCTGGCGGTGAGCGAAGGTCCTTATCCTTTACTGCAACTGGGGAGTGGAGCCAGGCTCGTTCTGCAGGGAAATAGAGAGGTGCTGATCCGGCGTGCCAGGTCACTGGCCATGGAACGATCGGACGGACGGAAAAAAGGCAAAGATAAGCGTCAGAGTCTGGAGCAGGGTCAAGCGGTCATACTTAAGTCAATGCAGGATCGAAAAGGCGAATTCGTCGACAAGGAACTGCTGGTAAATCTAAAGGCCCTGCGCCTGGAAATAGCGCGGGATGCTGAGATTGCACCGTTTATCGTCTTTCACGACAGTACTCTTCGCGAGATGTGCCTGCGGCTGCCGCAAGACCAGGAATCGATGCTGGAAGTGCCTGGTGTAGGAGAGAAGAAGTTTGAAAGCTATGGGCGCCGCTTCCTAGAGGCGATTCAGGACTATGTGGCTCAAGGTGAGTGAAAAACAAGCGGGCTATCTAGCCCGCTTGTCTATTTAGAAGGTTGATTTAAGCAGTATAATTACTTACCCTTAAAGTCCGGTTTGCGGGATTCCATAAATGCAGTCATCCCTTCCTTTTGATCATCTGATGAGAACATCATGGACCAGGCTAGCTGCTCAGCCCGGCAACCGGTTTTAAGATCGGTGTTCATGGCCACATTGATGGCATGCTTGGCTTCACGAATGGCCAGCGGTGATTTGCGGGATATGCGCTTGGCCAGCTTGACTGCCGTTGCCATAACTTCGTTGGACGGGACTACCATGTTGATTACGCCCATCTGCTGGGCGATCTGAGCGTTAAAGAAATCGCCAGTGAATATGTACTGCTTGACCAGCTTGACTGAGCTGTGACGGATCATGCGCTGGGTCCCGCCGCCACCGGGGAAAATGCCGAGATTGATTTCCGGCAGCCCGAAGGTAGAATTGTCAGCCGCTACAGCCAGGTCACAGGCCATGGCCAGTTCTAGGCCGCCACCGAGCGCCAGGCCTTGAATGGCAGCAATCGCGGGTTTGTTTAGTTCCTCGATAAAGAATAGGTTGCGGTGCACTTTGTCCAGGAAGTTGCGGGCTTCGAAGGCGGTCATGGCTTTCACAGCCACCAGATCGGCTCCGGCACAGAAGACATTTTCGTGCCCGCAGAAAATGACTACCTTGATCTCTGGATCAAGATTATACTTGACCAGGACTTCATAGTTCTCATCCAACCCCTTGGCACTAACGGCATTGAAGCTCTGCGGTCGGTTCATCTGAACGTAGCCGATACCGTCTTCGGCCCACACTTTGATATGTTCGTAAACCAGATCAGCGTAATTCTCCACTAGAATTCCTCCTCCATTAATATATGATATTCAAACGCTTAGGAAATCTTATTACTGTTCCGCCAGATCTTACGCTCTTCAGCTGCCTTTATCAATTCATCCTTGAAGTCAGGATGGGCGATAGAAATCAGCTTTTCCGCCCGGGCCCAGGTGGAAGTGCCCTTAAGGCTGACCCAACCGTATTCGGTGACGATCATGTTGACCATCTGACGTGGAATGGTGGTGATGCTGCCGACATCGAAGGCTGGTACTATATTTGAAATCACGCGGCCGTCTTTGGCGGTTCTGGTGGATGGCAGACATATCAAGCTGCGGCCGCCCTTTGACCAGTAAGCCCCTAAGACGAAGTCGGTCATGCCCCCGTTGCCGGATATTTGCCGAAAGCCTGCACTTTCAGCGTTGACCTGGCTATAAAGATCGACCTGCAAGGCCTGGTTGATGGAGATAAGGTTATCGAGCTGTGATAGCCGGACTGGGTGTAGCAAGTGGCCAACATTATAAGAAGCCAGTCCAGTATTGTTATCTATCCAGTCATATAGTTCCTTATTGCCTAGAGCAAATGTGTAGCTGATCCTTCCGGTGTCTATATTCTTCTTGCGGCCATTCATTTTGCCAGATTCCCATAGATGCATGAATGCCTCGACCAACATTTCTGTGTGACCACCCAAATCCTTGAGATCGGTATCGTTGATCATTTTACCAAGGACATTGGGCATAGCGCCAATTCCAAGCTGGATGCAGGCGCCGTCCTTAAGATGTTCCATAACATGGGTGGCTATCTGACGGTCGACGATGGTTGGCTCAACAGGCGGCAGTTCAGCCAGATCAGGGTTATCGCCTTCCACAATATAGGTTACTTCAGAAACATGGATCTTTTCCAGAGCACCGCCCAGGGCTACTGGTACTTTTTGATTTACTTCAACTATAACATTATGGGCGGCGCGAGCTTGACTATATGTAACGGCATTGTGCAGGCCCCAATTGAAGAAACCTTCCTTGTCCATGGGAGCCACCTGCATGATGTGGGCTTTGCGCGGAATGGATCCCACGTTATCGACGTCATGCCAGCCGTCGTGGAAGTATTTCTCCGCTTCCCCAAAACATAGCGGGTGGTAGAAGACTCCACCGCATCTCTCCTGCATGATCCGGGTGGCCATGCTGAAGTGGAGGTCCATGTAAGTGAATACTTCGCCCTTGGGGTCCTGGAGCACGACTTCGGGAATGGGCGGGACGGTCACCGCGGCGACGATCTTAATGTCGCTGAGTTCGTTCTTACGGGCGGCTATGGCCTTGTCACAGGCAACAGGTTTGCCATTGAAAAAGCCATAATCGATCCAATCTCCGGGCTCAATGAGCTGCGCTATTTGTTCAGGTGTGCGCAACTTATCCTTGTACATCGATACAAAGTCTTTTGCCATTTCTTCTCCCCCATCTAAATGTTTTGATATTAAACTGTGTGATGAGAGCAAATCTTGGTGCGTAAAGAGACCGACGGTCGGTTTGACTATTTCAAAACTAACAAAAATTGAAGGGAGTGTCAATTCAGTTTTACAAACATTGCAAATATTCAAAGACGAGCGATAATTTTGAAAAAAGTAAATGAGGCAACAGTGTCTTGAGTCCTATAATCATCGTCAATATGTAATATGAAAATTTAAATTACGATTTGTGGCAAGAAATATATTAAGCCCGCTTAACAAGCGAGCTTCAGGCCAATTCCAAAAGCGAATCTCTGCGTTATCTCGAAAAACCCGTTCAATCAACGTAGCTATGTACGCTTCAATCACGGGTTTTTCTCATGCCTTGATCTTCACTTCCGGCATCAGCCTGAAGGCTAATTCCATAAGTGAATCTCTGTGTTATGAAGAAAAACCCGTTTATAATTCTAACGGTTATGTTTGGGGCAAATCTGCATTTAAGTAGCTTAAGGATTCGCTCAAGCCCTTGCTAAAGAAGAGTCTTAGCATCAGGATTATTTCTTTCTTCGGAAAACTCCTCTTTTGCAGAAAGCTTTGCAGAATCAAGCCATCAATCGATGCGATTATTGTCGTGGCTACAGCCCTATGAAAGGGTGTCTGGGGAGCCGGATAAGCGTAAAGCAAAAGGGCTTCTACTCTATCTATCCAATCGTTGTATCGCTGTGTAAGCTTGGAGTTAAGCTCTCGGTCATCCCCAAATACTGCTTCGTGCAGCAGGTACATTTGCAGCTTGTTCTGGCTGACCAGTTCCAAACGACGTTCGAGGGCATCGATAAAACCCTGTTGAATTTGTTCTGGAGTCGCCCCTTCAGTAATTTCCCGTACCATGCGGCTCGTTTCATTGAAGGCTTCGACCATAATGTCATAGAGAATGGCGTTTTTAGATTTGTAATGATGATATAATCCGCCTTTGCTGATCTCCGCTTCATCTAAAATGGCCTGGATGGTCGTATTGTGGACACCTTGTTTATCAATAACGTGGCTGGCGGCATCAATAATTCGCTGTTTGCCGTCTTTACTCATTCAAAATCCCTCCCGCGTTTAAACCAAACCCCTTACATCATGCCGCCTCAATTCGTACAATTTGTCGATTGAGCTTAATCAATTTTATACCCTGGGTCAATGGTTAGCAAGAACTCTAAATAATATTTAATAATGGCTGGAATATATAACATTAAACGGAAATTAAGCAACTCAAATCGGTCTAAGTTGAAAAGGATATTAACGGCTACATGGCAAAATATTAACTAGAGAAAAGTCCAGTCCGGATGCTTGGAGGAGGGGTTGCTTTGAATAGACGTGATTTCCTGAAATTGATGCTGGCGGCGGGGTTGATTTCCGTAGAGATGTTCGACAGGTTGGCTTTGACTGCTGAAGCTGCCGCCGTAGTAAAGAAACCAGCCGGTCTGGTGGTGGCCCAGGGAACGAATCCGGGCCAACTGATAGATAAAGGCCTGAAAGCTTTAGGTGGTATCAACCGTTTTGTAAAGAAAGGCAACCTGGTAGTGATCAAGCCCAACTTCAGTGTGCCCCGAGCTCCCACGGTAGGTGCTACAACGAATCCGGACCTGGTGGCAGCGCTGGTGAAAAAGTGTTTGGCCGCTGGTGCCAGAGAGGTTCGAGTGATAGATTATCCGTTCAATAACCCACGGATATGTAAAGTCAAATCCGGTATGGAAAAGGTAGTCAAGGAAGCCGGAGGCAAGCTTTTTACACTGGAAGAAATGAATTCCCGAAATTATAAAGAGGTTCAGTTGAAAGGGCCCATCCTGAAGTCGGCTAGCTATTCTCGGGATGTTCTAGAGGCTAATGTTTTCATCAACTTTCCTATCCTCAAACACCACGGTTCAACCACGCTGACTATGGGATTGAAAAACTTGATGGGCCTGGTGTATGACCGTGGCATATTCCATGCTACTGACCTCGACCGGACCATTGCCGAATTAGCGATGTTTAAGAAACCTCATCTTACGATACTCGATGCAATAAAGGGTATAACTGATAATGGGCCCATGGGGCCAGGGCCGATAAAAAAATATAACCAGGTCATATTCGGCACCGACCCGCTAGCAGTCGATGCCTACGGAGCCGAGCTGTTTGGCATCCATCCAGCGGAGATATCTCACTTAAAGTATGCTTCGCAAATGCGTCTGGGGCAGCTTGATTGGAGAAAGGTCGGGGTGCAGAAAGTTTGAGCCGCCGGAAATACTTTCGATTTTGGCGAACAATAATACCGGCGTCCTTTTTGGTTATCACGGTCGTTCTTCTGCACCGGCTGGCTTCGTACCCTTTGCCAGAGGATGCCCGCTGGCTGATGTGGCTTTCCCGGCTGGACCCGCTGCCGCTGTTCAGTTCGATTCGCGGCGGAACGGGAGTGCCGCTCTGGCTGTGGCTGCCGCTGCTGGTGCTGGGGGCTACCTTGTTGATGGGGCGGGTTTTCTGCGGGTGGCTGTGTCCGGTCGGAGGTTTACTGGGTTTGATCGATGCTAGTCGTCGACTTTTTGTAACAGGGGCGGTCAGAAATCGAACCTTAAGTAGATTATTGGACTGGCTTAAGGGTGTCCGTTACTATTGGCTGGGGCTCCTATTGTTGACCCTTCTCCTGGGCGCTGGGTGGCCGATGCTCTTGACTCCCCATGCGCTTCTCAGTCACGAGGTTACATTCATGTTGAACAAACAAATACCCTGGTTGTTTTTGCTCCTCTTTTTCTCCGCCATCACATTATTCCCTCGTTTCTGGTGTACATATCTTTGCCCATCAGGAATGTTTTTCTCAGGGTTTTCACGCTGGCGCCGTTTTGGTTTCAAAGTCAATGAAAACTGCAATAACTGCGGACTATGCAACCGCCAATGTCCTACTGGAGCCATTGAGGCGAAGCCAGGCGCAGTGGTGGAGGATTGCCTAATGTGCGGGCGCTGTTGGGAGGAATGTCCACGAAATGCGGTAGTCTGGGGAAGTCTGCGGGATGAGCAAAAGATCGACAATGCAGAGTTTGGGATGCCGGGAGAGATGAAGCCACCTGATGAGTCGGTCTTGTTTACCCGGCGTGATATCGTGCAGGCGGGGACAGTGATCATTGCTGCCGGTGTTTTGTGGCCAACATCCATGACTTCAGCCGAAGCCGGGTTTCTGAGACCACCCGGGGCTCTGCTGGAGCGTGATTTTTCGGCACGCTGCAGTCGCTGTGGCCGTTGCATCAGGACCTGCCCGAACCAGGCATTACAACCTGTGTCGATTTTTTGTGGGATCGGCTATTACGGTACCCCCCATCTGGTTCCCAGAATAGGTCGTTGTGACCTGGATGCCTGCTTCCTGTGTATGGAGGTATGCCCGACCGGAGCCATACAGCAGGTTCCATTAGAGAAGGTTCGGATCGGCACCGCTGATCTGGATCATAAGCTATGCCTTAACTGGAACGGACAGACGCGCTGCCTGTTGTGCCTCGAACAGTGTCCGGTACAAGCGATAAGCACAGACGCACTGCAGCGGCCACAGGTGGACAGCCGGACTTGTGTGGGCTGTGGCGCTTGTGAAAATGGATGCCCGGTCAAAGGGGCGGCTATCCATGTCAAACTGGTAAAAAAAATTGTATAAAAACTACAGCCGCCGGGTGTTGCACTATTGCCTGTCCGGGTATATGATAAATTAGCATGGTTGATCAACAAAACGTCAACATGCGACATAAACCGGCCAGGGGAGGTTGTTTAATGGAAATAAAACCGATTAAAAAGAAGCTCAAATTATACGGATTTAATAATCTGACCAAGACATTGAGCTTCAATCTATACGACATATGTTATGCAACTAAACCTGAACATCGGCAGGAGTATATCGAATATGTGGATGAGGAATATAATGCCGAGCGTCTGACCCGTATCCTTACCGATGTGGCCGATATTATTGGGGCTACGGTCTTGAATATCGCTATGCAGGACTATGACCCACAGGGTGCCAGCGTAACGATTCTGGTAGCCGAAGATGATGGCAGCTGTAAAAAGCCAGAAAAGGGTAAAGGCAGAGCCTCTAATGACGCCGTGGTGGCTCACCTGGACAAGAGTCACATTACCGTGCATACCTACCCAGAGAGTCATCCAGATAAAGGGGTCAGCACTTTTCGGGCAGATATAGATGTTTCAACATGTGGACAGATTTCCCCATTGAAGGCATTGAACTATCTTATCGATAGCTTTAACCCGGATATAGCGATAATGGATTATCGAGTGCGCGGATTTACCCGCGATTTGACCGGCAAGAAATTATATCTTGATCACAAGATAACCTCTATCCAAAACTTTATATCTAAGAAGTACAAGAATCTTTATCAGATGATCGATGTTAATGTATATCAAGAAAACATTTTCCACACCAAGATGATTCTTAAGGATTTCGATTTGGACAACTATCTGTTCGGTGCTGATAAAGAAGAGTTAAAACCGGGCGATAAAAAGAAGATCAAGCAAAAGATCAAAAAAGAGATGCAGGAGATCTACGCCGGACGCAATTTACCGCGGCTTAAAAGCAAGCGGAAGAAGACCGATGAGGAGAATCGGAATCCAGACTAGGATCACCGCAGGCTCTGCCAAATGGCTAGGGCAAACTCTAGTGCGATCAGCAGTATGATTGTCCACTCTAAGAAGTTTGAGTGCTGCACATTCACTTCATTGCTGAGCATGGTATAGTTCTGTAAAATTACATTGATTTTTCGAGCCACGCTTTCCGTCCATTGATGGGATCTCAGGACTTTGAGCGTGGTTTCGTATATTTTGGCGTAGTAAATGTCTTCGGTTATTTTTATAAGATTGTTGATTTTTTCAGTGGTCTCAGTCACTTCGGCATAGCCTTTCATGAGCTGGCTCATGATGAGATGATATTGTTTGATGCGCCTGAATCCGGGCATTCGGTGAGCAGACTCTATATCATCATACATCTTAGCCATCTGCCGGGTCAGCCGGTCGTCATAATATCTAAGTTCCAGCAGCTGCACATTGGCAAATTCGATCAGATCCATGAGATCGCTCGGGTCCTCAGAATCGCAGATCAGGGCACTGTCATAGGAGATAATAGCGAAGTCATCCTCGCTATAGCTCAGGGAATTTTTCATGATCTCATCGCGCATCTGTGAACTAAAACTGACTGGTTCACTCATAAGAACTGTGACCGGGTCTGGACATTGGTGACGGCTTTCCACCCGTACGATCGTATAGTCTTCGTAGAATGCGGGATTTATCTGCAGACTGCCCAAATGCGGGCTTAATGTGGCTTCCAGAACCCTTAAATAATGTGAGAATACATCGTCGAGGCCATCCTGCTCACCGAACTGTAAGGCGATCTCCTCTATGTGTTTGATTGGAGCATCAGTAATGATCTCATGTCTAAGGGTTATGCTGACTGCTCCGATATCAAAAATCTTGGCCCGGGCAGTAAACTCTATCCTGCCATTTTGAGACTGGTAGGGGGCCAGGCTAACTAGCAGCGGGGGGATCTCCATGATTATTGACTTGGTCTTGACCCGTGAAAAGCGAGCGCGCGCAATCGAATGATCCTGGGCTAACTTCTGCTCCAGGAGCGCCATGTCGATCTCGTCTGTGCCGGTTTCATAGATTCGATAAAAAGTAATCGAAGGCATATCACACCACCAATTATTCTTCCTCAGGCTGTACTATGCTCATACCAGGCGTTTCTTATCCAAAGAGAACTTTATTTGTAAAGTTACTGAGGGGTTTGGTTCGTTTTTATGGCATATTTGGTATATACTTATCCATAATAACCCAGCCTTGTTAAAGGTTTCGCCAATTAAACAAGCCAGAAGGGAATGACAACTATTAAAAATGTAATATACCTTACGGGTGGAGCTGATATGCTGGAATCTATTGCCGAGCTGTGGGGGGAACTGAACCGACATCACGGCAGTATATCGCGATACTTCTCTAATTATTTTGCGACCCGGTCTTTTGATGAGAGGCAGAGGGCGTTTTTAGAGAAGGCTGATAGTGGTCAACTGCGGGTGGATGTGGCTCACGATTCTGACACAGGATTAGCGATAGGTTACTGCATAAGCTCGATCAATCCTAACAACGTAGGGGAAATCGATTCTATATACATCGCCTCCGCGTACCGGAGTAAGGGCATTGGTGATGTGCTGATACGAAAAGCCTTACAGTGGATGGATGGGAATAAGGTGGAGCTTAAGACCGTAAATGTGCTGCCGGAGAACGAGCGGGCACTGGCCTTTTATCGTCGCTACGGCTTTTTTCAGCGTGTCATGCAGCTATGGCAGGTGCGAAATCTATAGGATATCAGGAGGTGTCTCTGGATGAATGTGCTGGTGGTCCTTGGTCATCCGCGTAAAGGGAGTCTCAACCATGCAATTGCTGAGGTGGTGGTGGCAACACTCAAGGACAATGGCCATGAGGTGGTTTTCCACGATCTTTATGCCGAAAAGTTCGACCCAGTCATCACTGCGGAAGAGATACCTAAAAACGGGCGCCTAAGTGCAGCAATACAGGAGCACTGCCGCCAGTTAGCCAATACCGATGGTATAGTTATAGTACACCCCAACTGGTGGGGACAGCCTCCAGCGATCCTGAAAGGGTGGGTGGATAGAGTATTTCGCCCCGGAGTTGCCTATGCTTTTAAGGAAGGGGACAATGGTGAAGGGGTGCCTGACGGGAAATTGAAGATGCGCACCGCGATGGTTTTCAATACCTCCGATACTCCGCGTGAGCGCGAGCTGATCGTGTTCAGGGACCCGCTGGAGCATATTTGGCGCGACTGTATTTTCGGTTTTTGCAAAGTCAGCCTTTTCTATCGCAAAATGTACAGCGTAGTGGCGACCAGCACACTGGAGGAACGCCTGGCCTGGCTCACTGATGTGAGGGAAGCCGTTGAGAGATATTTTCCAGCTGGCACATAAAGATTTTATCTATATTTGATGAAGGAGATGATCATATCCATGAATATATCGCCTATATCTTCAAGAGCTGAAAATATATCTCCGTTCATTGTTATGGAGGTCTTGGAAAAGGCTAAGGCTATGGAGGCGGCCGGGGCCAGCATTATCCACCTGGAGGTGGGGGAGCCAGATTTTCCTACCCCGGAGCCGGTAAAAGAAGCAGCCCGTCGCGCTTTGGACCTTGATGATACGCATTATACACACAGCCTGGGCAAGATCGAACTGCGCGAGGAAATTGCCTGCTACTATCTAAGAAAATATAGGGTGCAGGTTTCTCCTGAACAGATCATCGTCACTTCCGGTACTTCCCCTGGTATGCTACTGATCTTTTCCGCGCTACTGCAGCAAGGTGAGGAAGTGATCATGCCCAACCCCTATTATGCATGCTATCCTAACTTTCTCAAGATGCTGGATGGACAGCCGGTTTTCGTGCCAGTTTATGAGGAAGATGGATTCAAATACAAACCAGAACACATAAAAGAGAAAATCAGTTCACTGACCCGTGCCGTCATGATCAATACCCCCTCTAATCCTACCGGTGCGGTTTTCACGGCTCGGGATTACCAAGCAGCAGCCGATCTGGAGCAGATGATCATTTCTGATGAGATATACAATGGTCTGATCTATGAAGGCGAGGAGCACACCATCCTGGAATATACTGACAGGGCCTTTGTTATCAACGGTTTTTCCAAGCTCTATGCTATGACCGGTTGGCGGCTGGGCTATGTGATCGCTCCACCGGAGTATGTGCGGGTAATCCAAAAGATGCAGCAGAATCTCTTTATCTGTGCTTCTTCCTTTGTACAGGCCGGGGGAATCGCTGCTCTGCGGGACTGTGATAAGTTCGTAGCTGACATGGTGGCCACCTATGATGATAGGCGCCGCTATCTTCTTTCACGACTGCAGGCCATGGGGATTGCCACTAAACATGAACCAACCGGGGCTTTTTATGCATTGGCTAATGTTAAGAAGTACACACTTGATTCATATTCTTTGGCTTTTAAGATATTGGAGGAGGCTAAAGTAGCAGTCACTCCTGGCATCGATTTTGGGGATAACTGTGAGGGATATATCCGCTTTTCCTATGCGAACTCGATCGAGAACATCAAAGAAGGCATGGACCGGATCGACGAGTTTTTAAAGAGCTTGTGAATTTCACTGGCATGACGTTTGGTGAATATTGCAGTATTATATAATTTAAAGCACGCAGTCCCGTTCTACGGGGGGATACTTACTTAGAGGGAGAAATATGATGACTGAGAACAAGCCGACCAATTTCATTCAAAATATTATCGATGAGGATAAGGGCGCTGATAAGTGGGGGGGCCAGGTGCACACCAGATTTCCGCCCGAGCCTAATGGCTATCTGCATATCGGACATGCCAAGTCGATCTGCCTGAACTATGGCTTGGCAGTGGCTAACCGTGGTTTGTTCAACCTGCGGTTCGACGACACCAACCCCAGCAAAGAGGAAGTAGAGTTTGTAGAATCCATTCTGGAGGATGTCAAATGGCTGGGAGCCGATTGGCAGGACCGACTGTTCTATGCTTCAGATTATTTCGATAAGATGTACGAATTCGCAGTTAAGCTTATCAGAGACGGCAAGGCATTTGTCTGCGACTTGACCCCACAGGAGATGCGGGAGTACCGGGGGACAATTACTGAACCAGGTAAGGAAAGCCCCTACCGCAACCGTTCGATCGAAGAGAATCTGGACTTATTTGAGCGTATGAAAAACGGTGAGTTTGACGATGGGTCGAGGACTTTGAGAGCGAAAATAGATATGGCCTCTCCCAACTTCAACATGCGGGACCCGGTATTGTATCGGATCGTCAAAGCTCCGCATCACAGGACTGGTGACAGATGGTGCATCTATCCTATGTATGATTACGCCCATCCCATAGAGGATTCATTGGAAAACATCACACATTCGATATGCACGCTGGAGTTCGAGGATCACCGGCCGCTTTATGACTGGGTATTAGAGTCTCTGGGTATATTCCATTCCCAGCAGATCGAATTTGCCCGGCTAAATCTTACTCGGACCATTATGAGCAAACGCTACCTGCGGCAGTTGGTGGAAGAGGGCTATGTTAGCGGATGGGATGACCCGCGCATGCCGACTATTTCTGGTTTACGCAGGCGTGGTTATACACCGGAGTCGATTCGTGATTTCTGTGAGCGCATCGGGGTGGCGCGGGCTAACAGTACAGTGGATATGGGTTTGCTGGAGTTCTGCATCCGTGAAGATTTAAATACCAAAGCCTCGCGGGTGATGGCGGTACTGCGGCCATTGAAGATAGTATTGACCAATTATCCTGAGAATCAAATCGAAGAACTGATAGCGGAGAATAACCCAGAGAACCCGGAGATGGGGACCAGGGCTATGCCTTTTTCTAGAGAACTCTTCATCGAGCAGGATGACTTTATGGAGGATCCACCCAAAAAGTTCTTCCGATTGGCTCCTGGCCAGGAAGTGCGCCTGAAAAATGCCTATATCATCAAATGCGAAGAAGTCGTTAAGGACGACCAAGGCAATATTGTGGAACTGCACTGCACCTATGATCCTGAGACCAAGAGCGGCGGCCCCAATGCCGGCCGCAAGGTCAAAGGGACCCTGCACTGGGTTTCAGCAGCTCAGGCCATACCGGTTGAAGTCCGGCTCTATGATTATCTATTGCTTGATGACAGTGCAGTGGGGGAAGCTGATGATGGCGAGGCTACGGATTTCAAAAGCAGGCTGAACCCCGAATCATTAACTGAACTGAAATCGTGTCTGATAGAGCCTAGTCTGAAAGATGCCGCTCCCGGCAGTCGCTACCAGTTCCTGCGTCATGGATATTTTAATATCGATCAGAAAGATACAGCGGGTGATAAAATGGTGTTCAACCGGATTGTCGGACTACGCGATACTTGGGCTAAGGTGCAGAAGAGCGAGTAAGGAAAAGCTAAGAGAAATGAAAAAAGCCGGGAAACCGGCTTTTTTAGAAATCAACCTGGGCTTTACCCTTTTTTTCCTTCCATTTGACAGGTGGTGGTTCTACTAATGTACGTTTGACTATACTATTATCCCTGAACTCACCAGTGGTTCTTACACCCTTCTCGTCTGTCCACACACCTTTTCCGTTGAACATACCATTCTTAAAATCACCTACATACTTACTGCCGCCAGGCTGGGTCAGTGTGCCTTTGCCATCATATTTACCATTCTTAAATTCACCAACGTACTTGATACCATTAGGTGTGACCAGTTCCCCTTTTCCCTCCGGAACATCATTGAGCAAATAACCTTTGTATTTGGATCCGTCAGGCGCGGTCCAGGTTCCAAGTTTCGGTTCGCCGCAGCCGGATATAAACAATGTCAACGCTGTCAGGAATGCAAAACATAAGACGTATATGCGAAACCTATTTCTAAAACCAAACAATAAAACGTACCCCCTTTTCGGATTATATCGCATTCGATATCAGGTTACTATATTCCTTTACGTTCAAACTGAAGAATTCTTGCTTCGGAACCATGTTGTGTATGAATCACCCGTAAGTTGTTATAAATCAATAGGATTCTTAAGCAAGATCCGCACAGACTTAGCGTCCTTGATCTCAAAGCTACGCTGGACCCGCTGATCATCAGGGCTAAGTGGCGTCAATTTAGTGGCCAGCGTTTTAGTGTTGAACTCAATTATCAAGTCCGTATGTCCGTCCTTATTATAATCAATTGCTTCATTGATTTGAAGAGGAAGCTTATTCTTAGAGGTCGAGTCAAGCCGGACAAGGGTAAAACAACAGTGCGGACCATGCAAACATTTGTACTCAATGTCTTATGATGGAAGAATCTTTTTTGCCGATGTGACTGGCTCTTTTTTAATATAGGACTAATATAAACATAGTAATGAAAATAATAATGTGTTATGTATTGTTATGAGGAGGGGGATTATGAAAAAGTTATATGGGATACTGGCTGTGCTTCTAATAGGTATTCTGGCGGTTTATCTGGGTTCTCCGAGTCTTATGTTCAAGTATGGCAGTCAGGCCGAGCGCACCATGTCAGGGCTGGAGACGAAATCAGTCCAGGTTGACGACCACCGCGTTGTCTATTTAGAAGGTGGCCAGGGGGAGAAGATTTTACTTATCCATGGGTTTGGCGGGGATAAAGACAACTGGACCCGTTTTTCCAGATCATTAACATCCAAATATCGTGTTATCGCACTGGATCTGCCTGGTTTTGGCGAAAGCACCAGGATACAGGGGCAAGACTATGGTTGGTTGAGTCAGACCGATCGCGTGCACCGGTTTGTCGAGGTCTTAAAACTTGATAAGTTTCATATCGCCGGCAATTCCATGGGCGGAGAAATCTCGGGTATCTACGCGGCTCAACACCCAGATAAAGTACTGAGCGTTTGCCTAATTGATGCGGCTGGAGTAAATTCACCTCATAAAAGCGAATTCCTACAGGAAGTAGACAAGGGCAAAAACCCTCTGCTGGTGAACTCGCCTGATGACTTTGACCGCTTGCTCAGTTTTGGGTTTGTGAATAAACCCTGGATGCCGGGCAGCTTTAAAAAGCAAATGGGCCTAAACGCTTACGAACATAAGGAGTTCAATGCCAAGATTTTTGCCGACCTGAATAACGACCTCAATGTGCTGCAGCCGATGCTGAACAAGATCGAGGCTCCGGTGCTCATCATGTGGGGGGACAAAGACCGGATCTTGGATGTATCAAGTGTTCCGGTTTTCGAGCAGGGAATCAAAAACCATGAGCAGGTTATCTACAAAAACGTCGGTCATATGCCAATGCTGGAAATACCCACGCAAGCCGGCCAGGATTACCTGAATTTCATTCAGAAACACTCACTGAAATAAATATCATTGATCAGCCATTGGTGTGATGAAGCGAACTATTACATATCGGGCATGAATGATCGACGCGATTAATCCGCCCAGAGCAAGGCATAGAAATCCCTTCAACCATACTTGGGGGGTACTTAGAGAATGGGTCACCCACATCAACACCGGCATCAGGAAAATGGGAAATGCAATCGTATTTATAATTATAGTCCTGGATTGAAACCGGCCTGCAAACTTCTGCAGGCCTTCTTCTTTTATTTCTTTTATCAATACAGCTTCATCTATGGATTCGGAAAACAGTTTCTTTACAGAAAGACTGGACGATAAAAGACCAACGGCCATGCCGCCGATCATACCGGCAAAGACCACTCGCGATAAGTTGAGCAGATCATCCCTTCCTATCCACCAGAATAATACGAAAGAAAAGATCCCGATCAGCTCATAGATTATAGTAATGATAACTGACAGTCTCTGTGATTTGGTTTTAGCATCCTGATCATTCATTAGATAGATTTAACTCCTTTGCTAATGGAATAATCAACTTCCTAGTAACATAGTCAGCATTAAGCCATGATGAAATGGCACCGGCGGCACCCATGCAAAGTGCTGAGATTAGCATAGTATATGGATTAAGAATCATCAAAACATAAACTGGCAGAGGCCCGAATACAACTATGGACGTAATAGTAGTTAAAAGAATAGATTTTGTGCGGAAGGCCCGAATGACCCCATATAATTGGTGCTTTCTTATTTCTTCCTTCAAGATTGTCTTAGTGTCAGAATCCGGGTTAAGAAAGCGTTTAAACGTTAACTGTACATTCATAAATGCTAATATTAAACCACCAATTAACCCTGCGATACCCATATTTATAAACTCATTAACACCATTATGGCCGATAAGTAAGGGTATTATCATCCAAAAAATGACCTCAACCGGAATGTAGAATAGCAATGTTTTAAATACAACATCGCGGGCTGCGCTCTGCCGGTCACTCATCACTCATACCTCCATGTTCCTTGGGCTTGAAGAAGTCATCAATGATCCTCTCTGCCAACCGCTTCTGAGTATTAGCCTGAGCTACCAGCATCAGCACAAAAAGAAAAAGCTGAGCCTGATTCTTGTTTTCTTTTGGCATATCGGCGGTTTTATCATTAATCAGGTCTATTTTGTTGAGAAAACTGTTGTAAAAGTTATCAAAATTGATCTGATTCAGATCCAGATAAGTGGTATAAATCTCAGCCAGTGACATGATATCGTCATCACGTGATGAAATATCGTTAAGGACAGGACCAAAAAGGCTCCTAATATCCGATATCGATAGGATGTTTTTGAGATTATATATTAGCAGAAGTAGGATCATATGGTCTTTACCGTATTTTTTATTGTGTGACGGCATCAAAAGTCCTGCTTTGGTGTAATTATTGATCATAGTTTTGGTAATGACCTTGTCATCTTCTCCCCGCCGGCATATTCCTAGCTTGCTTTCCAACAAGGAGGTCAACTGCTCTACATACAATTCTAGATCAGGCATGTCGGCTAGGTTCATTTCCGGGTGAGTTGCTTCGCAAACCATTCTTTCCAACTGTTCTCTGTTAAAACGCATCTGAGCACCTCCTGCAACCATTATACAGTAATGAAAACTACATGCAAGGTTAATTGTTACGATAAAACGCGATATAACACGAAAAGGTTAGAGAATCAAACATAATTAGGTGAAATGAACATGTACCAAAAACGGCCGCACGTAGTAATATAAACTAGCAATTGTGGTAACGATAAACCGGTGATATAGTTAAGTTGTTCGAGGGACCTGAGCTTTTCGAGAGGAGGATATGGATCCGGGAACAAGGGACATCTCAACTAATTGAAAGGAGTGACTAATAGTGAGCTTATTCAAAAGGATCGGTGACAACATCAGAGCCAATGTGAACGCAGCACTCGACAAGGCGGAGGACCCGATCAAACTACTGAACCAGTACCTGCTGGATATGGAGGATGATATTGCAGATGCGGAGGGAGCCCTGGCCAAGCAGCTGGTAGTAGTCCGCAAGTTCAAGGCTCAGTATGAGGAGGCTACAGTGGCGGTAGAAAAACGTGAGGCTCAGGCTCTGGAAGCATTGCGCCAGGAGCGTGAGGATCTGGCCAGACGGGCTCTGGAGGACAAGAAGTTACATAATGCACGAGCTACAGACTATCGGGCGCACTATGAAAAGAGTGGCGAGACCGCAGATCATTTAAAAACTCAGCTAAGGGAGATGAAGGACGAATATGAAAAACTGCGGGCTAAACGAGATACCCTGGCAGCCCGGGCGCAGGCCGCTCAAGCCCAGAAGAATATTGCCGGGATCGTTGGGAGTTTCAGTTCTGACAATGGCCGGCGCGGCTTTGACCGCATGGAGAACAAAGTAATGCAGATGGAAGCAGAGGCCCAGGTGGCGGCTGACTTGACCGGGCTGGCCAAAGCCCTTGATGATGAATTAGCTTCCTTGAATGACAGTGATATCGAACGCGAACTCGAAGAACTAAAAGCCCGGTTGAACTTGGAGCCAGTATCGTAAGCGACTCTACCCGGCGCAGGTCAACAAGGGAGGTGACATTATGGATCATGTTTATTTTGGCTGTCTAATAGGAGGGGCGCTGTTTGCCCTGGTGACCATCGTGTTTGGTGACCTGCTCGGTGATGTGTTTGGCGGTTTCATGCATTCTTTATCATTCGATCACCTGGACTTTCTTAGTCCGATGGTATTAGTTGGGGGCATCACCACTTTTGGTGGAGCAGGTGTGATGCTGATGCAGCATACATCCTTGAAGCCTACGCCGGTGGCATTGATTTCACTAATAATAGCAATATTACTCTCATTGTCAGTGTACTTTCTTTACTTAAAACCGATGAAAAATGCCGAAAACTCAACCGGCTATTCTATACGCGATCTGGAGGGCAAAATTGCCACGGTCATAACAACAGTTCCAACCAAGGGGTGTGGAGAGGTTCTGGTCAAGGTAGGGGTCAGTAATACCAACCACATTGCTTGCAGCATAGACGGGGAAGAGCTGCCATCCGGCATCCGAGTGGTAGTTGGCGAAGTCGAAGATGGAATACTCTATGTGTTCCGCTACAAAGATGAATAAGGGAGTGGATATTAATGTTTGATGTTATTACTGTACCGGCGATAGTGATTACCGTAGTTATCGTTCTGGGTCTGGCTTTCTGGGCTAGGTATAAAACGGTAGGTCCTGATGAAGCAATGATTGTGACGGGTTCTTTCCTGGGCTCCAGGCATGTGTATGACGACGATCAGGGGCGCAAGATCAAGATAGTCCGCGGGGGCGGCGCGTTTATTCTGCCCATATTCCAGCAGGCTCAGTTTGTTTCGCTGTTGTCACACAAGCTGGATCTAAGTACCCCTGAGGTCTATACCGAGCAAGGGGTCCCCGTGCTAGCTGATGGAGTAGCGATCATTAAAATAGGTGGTTCGGTCGAGGATGTTGCGACAGCGGCTGAGCAGTTTATGGGTAAGCCGACCGAGGCGCTGAGGATCGAGGCTCAGGAGGTCCTGGAAGGGCACTTAAGAGCGATCCTGGGGACAATGACTGTAGAGGAAGTGTACCGCAACAAGGATAAGTTCGCCCAGGAAGTTCAGGCAGTAGCGGCTAACGATCTTAAAAAAATGGGTCTGCAAATAGTATCATTTACCATCAAAGATGTGCGCGATAAGCAGGGCTACCTGGATGCTCTGGGTAAACCGCGGATCGCAGCGGTAAAAAGAGACGCGGAAATAGGGGAAGCCCAGGCCATACGCGATGCGCGTATCCAGAGAGCGCAGGCTGATGAGGAAGGCACTAAAGCCGAGCTGCTGCGTGATACCAAGATCGCAGAGGCGGTCAAGGAAAAAGAACTGAAAGTAGCCGAGTTCAAGAAAGAACAAGATGTGGCTAAAGCAGATGCTGATCAGGCTTATGCGGCACAGCAGGCTCGTTCGCAGCAGACGGTCGTTGAAGAACAGATGAGGATCGAGTTGGTGCGCAAAGACCGGGAGATCGACCTGCAGAATAAAGAAGTCTCCCGCCGTCAGATGCAGTTTGATGCCGAGGTTAAAAAGAAAGCCGACGCTGATAGATATGCGGTAGAGCAGGCTGCTGAAGCTGACAAAATGAAAAAGATGAAAGAAGCCGAGGCCCTGCAGTATCGAATCGAGGCCGAGGCTAAAGGTAATGCCGAACAGAAGCGACTTGAAGGCTTAGCCATTGCCGATGCGGAGCGGGCTAAAGGTACTGCTGAAGCAGATGTGACCAGGCTGCGTGGACTGGCTGAGGCGGAGGCCAAACAGAAACTGGCCGAGGCTTTCGAGAAGTTCGGTCAAGCAGCGGTACTGGACATAATCGTGAAGATGCTGCCTGAACTAGCTGGCAGGATCGCCGAACCTTTCCTGGCCATCGACAAACTGACCGTAGTTGATACAGGAACTGGCCAGGGGGCAGCCCGGCTCAGCAACTATGTGACAACTCTCATGGCGACGGCTCCGGAGATGGTAAAAAGCGTTACTGGAATCGACATGAACGACCTGGTAAAAGGCATGACCGATAAAACTATGAGTTCTCAAGTAGTAGTAGAACAGATGCCTGTACCTAGTGAGGTGCAGACAGCAAGCGCTTAGGCGTTCATATATAGAACCGGGTCTGTCCCTAGAGGATAGGCCTGGTTATTTATTTTGGTTTGATTATTGCTTAATCATTTATAAAGTGAAAGAATCAATAATGGATTAGAAAATGGGGGGATCAATATGAGTTCCAATTGTGAGAACTGTAAATGGCGGGCTAAGTCCGAGCAGAACCCCAATACTTTCTCAGCCAAGCTGTGGCGCTGGCATACCAAATGGTGTCCGGGCTGGAAGGCATATCAGAAAGAACTGGCCGAACAGAAGAAGTAACTCAGGCTGATGAAAAAAAGTGAATATCTGCGTTGTTTCAGAAATCCCGTTTGACGGCGAGTTGTATCGCCTAATGCCGATGGAATCGAATCTGGCGCTTGCGCCTGATGAGCAGCGGTCAATCACGGGATTTCCTTACGCCTGCGAATTCAGAACAATATCATTTAGCTGGCTGAAAGAGGCCAGCTTTTGTTCGTATTTGATGACGTTGCGCCCACTAGGATTAGGGGCTACGAATAAAATCATGATATCTTGATCAATTGGCACTGGTCCATACTCCACGGGTGCTGTTCTCTTCAATCCAGTATAAAAGCGGTAAATGTCCTTGCCCAGGAAGCATGCGATACGAGGCTGGAATAAGGCGAGCTTTTGGCGTAGGAATTTCGCACCCTGCCGCATTTCAGCCTCCGATAGGTCAGAGCTGCTGTTGGAAGAGCGTTCAACGATATTGGTCAGGCCGTACCCTTCCTTGATCAGGAAACTGTCTTCTTCAGCGGTAAAGAGGCGTGAGGTTAGGCCCGAATCGAAGAGCAGGCGCCAGAAAGCATTATTGCGACCGGCAAAGTGATGCTGAACGGCAGCCGACCTTTCGCCAGGATTGTAGCCAATGAAAACGACCTTCAAATCAGGAACGATATAATCTGGCAGAATCAGCAAACGAAGTTACCTCCCTAAAAAACACCTAGTAAGAATGACTGTTTTTATAATTGATTTGTTCCACGAATATTTTGCTGAAGGTCACTGGACGGCCATGGAGAAGATTATGGGATAGTAAATGACTGTTTAAACGAGGTGTAAGATGAGGATTCATTACTTGCAGCATGTACCTTTTGAAGATTTAGCCAATATTGAGGTATGGGCAACCGATAAAGGTCACTATCTGACATGTACCAGATTTTATAAACAAATATGGTTTCCAGAAATCGGAGAATTCGACTGGCTGATAATTCTGGGCGGGCCGATGAATGTTGACGAGGACGATAAATATCCCTGGCTCATGCCGGAAAAGCAGTTTATTAGGAAGGCCATTGAGGCGGGAAAAGTAGTGCTGGGCTTATGTCTGGGTGCTCAATTGATAGCTCGGGTAATGGGGGCTGAGGTCACACGCAATGAACATCAGGAAATTGGGTGGTTTTCGGTAGCAATGACCTCCGATGGCATAAGATCAGAGGTATTCAGTGCGCTTCCCCCTAGTTTGATAGTATTTCAATGGCACGGAGACACCTTCTCCATACCCAAGGGAGCTGTTAGAATAGCTGGCAGTGAAGCCTGCCCTAATCAAGCTTTTGAGTACAATGGACGAGTCATAGGCCTGCAGTTTCACCTGGAGTATTCGCGAGATAGTATCGAGCAGTTGATCAAGAACTGCGGAAGTGAAATAGTGGCAGGAAGGTACATTCAATCTGCTGAATATATGCTTGGTCAAGCTGAGTATTTGCAGGTGGCAGAGCAAAACCTATTAAAGCTGCTCGAGAGGATAGAGCAAAAATCGCGATAAATGGGGACACACCTTGTAAGATGCAAGGTGTGTCCCCATTATGTTTTGCTTGGTTGGCGGGGTTTTGTTAGTACTCGACTCCGAAAGTCTCCACAGTGACCTCGGCTATACGCTGCGGTTCTACTGGTTTATCACGGAAGTCCCGGTCGACACTGACGATCCTATCGATTTCTTCTAAGCCCTCGACGACCTTGCCAAACCCTGCATAATCTCCATCCAGATGTGGTGAACGCTTGACCATGATGAAGAACTGAGAGCCCGCTGAATCCGGTACGGCACTACGGGCCATTGACAGCACACCCCGGTCATGGACTAGATTGTTTTCGAATCCGTTCGAAGAGAATTCTCCCTTGATCGTATGTCCGGGGCCTCCGGTTCCAGTTCCCTGGGGGCAGCCGCCCTGGATCATAAAGCCAGGTATTACACGGTGGAAAATCACACCGTTGTAGAAACCTTTTTCTATTAGATTTACGAAATTCTTTACCGTTTCCGGCGCTATTTCAGGATATAACTCAGCTTTTATCTGGGCTCCATTTTCCATGGTAATTGTTACAGTGGGATTTTGACTCACAATATCCTTCCTTTCTTACATAGATATCGATATTATATCAGAGGGGCGGAACACAAAGCGCATTTTAGTTATAAGATTATTTAAGGAGTTTCTCGATATAAGATATACCAGGATTATGACCAAACATTTTGGAATAGCCTGATTATAGGAAGCGCGCCATCATACTGGAGGGAACATGGGACTCGATCTAACTTTTAAAGGACGTTTAAAGAGAAAAATCTGGGGCAAAAAGCTTTCCCAAGAGAGGCTGGAGAGAATACTCCAGTGCCTGGCGGAGAAGTTCGAATATGGTTTTGCCCGTGATGATGAGGATTTTCTGGTGGAATTCTGTCCCACCGGGGTATTGAATATGAACCTGGTCGAAGGAAAGATCAAAGGGCATGCCCGCACCAGTGTGGCTGGACCTGGTTTTCACAAAGCAGTGGTTGACTTCCTAGATGTTATGGCGACCAGGCTGGAACTGGATCTGCTGGTGGAGGATGATACATCTTACTGGGACCATCGCGATTTTGATGATCTTCGTGCCCAGCATCATTCATGGTTGAAGGCGGTAACGGAATATGTCAGGAGCGCTGAGCAGACCAATTACCTTATATCGTGGCCAATCGGGTCATGGCGGCCTTTTAGTGCCAAGAATGTAGCTACTCCAATGGGCGATCTTACTTTTGAGGAGCTTGATAAGCTGCTGGGGCTCTACGACGGTATTGAAGAGTTTGCCAGTGAATATTTTATCTGGTACAATCCCGACCGTGACGCGCTGTTTCATCGCGGAGCGGCACTATATCTCATGTGGAATGACTTCCACTGGGTCGAGACCAGGATGGAAGATGAGGTGGAGATGGCTTCGCGAATCCTGTATCACCTGGGTCAGGCTCGTAAGCTTGATTCACATATCGCTTTGCCGCTATTCGCATGGAAGGAAGTCTCTGTACTCTCTGGGTTAGAATGCTTAAGAATAGAGGGGCCTGATTTTAAATACCCGTTTCCCATTGGATACCGGAGACGGGATGTGATCATATCGCTGCCTGGTGAGTGGCAGGTCAAACTGCCCGGTTCCTTCCGATCTGACGAGGAAGATGAAGGCTTCGTATACTGGGATGTCGATCGAAATTTCCGACTGACCGCGTATCGTGGTGCGGGCGAGGAGTTTGTCAACTCTTTGGCACGGCCGGATATGCCAGGGGAAAAATCGATAGATCATGAAGCGCCGGGGTTGCGTTTCAAAGCCAAATACTACCTATGCGGCGACAATGACGAGCCTGAATACTGGATATTACGCGGGCAGATTCTAGGCCAGGATAAGATGTGCATCGTAACTATTACCTGGCTTGACCAAAAGTGGACCGACTGGGCCATTCAGACCTTCAAAGATGTGCACTGTCCCAAGCCAAATGGGACCCACCTGGCAATGACAACTTCTCACGCATGATCTTGTTACCTCAACAAGATGTCAGCCATGATCCGAATTTCCGTGAATTCTAGATCCGAAACAATGCCCTTCTCCATCACCCATTGGATTCTTTTAGCCACCGAAGGATGGGTCTGAAATTTCTCATCGATTTTGTTGAACCGCATAACGGATTGATTCAACTTGGCCAGTTTGTACAATGCGGCGATATATATCTTCGGGTCGATCCCCGACTTAATTACATATTCATCAGCGTGAAGCTCATGCAGTTGGGTGAAGTATCTAAAAAAGAGATTAAAGTATAGAACAACCAGGATGATGATAACAAGAAAGTCAAAGTATATGGATCTCCCGACCGCATATTTGTTCAACAGCAACCCGGCTATAAAGACCAGAGGCGCTGAGGCCAGGGCCAGCCCGGTCCGGATCCACAAGTCATGATTCTTGATGTGGCCGGCTTCGTGGGCTAGAATTGACTCGATCTCATCCATTGATAAGTTGTCGAGCAGGTGGTCGGTGAGGAAGACTGAAACCCTGGTGTAGCCGATTACCAAGGCGTTGGCGATCTTGCTTTTTCCAGTCTGCCATACATAGATCTGTGCATTATCAATCCCGTGATCTTGCAGGAAAATCTGCAGCCGGGTATACATGACCGAAGTTCCCATCGAGGCGACTTTTAGAAGTTTAATTCGAAACTGGGGCAGGATGAAGGTATACATCAGGAGCAGGATAGTATAGATGACAGGAATCGTTAAGTGACCAAATTCCACCTGGCCGTTCATTCTTTGCGGGGGGAATATTAGAAAAACCGCAAAAATGACCGCTGGGATGCTGATAAGAGTCAGGCTACGGGTTTGAGCGGCTATCTGCTTTCTAAACGGAACATCGCTGGGATTGATCTTCTTTTGAATGCTATGTAGGATATATAATTTGCTGATGGTGACTGACCACAGCAGTGCGAGAGGGAAAACAACCACCAAAACCTTGCCGACGATGTCCAGTTTGTCGGCATAGGGCACGATCAACTGGGTTCCATAGAGGATAGATATGATCAGCACCGGAAACCCGATGTACCGTTTGATGATATTCAAACGGTATACAGCTAATTCGGTCGTCTTTGTTTTCTCATAATATCTTTGGACGTGCCAGGCAGTCAGCAAGGAGACCGCCAGGTTCAATCCGATCATAGCTAAAGTAATGACTAATACCGGGAGTGCATTTGATACTACATCTGAAGCTGACACCAGGGCCACCTCTTTTCTGCATCCAGTGGGATTACCGGTTTAGGTATATTATACAATTTTCCTAATCTTAACTATTCGGCACCCAGTAAATGTTTCCTTCCGATAAATAACGCAGGAAAGCGGAAAACTGTGATTACATTAAAAAAGCTGCCATTAAAAAAATGACAGCTTTGGCCTGATGAAATAATCTACAACAGGTGATGCAGAGCTTGCTTATCTATTTACCATTTGCGGAGCAGCTCGGCGGCTAGTACCGAGAAGGCCAGGTAGCCAGTTGAATTGGTGTCATAATGATTAATGGGTTTGCCCTGCATTTGCGACTCGACGATCTTAATGTTGCTGGGGATAAAACTGCTCAACAGCATCTTGCCATAGCTGTCACGCAGGTCGGCGTCGATGAGCTTAAACGCATTAGTGCGCAGCGGGGCTTCGTTATATACTAGTCCCAGAACTTTGAGATTGCGGTTCATTCTGTTGTTTTTTAATGCATCCACCAGGCCGAAGACCTGCTGCAGTCCGGCCAGGGAAAACAACCCGGGCTTCACTGGAACCAGTAGCCGGTCAGACGCTACCAGGCCGTTTATTGTTAGCCTGCCTAGTGAAGGCGGGCAGTCGATTACGATCGTATCATATTTGTGTTCCACTGATGTAAGTGCATCAGCCAGCTTGTTCAATTTTAGATCTTCAGTTTCCAGACTGGCCAGGCGCACGCTGGATGGCATTATAGATAATGATCCAAAGCCAGTGCTCACAATAGCGTCGGAAGCCTTGCATTTACCCTGCAGGACCTCAGCCACTGTATTTTCTGGAGTTGATTTTAAGCCGACGCCCATAGTCGAGTTGCGCTGGGGATCCAGGTCCACAAGCAGGACCTTGCTGCTGCTGCCCCAAATCGATGCAACATTGATCGCAATAGTTGTCTTGCCCACTCCGCCCTTATTGCTTGCTACTGCTAGAGTCTTTTTCGCCATTCAAATTCCCTCCTCGAAGATGCCCTGCTAAATTCTTTCGCCAGTTCTTGCCAAGTTCCTTCCTGGCATGGAAATGGTAAGGGAATCACTGGAATTACGAGTAACAGAGATTTGAGGCTATAGTTTATTGATTATTCCCTTTACTAGGAGATTAAAAATATATCGACGAATAACCCATCATTTAGAGTCAAAACTGTACAAAGAGGTGGTTTTGTGTCCGAAGAAATCAATGTCGTTCTGCGCTCTGGTTTTGCCTTCATTAGTATGCTGGTATTCACACGGATTCTGGGGAAAAAAACAGTGGGACAGCTCACGACCTTCGATTACATTATCGGCATTACTATTGGCTCTATCGCCGCCAACCTGTCGACAATGCCAGCCGATAGGATCCTGCCGCAGTGGCTGGGGCTTGGAGTATGGGTGGGGCTGGCCCTGGTTTTTGAGTGGATTAGCCTGAAAAACCGGAAACTAGCACAAGTGATGGATGGAGAGCCTACCATACTTGTGAAAAACGGCAAGATCCTGGAAAGCAATATGGCGGCTAACCGTTACAAAATCTCGGATCTCACTGAACAGTTGAGGCTCAAAGGGGCATTCGAGCTAAAGAATGTTGAATATGCGATCCTGGAGACTGATGGGGAGATTTCGGTATTGAAGAAATCGCAGATAGAACCTGTTACTCCGCAGGATTTGAAGATACCCACAAAATACAAGGGAGTAGCAGCTGAAGTAATACAAGAGGGAAAAATAATCGCCCAGACATTGCAGCGCTTGAAGTTGAGCCAGGAATGGCTAATGGATGAGCTGGAGAAACAAGGTGTTCAGGATGTCAAGGAAGTGGTTTACGCCAGTCTGGATACCGATGGTACTCTATATGTAGACCGCTACGATGATGATATGCACACAAAATTCAAGAAACCATGAGCTACTTTTTCACATCCTTATGTTTTAAGGTTAGCTGCACAATTTGTGGCCGGGCACCGAATCTGAGTGGTACGATAACCGATCCGATACCGTTGGAAACCAGAACTTTAGTGTGCGGAGCCTGTACCAGACCTGTTTGATATTTTTGGCCATAATTAGATTTGTTTACTGGTGTCCACAAACCAAAGAATGTAATCTGACCACCGTGGGTATGCCCGCTTAGTACGAGATCCACCTTATTGCTGGTGATTGACTCGGCGTAGTCAGGATTGTGGGACAAAAGTATGACATAATCACTTGCATTTACATTATTGATTGTTGGCGAGAGATCCTGCACATCCTCTTCCAAATCTCCGACCCCGCCTAGCTTGATGCGCTGCTTTCCCCTGTTTAACCAGACAGAGCGGTTATTAAGACAACGAATGCCTGCTGTTGCCATATAATAGCGGGTTAGGTCCGCACCTCCGTAGTAGTCATGGTTGCCCAGCACACCGAATTTGTTTTTCGTTTTCAGATTTGCTAATTCCCTGAAACAAGAAGGCATGTATCTGTTGTGAACATGAACGTAATCACCACCCAGCAGTACTATATCCGGGTTTATTTCGTTGACCTTGTACACCAGATTGGCAACCCGGTCTTCAGAGAAAAATGGGCCCCGGTGAATATCGGACAGAAAGACTATCGATAAACCGTCAAAAGCAGGCGGGATTTGTTCACTGGTGATCGTATATGGCTTGACCTCCAGAAGGTAAGGCTCCAGTAATGAGTACAATGCCACTATTAATATTATCGCCAGTATGGCTATTATTGCTTTTTTCAAGTCATCCTCCACAAATAATTAACTGGTGTTATGTTTTTACGTGGTTACTGGACCGAAACTTACTAATACTTGTTTAGTATAAATCAAGAATCGTATAGATGGGGAGGGCTTATGTTATAATCCAGAAAATGAATGCAGACTGAGAGGCGAATCATGAAGATCCTGGTCGATGCCGATGCCTGTCCGAAAATGGTCCTACAAATATGTTTTAAGCTGGCAGCCAAGTATGGGGTAGAGGTATGGACTGTGGCCAGCTTCAATCATAACATCGAATCGAATCATCATGTGGTGGTGGGAAATGATCCACAGGAGGCTGATATCAAGCTTATCAATCTATGTTCAGCCGGTGATATCACTGTGACCCAGGACTGGGGGCTGGCAGCGATGCTGCTGGGTAAAGGGGCGTTTTGTATCAGCCCTGACGGGCGCCAGTACCAGAATGACAAGATCGATTTCTTGTTAGAAGAAAGAGAAGTCAAGGCCAAAATGCGGCGGGCTGGCGGGCGCACCAAGGGACCCGCAAAACGAAGCACTGAGGCTGATGAACGGTTTGCCAAAACACTGGAAAGAATTCTTTCAGGATCACCATAGATGATCTGATTCGAAGAAGACGGAGAACGAGCCAGGGCCTACATGAGAGCCTACTACTGGACCGATTTCGCTAACGATTATTTCTCTGGGCGAGTATTTATCTTCGAGTACCTTGCGTAGGTATTCGGCATCATCATCACATGCGCTGTGAACCACGCCTAGTGTCTGTTCGGCCAGGTTCACACCCAGCTTGTCGGTTATCTCCACCAGCCTATGTAGGGCAGCTCTATGTCCGCGTACCTTTTCATAGGCTACAATATATCCATCGGCATCAAATCTCAGTACTGGCTTGATATCTAGTATTCCAGCTACGAGACCTTTGGCTCGTGAGATGCGGCCGCCTTTAATGAGATACTCAAGATTGCCAACTGAAAATATACACTGCAGCCGGGTTTGCATTTCTGTTAGCCGGGCAAGAATAGATGCTAGATTCTCACCACATTTGGCCATTTTTGCTGCTTCCAATACCATGAGCCCCATGCCGAGTGAAGCTTTCTTAGAATCGACCAGGCGCAGCCGTGGGTTATCAAGCAGTTCCTTGGCCAGTACAGCCCCTTGATAGGTACCAGATATTCCTGATGACATGTGTATAGCAAGGACTTCGGAGCCATCTTCCAGAGCTGTGGAATAGACATCCTTCACTTCTTCCGGTGATGGCTGGCTGGTAGTGGGCATCATCGAAGATGATTTCATTATTTCATAAAAATCAGAGGTGGTCGGTTTTCCGGGCGGATATTCGTGGTCACCAAAGCGTACCAGCGCGTGGACCAGTTTGATGTTATAATCAGACAATATATAGTCTGGTAGATCGCAGCAGTTGTCAGCAATGATTTTAACTGGCAATTTGCTTCCTCCTCGAATTTACCGATTATTGTGAGTTAAGAGTCAACTATTAACAAAAGATTAAACTACAATGATTCGAAGTTCAAGTTAGGATAGGTTGGGCAATTGGCTTGGGAACAATTTCGATGGCCAGCCTTGCCTGTCCATTCATGATTTGACATAATCAGAAAGTGGCACAATACTATTCAGGAGTGAAGTATGCTAAATGTCGAAAGTTGATTTGATAGCGACTGCTACCTTTGGTCTAGAGGCAGTAGTGGCCCGAGAAGTTAAACGGCTAGGCTACGAGGATGTTACTGTAGAAAACGCCCGAGTCAGTTTCAGTGCTGATCAAGAGGCTGTCTGCAGGAGCAACTTGTGGCTGCGCAGTGCAGACCGTGTATTGATCAAGATGGGTGAGTTCACAGCAACCACCTTTGAAGAACTATTTGAGCAAACCAAAGCTTTGCCGTGGGGCGATTGGCTGCCGGAAAATGCTTGCTTTCCTGTTGAAGGTAAGTCAATCAAGTCAGGTTTGTTCAGTGTTCCCGACTGTCAGGCCATCGTTAAAAAAGCTGTCGTAGAGAAAATGAAACAGAAATACCGCCGCAACTGGTTTGATGAGAATGGTCCGCGTTACACCATAGAAGTGGCTTTGTTAAAAGATGTTGCCACCTTG
Source organism: Acidobacteriota bacterium (assembly GCA_050259595.1). Taxonomy (GTDB): domain Bacteria; phylum Bacillota; class Syntrophomonadia; order Syntrophomonadales; family DTU052; genus JBLNAX01. Next base: position 93,430 of record JBLNAX010000056.1, on the reverse strand, counting down.
ACCATTGACTCCAGTGGGGCAGGCCTGCATAAGCGGGGTTACCGTAAGCTTTCAAGCATTGCGCCTCTGAAAGAAACTCTGGCAGCGGCTATGATCAGCCTTTCGCGCTGGCACCCTGACCGGCTGCTGATTGATCCGTTCTGCGGTTCGGGAACCATTCCTATCGAAGCGGCCATGATCGGGCTTAATATGGCACCTGGAATGCAGAGGGAGTTCGCTTCTCAAAAGTGGCAGGTGATACCGAGTGGCCTCTGGAAGAAGGCGGTAGAGGAAGCAAGGGATTCTTTTAAACCGCGTGATTTAAAGATTAGAGGCACCGACATTGATAAGGATGTAATAAGTATGGCTCGCTATCATGCAAAGCTGGCTGGGGTTGATAAATACATTCATTTTCAACAGGCCCCGGTATCAGAGCTCATGACTAAGGATAAATTTGGCTTCATTATCTGCAATCCCCCTTATGGGGAGAGATTGTCAGAGACCACTGAGGTAGAGAAGCTTTACCGTGAAATGAGCGATGTGTTTAAAAAGCTAGATACCTGGTCATTCTACGTCCTAACTGCACATCCTGGGTTTGAACGCCTATTTGGCCGCATTGTGGAGAAGAAGCGCAAGCTTTATAACGGCCGCATTCAATGCAACTATTTCCAATACCCAGGCCCCAAACCTCCTGGCTTAATGCGGAAAAGCCCACCAGACGACAACATTTCCGAATGATTTCCTGCTATGATTTACTGAAACTTTACACAAAATTAATCATAATTCCTTTGACAAAGCCGGTTTACGCGTGTATCATTATGCTTTGGGTGCCGACTTGGCAATACTTAAACAAGGTAGGGAAATCATGCGAAACATAGGGATTATTGCTCACATTGATGCGGGCAAGACAACAACCACTGAGAGAATTTTATTTTACACCGGAAGAACTCACAAAATGGGTGAAACCCATGATGGTGAGAGTGTCATGGACTTTCTTCCTTACGAGAAAGAGCGGGGCATTACTATTACTTCAGCAGCGACCAGCTGTGTTTGGAATGGTACCTCGATTAACATTGTAGATACCCCTGGCCATGTTGACTTTACCGCCGAGGTGGAGCGCTCGCTTCGTATCTTGGATGGTGCAGTAGCGATTTTCTGCGGCAAAGGCGGAGTTGAGCCACAGTCAGAAACTGTGTGGCGTCAAGCTGATAAGTACAAGGTTCCGCGCATTGCCTATGTAAATAAAATGGACGCCCTAGGCGCTGATTTCGAGCGGGTCGTGGGCGAGATGAGAACTAGACTGGGCGCCAAGCCGATCATCGTGAATTTCCCGGTGATCGATGAAAACGGACTAACTGGTGTTGTGGATGTTATTAAGATGAAGAATTATGCATTCTCCGGTGAATTGGGCGGCCAAGTTGACGTTGTGCCGGTTACCGGTGATTTAATGGAACAGGCTTTATCTTTCCGCGCCGAAATGTTCGAAGAATTGGCTGGCCATAACGAAGAACTGATGGAACTTTACCTGGAAGAACAAGAGATTCCAGAGGAACTAATAATGAAAGTTCTACGCCAGGCTACTATCAGCGGCGATGTGATACCGGTTTTGGCTGGCAGTTCATATCGCAATGTTGGTGTACAGCTGCTTTTGGATTCAGTAGTCGATTTTCTGCCTACTCCATCCGAGAGAGGAACGGTTACAGCGATCGATCAGGATACTGATGAAGAAGTCCAACTGATATGCGGCAAAGATGAACCATTTGTTGGTCTCGTGTTCAAAATCGTAGCTGATCGCCACGTAGGCCGACTGGCATTTGTTAGAGTCTATTCTGGACAACTACAGTCCGGTAGTTATGTAAATAATGTTAATAAGGACCGCCGTGAACATGTTGGGCGTTTATTGAAAATGCATGCCAACCATCGCGAGGAGATCCAGGCGATTCAGGCTGGTGATATCGTGGCGGTAATTGGATTAAAGGATGTGGGCACCGGCGATACGCTGGCTGCTGATGGCCATCATGTACTATTAGAGAAAATCGATTTTCCTGAGCCGGTTATTTCGGTTGCGATTGAAGCCAAGAACAAGAGCGAGCAGACCAAAGTATCTGAGGCATTGGCGAAGCTGTCTTCCGAAGACCCGACGTTAAGGATTTCTGTTAATAGCGAAACCGGTCAGACCCTAATCTCAGGAATGGGCGAACTGCACCTGGAGATCGTTGCGGAAAGATTAAACCGCGAGTTCAAGGTGGATGCCAACATGGGACAGCCAGAGGTGGCATATAAGGAAACTATCACCAGATTGGCTGAGGGCGAATGCAAATTCGTCAAACAAACCGGAGGTCGTGGCCAGTACGGTCATGTTAAGCTGATTGTGGAACCAGCTGAAGGTTTTTCAGTCGAACATAGGATCGTAGGCGGCTCTATCCCACGTGAATACCTGCCGGCGGTGGAAGCTGGTATAAAGGAAGCTATGGCTGAAGGTCCGGCCAAGGGCTACCCAATGGTAAATGTGAAAATTACAGTTATAGATGGCTCCTATCACGATGTCGACTCGTCGGAACTAGCGTTTAAAATGGCTGGTTTGCTAGCCGCTAAGGATGCCCTGATCAAAGCTAAGCCCATACTGCTGGAACCGATAATGAAGCTGGATATCACGACTCCGGAGGAATTTACCGGCAGTATCATCAATAATATCAACAGCAAACGCGGACGTTTGGAATCTATGGATACCAGTTACAACACCCAGATTATTAGGGGTTATGTGCCGCTTGCGGAACTGTTTGGCTATTCAACAGCCATTCGCTCGATAACTCAGGGCAGAGCAGGATTCTCAATGCAATTTTCGCATTACGAAGGGAAGAATTTGGCCAGTTGAAAGGACCTGGAACAAAAGGAAGATAAACCCAAGAAGGCTTAAATTTAATAAAAAACCATCAACACCCCTGGCCACAGGGGTGTTTTCTTTTGCTTGTACGTCAGCGCTTCACCCGACCCGTCAGTCGGCGAAACTTTTTTCGACCAATAGTCCTAGATTTTGCTAAAATAAGCTTAGGAATATCGTTAATATTTAAACTTCAAAAGATTTTCCCAGCCAGGTAAAGAGTGGAGGATTTTTCATATTTAAATACGTGCCGGCAAATTAAACTATTGTTTCATAATTGACGATATATAATAGAGGGTTTGTCGGCCCTTTGGAGGAGTGTCAAATGGCTTATAGGTTTCAGAAACATAAATGGGTATCTATTATTTGTTTGATAATGTTGATTATGGAGTTCGTTGTAGTTCTGCCGCAGCCGGCTCTGGCTGCCCCGATAGTTACGGCTATTTCTGAGCCATCCTCCGGTAAGTTAAGTGTATCTGGAATAACTGAGATGACAATTACCGGAACCGGCTTTTCAGTAGCTACTAAGCCCACGGTAAGATTCTATTTTTATGGGGGTACTTCGGCTGATGTACAAGCCTACCGGGGTAGTGCCACAGAGATATCGGTTATTGCTCCGGCTAAAGCCGCCGGAACCAAATTGGTCGCTATAGATGTAATAAATGCAGATCTGACAGTCGGTTATTTTCAATGTACACCCAACCTGTTATACATAAACGACCCAATAGCCAGCAACATTTTCCTGCGTACTGAGGTCACCGTGACCCATCCCGGGTTCAACTATGCCCCGATAGCTCCAATTCCCGATGTTTATATCGAAGGCCCTGCATTAAGCAATGCGGAAATAGTCGAGGTCATCAAAGGTACTGACATTGATCCTACCGAGACCATTACTTTGCAGGCCTATCAGATTGGCAATAACCAAATACACATTCCATATAATTCATCCTATATGAATGATAATGCTGTTAAGTTTAAAATCACCAACGTAGCTGGAGCTGTATATACTTCATCATTAATTGATTTGGGAGCTGTTATAATCCCGAAGGTAACGGGATTCACTGATGCCAATATTGATGACCTGATTGAAGGACAGCCCTTGACTTTACAAGGGACAGGCTTCAATCCCACTTCGAACCTGAATAAGGTTATCGTAAATAGTAGCACGGCAGCCGGAGTGACCACTAACGTATACGGGACAGTCCTAGAAATTCCCAGTATCCCTAACGTAGGCAGCCCGCAGGGAACAGCCCGTGATATGACGATCGATTCTTATGTGGCGGGTGGAGTTTATCGTAAATCAGAAGCAGTCTATAAGACGGCTTTAAAAGTTTATCCGAGGCCGGCCAATCTGACTCTTTATTCACCGATCATGCCTAATAAGGGAAAGGTGGCTGGTGGCAGCGATATTTTGCTGTGTATCCAAGGCTATGACCAATCAACTACACAAATAATTTTCGGTGGTATACCTGCTACCGTATATTCGCCATATACTGATCCAATACCTACGTACTATGGATGGCCATCTGGACCAGATATCAAAGTTATTAAAGTCCAGGCTCCGGCACATACCGAAGGAACAGTAGACATTAGAGTTCAAAATGCTCGATATCCCACATTGATATACAGTGTAGCTTCCCATGCATTTACATATTCAGGTGAGGGCCAGTTCCTGCAGGTCACAGATGCCAGTCCATTGACAGGCAATTGTGCAGGCGGTTACCCGGTTCAGATCCAATCTAACTTCGTCAAATTAAGAAGTAACGATAATTCAATAACCAGTCTGGTTTATATACCTGATGGCTCGTATGTAGGCGGCCAGGTCTATGGGACTCCTTTCCCGATCACCCGTGATAGCAATGGCAACTTTAACCTAAGCACCATTAATATCGCCAATGGCAAAAGTTTGTTTATTAGGGAGCAGTATAATAATTACGATATAGACGGCACATCTGTAACATTCGTTGTGTACAGTCAAGTAAAAGTGATATTCGGAAGTCCGGAAGCTAAAATCACCGGTTTCCAAAACGGGACCAATCCCCAAAGGCAGTTCTTGATCGTTACTGCCCCACAGTATACCTTAGCTGAGGGCCAACTCTCGCAGGCAGTTGATGTCAAGGTCGAATTATTTGAATTCATGTTCCGGGATGGAATGCAGTTTACAGGACCGGCGAGTGACCCATCCTTTACTGGTTTTGATACTATTAACACACCGCCAGAAACCCCATCACGATTGTTTATCTACACCAGAAATCTAACTGATCCAGAAATTTCGGCGGTCACCCCTAGCCAGATCACTTGGAAAGACGTGGGCAAACCACGCCAGCTGGTTATTCAGGGCTGGGACTTCTATAAGAATTTAAGAGTGGATTTTCTGGATTCACTTGGCAATGTGGTGGGAACTATTACCGATAATGGCTCTAACATGACTATTGTAAACGGTGCCTTAGTGAATGGGCGGGTCCAGTCTACCTTAACACTACCTGATCCCCCAGATATCAATGCATTTAATACGGGCATTGGTCAGGTGAGAGTACGAATCACCAACTGGGATACACAGGCTTATACATATGTCACACCTTTAGTATTGACCAGTGCTCCAGATATAGACCGTGCGATACCGGCTAATGGGGCTGATCGCGGGGGCCAGATCATGATGATCGAGGGTTCTGACTTTTATTACAATCCGGAGATCATGTTAAAAGCGACCGGCATACCCAATGTTGTTTATGGAACTAATGTAGTAGTACTAGATGCCAATATGACTCCATTAACATCGGCTAGCACTACTGCTGGTGTCTATGCGATATTTGATGCTCCAGCGATATCGAATCTGATCTGGACGCTGCCTGACAACTTTGATATCACCATAACCAACACTGACACCGGTGCATATACAGCCAGCGACATTTTCACGGCTCAGATCGAGCCAGGTGTTGGCAACCGACCGCAGATTTCGGGGATGACTCCGACTCAGGGCTTGATTGCTGGAGGAACTAACGTAAGTATCAACGGTAGCGGTTTTAAAGCCAATGCCACAGTCACTATCGATGGAATGGAGCTAACAGATAAACTTATCACCAATACAACGATAACCGGTAAGACCCCCAAGGGGCACCGGATAAATGTCCGTGTTCCCGTGCAGGTGGTAAACACCGATGGTGGATTCGCCCGCCGCGATGATTTGTTTATGTACTATGAACAGACCAGTAATCCGACCATAACATCTATCTCGCCGACCCATGGTACAGCTGGTATAAAGGTGATAATCAAAGGCAGCGAGTTCTCCACCCGCGATTTAGTAGACTCAGTCTACCTGCCATGTGCTGTCGTTACTGTAAATCACAGTGTTTATGGACAGTACGTCTTTGATATGGTTTATAACCCTGTATTCGGAGGGAATGCCAGTACCGATATGGGTAAGGCATATGTAGCAGACTCTAATACCATCGAATTGATCATGCCGGAATTCCTGGTAGGGGGAATATCCCGGGCTGGTGTGTGTACTATTCAGGTTAAGAACCGTGATAATGTTACAGTAACTGCGGCTCAGTCATTTAGCTTCCAGGTTCCGTTGTCGACCCCCAGCATAAGCGATGTGACACCCACCTTTGGTGCCGTCTCCGGAGGGAATATCGTTACTATTCAAGGTGATGGTTTTCTACAAGACGACTTTGAGGTTTATTTTGGCAGCAAACTAGCCACTATAGTCAATCCAGTTTCACAGGTTACGGGGCAGGTCTATTACCAGTTACAGGTATCGACTCCGCCGGCTAGTATTGGCGGACTGGTGGATGTTACAGTGATGAACTATGACGGCGGATATGAAACATTGACCAATGGCTTTACATATACAGATACCAATTATCTGCCGGTGATCACCAGCATGTCAAAAGTCACCGGCCCAGCATCCGGGGGCCAGGCCATAACTATTAAAGGCCGCAACTTCCAACCGGTGTCGGTTGTTAATTCGGTATACTATCCTTTGATCACATTCGCAGGCTCTCCCGCTGTGTATAACACGGCGACCTATAGAGTGGATAGCGAAACACTTCTGGTCACTACCCCGCCATATAGTGGGGCAGGCCGGGTAGATGTTGTGATAACTAATCCTGATGGTGGGTCCGCTAAAACGACTTATACTTATACTCAATCACAACCGACTATAGCTTCGATGTTTCCGGACAACAGAATCAATAAAAAGGCACCGACTTATAAAGTAATAAAGGGTACAAACTTCCTTACCCCACAGGTCTACAATGGCCAGACTATCAGAACTCGAGCTTACTTGTTATATCCAGCAGGGTCTGATGAGCCGACCCGAGAAATAGAGGTTACAGATGGCACGACTCAGCTTCAGGTTACCGATGGGGTCTACCAAACGGTTAACAACATTGATGTCGTGAGTACCAGTGAGATGCACGTTGTTTTTCCCAGCCTGCTGGCAACTGACCGCACAGGTAGTTGGACACTGCGTCTTGTCAATCCTGATGGTGGCAAAATAGACTATGCTGTAACCGTGATTTCGATCGATCCGGGAGATCTCCCCAAGGTGACACTGCCGCTGGATCCGGCGGAGGGCTCAATCAAAGGAAGTACTCTAGTCGCGATCAACGGAGCCAACTTCCAAACCGGAGTGGCAGTTACGTTTAACGCGAAAGCCTGCACTGCGACAACACCAAATACAGCCGGAACACAAATTGTAGCCACTACCCCGGCTGGAACTGATCCGGATGACGTGGACCGGGCTGTCGATATTACGATCGTAAATGCTGACGGTGGTCAGCTCTACCTGTTCGGAGCCTATACCTACCGACTGCCGGAGAGTTCGCCGACCATAACTGCTATAACACCTGCTGAAGGACCATCCAAGGGTGGTACACAGGTAACCATAACCGGTACAGCTTTTAAAACGGGATGTAAAGTGTTTTTCGATACAACAGAACTGACTAATGTAACACGCGTTAGTACTACTACTATTCAGATCGTTACGCCCAAACATGCGCTCGGCGCGGTGGATGTTACGGTAAGAAATCCGGACCTAGGCGAAGCTAAGAAGGATAATGGCTTTACCTACACTGGTTCGCCGGAAATCGATGAGGGTAGTTTTACAGCAAGAATAGTCAATAGCGCTATTGTATTGAACTGGCCGCTTCTAAATGGAGCAACATCGTATGAAATTACTGTAAGTATCGGTAATTCGAGCAGTTGGACATTCCTGACCAACTCTACCGAGACCCAATATATTATGAAGAACATTAAAGCTAATTCGTATTACTTCCGCTTAAGAACAGTCAATGGGCAGGGGGTATCCATGATGGTCAATTGTAATCCCTTCCCCCTGATCGTGAAGTCGACTGATCTCGCAGAACAGCCGCCGACTGGTCAAGTTCAGGAATATAGCGATAATATAACCTATAGCAGCGATGGTCGTCTGCAGATAGTGATCGGCAAGGATTTGATCTATATCCGAGATCAACTGTATCCAGTCACGTTGACTGATGATCAGCAGAAAGCCACTAGCGTAGAAGTGCTGATACCCATCAATGGGATCAACCAAGCTTACAATAAGACCGTAACTATCACAACGGATAATTTCATATTAAGTATACCGCTCAACTCGCTGCGTACATTTGAATACCAGAAATACAGCAACAACACTGATGATACTTATGTACGGATCGCCCTGGATCGCGCGCCTTCGGCCCGGCTGGAGTCGGCTTCGTTGAACAGTGGGCGCAAAGCGCTGACCGGCTTCAATATTATAGCTTCTATCAAAGAGCCGCATAACCAAAATAATATGTCATACTTCAATTCCACCGTAGGTGTTTACTGGCCGGTTGGTGAGCAGTTTGGACTTCCTATAGCTGCTTATATGGACCCCGTGACCCGTAAGTGGGTGCGAGTGCCTACTAGTGTCGACCCCCTGACTGGTATGGTCAGTGTAAATACATTAAAACCGACTACAATAGTATTCTTCGTACCGCAGTTAACGAGGTGAGTTGATGAATAAGACAGTTTCTATCTTAATAGTAATCACATTACTGCTGACGCTAGCAACGCCTGTCCTAGCTTTAGAAGGGCAGACTGAGTTTTACGGGATAAGCCAAGCTGACAGCATGTATCGCAACCTGGCTTATGCTCCTGACATATCAAATCACTGGGCTCGGACCAGTCTGTATAAAATGGGGGCATTAGGGGTCATCACGCCATATAAAGGCCGCTTTTATCCGAATGGAATGGTCTCACGTGAGCAAGCCTTAGGCATGATCATAAACCTGGCTGGAAAACAGACTGATGCCGCAAAGCTAGCGACCAACCTGCCGGGGAATATGGATAACCGTGATGCGTGGGCAGAGGGATATTTGAATTATTCAATGACCCAGGGTCTCGTGAGTGCCGCTGAGAAGGCCAACACTAACTGGCGAGGACTGGCTACGCGCCAGGACGTGGCTTACTGGATGTCTAAATTCCTTGGCCTGCAGCCTGTTTATGGTTCTGAACAGCAGACAATAAACAATTACTCAGATGCCTATTTGTTTGATAGGGACAAGGTTCCATACATAGAGCCTATTCTGGCAAACCGCATAATGGTTGGCCGCAGTGGGTCAAAATTCCTGCCCAAGAGCGGTATAACCCGCGGTGAAATGTGTGCCGTTTTAGATGCAGCTACTCAGGTTTTCCTGCCCCAGCGCAAGTATTCTGTAGTTTCTGGTTCGGTTGTATATATTGATGGGGCAACTTCCTATGTCAGTTATTCACAGGGCTTTTACCCTAGTGGGGCTAGTGACCGGGTAGTCTATCACCTGGTGACTAACGACCGTCAGCCATTTACTTTTATTAAGGACGGCTCACCTGCCGTAAAGCGTGATTTCCTGGTTCTAAAGGATGGCAAGCTAGGGAAAGCCGAAAAACTTGCTGTTGGGGATAACGTCAAAGCGATCATAAATGATCGTGGTGAGGTCCTGTGGTCTGAGGTGGCCGCTGGTTCGCCTAAGAGCATGTACGTTACTCTCGAAAGTATCGATTTTGATAAGAAGACGATCAACGTACGCTCACTTTCCAATGCTGTGCTGACCATCCCGTTAGCCAACAACTATAAAGTTGACATGGATGGGTATCCCGGCCGCTTGGAGGATCTGATCGGCGGGCAAAAGGTGTCCCTACAGCTTAAAGGCACCCAGGTTGCCTATATTCAATCAGCTGTCAGCTATCCTGATCCTTCTGGACCAGCTGCGGAGACCCGGACTGCCTTTGGCACGTTGATCTATAAGAGCGCCACTGAGTTCGAGGTCAAAGGTGATGATGGCGTCAGTCGCATTTACAAGGTTGACCGGAGCACAGTATATGCGCGTAATAATATGCTGATCGGCTGGCGCGATATGCAAGCCGGAGACTACCTGAAGTTTTACATCAATGCGGCTAATGACACAGCATATAAGGTCGAATCGACTAATGTTACCAATGCCGTATACGCGATTTACAAAGCGAAGATCCAGTCCATAGATAGTACGGGCAATGAAATGGCGTTCAATGATGTGCAGCAGTATGACACCGGTTCCTGGAAAACAGTTGGTCCGTTCAATGCCATGCCGATAGCCGGGGATGCTAAGCTGTATAAGGGCGATACCCGCCTTACTGTAGATACCCTCAAAGGCAGCTACACTGGTTACTATTGTTACTTCACGACTGCTACATCGTATGGCAAGGAAAGAGTCAACAGGCTGACCATTAAAACAGATGCGGAGCGCAAGTATACCGGGAAGATCAATGTAATGAGGGTCAACCTGAAGAGCTACACGGTCGATCAGGTAGCGACCGAACTGAAATATGATGATGGTACCATTGTCGTCAAGGATAACCGCCTGATCCAGCCGGAGTCGCTATCGGCAGGCTCTCAGGGCAACTACTTTATCAACGAACAGTATATTGACGAGCACAACAACATCAAGTGGACCAAACTGCTGGTGGTAGAAAGTGTGGAACCGCCCACAAGCTTGGCCTTCTACCGGGGCAAGATCACTAAGGTGCGGGGCGATGTAGTCACGGTCAATTATTACTCTAAGATACTGAATAATGAGTGGGACATGCTGCGTGGTTCTGGTTATACAACTACCTTTGTGCCAACTGAAGATAGCACGATTATGAATGGAATAGTGTCCTCGGCGGTCTATGAGGTATACCGGCCAACATTCCTGGATCAAGGCCTAATGGGGGACTATGATAATGCGCTGGCATACATTATTGCTGATAATGACAATGCCGTTGCTATGAATATCACCGCTAAAGTCTATAATGGAATCGATGACCGTGAGTATACCGGTGAGAGAGTTTCCTACGGGGACGTTGGAAGTGTTGACTGGAGCGCCGGAACAGTAACCTTAAATCACGTTAAGGACTGGGACGAGACTAATGATCAGTGGTCAGCTTCCGGAACAGATTTTACAATAGCCCTTAGTAAGGCAGTAATTGTGAAGGATAAACACGGCGTGCGGCCGTCTGACATCAAACCGGGCGATAAGCTGTACATACTGCGCGCTGGTTTGCTGCCACTGATGATCATTGTACAGTGAGGGAGATAAGTATGAAGCGGATTTTATACATTTTATTAGCAGTCATATTACTATCTACGGTTGCCGTACCCCCGGCTGGAGCCTTGGTCGGCTATGAACCGAGTATTACAGATGGTAAGGATTACAAGGAGATGGTTTTCCTAAGTGGTAAGCCAGTCTTATATTCAGGTGAGGTTAAGGCCACATCAAAGCTTAAAGAAGATGTTATGCAGACCACCCTCACTTACAAATTGACCAGTTCTGTCTCTAGTGATACATTGACGCGTACCATTAAGATGGACAGCAAAATCACTAAAAATGGCAGCCAGGAAGTATATGATACGAAAATAACCAATCTAACTGAGACTGTGCAGGCTGGTGGTAATAAACTGAAGCTGAAAAAAGATGGCTACTTTTTCAGTGCTTCGAAAGTCATAGACCATCGTCCGGTAATTGATTTCTTTACTGAAAATTGGTATTTCAAGAGGATATATGAGCTAGGTAAGGGCAAAAATTATATTTCGGTCGTCACATCTGGCACCACTGATGGATATTCCAGTGCCTGGGGGGCCGGAACCACAGGAACCATGAACACCAACTTAGAGAGTGTGGCGGGTGACTCTACCGGCAGTGCTTGGAAGGGTACGGTACAAGGTACTATGCTGGCGTCGACTACCCATGATCTGCGCTATATCCCCAGTGCACCTCAGCTTATCAGCTACAGTGGCGGTTATGTGGAGGAGAGCGCTGGTGAAGAAAGCCTGCGTATAAGCTATGACATGCCGACCGTAGGGGCCAGCAGTTCGGCAACCTCTACTACATCCACGACAACTACTACCAGCACAACTTCAGCGACTACTATCAACGATACCATTCGCAACACGGGTACTACGACTACATCGGTCAACAGTCCGCCTACCCAAAAGAGGCTGTTCATTCGTGAGTACAAGGATGTGCGTGGGCATTGGGCGCAAAATTCGATCGAGGCAATGAGCGGGCTAGGCGTGTTTGACAATACCGGCAACTTCTTCGGGCCTGGCCTGATGGCCCGCCGCGAGGATCTAGCCCGCGGGCTGAGTATGCTGTGCAACCTAGTCCAGGAAGGTCCGGTGAAAAAGACTGCTTTGACCAAGAAGGCTGTGCCTGAACAGCCATATTTCGTGGATGTGCAGCCAGATGACCAGTATTATAAGTATGTTCAGGAAATACAGAAACGCAATATCGTGGTGGGTATAACTGAAAAGACTTTTAGACCGCATGAACCGCTGACCCGGGCAGAAGCCGCTACAGCATTGATAACTGCACTGGGTTTGAACCGGTTAGCCCCGACCCCGGGTTTCAAGACATCCTTTGCTGATGACTCTGAGATACCGAACTGGGCCAAGGATTCAGTATATGTAGCTAATGAGCTCGGGATCATTAAGGGTGACAGCGGGTTTTTCCGCCCTAATGACACCATGACGCGGGCTGAACTGGCAGTCATCTTGGATGGTTTTCGGACATACCTCAGCCGCGATTTTAAGAAAGATTACGCGGACCACGTATATAGCTTCAAGTAAGGTGGGAGGCCGGTTGAGGAGCAAGTCTTGGGCTGTTGTCATTGTATTGGGCGTTTTATCGGGTTATTTTGTCTTTTTTAACGGAATAAACGCTTTTATAAACAAACAAATCAAGCCTACGTTTGCCGCTAGTGAGAAGAAAGATGTTTTTCCACAGCCGGACAACACTGTCTATCGCATGGCGCTCAAACTTGATCCTGCCAACCTAACACTTACCGGTCATTCGGTTATTAAGACCCGGAATACTTCTGATTCGATTTTGAATGAGATCTATTTTGCGACTTATCCCAATTCCATGCGCCAATCGGCTTACACTCCAGCCCCTGCCTCTGCGTATTACAATGGCTTTGATCCGGGCTGGCTCGTGGTAAGTTCGGCGACGGTCAATGGGATGGATGTTGACTTTCTGGATTATGGAATCAATGGAATGCTCGACCTCCCAGAATATATCGACTCCGGGCAGTCGATAACCATTGATTTGAAATGGAGTGCCAAGATTCCCAAAGCCGCCTACCGCTACGGTAGTAAAGATGGTGCTATACTCTTGGGCAACTTCTATCCAGTACTAAACATAAAAGATGACAGTGGCTGGCATAATACGTGCAATATTGCCTTTGGCGACCCATTCTATACCCAGAGTGCCGACTATCAGGTCAAATTGTCATTACCAATAAACTACCAGGCAGTATGCACTGGGAAGGTAGATAATATCACAGCTGATGGCCGCGGTGAACAGACCATAGAAGTTTCTGCTCCACAAGTCAGGGATTTTGCGGTAGCAGCGTTATGTAATTTTGCTAACGATTCCCTGGATGTCAATGGTATACGTATCAAATGCTATTACCGCCCGGGTGATGCGGAAGTTGCTAAAGCGATATTGGGCATTGCTGCCGCTTCCACTCAGTACTATAATAATACTTTTGGCACCTACCCCTTTTCAGATCTGTTGGTGGTACAAGCTCCGATGGAGGGTTTTCGTGGAATGGAGCACTCCGGACTCGTCTTTATATCTGATGCGGCTTTCAAACCCAAGTATGATGCGCGTGACAGGGCGTTCTTGGTAGCGCATGAAGTGGCTCACCAATGGTGGTTTGGTATGGTGGGCAATGACCAGATAACAGAACCCTGGCTCGATGAAGGGTTGGCTAGCTGGTCGGCTGACCGCTATCTGAAGAAGGTGGAGTATCGTACGGCAAGATACCGTAGCCCGGACAAGGTCAACTTGGACCGCAGCTTGAATCAGATAACCAACCGGCAATCATATTATGACATAGCATACTGGAGCGGAGCCGCCTTCTGGAATGGCCTTGAGCAAAAGCTGGGGGAAGATGAAGTGGTGGCGGTTCTGCGTGTATATCTGGCTCGCTTTCGTAATAAAACCGCAACCACAGAAGACCTGCGCCAGGTCATTGTAGATGAATCTGGCCAGGATCTAGAATCTTATTTGGATCGGTGGTTTAAGAATTAGCCGAAAATAATCCACCACACTATACTAGGCCTTGATATTTTTCTCAACAACTGCTTCAATTGACAACGTAGGCGTATTTTTTTACTATTGAAAGAGCTTGATCGATCATTCCCTGATTGGCAACTGCTGTAACAATGTAACTAGAATCGCTGCGCAGGTCGTGGCCATGCTGCGGACCTGCGACTTGGTCGTTCAAATAGGCTTCAAACGGGTTCTGAAACATAGACTCTAGACTAGAATGATTGTCATAGTGATGGCTAACCACCGGTGACCCGGGGAATGTGTCAATTTCAACGTCTTGTAGACCAGCTTCTTTTAATTCCTTGACTGCCTGCAGTGCACTGGTTTGGGAATGATAATATGATAGAATGGCACGTTCGCCTTTATTTAGAATCACGAATTCTCCTTTGCAAATATTCTTAAGCTTTTAATGTATAGTGTTGCCGCATATAGCAGCTAATAACACAGGAGGGACTCAACTTTTGAACTTTATTGAGGGATTTAAGAAACAAATTGCAGAAGCAATTGCCCAGAGCCTGATAACATTACGTGAAAGAAATGAAATAACGTTTACTGAGCTTCCCAACTTTGTTGTTGAAGTCCCCCGCGAACAGAATCATGGTGATTTTGCGACCAATGCTGCCATGCTCATGGCCAAAGAAGCACGTATGGCGCCGCGTAAGATCGCGGAATTGATCCAGACTAACCTGGTGATCGATCCATCTATTGTGGATCGTATCGAGATCGCCGGCGCAGGATTTATTAATTTCCACCTGAATCCAAATTGGTTGTTCCAGGTTCCGAAGATAATAATCGATATGGGCGAAGACTTTGGAAAAGCGGACCTGAAGAATGGAATAAAAGTTCAAGTCGAGTTTGTCAGTGCCAACCCCACCGGTAACCTGCACATGGGCAATGCCCGGGGCGGCGCTATTGGCGATAGTTTGGCTAATATTCTGGATGCCGCCGGTTATGTGGTGGAAAAGGAATATTATATCAATGATGCTGGCAATCAGATCGATCTGTTTGCTCAGTCCTTGGAAGCTCGTTATTTAGAGGCATTGGGCCAGCCGTTTACATTCCCCGAAGCCGGTTATGCTGGCCAGGATGTGTTGGATACAGTCCAAGAAGCCATCGACAAACTTGGCGACAGTCTGATCAAGGTGCCGGTCGAAGAGCGGCGCCAAGCTCTGGTCGAGTTTGCACTACAGCTGAAGCTTACCTACATCAAGGCCACTTTAAAGGATTTTGGCATCGAGTATGATGTATGGTTCAGCGAGAGCAGCTTACACGAGTCCGGCGAAGTGCAGCGGACCATGGACCAGCTGGCGGAGAAAGGCTACATCTATGAAAAAGAAGGGGCAATGTGGTTCAAATCCACCCTTTTCGGTGATGAAAAAGACGAAGTGGTGGTGCGAGCCAATGGAGTGCCGACTTACTTCGCTGCTGATATTGCCTATCATAAGAACAAATTCGAACGCGGCTTTAACTGGGTAATAAATATTTGGGGTGCCGACCATCATGGCCATGTTTCACGTATGAAAGGGGCCGTTAACGCCATCGGATATGACCCGAACCAGCTCGATGTAATGCTGATGCAGCTGGTAAGACTCTACCGGGGTGGGGAAATAGTCCGCATGTCTAAACGCACAGGAGTTTTAGTCACCCTGGACGAACTTATAGAGGAGGTCGGCAAAGATGCCGCCCGCTTCTTCTTTGTGATGCGCAGCCCTGACAGCCAGCTCGAATTTGACTTAGAACTGGCTAAAGAGGAAACTAACGAGAACCCGGTCTATTACACGCAGTATGCACATGCCCGAACTCACAACATGATCAGTAAAGCTCGCAGCCAGGGAATAAGCCTACCTGATGTTAAGAACGTCGATCTTAATGTGCTCCAGGAAAAAGAAGAACTGGCATTGCTGAGAAGACTAGCTGATTTTCCAGAGGAAGTGCAGGCCGCGGCTCGCACTCTTGCGCCGCAGAGGATACCGCATTACGTTCTGGATCTAGCTGGCCTCCTGCACAGTTTCTATAATGCCTGCCGCGTACTTGATGCAGGCTCTGATGAACTGCGGGATGCTCGGTTGATTTTGACGGATGCCGTTAGGATAACCATCCGCAATGCTCTGACACTCATTGGAGTTACGGCCCCGGAAAGAATGTAAAATCACAAATATTTAATAAAACAAGGAGGATTTCATTATGGAAAAGAAAAGCGAAGCCGACTGGGCTTATCAGATCATTGAGGAAAAGGAAGGCCCGGTATTCTACCAGGAACTTATTCAGGAGATCATGAGGCGTATGAAAAAGACCACCGACGATGCCAAAACCATGGCCTCCATCTACACGCGCATCAATATCGATAACCGTCTGGTACATATTGGAGAGGGTTACTGGATACTGCGCAGCAGATAGGAGACTTTAGTATATGAAGATCACCTGGCTTGGCCATTCTTGTTTTTTGGTTGAAACCAATGAACAGCGAATCGTCATGGATCCTTATGATGCTACCATCGGCTACCCACTACCACAAGTGGAAGCAGATATTGTTACCACCAGCCATGCGCATCGGGACCACGGGGCAGTGGATACTGTTCATGGCAGCCCCCATATCCTTAACCAACCAGGTGAATTTAAATCGAACCAGGTTATAATTACCGGTGTCGAAACTTTTCATGATGACAGTCAGGGCCGCAAACGCGGTAAGAATATCGTCTATAAAGTCGATAGTGAAGGCCTTTCGCTCTGTCATCTGGGCGACCTGGGACATCGACCAGACAGCAGCCTAATAAAAAAAATTGGACATGTCGATGTATTGCTCATTCCAGTAGGCGGCGTGTATACCATAGCTGCTGACGAAGCGCTGGAAGTGGCTAAATTACTGCATTCTGAAATTACTATTCCGATGCATTTTAAGACTTCCGCATTAAACTTTTCACTGGCTCCAGTCGAAGATTATATAAGGAACTTCGATACGGTTATTAAACTGCCTTTTCTAGAGGTAACAGCAGAAAATATAAGTACAATGTCCCCAGTGGTGGTTCTTGAATATCAAACCACTTGACCAGCGAGGGAGGAATAGCTAAAATTCCAAGAGTGTGAGTGTGTAAAGATACGGTTTGCGAAAGAGAGGGACTAGAGTTGCCAACGAAATTCATTTTTGTAACAGGCGGAGTTGTTTCATCATTAGGAAAAGGTATCACATCAGCCTCTCTAGGTCGTCTCCTTAAAACCAGGGGACTTAAAGTAGCACTCCAGAAATTCGACCCCTACATCAACGTTGACCCAGGTACCATGAGCCCCTATCAGCACGGGGAGGTCTTCGTAACCGAAGATGGAGCCGAAACCGACCTCGATGTAGGACACTACGAGAGATTCGTCGACCAGAACCTTCCCCGCTATGCTAACGTAACCACCGGCCAGATTTACAAATGTGTTCTGGACAAGGAGCGGCGCGGTGACTATCTCGGTCAAACAGTACAGGTCATTCCTCACATCACCAATGAAATCAAGGATCGTATCACTCAGATCGCCAGAAACGGCAGTACCCCGGATGTTGTTATAACAGAGATCGGCGGCACCGTCGGTGACATAGAATCACTTCCTTTCCTGGAAGCCATTCGTCAGCTTAAAAGTGACTTGGGCAAAGAAAATGTTTTATACTTGCATGTTACATTGATTCCCTTTATTAAAGCGGCTGGCGAATTAAAGACTAAGCCCAGCCAACACAGTGTCAAAGAGCTGCGCGGCATAGGTATCAGCCCCGACGTGCTGGTCTGCCGGACCGAAAAAGAGCTGTCTCGTGATATGAAAGCGAAACTAGCTCTTTTTTGTGATGTTGACAAGGATGCGGTCATTCAGTGCCTGGATGCCAAGTCGATTTACGAGGTTCCGCTTATATTGGCAGAAGAAGGCTTGGATGAGTTTGTTCTAAAAACTCTTGGCCTAAATTACCCGAAGGGCGATCTTTCTGAATGGGAAGCCCTAGTGCAGAAGATCAGAAATCCGAAAGGCAAGATAACAATAGCCCTAGTCGGCAAATATGTCGAGCTGCCCGATGCTTATATGAGTATCGCGGAATCACTGCACCATGCAGCTACATACCACGAGAGCAAAGTGGAGATCAGATGGGGTGATGCTGTGGATGTTGAGACAAACGGGACTGCGGTCCTCGAGGGTGTCAACGGTATTTTGGTGCCGGGTGGCTTTGGCGAGCGCGGAGTGGAAGGCAAGATCCAAGCAGCCAATTATGCTAGAGTGAATAACATACCTTATCTCGGGATATGCTTGGGAATGCAGTGCGCAGTCATCGAATTTGCTCGAAACATTTGCCAGATGAATGATGCCAACAGCTCTGAGATCAATCCTGATTCCAAACATCCGGTCATTGACCTGATGCCGGAACAGACTCGGATCCAGGATAAAGGCGGCACCATGCGGCTCGGCGGCTATCCCTGTAAATTGATCCCGGGAACAAAAGCTTCTAAGGCTTACGGCAGTGAAGATATTGTTATCGAACGCCATAGGCATCGCTATGAAGTAAATAATGATTTCCGCCAGCAGCTGGTGGACAATGGAATGATAGTGAGTGGTGTTTACCTGGAAAAGGAACTGGTCGAGATCATCGAGCTCCCTGGCCATCCCTGGTTTGTGGCCTGTCAGTTCCATCCGGAATTCAAGTCGCGTCCCAACCGTCCCCATCCTCTGTTCCGTGATTTTGTTGGGGCAGCCAAGGACAAGCACTAGTAAGGAAGTAAAAACCAATAAGCGATTTCGACCGGAAAGCGACAAAGCCTTCCGGTTTTTATTTTAATAAATATTTGATATTGCCCCCCCTCAAAATTTGAAATGTTTACGAAATTAATACTATCAGCATATTAATAACACTTGGGAGGAGGGACCAATGCTTCAGAACGTGCCACAAGTTCGACATAAAAACCTATCTTTCACCTCTTATTTTATTGTCTATACTATGTAATGATATTTCTTAGAGATATGATCCGTCGGGCATATTTGAACAAATTAGAGAGATTTATCAATGATGAGTACGAGGGGGATATTAATGAGATTTGTAAAGACAAGTAAGAAAACATCCTGGACTTTGTTGTTGGCGTTCCTATTGCTTATGAGCATTCCGGCAGGTCTAGCTTATGCCGAGACCGTTCCAGTAACAGGCGTATCTATTAATCCTAGTTACCTCTCATTAACAGCAGCCGGCTACCAATCCCAATTGACTGCAGTCATTACTCCGTCCAATGCAACTAATAAAGCTGTTACCTGGTATACAGATAAGCCTTCAGTAGCAACTGTTGATCAAAATGGAGTAGTTACTCCGCAGGGTGGAGGCACTGCCAATATCATGGTCTACACTCAGGACGGTGGATATGAGGCTTATTGCCGAGTGGATGTTGTTGGTTCGACCAACCCGGTTAGAGTTACTGGTGTGACACTCAATAAACATTCTACTACCTTGGCAGCTGGTGGCGGCACAGAAACCTTGATAGCTACCGTGTCACCTTCCAATGCCTACAATAAAGAAGTTCAATGGTTCAGCAGCAATGACTATATAGCATATGTGGACCAGAATGGTGTTGTTTGGCCTAATAGTTACGGCACAGCGACCATCACTGTTCTGACTGTTGATGGTGATCATACGGACACCTGTACAGTGAATGTCACCAGCACGACCTCAGTTCCGGTAACGGGGTTGAGCCTGAGCCCACATTCTATTACTATGGCTGCAGGTTCTACTGCTAGCGTGACAGCGACCCTAACACCGGCTAACGCCACCAATAAGATCATCAATTGGAGCTCTAGCAATAGTTCAGTGGCCACAGCTTATGACGGAGTGATTGGGGCTAAAGCCGCCGGCACTACAGTCATCACCGCCAAGTCTGTGGACGGTGGGTTCACCGACACCTGTACGGTAACAGTTACTGCCGCTAACGTACCGGTGACCGGAGTTACAATCAGCCAGACCGGATTAACCTTAAATGCTGGTGCTACTGCAACACTGACCGCAACCTTAGCTCCGAGCAATGCAACCAATAAAAACGTTACTTGGAGTACAGACAATTCGGCGGCTGCTACAGTGAACAATGGGGTGGTCACAGGGGTGGCTCCTGGCTCTGCAATTATCACAGTCACTACAACGGATGGCGGATATACGGCAGAATGTTATGTAAATGTCACTGCCACTAACATTCCGGTGACTGGTGTGAGTCTTAACCAGACCGCACTTTCATTAAATACAGGTGCAACGGCAACTTTGACTGCGACTGTCGCTCCCAGCAATGCGACCAATAAAAGTGTAACCTGGAGTACCAGCAATTCTGGGGTAGCAACAGTCAATAATGGGGTCGTCACAGCGGTAGCAGCGGGCACGGCAACTATATCAGTTAAAACGTCGGACGGCGGAAAAACGGCAAACTGTTCAGTGACTGTAGCGGCTCCCAGTGTTCCGGTAACAGGAGTGATATTAAACCAGACCGCACTTTCATTAAATACGGGTGCAACGGCAACTTTGACTGCGACTGTCGCTCCCAGCAATGCGACCAATAAAAGTGTAAACTGGAGCACCAGCAATTCCGGGGTAGCATCAGTCAATAATGGGGTCGTCACAGCGGTAGCAGCAGGCACGGCAACTATATCAGTTAAAACGTCGGACGGCGGATACACCGCCAACTGTGTGGTGACCGTGAGTGCACCGGTGGTAAAGGTGACCGGGATCAGCCTGAACAAAACGTTTGTAACTGTAAAGAAAGGCAATAAGATTACTCTAGTGGCAACTGTTAAACCGACCAATGCGACTAACCAGGGTGTTACATGGAGTTCATCGAATACTTCGGTAGCCACAGTTTCCAGCACGGGCGTAGTAACTGCATTGAAATCAGGTTTCGTTACTATCAAGGTCAAGACTATCGATGGTGGTTACACCGCAAGCTGTACGGTGTGGGTGACATTGATCTAACTTGTAACAGTATTCTAAGCAACTCGAAAGAGCGCCGTAATATCGGCGCTCTTTTTGTGAATGTGGATGGGGGGTGTTTTGAGACTTGGGGACGTTGCTTGAATGAAGCGAATGCCCGCGTCTCCATGTTTTAAAACTATATGATGTGGTATTTCTCGTATTGGTTGCAGGTTATGATTGCGATAAAATTAAAATTAATGAACTTTGAATTAGTTATTGACTCTCCAGTAAGGGGAGTCATTTATCATGAGAATGTGAATCGAATGTGCGCACAGGAGATCGTATTACATGTTTAGAATTGGTGTCTTTTCCAAAATGAACAGAGTAACAATCAAGACCCTGCGATACTATGATGAGATCGGACTGCTCAGTCCCGGGTATGTTGACTCAGCGACGGGCTACCGGTATTACTCATCAGATCAGCTGCCGCGCCTGCACCGCATTATGGCTTTGAAGCAGGTAGGGTTCTCGCTGGGTGAGATCAATGCCCTGTTGGAGAAGGAGTACTCCACTGAGGAAATGATCAGTTATCTAACTGAGAAACAGAGCGAGATAACTTCCGTCATTGAAGGCGAGCAGCAGAAGCTGGGTCAAATCGAATCATATTTAAAGATACTTAGACAGGAGGCGTTTGATATTAAACACGATGTGATCATTAAAGAGCTCCCGGCCGTTACCGTGGCCTGTATGAGAAGGGTGATCGCCAACTATGACGAGTTCAATCAAATGTACCCCGAGATGGGTGGGTATATGATGGATCAGAAATTGAAGTGTGCTGTACCGGAGTATTGTTTTTCGATATATCATGATGGCGAGTACAAGGAACGGGATATCGATGTGGAGATATGTCAGGCAGTGATGGCTGCCGGTACGGATACCGAGGTAATGAAGTTCAAAAACATCGAGGCAGTTTCGACTGCGGCTTGTATATTCCACAAAGGGCCCTACACCACTATCGGAACCACTTATGCCGCTGTAATGAAATGGATAGATGAAAATGGCTGCAAAATCATCGATAATCCCAGGGAATCATATATCGATGGGATATGGAACAAAGAGAATCCCGAGGAATGGATGACCGAGATCCAGATACCGATCAAACGGCTATAATTGAAAACAAGAAAAGAGCGCTGGCAACAGCGCTCTTTTCTTGTTTTCAATAATTAAATTTTCTTTATAAGCCAAAAGGCAGGAACCCAATCATAAATATAGAAATATTTCACAAAAGGAAGGGGCGGTTTTAAATTGCATTTGCGTTATAAGATGGTAATAGGCACAGTACTTACCTTGTTCTTCTGCTTGGGGCTGATCAATATTCCGATGTATAGTGGCGAGTTGATTGCACTGGCTCAGACGTATAAAGTGACCGACATGGCATTTTTCCAGGGTGAGTCCGACGATGAAGCTCCGCCAATAGACTTGCGCCAATATACTTTCGAATTCGACCGTAATCAGACCACTAGTATTTACGTGGAGTATTCTGTATCGCGAGGCGATAAATCCGTTTCTGGTACGACAAATTATAAAATAGTTTGGTACGATACTAATGATGATGTGATTATTCAGAGCGAGGATAAACTGGATTGGAATGTAGGCGATCAGTATTACACATTTTGGGATGGGCTGGTTATACAAACTGGGAAAAAATTCACCCCTGGCAAATACAAGGTGGAACTGTATTTAGATGGAATCAAAACATATACTGATTATTTTTATGTGTTCGTGCCTTTTGCTACCTTAAGTCCTAAACTAGACTATATTAAGCTTTTCGAAAGTGGTGAACCTGTCACTACAGAGGATAAGCGTGTGTACGTTGACAAGTTTAACCCGGCGACTACTAGATATCTTGACTGGGAAGTGAGTTTTAGTCATACTGCCCCTGATGCAAAAATAACGATTCCTATCTATGCGGCGATCTACAAAGTAGATAATACTTTTGTTTGGGGAGACTATTACCCGACAGATATTGATGCCGGTTGGACAGGATTTTATACTTATGGCGGATATGGTTCCAATTTCCCGGGAAAGACTACTTTGGTACCGGGAGTATACAAGTGGGTTTTATCGGTTGATGGTATTGTGGTGGCAAACAAAGTTTTTACTATGGTAGCTCCTACTCCAGTGACACCTAAATCGGTGGTTAAGGCACCAACCAAGAAAACGCCAGTAAAGAAGTCCTCGGCGAAGAAGCCAGTAAAGAAAATAGTTAAAAAGAAGAAGTAAAACTATATAGTATCAAACGATTAAAGAGGATGCGATAAGCATCCTCTTTTTGTATCCAATATCACATAATTTCTGTAACAGCCCTCACAGAATCCAAATGCGAATTGAACGATAATTAATATAGAAAAGCAAAACAATCAGCGTTCGGTTCTACGGGGTCTATCACACGAAGAAATACTCCAATGCCAAGTGAATAGGAAGGGTTGACACCACGGACCTAAAAACGAAATATACACTCGAATCACTTCCGATTCCATAAAACCGAACGCTTGACATACAACCCCCTCCACTTCCTAAAGCCGGGATCTCAAGGTCCTGGCTTTAAACGTAGCAGGCCATAGTTCTCTTAATGCGGTTTTGAACGTTCTGACCAATGCCAAAGAGCATGCCTAGCCTAACTATTGGCCGGCTAAATCCTTGCTGAATAGTTGGCTTAGGGCGGCCCCTCAAGTGTGAGGCTGCGAGCTAAGCCGCTCAATCTGATAAAAATACACGAATTTAAACGTTTAGCTCTTGAACCCGCCAATTCTGAAATCTGTTTCGCCTGCACCATCTAAGATGCTGCTTTCTTTTGGGCGAGTAACCGCTGAAACGCTCAATCCAGGAGTTCGCTAACGCTAATCATCGGCGGAACGCCATCCGGGCGTTCACGACCCTACTGCGAGCTAAGTCGCTTAATATGATTATAATTTATGGAATTTAAACGTTTAGCTCTTGCCTAGACTCAGTAAAGACAGCACCAAGAGGTGCGACGGCTTACAGAAACAGAATGTGGCCCTGGTTCACACGCAGACTGTAAGGGTTATAATGGTTCTGATTATGCGAACCCTTTATCCCGCATCGTTTTCCGAATGGCAGGGCTTTATATTGTCGGGCATACGATGCTCTCAAGCAATATCACATCTCTTAAAACCCTTCTATCCGGTTATCCAATGCAAGCAATTAACCCCATGGCCCAACTAAAGGAATCTTTAGGCTGTCAAATAAAGCAGGTAACTCATAAAGTATGTTGAAGTACTAATGTAAATAATCTAAGGGGGTATCATATTGGTTTACGCTTCTTTTGGGAAGAGGTTTTTGGCGGCACTATTGGACGCTGTCATAGTAGGTGTATGTTCTGCTATACTCGGCATGATATTAAAGACCAGTATAATCGGATCCGTCTTGGGACTTGGCTACTACATATATATGGAGGGAGCCTTGGGCGCCACTGTAGGGAAAAAGGCCCTCGGCATTTCTGTTTGTTTGGAAAATGGCGAGATTCCTGGGTACGGTCCAGCCGCTATAAGAACCGTTTTGCGGATTGTCGACTTTCTACCGTTCCTGTACATTTTAGGATCCATATTAGTGCTGGTAACAGAAAAGCATCAACGCGTAGGTGACATGGCAGCTAAGACGTTTGTTGTGGAGACTAACCCCGCCGCTATCCAGGCACAATAGTTATATAGCTTTGAATCAGAATAAAAAACTCCCGGCCTTAGCGCCGGGAGTTTTAACGTTAACAGATGTAAATTAACTTATAATGCTTCCTCAGGAATCTCGAGAGCAGTAGTATCTGCTATTTCCATAGCTTTCTTCACACTGTAGATTCCAGGAACTACGTTCTTCACATAGAAGCGGGCACTGGCTACCTTGCCTTTGTAGAAGTTGGCATCAAAGTGGGAGTCACCCAGTTCAGCTAACTTCTTAGCGGCGATGAGAGCCTGATCGGTGATCAGCATTCCGCAGTAAAGCATAGCTGTTGCGTGCAGAACACGGGTCGCATAGATCGGTATCAACTGTGCTTTGCCATCAGCTTTGAATGCATTCATCATGGCCAGCACTTCTTGATATTCGTTATAGGCATCAGTCAGGATCTTGAATTCAGTTTCAAAGCCAGCGGCTTTCTTATTATCGATGAAGTCTTTGATTTCACCGAGCCATTTTTGGAACGGTGCTCCGCCCTTCATGGACATCTTGCGGCCGGTCAGGTCATTGGCCTGTATATAGTTGGTTCCTTCCCAGATGCAGTATATATGGCAGTCCCGGTTCAGCTCAGCAGCCGGGTACTCTTCGATGAAGCCGTATCCACCGTGACACTGGATAGCCTCAACCGTCATCAGGCGAGCCATATCCGATGTGTAGGCTTTGCACAGCGGGTTGTTGATCATGAACATGTCGTCGCCATACTCGCGCTCAGCCGCGTCACTGGCATCGTGAGACATATCGATGTACCAGAAAGTCTTATAAAGCAGTGCACGGGTAGCTTCCATGACTGATTTCTGGAGCAGCAGCATGCGACGGATGTCTTCATGCTCGATGATCCGTACTTTCGGGCCTTTGGGATCGGTGGACTTGGTGCCCTGTACTCTTTCCTTCGTATAAGCGAGAGCTGAATAATAAGCCTGGCTCATCACGCCCAGTGAGAACAAACCGGTGTTGATACGTTCTTCGTTCATCATCTGGAACATCTGGGCCATTCCTTTACCCTTGCCATCGACCGGAGGATCGCCGATCAGGTAACCATAACATTTATTTTCTTCACCGAAGGCCAGGGAGCAGGTAGGTGAACCTTTAATGCCCATCTTATGCTCGATGCCGGTAGTGAAAACGTCATTGTACTCACCTAAAGAACCGTCTTCGTTGACCCAGTACTTGGGCACGATGAACAGTGAGATGCCAGCGGTGCCAGGCAGTGCACCTTCGGTGCGAGCCAGTACCAGATGGATGAAGTTGCTGGCACAGTCATGATCGCCAGCAGTTATGAAAATCTTTTGTCCAGTGATTTTATAGATGCCTGGTTTGTCGGTTGCAAAGGCTTTGGTGGCTACTGCGCCGACGTCCGAACCTGCGCCCGGCTCGGTCAGGCACATGCTGCCGCCCCATTCGCCGGAAATCAACTTCGGCAGGAACAGCTCTTTCTGGAAATCAGATCCCTTATGTTGGATCAGTGCTACTGTGCCCTGAGTCAAAGCCCAGTAGGTTACGATGGAACCGGAAGCGGCTGTTTGCATCTCAATTATGGGAGCGTTCAATACCAGAGGTATATGACCTTCAACTTCGCGGTCAGCGACCTGTGGACCAAGCTCTGCTTCCATTACAGTTTGGTACACTTTTTTAAACGAATCCGGGGTGATAACTTTGCCGTTATCATATTTTAAGCCAATTTCATCGGCGTCGCCATTTGCTGGAGCGATAACATCGCGGCAGATTTTGAATGCAACGTCGAGAAATGAATCAACATCATCCTTCGAATAGTAGTCTTTGTATGCGTCATAACTGAAAGTTTTATCGAGATCGAGCCATTCTTTAAGGGCGAACTTGGTATCTCTGATCTCATACAAGAAGTTGGTTGAAGCCAATTGAGTATCCCCCTTTATTATTAATTAACTTCCAAATCCCCTAGAACATATTAATGCTGTGACGATTAGACGAGTTCTACGATAGTTGCAACGGCCGGTCCGCCACCTGCACATAGGCTGGCTACTCCGTATTTGTTGCCGCGTTTTTTCATTTCATGGATCAAAGTAACGATCAATCTAGCACCGGTCTGTCCTACTGGGTGTCCCAAAGAAATGCCAGAACCGTTTACGTTGATGATGGCCGGGTCGATCTTGAGTTCTCTATTGCAGGCAATCACCTGTGCAGCAAAAGCTTCGTTAAGTTCGAACAACTCGATTTGTTTCTGCTCCATACCTGCATACTTAAGTGCTTTTTGTACCGCAGGAACAACGCCGAAGCCCATGATTTTGGGATCGACTGCCGCGGAAGCAGTGGTTACTATACGGGCTAAAGGCTTTAAGCCCAGTTCCTTGACTTTTTCGCCGCTGGCCAGTATCAGGGCGGCACCGCCGTCATTCAGAGAAGAGGCGTTACCGGCGGTAACCGTTCCGTCTTTCTTGAATGCGGGTGACATTTTGGCTAGTGCTTCGATGGTCATGGAAGCCTTTGGATGCTCGTCAGTGTCTACGATAGTAGTGCCTTTTTTACTAGCGATCTCTACCGGAACGATCTCTTCTTTGAATTTGCCGGCAGCTTGAGCTGCAGCCGCACGCTGGTGGCTCATGAGTGACCACTCATCTTGTTCTTCACGGGTTACACTGTACTGTTCAGCCAGGTTTTCGGCTGTTATACCCATGTGGTAATTGTTAAATGCATCAACTAAGCCGTCATGCAGCATGTGGTCTAAGAACTTAGCATCGCCCATGCGTAGGCCTTGGCGGGCTTTCTGCACCATATACGGGCAGTTGCTCATGCTCTCATAGCCAGCAACCATTGAAAGGTCTACTTTGCCGAGCATTATTTGTTGTGATGCTACTTCGGTAGCCCTCATTGATGACGGACAAAGCTGGTTAATGGTACATGCAGGGGTCTCCACATTGCACCCTACGCCCAGGCACACCTGGCGACCCGAATTTCCCTTACAAGCTGCTTGTAAAATATGACCGGCAACCACTTCCTCGATCTGTTCCGGTTTCACACCGGCCCTCTCTATAGCTGCTTTTCCGGCGATAATGCCTAGCTCAACGGCGCTCAGACTGCTGAGGGATCCAAAGTAATCTCCAATAGCAGTGCGAGCCGCACCTACGATGAATACGTC
Source organism: Acidobacteriota bacterium (assembly GCA_050259595.1). Taxonomy (GTDB): domain Bacteria; phylum Bacillota; class Syntrophomonadia; order Syntrophomonadales; family DTU052; genus JBLNAX01. The sequence goes on along the minus strand of JBLNAX010000056.1, from coordinate 65,216 downwards.
TCTCAAAAAATATACCTCCCTTTATTGATTTAAAATGTGGACAAACAACGACAAAAAGGTAAAACAAACCACCCCCTGCAGTGTGGATTTTATCCCGAAGCAGAGTCCTGCCAAAATATGGGCGCAATGATTATTCATAGCTAAGGATATGCTGCGTCTACTGTTGAAATGCGCTTATTCATGTCCAAACCCTCCCCCAAGGGCCTGAAAGCATAACAAGCGAGAGGACTTTACCCCCCTAGCAAAACAAATGAAAAATTCAAACAACTCTTTTGAAAACAAAACACATGTGCCAATCTATATTCTATAATAAAAGCCATTTTCCTCCGGGAGACGTTGAAAAAATAACCATGATGGCAAAATATTTTGCTAAATTGACTAGATAGGTTTATTTCGGCAACTCACAGGTGCCGGTTAAGTAACGATGATCGGATAATCAGGACTTATTCAATATTTGCTGGTAAATAGCGAATAATAAAGGGGAATTTAAAGTTGATTACCCGGGTAATAATTTACATATCAGGCTAGCGACAAAAGTGAGATGAAGAGATGTATGTTGGAGTTTAAGGTCGTTGATCCGCAGCTAGAGGGGGTATACAGCCGATTCGTGGCTGGACATCCCAAAGGGCATATACTGCAGACTCTTGAATGGGGCGAGGTCAAAAGGCGCATGGGATGGACCCCCATTGCCCTTTTGCTGTTGGAGGATGGAGTGGCCAAGGCTGGTATTCTGCTGCTCAAGCGTAATATCCCGCTGCCTGGCTTAAGGAAGTGCATTTTTTACGCACCACGCGGGCCGGTGGCGGATGTCCATGACTGTGATTCTATGGACCGGCTGTTTGAAGGAGTACGTGCTGTTGCCAGACAGCATGGAGCTATATTTCTTAAGATGGACCCTAATGTCGACCATAGTGATCAGGTTTTCCGTGATTATCTGACCAGCCGGGGATTTCGCAAGACGGTCACCGCCGAAGGATTCGAGGGGGTACAACCTACCTTTGTTTTTCGCATGGACATCAATAAAAGTGAGGACGACCTGCTGGCTCAGATGTCCACCAAAACCCGCTATAACCTAAGGCTGGCTGAGCGCAAAGGAGTAACCATCCGCGAGGGAACCAACAAGGCTGATTTGAAGGTGTTCTATGACATTTTGGAGGAAACTGCCGAGCGAGATAGATTTCTGATCCGTGGATACAAGTATTTTGAGGTCATGTGGGACTGGCTGGTAGAACGCGGTCTAGGCCAGGTTTTCCTGGCCGAATTTGAGGGCAAAGTCATTTCGGGTACGCTGGCTTTGCGACTGGGGGCTAAGACGTGGTATCTGTACGGTGCTTCGGCTAATCAATACCGTAATGTAATGCCCAACTACCTTATACAGTGGACCATGATCAAATGGGCTAAAGAGCAGGGTTGCACCCTCTATGATTTTCGAGGGGTCTCGGGCGATCTTAGCGAGGATAATCCTCTTTATGGCCTTTACCGGTTCAAAAAAGGATTTGGCGGTGACTTTACAGAATTTATTGGGGAATGGGATCTGGTATACAGCAAATTGTTCTACTGGCTGTGGACCAGGGTGCTTCCAGTTTACTATACAACCATTCGTAAGCTGATCGCTATCAAGAAAAGACTGGAAGATTGAAATGGAACCGAACTATAATAAGTGGGTAGAGGTTCACATTAAAGCCCTGGAAGAAAACTTGTGTGAAGTCAGAAAGGTTCTGAGCCCTGGGGTGCGTATCATTGCGGTAGTGAAGGCCGACGCATATGGGCTGGGAGCTGCCGAGATGGCACACCATCTAGTGCAGAACGGGATCGATTATTTTGCGGTGTCTTTTCTTAGTGAAGCATTAGACCTCAGGTCGAGTGGGTTGGAAGCAGATGTCTTGATATTCTCGCCTTTGAAATCCGACGAGGCCCGTACGGCCATTGAAAATTCCTGCACCATTACAATCAGTTCGCTGGAGGATATCAGAACCGTTGAAGAAGCCGCTGACTTTCTAAACCGGAACGCCCGCGTTCATATCAAGGTGGATACTGGGTTGGGACGATTTGGATTGCTGCCAGAAGCAGTAGTCGGTGTGACGCAGATGGCCAGAGACAATCCGAATGTGACATTAGAAGGAATATACACTCATTTCTCGGAAGCGGGGGATGAGAAATATACTAAACAGCAGTTTGCTGTGTTTGCCAGTTTGCTAAATGAATTAGAAAAACAATCGATCAGGATACCCATACGCCACTGCTGCAACAGTGCCGCGTTTCTAAAATATCCGGAGATGCATCTAGATGGTGTTCGGTTGGGGACCATTTTGGGCGGACAATATCCTGCCGGAGTCGGGACCACAAAACTTCCTTTCACCCTCAATCTTGCAGACCCTTTCCGTTTTAAAGCGCGTATTGCTATGATCCGTTCTCTTAAAGAAGGCAGCTATATCGGCTATGGTAGGACTTTTAGGCTGCGCCGTGATGCCCAGATCGCCATTATACCAGTGGGCTTTGCCGATGGCTTGGGAGTAGAGGCAACGCCAAAACCTGTAGGAATAATTGATTTGGTTAAGACCATGGCCAAGATCATGGCTTCATTTTTAAATATTGATCGGACTGCGAGGGCGGTCAAGGTCAATGGCCAACGAGCTTACATCCGCGGCAAGGTTTTCATGCAGTTCTGTCAGGTAGAATTGCCGCCGGGATCGCACGCCCAGCCGGGGGATGAGGTCGAACTTCCGGTGCGGCGCACCATGGCCTCCAGTGCTATACCTAGAATCTACTGCCAAGGTGACGAGCCTGGAAAGCTTGAGGCTGGCCAGGTCAAGAAATAATTATGTTCTCGGGGAGGAATAAGAAATGTGGAGAAAAGCTATCTCAGCGCTAATAGCCCTAACTTGTCTATTAACGCTTTTTCTCGCTTTTAAAGCACCTATAAAAGGTGATGTCGCAGAAGGGGAAGAGTTTAATCTCAATGGTGACACGGTAGGTATTGTGCGGATCGAGGGGGCTATCTCCGGGCAGAGTTCCGGAGGCTTGATGGGCCAGGATGCCAGTTCATTGGATCAGATCATGAAAGCTCTCAAAGCTGCACAGGAGCGCAAGGATATCAAAGCTGTCGTTATCCGGGTAGACAGCCCGGGTGGTACGGTAGCTGCCTCACAGGAGATCGGTGAGGAAATAGACAAGATCCGCAAAACGGGTAAACCGGTTATCTGTTCAATGGGTGATGTGGCCGCTTCCGGTGGTTATTGGGTAGCATCCAGCTGTGGCACGATAATGGCCAATCCCGGCACGCTTACCGGCAGCATCGGTGTAATAATGGAAGTCGACAATATCGAAGGTCTTCTGCAAAAGCTAGGGGTCCGCAGTGATGTGATCAAGAGCGGGAGCTTTAAGGATATTGGTTCCATGACTCGAACAATGACCGCTGATGAACGCGCACTGCTGCAGAGCATGGTCATGGATTCATATGATCAATTCCTGACCCAGGTGAAGAATGGCCGCAAGGGACGGATCGATGAGAAACTGCTGGTCAGTCTGGCTGATGGTCGGGTATTCACGGGGCGTCAGGCCAAGAGTTATGGCTTTGTAGACCAACTGGGCGATTTCCCGGATGCCATAGCTGAAGCCGGGAAACAAGCCGATTTGTCTAAATATAGTACGGAAGAATTGAACCAAACGGATTCATTTGAGGAATTGATGAGTATGTTCTCGACCCAGTCGATGTTTAGCAACTCACGCCTTCTGAAGTCGGTTTATTAAGGGGGCTCAATGATGTCGATATACGAGGCTGATTCTGACAATCAACTGCAATTATGCCTGGAATTTGCGGAAGAACCCAGGCTGAAAGCCTATGAGGTCTTGTCTGGTACATTCTTAGAACCGGTCGCCACTTTCAAGCGGGTGTCCCGGGAGCGGCCTATTATGCTAACAGTCATTATGGTGGTGTTGGTTTATGCCTTTTCCAGAGCTGTTGGTGTCGGACAGAGTTCCCAAATCTTAAGCGAACTGTCGGGCGGAAGGATCAAAGCCAGTACTATGGTCTGGCTCTATGGATCGATCGGTCTGCCACTAAGCTTGTTGATATGGGTGGTCATGTCTGCAGTTTATTCGATGATAGGCAATATTCTTTTCGGTAAGAATAATGTGAAGGGACTTATGTGTACACTGGGCTTGTCCCTGCTGCCTGGGATCCTGACCCCGGCTCTAACCTATATTGCCGCAGCGTTCAATGTGGCATGGGCTCTAATTCCAGTTGCTGTGCTGATCATGATTTGGACCAGTGGGCTGCAGGTCATAGCGCTGAGGGAGTCTTTAAGAATCAAAACCGGTCCAGCTTTTGTATTGTGGATTATCCCTTTAGCAGTTGTATTTGCTATAATAATTCTAGCATTGGTAGGAATTGCTGGAATGACTGCTTCATTAATATAAGGTAGTAGACAAACTTTAGTATTTTGACTACAATGATTGCACATAAATGTATAATTTTGGTTGGTCGGGGGTATTGAGTTGTGGGGACCAAGGTGCTTATAGTCGATGATCAAAAAGGAGTTAGGCGTCTTCTTGAGGAACTCTTTGAGAAGGAAGGCTATGAAGTGACTGTGGCGGCCGATGGGCGTGAGAGTCTGGATAAAGTCAGGGAGAGCATCCCGGACATTATCTTGATGGACATGAAGATGCCTAATATGAACGGTCTGGAAGCCTCGCAGGAAATCTTCAAAATCAAATCGGACATTCCTATTATAATGATGACTGCTTACGGGGAAATGGAAATCGTTCAAAAAGCATTAGAGATCGGAGTAAAGAAATACATAACCAAACCTTTCGATATTATTGATTTGAGGAATATGGTTAGGGATGTATTGAATAATCAATAAATAACACTGCAATGAAGAGGTGACATTTGTGGCATTGGTACCTGTAGCGGAATTGTTGGCGCAAGCGGAAGAAGGCGGCTATGCTGTCGGGGCTTTCAACGCTAATAATATGGAGATAGTGCAGGCTATTGCCGAGGCGGCGGAACAAGAAAAAGCTCCGGTCATAATGCAGGCCAGCCAGGGCGCTATCAAGTATGCGGGGCTCGACTATATCGTGGGTATGGTCAGAATCGCCGCGGAGAAAGCCAGGGTTCCCATCGCACTGCATCTTGACCATGGTACGAGCTTTGACGAAGTAGTGCGCTGTATAAGAGAAGGATTCAGTTCGGTTATGTACGACGGGTCCAAACTCCCGTTGGAGGATAACATCAAGATCACTAATAAAGTCTTGGAAATAGCCAGGCCTTGCGGAGTATCGGTCGAGGCCGAGCTGGGTAAGATAGGCGGCACCGAAGATGATGTCAGTGTAGATGAAAAAGAGGCCCTTTATACTGACCCGGAGGAAGCCCGCATTTTTGTAGAGAAGACCGGCATTGATGCGCTGGCCATAGCTATAGGAACTGCACATGGCCAATACAGTGGCGAGCCGAAGCTGGACTTTGCAAGGCTGGAGAGAATTCGCCAGATCACCAATGTTCCTATCGTACTGCACGGCTCTTCCGGGGTACCGGAAGAAGCTATCAAAAAAGCTATTGCTTTAGGTGTGCGCAAGGTCAATATCGATACCAACATTCGCGAGGCGTTTGTAGGGGCTATGCGTAAAGAATTGGCTTCAAACGCGAAGGAGATCGATCCTCGGAAAATATTGACCCCAGCCAAAGCGGCAACTATTGCATTGATAGCTGAAAAGATCCGGTTGTTTGGGAGTTCCGGAAAGGCTTAAACATTAACGGCATTTAGCCGATGATTACTCCTGCCTTTGTGCATTTCTATTAAGGAGGTCCAAATGCGAATATTTATTGATACTGCTAATATTGAAGAAATTCGCGAGATCAGTTTGCTTGGCTTTCTGGCTGGAGTCACTACCAATCCCACCCTGGTCGCCAAGGAAGGACGCGATTTTCATAGTGCGATCGTTGAGATCTGCCAGATAGTAGACGGCCCGATCAATGCTGAACCATTCGGGATCGATCTGGACAGTATGTTGACCGAAGGTCGAGTGCTGGCCAAGCTGCATCCCCAGGTGGTCGTAAAAATACCCATGTCAGCTGACGGTCTTAAGGCGATCAGCATTTTAAACAAGGAAGGAATCAAGACCAACTGCACTCTTGTTTTCTCAGCCAATCAGGCCTTGTTAGCAGCTCGAGCTGGAGCCAGCTACGTGAGCCCGTTTTTGGGCCGACTGGATGATGCCGGCAACGACGGTCTGATCGTCCTGCACGAGATTCTGAATATATATGACCAATATGCAATAGATACCGAGGTTATTGCAGCTAGTATCAGGCATACCATGCATGTTACCGAAGCGGCTAAGCTTGGGTCTCATATTGCGACAATACCATATTCGATTATCAAAGCAATGATCAAGCACCCTTTAACTGATCAAGGAATCGCACGGTTTGTCGAGGACGGTAAGAAGTTTCTGGGTAAATAAGAGGAGGGGTCCTGGTGGAGAGGGAATTAGCTCTGGAATTGGCCAGGGTAACGGAGGCGGCTGCACTGGCTGCGGCACGTTGGATGGGCCGCGGCAAAAAAGACGATGCTGATGATGCTGCGGTGTCTGCGATGAGGGCAATGTTTGATACCATTCATATGGATGGTATCGTCGTCATAGGCGAGGGGGAAATGGACGAAGCCCCCATGCTGTACATAGGTGAAAGAGTTGGAGCTGGAGTTCCGCCGCTGGTGGATGTAGCAGTAGACCCGCTGGAAGGCACTAACATAGTAGCTAAAGGCGGTTCTGGAGCTATCGCTGTCTTGGCTGTGGCTCCTCGTGGAACACTGCTGCATGCTCCTGACATGTATATGGACAAGATTGCTGTAGGACCAGAGTGTAAAGGGCGCGTCAGTCTGGATGCGCCGGTCAAGGAAAACGTGCTGGAAGTGGCTAAGGCATTAGACAAGTCGGTTACTGAAGTAACGGTCGTTGTGTTGGACCGGCCGCGCCACCAAGAAATTATTGAAGAAATCAGAAGTGCGGGTGCCCGTATCAAGTTGATATCTGATGGTGACGTATCACCGGCCGTGGCTGCTGCCTACGAAGGCTCGGGTGTCGATATGCTGGTGGGCATCGGCGGCGCGCCAGAAGGTGTGATCTCAGCAGCAGCTCTGCGCTGCCTGGGCGGCGACTTTCAAGGACGGCTTTATCCGACTGAGGATGGAGAAATCGAGCGCGCTCAGAAGATGGGGATCAAGGATGTTAACCAACTCCTGACCATTGATGATCTGGTCAAGTCGGAGTCGGTCTTTTTTGCTGCAACAGGGATAACTGATGGAGATTTATTGAGGGGTGTGCGATATTTGTCCCGGCGGGCCGTAACCCACACTTTGGTAATGCGTGGTGCGTCAGGAACGATAAGATATATAGAAGCAATACATCAGCTTGATAAAAAACCATTGTTCAGAGATAATAAAATAAAAATACACATGGACTAATGAATCTTCATCTTAAAGAGAATGGTTCCAGCAAAAAAACTACTCTGAAAGAGAAAGTCCGTAGATGGCTGCTGCAGCTGTTTCAGGACAACCACGCACCTTCACGCCTGGCCATTGGTTTCGCCCTTGGAAGTTGTACCAACTTCTATCCAACCTTTGGACTTGGCTTGCCGATAACTATAGCCTTGGCTTTTTTGACTCGGACAAGCATAATTGGAGCTGTAGTTGGTGAGAATCTGGTTAAAATTCTTTATCCGGTTACGATTTACCTAAGTATTCTAGTGGGGGGCCTGATATACCCGGATACTCGCCTGCCTGATAATTTTCACGCGATATTAAGAATCTGCCGGCATTGGGATCTTTTCACCCCATACGCCAAACTTTTTTTCACCGGGGCGATCATTAATACAGTTGTTTTTGGGACATTATTGTCTATTATTATTTACTACTTGCTGACAAGGCATAGGGAAAGGATTATAACATGGCTGTCCAACCAAGAGGAGGGAAAAAAATGAATATCTCTGAGCTAGAGAACAAAACCATGGTTGAGCTTTATCAAGTTGCCAAAGATCTCAACCTGGCCGGTTTTTATAAGCTTAGGAAGAAAGAACTTGTGTTTGAAATAATGAAGGCCTTGACCAACTCAGACGAGTTGCTGTCGGCCCAGGGTGTGCTGGAGATTCTCCCGGATGGGTACGGCTTCTTAAGGCCCTTTGCCTATTTGCCGAGCCAGGACGACATTTATGTTTCCCCTTCACAGATCCGCAAGTTTGACTTGAAGACCGGTGACCGAGTATCTGGTCAGGTTAGGCCACCTAAGGATAATGAACGCTTTTTTGCACTACTTAAGGTCGAAGAGGTCAATGGCTTTCCTCCTGAATTCGCCTCTAAACGTATCCACTTTGATGCACTTACGCCTTTACATCCTAATGAAAGAATCGATCTCGAGACGGTTACGAACGAGCTTTCCACGCGTATTATAGACCTCATTTCTCCGTTGGGTAAAGGCCAACGTGGACTCATCGTATCACCACCTAAAGCTGGAAAAACTGTACTCCTGCAGAAGATAGCTAAAGCAATCCGACAGAATAGTCCTGATATTGAACTTATGATTCTGCTAATAGATGAGCGTCCTGAGGAAGTTACTGATATGCAGCGCTCGGTTGACTGTGAGGTAATTGGGTCAACTTTTGATGAGCCGCCTGAGAACCATGCCAAGGTGGCGGAAATGGTGCTGGAAAGAGCTAAACGCCTAGTTGAACATAAAAAAGACGTAGTCGTGCTGCTTGACAGCTTGACTCGTTTGGCCCGTGCTCATAACTTGATCGTTCCACCCAGTGGCAGAACCCTGTCCGGTGGTTTGGATCCGGCTGCACTGCATAAGCCGAAACGCTTTTTCGGAGCCGCTCGTAATATCGAAGAAGGCGGCAGCCTGACCATTCTAGCCACAGCCTTAGTGGAAACCGGATCACGTATGGACGATGTGATTTTCGAAGAATTTAAAGGAACCGGTAATATGGAACTGGTGCTCGATCGTAAGCTGGCAGAACGGAGAATGTTCCCGGCTATTGATCTGAAGCGCTCCGGCACCCGTAAGGAAGAGCTGCTGATGAGCAAAGAAGAGCTGGAGCTTAACTGGAACCTGCGTCGGATGTTTGCCAATTATCAGACCGTCGAGACTATGGAAATGATGATGGATACCCTGCGCAAGACCAGATCCAATGCCGATTTGCTTAGGGCTGCGCCGCTCGTATTTGCCGAATAATGGTAAGTATAGAAGAATAAGTTGCATCTTTAACGGGAAGAATTAGGGTTGATTAACCCTACAGGCTGATGACAAAAGCGAATATCTGTGTTATTACGGAAACCCCGTTCAATCAACGTACCTCAGTACGCCTCAATCACGGGCTTTCCTAATGCCTTGATCTTCACTCCCGTCATACGCCTGTTGGATTTCGTAATTTGAAGGGTTAACTAACCCTTCTTTTTGTTGAAGGTGGAATATATGCTTAAAAAAGGCATGGCAGCCGTTATCCTAATGGCTACGGTTGCGGCCATGGCCCCAGAACCAGTCTGGGCGGGGCTTTCTAATGACAATTTCATACCTTGCATGGCGAGACCGGTAAGTCAGGATCTGGCGGTCCACTTCTATGAAGTGAAGTCAGGCGACAGTATCTGGGGCATAGCCAGCAAGACTAAGGTCAGCATAAATACATTGATGGCGGTCAACAATCTGGATTCTGATGATCTGCTGCACACCGGGCAGCGTTTGCGGATTCCTGGCAGCGGTGAACGCTTGCACCGTCTGGAAAAAGGCCAGACGTTGTGGGATATCGCGCGGGCTTACCAGATAACGACCGATGAACTAGTAAAAGCAAATCCTGAGCTAAAAGACCCCCAGAGACTGCATATTGGGCAGGTGATCAAGATTCCCGGCAGTAAAGGATATACACCGATAGTGTCGCCGCAGCCTGCATCACGCAGCCTGCAGAGCATGTTTTCCTGGCCAGTATTGGGGGTTATAACATCTAAGTTCGGCTGGCGAAAGAAATTCGGCAATCATCATGGTCTTGATATTGCTTGTCCCCTTAATACTCCGATCAAGGCGGCTAGTTCCGGGATCGTTTCCTTTGCGGGAATGCGCCGGATCTATGGGAAAATGGTCATGATCAAACACCGCAATGGAGTAGAGACTGTGTACGCGCATGCTAGTAAGCTCCTGGTGAAAGAGGGGCAGCGGGTGCGTCGGGGACAAGTCATTGCCCGGGTGGGGGTCACCGGACGAACGACCGGCCCTCATGTTCATTTCGAAGTTCACCGCAATGGCACAGCTATAAATCCTTTGCGGAAGTTAAAATATTTATAAAGAGCAATGATTTTAGTTGGTATAAAAGCTCCCGTACAAGCGGGAGTTTTTTATTAGGTGGCAAAAGTTAGGTTTGAATGAGATAATTTCTTGCAGAGGTGATCACCGTGTGGCGTCCCTTTTTATGGCTAGCCGTAGGAGCTATATTGGCTCCTATTTTACATCGCTGGGCGGACCGGGTAATGAAAAACAGCTTGTTCCTTCTGCTTTTGGGGTTAGGCGCAGGTATTGGTGGGAACAAGGCTGTGGTGGCTGCCATACCCCGGCTGGGCTTGAGCGCTTTGACAATATGCCTGCTGGCTTCGGCAGGAAGCATATTATTGGCGTGGGGCTGGGAGAAGCTGTTTGTAAGAGGTGGCACCCCTGAGGATTTGAACGATTATCAAGAGAATGCCAGTGATCTGTCACAAGAGTACTTATTCATATTAATAGTAGTCGTATTTTTAGTGGGAGGTATCTTAGGAGGTTATTTTCTTAGATTAGACCAGCAAATCATTTCCCGGGTAATCGATATTTTATTGATAGCGATTTACATAAGTGTGGGCGCTGGATTAAGGGCGGGGTTGACGGGTCTTAAGTTCCATCCCGGCAAAGCTCTCTATCTGTGGGTCCCGGTGCTGATCACTGTAGGCAGTGTATTGGGTGGCTTGATAGCTGCCAAGATATTGGGGACAGGATCATTTGTTACAGGTGCGGTAGGTGGTGGTATGGGATATTATTCTTTGACCGCGGCTATTCTAACACAAAAAGGTGGGGCCGAGCTTGGCTTTGTGGCCTTTCTGGCTAATTTCCTGCGCGAAGTACTGACCTTTTTCCTTACCCCGGTGTTGGCCAGGTTCTCTAAACTAGCGCCGATCGCTCTGGGTGGAGCCACTACTATGGATACCACGCTGGCCATCATCAAGCGCAGCTTGGGCGAGGAGTACGCAATCCTTGGGCTCTTGTCAGGGGCGGTGCTGACGCTGGTAGTGCCATTATTATTGGTATTTTTATTGAGTTTATAGATAAAGAGGTAGATCATGTTTATTACTATTTTCACTGATTCCGAAGGAAATATTCAAGAGAGACCCGGGCTTATGTTCTTAGGGCGCAGCGGCGAAGGTTGGTGTGAGCCGGAAGAAGAGGATATGACGATAATGCCTGATGGGGCGACGCTGGTCATGGTGCCTGATCATTATCCGGTAGGGGTCACCCGCCAGGGCAATATCGAATTACTGGAGAAGAATCGGCGGGGTGAGCGGGCTGTGGCACTGGCGGCTTTGCTGCCGCAGGGCTTTACCCGTACTCTGCTGCCAGCAGCGGCGGCTCCTGAAGGAACTTCTGAGATTCCTTTGCTGGGCTATACGGCGGTGGCCATGCAGAATAACAAAATGTTTGTAGCAGCCGTGCAAACCGATGAGCACCGGAAATGGCATCCCGGTCAATACAACACCATCCAGCTGCCTGACTTTATCAGAGCCAAGTGCGATAAATATCCCAAGAATCGTATCTTAAAACAGCTGTCACACTGCAGCCAGCATTACTCATGCTTCACTGCGCAAAATATATTTTATGAGCGCTGGGAGGGGGGCATCCCGACCACGCCATCCTGCAATGCCAAGTGTATGGGCTGCATTTCGCGCAGTCATACTTCTGTGCAGTCGCCGCAGAATAGGCTCGACTTTATTCCTGAAGTGGACGAGATAGTACAAGTTGGCTTGGAGCACCTGGAGAAAGCACCCGAAGGGATCGTAAGCTTTGGCCAGGGCTGTGAGGGAGAACCGGCACTGAGCGCTGACCGGATCGCGGCCGCGATCAGGACCATGCGCAGGAAGACTGGCCAGGGCAGCATCAATATCAACACCAATGCCGGATTTACTGAAGGTATTAAGAAGGTAGTTGACGCTGGATTAGACAGCATGCGGGTCACCATGCTCTCTGCCAAGCAAAAAGACTATGAGAAATATCATCAACCTAAGGGATATAAATTCTCTGATGTAGAAGATTCAATCAAATATGCAGTAGAAAAGGGAGTCTATGTCTCGCTTAACCTGCTGACCATTCCCGGCTATACCGACAGCGAACAGCAGGTCGATCTTACCCTAAAGCTGGCCAAGCGAACCGGCCTGCAGATGATCCAGTTCCGCAATCTCAACATCGACCCTAATATGTTCTTCAGCAAAATCAAAATCAACTCCGATTCACTGGGTATCGTAAACATGATTGATGTTTTGGAAGAAAACGAACTCTGCATCGGGTCGTACACCCGGCCAGTCAAGCGGGGGGAGAAATTAAATGAAGGATAAACACAGCCTATTATTATGGATCACTATGGCTTTTATAAGTTGGGGAGTTCTGCAGGATGTACGCATGTTATTATCCAGAATAGCAGCTTTAAATTTTGGCAAACCAATTGGTCTTATGCAACTGCATGATTGGAATCCACTTTATGATTTCTCATTAATTGAAACCTTATTTAAGCTAATACGGTGGCCCGTGGTCTTGGCTGCGATATGTTTTCTTATTTGGATTTATATGAACTACGAAAGACTCGTTATATATGGTAAGCGAGGGCTAAGATTTACTTCAAAATGGGCTGCTGGTTGGTTTTTAATACCGATTCTCAATATTTCATATCCCGTTGTTGTGCTTAATGAGTTGTACAAAGCCAGTGGTGAATCGGAGGATTGGCAAAATACCAAGCCCTTTGTAATAGGGGCTATTTGGTGGGTCTTGTGTCTAGTTGGTGTAACAATGAATCTAGCCTTTCGAATTATGTGGACTCAGAATCTTGATGCTGATGGGGTTACCGAGGCCTTGCATCTTAGCATAGCTTATTACTGTTTGCACATGGTTATTATGGTCTTATGGATGCTTATGATCATAATTATACAGGGCAGAATGGATGAATTGGCTAAGAATTATTCAGAGCCTGTGCAGAAGCCGAAGCCTTCAATCACCTCAGACTGAAAAATTCGTTCCTATAAACCGGGTGTAAAACAAGTCGAATTCCATTTTGAGGAGCTGTCGACTATGCCAGACGAAGCTGAGACTGAGTCTACTGGGGGTCGATAGCGCCTGGATGGCGCTACGCTGAAGTCCCTGCATGGATGCAGGATTCTGAAGCTATCCACAGTAAAGCGAAGCAAGTCTTGCGCATTGTAAGCGACGAAATCAGGAATTCGCGGTTTTACACAGAAAGAACGGGCAGATAAAGTAAGCTACTAAAGCAAAGCTTGTGCGCCCAAATTGGTAGCGGCTTGCTCCTTGGTGTTTTAAGACATGGGAATGCGAGATTAAGGACGAGTTCACATCTCAGCAGCGTGATAAGGAACAATGAATATCCCCATAGGGTCACTTCCCCAAGTCTCAAAACTTAATAAACCAGCGAATGGAAGAAATGTGTTGTCGCTATTAATCGTGACATTCCCCTATGGAAAAGTCTGATAATTTGCTAAAATCATTTATGAGGGGGGAATAGAGATTGAACTTTACGGGGTTAAGTAGGATCGCATATATCTCACTGATACTGCTTGCTTTCAATCTGTGTGTGGACTATGCAAGTATGGCCAAGAATCTATCCTTAATGAACACCTTTCTTATGATTTCTCCGGAAAAGGCGACTCTCGCATCAATCAATGATATTGCGGTATCATTGGCAACTATTGTCAGAGTTCTGACCGGAGCAGCGTTTTTACTGTGGATCTATTATTCATACAAAAGAATTCGCAAGTTTGGACGCACGGATACTCGATTTTCGTCCCGGTCAGCAGTGGCCTGGTTTTTTATCCCCATAGCTAATCTGTATTATCCATATTTGGTAGTCAATGAGCTGTATGAAGCCAGCAATCCGGTCACACCATGGCAGGCGACTGCACCGGATATCGTGGTGAACTCCTGGTGGCCGTTGTGCTGTGCCTACGTGGTTTCATACGCACTGGTCGTATCTCAACTGGTGCAGCCGGTTATTCTAGCTGATCTGCTCAAGAATATTCAATTATGGATCGCAGCCAGTGGTGTCCATATGGTGCTGGTAGCCGTGTGGATAACCTTGATCACGATCATAGAAAATAGGATCATTGAACTGGGTAAACAACAGGTCGAAAGCGTGCCATTGGCTGAGGCAGCTTAACAAGAATAACAATATAAGATAGTTATTCTTTTCATTTCATCTTGTCATTTGATGTGGTACTTGATATAATAATTTTCGCGACTATTTACAGGCAGTGGAAGAGGTGAAATCGTGAAAGAGAATATACATCCTAAATATTTCCGCACGACGGTGACCTGTGCTTGCGGGACCAGCTTTGAAACCGGGTCGACCAAAGAGAATCTAAAAGTGGAAATCTGCTCGAAATGTCACCCGTTTTACACCGGAAGCAGAAGCAGGTTAGTAGATACGACCGGTAGGGTAGACACCTTTAAGAGGAAGTACGGTTTGAAATAATTAATAGCAGAGGTACCTCTGCTATTTTTCTATTGGGGAGGCCATTATGGAGAAGAAATTCCAGTACGGGGGTCAGGCGCTTATTGAAGGCGTTATGATGCGTGGGCCTTCTAAAGTGGCTATTGCAGTACGTACACCAGATGGTGAAATAGTCGTCGAAACTGAAGAAAATGAAATGTGGACTAAGAAATACAAGGTCCTGGGCTGGCCGTTCTTTCGCGGACCAGTTGTGCTGATTGACAGCCTGATCATAGGCTTTCGTGCACTTAACCGCTCAGCGGTTCTAGCTACGATCGAAGAAGAAGAACAGCTGTCAGCGTGGGATGTTATAATGGCCAGCGTTTTGGCTATCATTATTGGTGTGGGTCTATTCATTGCACTTCCCACGGGAGTCGTTCACTTTACCAAACAGTATATCGGTGGCGTGATGGCGCAAAATGCGATCGAGGGTGCCATTAGGATCGGCGTATTCATACTATATATTCTAGCTGTATCGAGAATGGATGAGATACAGAGGGTGTTTCAGTATCATGGTGCTGAGCACAAAGCGGTATTCAACCTGGAATCAGGCCAGCCATTAAGTGTTGAGAATTCGAGGCTTTACTCCGCATTGCATCCGCGTTGCGGGACCAGCTTCTTGTTGATAGTTCTGGTATTATCTATTGTGCTTTTTGTACTGCTGGGAGAAGGTTCTCTTATCTGGAGAATCGGCAGCCGTCTGTTGATGTTCCCGGTGGTAGCTGGAATTGGTTATGAGTTTATCAAGTTTACCGGTGCTCATTGTGACAAATTGTGGGCCCGGATATTGATGGCTCCGGGACTCTGGCTACAGAATCTGACCACCAAAACACCAGACGACACCCAGATAGAAGTAGCTATAAAAGCACTGGAAGCCGTTATTGAGCCTAGTTAGTGGTATTTATAATCGTTTGAGGGGTCGAAAATGCTAGAGAAGCTTGAGAGTCTAGAAGAAAAATATAATGAGCTGACTGATCTGTTATCCAGGCCGGAGACTACTTCTGATATGAGTAAATATCAGAAGATAACTAAGGCGCACTCGGATCTGACAGGAATAGTCGGTGCTTATCGTGAATATAAGCAGGCCCTAGCTTCTATCGCAGAAGCCAAAGGTCTTTTAAAAGATGGCGGAATGGATGATGATTTCCGGGCACTGGTTGAAAGCGAACTGGAGGAAGCTCAGGAGAAGAAGGAAGCCTTGGAGCAGACCATGAGGATATTGCTGCTGCCCAAGGACCCCAATGATGATAAGAACGTTATTATGGAGATTCGGGCAGGCACTGGTGGCGAAGAAGCGGCACTGTTTGCCGGGGATCTGTTTCGTATGTACTGCCGTTTTGCCGAGAGACAGCGCTGGAAGACTGAGATCATGGATATCAGCCATTCCGGATTGCAGGGATATAAAGAGATCATTTTCGTGATCGAAGGTCAGGGAGCCTACAGCCGCATGAAATACGAGTCCGGGGTGCACCGGGTACAGCGTATACCGGTAACAGAATCCGGTGGTCGTATCCACACTTCAGCAGCAACGGTAGCCGTTCTGCCGGAAGCGGCGGAGGTGGAACTAGATATCAGCCCCAATGATGTGAGGGTAGATATTTTCTGCTCTAGTGGTCCTGGAGGTCAGTCAGTTAACACGACTCAGTCGGCTATTCGTTTGACCCACATTCCCACTGGGCTGGTGGTAAGCTGTCAGGACGAAAAAAGCCAACATAAGAATAAAGATAAGGCTATGCGTGTACTCAGAGCTCGGCTCATGGAACTGAAGGTGGCCGAGCAGGCGGCGGAGATAGCTGATGCCAGGCGCGGAATGGTCGGCAGTGGCGACCGCAGCGAGCGTATACGCACCTACAACTTCCCGCAAAACCGGGTTACCGACCACCGAGTGGGGGTGACCCTACACAAGCTGGATCTGGTTTTAGAGGGAGACATAGAAGAAATCATTCAAGCCCTGACCACTGCGGATCAGGCGGAGAAACTCAAGCAGGTGGATTAAGTTTGAAACGGAGCTGGAATGTTCAGGAGCTCTTAGCCTGGACGAAAGACTATTTTACATCACAGAACATAGCGGAACCTCGACTGGAAGCCGAGGTTCTTTTAGCATCTGCTCTGGGGATTGACCGCATGGGGCTTTATGTTAATCATGACCGGCCGGTAAACGAAGAAGAGCGAGCGGAATTTCGCGAATTTGTGCGCCGCCGGGCTAAAGGGGAACCCACAGCTTACATAACCAGATCCCGTGAGTTCATGTCCCTGCCATTTTACGTTGATGAGCGGGTGCTGGTTCCTCGTCCTGATACTGAGACTCTAGTAGAAGAAAGTGTCCGCCTGCTAAAAGGCTTTGATGGCCCGACTTTAGCCGCCGACATCGGTACCGGCAGCGGAGCGATCGCTGTCAGTATCGCTAAATATGTGCCCGACACTCAAGTCTTTGCTGTAGATATAAGTGAGCCGTCTCTAGAGGTCGCTCGCCAGAACGCCGCTACTAATGGTGTGGATTCGCAAATTGTCTTTCTACAAGGAAATCTTCTAGAGCCACTGCCGCCCAACGGTTTTCACTTACTAGCCGCTAATTTGCCCTACATACGTTCTGCAGAAATGCCAACACTACAAATAGAGGTCAGGGATCATGAACCACATAACGCCCTTGTTGGAGGAGATGATGGGCTGGACTGGTATCGTCTCCTTATGCCCCAGGCCTTGGCTGTCTTGGTTGACGGAGGGTATCTCTTGATGGAAATTGGCGACCGGGAGCAGGCTGATATGCTGGTGCAGGAAGCAGGTTCAGGGTGGATCGATCGTTATTTCCTGGCCGACTTAGCCGGTCGGGAAAGGGTCGTGGTACTCAAAAAGGGCGGTTTGGCATGAAAACGATTTACCTGAAGGTGAATGCCGATAGTCTGGACGATAAGGTGATTGAACAGGCGGCTCTGATCATCAAACAGGGTGATCTAGTGGCTTTCCCCACCGATACGGTTTATGGTTTAGGTGCTGATGCCTTGAACGAGACTGCTGTGCAAAAGATATTTGCCGCCAAAGGAAGGCCGCAGGATAATCCTCTTATACTTCTGGTGAGCAGTTGGGAACAGGCTTGTGATTATGTGAGGGACATACCTGATGAAGCTCACGCCTTGGTAGAGAAATTCTGGCCAGGGCCGCTTACCCTGGTGCTTCCCGCGCGGGAAACTGTTCCAGATATTATAAGAGCCGGACTCGCGCAGGTCGGGGTGCGTATGCCATCACATAAGGCTGCGCTGGCTTTGATCGAAAAGGCTGGTGTGCCGCTGGCAGCTCCCAGTGCCAATGTTTCTGGTCGACCGAGTCCGACGTCGGCTGAGCATGTTAAATATGACCTGGATGGTCGGATCGCAGCTATTTTGGATGGCGGGTCGACCAGGCTGGGTATCGAGTCGACTCTCTTGGATATGACCAGCCAGCCTTATCGGATATTGCGTTCGGGAGCAATCACTATTGAAGATTTGGAGCAGTCCATCCCCGGAAAGGTCATCAAAGCTGATAATGAGGCCCCAGCTGCTAAGCTGGCCCACTACCAGCCCCGGGTCAAGATAATACCCTTTGCATCCAACGATGAAATGAGTGAATCGATGGCCAGACGGTACGGTGCCAAACTGGGCCTGGTAACTTTGTCGGAACCGACCGTGTTTCCTAATGTCGAGTGGCACCTGGTGATTTCCGGTGGGGTATCAGAATACGGACAACGTCTTTTCGATATATTCCGAACTGCCGACCAGCACCAGATCGAATATTTGTTTATGGAATTACCAGAGTCCAAAGAGCTGGGTCAGGCAGTTGCTGATAGAATAAAACAGGCTGCCGGGAGTTAAAACACTTTTCAATTCATATATTTGTTTTATGATTCCTGCCCTTAAGCTATTAGGGGGTTAAAAAGATTTGCTGAATAATATGCTATCGGTATTCGCGGTGGCTATAGCACTTGGAGCCGATGCTTTTTCAATCGCCTTGGGGCTCGGGCTATCTGGTACGACCAGGAATTTTAAGATCCGTTTTGTCGTAGTGGTAGCTGTTCTGCACGTGATCATGCCGCTAGTCGGACTGGAGTTAGGCGCAGTAGCCGGTCAGTTCCTGGGCAAATGGGCGGCCGTGATCGGAGCGGTGGTTCTGGCCTTCATCGGGTTGCAGATGCTTAAAAATGGATTTGAATCCGAGAAACCTGTAAGTCTGCGTGAGGCTAGACAAAAACTAAACAAAAAGTCAGACCAGTCATTCACGGGCTGGACTGCTCTGATCGTGTTGGGCTTATCAGTCAGCATCGACGCTCTGACAGTTGGTTTTGGATTGGGTACAGCCCGGGTGCCGATATTGTATACTGTTATAACGACAGGGTTTTTTGCTGGATTAATGACCGCCTTTGGTTGGTTGGGTGCCAGATACTTCAGTGAAGTGATCGGCCGGCGGGCTCAGATATTTGGTGGATTGATACTAACAGTATTGGCGGTCAAGATGTTGTTGTAGGAGGATAACATGATCAAGCTGGTTATCATATGCTCCGGGAACACCTGCCGGAGCCCCATGGCACAAGGTTTACTGCATAAAATCATCAGGGAGAGATATCCCGAGCTGCAGGACAAAATCGTTGTAACAACTGCAGGACTCTACGCTATGAAGGATGAACCTGCTTCGAAAAATGCTTTAACTGTGATGCGTGAAATGACGATCGACTTGTCATCGCACCGGGCTCGCCGTTTGACTCCGGATTTGGTTGATGACAGCGATATGATAATTACTATGACTAGAGCCCATAAAGCCCACCTTCTAAAAGAATATCCTAATCATTCAGATAAAATCATGACTCTGTACGAAGCGGGGGGCCAACCTGCTGCTGATGTACAGGACCCATTTGGCTCGGGCATCGAAGTCTACCGGCAGTGCAGGGATGAGATAACCGGTCTGCTGGAGGAGGTCATCAAGTCAGAGCGACTTAAGCAATAGTTGATGCGGAAGGGCAAGGCCTGTCTCCCTTCATTGTGTCGCGGGGTTGTAAAAAAGGCCTTCAAACTGTTAAACTATTGTCGTTCCCAATATTATTAATAAAATGAGCGGGGATTTAAATGATTGTAGCTATTGGCAGTGATCATGCTGGTTTTGGCCTAAAAAAGCACCTCATTCAGATTCTGGAAGTCTGGGGTCATGAGATCAAGGATCTGGGTTGTTTTTCAGAGGAATCGGTGGACTACCCCTCAATCGCGGAAACAGTAGCCTCGGCTGTTAATAATGGTGAAGTTCGATTTGGTGTGCTGGTTTGTGGTACAGGCCAAGGTATGGCTATGGCTGCCAACAAAATACCAGGTATCAGAGCGGCGGTTTGTCAGGAAGTATTCTCAGCAGGTGCTGCGCGTGAACATAATGATGCCAACATTCTGGCCATGGGAGCTCGAGTAATAGGGTGGGGCACAGCGGAACTGATCCTGCGTGAATTTATAAATACTGAGTTTGCGGGAGGCCGGCATCAGCGCCGGATTGATTTGATCAGCGCAATCGAAAATAAATACCTTAATAAATAGGGGGTTAATTTATGGACTACATCAAACAATACGTGGCTGAGGTGGATCCGGAAATAGCTGAGGCTATCGCCAAGGAAGAAAGAAGACAAGCCCGTAAGCTGGAGCTAATCGCTTCAGAAAACTTTGTCTCGCGTGCGGTCATGGCGGCTCAAGGGTGTGTCATGACCAACAAGTATGCGGAAGGCTATCCCGGCAAACGCTATTACGGCGGTTGTGAATTTGTTGATGTAGCCGAGCAACTGGCGATCGACAGGGCTAAAGAGATATTTGGTGCCCAGCATGCCAACGTACAGCCCCATTCCGGTGCGCAGGCCAACACGGCTGTTTATTTTGCGGCACTGCAGCCCGGCGATACCATTCTGGGTATGAACCTTTCCCACGGTGGTCACCTTACCCATGGCAGTCCGGTAAACCTCTCAGGAAAATACTTTAAAATTGCGGCTTATGGTGTCAACAAAGACACGGAAATGATCGACTATGACGAGTTGTTGAATATCGCTAAAGAGGCCAAGCCCAAGATGATCGTGGCCGGAGCCAGCGCGTATCCGAGAACTCTTGATTTCAAAGCCTTCCGCGAGATCGCTGACGCTGTCGGTGCTCTGCTGATGG
This sequence comes from Acidobacteriota bacterium, assembly GCA_050259595.1. Taxonomy (GTDB): domain Bacteria; phylum Bacillota; class Syntrophomonadia; order Syntrophomonadales; family DTU052; genus JBLNAX01. The sequence goes on along the minus strand of JBLNAX010000056.1, from coordinate 44,294 downwards.
TAGATATGGCTCATATTGCCGGTTTAGTGGCTACTGGCCTGCATCCCAGTCCGGTGCCCTATGCCGATTTTGTAACAACCACTACTCACAAGACCTTAAGAGGCCCGCGCGGCGGCATGATCCTGTGCGGCGATGAATGGGCGGCGAAGGTTGACAAGGCCGTTTTCCCTGGCATTCAGGGTGGTCCGCTTATGCATGTCATCGCTTCCAAGGCAGTTTGTTTCAAAGAAGCCATGACCCCTGAGTTCAAACAGTACCAGCAGGATATCGTGGACAATGCTGCAGCACTGGCCAAAGAATTGGCCAATGAGGGACTGCGCCTCGTCTCTGGTGGAACTGATAATCATCTGATGCTGGTCGATGTGCGTCCTAAGGGCATGACTGGTAAGATAGCTAAGGATGTTCTGGAAGACGTAGATATTACGGTAAATATGAACACGATTCCGTTTGATCCTGAGAAGCCGACAGTAACCAGCGGGATCAGGATCGGTACTCCGGCCATCACTTCCCGCGGTATGAAACCGGCGGACATGAAATTGGTCGGTCACGCGATTGCACTGGCATTAAATTATCCGGAAAATTCCGATAAATTGGCCGATGCGCGGCAGATAGTTTCCGGATTATGCGATAAATATCCGCTCTACGGAAATTAGGAGGCGGACCATTTGGAACAGCATCGTCCATCATGGGATGAATATTTTTCCGGTTTGGCTCGTATGGTGGCCTCGCGCTCCACATGCCGCCGCCGCCATATCGGTGCAGTTCTGGTCAAGGCTGACCGAATCATCGCAACAGGCTACAATGGAGCCCCCCAGGGACTGGCTCATTGCCTGGATGTAGGCTGTCTGCGTGAAGAGTTGGGAATACCTTCTGGTCAGAGATATGAGCTGTGTCGGGGGATCCATGCTGAGCAGAATGCCTTGATAAATGCCGCCATTTACGGCGTATCCACCCTGGATTCCACTTTGTACTGCACTAACCAGCCCTGTATTCTGTGTGCGCGGATGCTGATCAATGCGGGTGTTAAAAGGGTCGTACATCAGGGTGATTTTGACGATGCCATGGCACTGCAGTTCTTTGCAGAAGCCGGTGTAAAAGTTGAGGAATTCCATTTACCGGCGGAGGGAATAAATGGAGACTAAAACCATAAGTCTGCCCCGCTTGAATAAACTAACTCCCACTCTGGAGTCAACCGCACTCAAACTAATGGAGGAGGCCGGAGAGCTGGCCCAGGCTATCGGAAAACTGCGGGGCATGAGTGGGGAAAAAGTGGAATATAGTGAGAATGAAACCATTACTACGATAATGGGTGAATTGCTTGATGTAGCTCAGACTGCGGTATCTATGATGTTCGTGATGGAAGAAGTTTACGGGGTGGATATTGAAGGAAGCCTAGAAAAACATATTGATAAACTTCACAAAAAAGGTTATCTTGGAACTTAGCACTCTCAACCAAGCTATTAAAGGAATAGATGAATCTGTAGCGCGGTATGGCTTTTTAGGGCTATCCGTGATAGCATAAGCCTATAAATATTCGACATAAATCGACAGCAAGAAAAAAGAGGAATTGACGGGCTTATGGCGAAATGTGAATTTGGTGTCTAACTTGGAAGTTGGATCCTCGAACGGGGAGCGAATAGATGGCTAATACACCTGGAGTTTGGGCGCGTACCTATGGACCGGCCATGGGAGTAGCATTTAGCTTTGCCGCCGCGGTTGGATTTGGTTATTTGGGCGGTAACTGGTTGGATGGCGAGTACGGTACCGGTTTTATTTTTACTCTTTTAGGTGTTTTGCTCGGTGTAGCGACCGGAATGAAACTCATGTATGATTTTGCCTTTGGCAAAGGGCGTCAGAATAGAGCGGATTCTAATTATTCTGAACCAGAGACTAAGAAATACGCACCTAGTAAAGAAATAATCGACGCACTGGACGAAGCCAAGAGAATGTTAGCTGATTTGGATACGGGAATGATTGAATCGGCTAAAGAGAAAAAAGAACAGGAATAGTCCGGGGTTTTACAAAGGAAGAGGGTAGATGTTAGTTATCAGCATCGTTGCTGGTCTGGTATTGTACGGTCTTATCGTGTGGTCAAACATACGAACGACACGGAGCGTATCGAGTCTGCCCCGAGCCGAGGCTTTAAGGTACATTTTAGTCCGTTACTACTTGCGAATGATCGGATTAACTGTACTTTTGGGTATTACAGCATGGGTCTTGGGGGCTCAATTCTGTGTTGGTGTGTTAGGGAGTATGGTCCTCGGTAATCTTATTTTTCTGGTGGCTAACGGATTTGATCTTTCATGGTCTTCACGTTTGGTTAATGGCCAGGAGAAGGTAAGCTAAGCGGGGTCTATAATTTAAAATTCACTATAGAAAGGGGGGGAAATAGTGATATTTGCGTTGACGATGCAAAAACCCTTAGAAGAACCGATTTTTTGGATTGGAAGCATACCAGTTCCTGCATTGGTGGTGACCGAGTGGGCGATTATAGCGGTCATTGCTCTTTTTGCCATTTTTGCTACCAAGAATATGCAGAGAGTCCCCCGCGGAATACAGAACGCCTTCGAATGGGTTATAGAATGGACCTACGAGTTCTTCGGGCAGATGTTAGGGGAAGATGTAGCCAAAAAATGGACGCCGATTTTGTCCACATTCTTCCTGTTTATTCTCGTCTGCAACTACTCAGGCCTGATACCTGGATCAGGAATCGTTCACGGATTTAAGGCACCGACCAGTGACTGGAACGTTACCGCGACTTTGGCCATAATCGTGTTCTTTACTGTTCAGATCGCGGGCTTCAAGCAGCACAAAGCACATTATTTAGGACACTTCCTTTCACCGCATCCGTTATTTTTACCGTTGAATCTACTTGAAGAAGTTGCACACCCGCTGTCCCTGACACTCCGTCTATTCGGTAACATATTCGGGGAAGAAATGATTATCGGCTTCATCCTGATGATGGCACCGTTCTTGATTCCGATGCCAATGATGGCTCTCGGTTTACTGACCGGTTTGATTCAGGCTATCGTATTCACCATACTGGCTTCTAGTTACATCTCGGCTGCAACCGGCGAAGGTCACTAGAGATTGGTGGATATTAGGAAGTTAGACAAAGCTACTGTAGAACCAAGATTTTCAAAGTTGATGTAACAGCGATTGAACCAGGAAAGGAGGGAAAGTAATGGATTCTGGAATGCTAGCAATTGGTGCAGGTCTCGCTGTAGCAGTGGGGGCACTCGGTGGTGGCATTGGTCAAGGCACTGTTGGTGGTAAAGCTCTTGAGAGTATCGCCCGCCAACCTGAAATTGCAGACCAGGTTAGAACACTGTTGTTCATCACCCTCGCTTTTATTGAAACCTTAACCATTTACGGCTTGCTCATCGCGTTCATGTTGGTGACCAAGATGAAGTAAGCTCACTGGACGTGAGGGTTCGACCACAGTTTGAGGGCGGTGAGTAGAGCAATCTAACTCATCGCCCCCATAATCTTACGTTTACTACGATTGGAGGTAACATGCCCGTGAGAAGAAACAAATGGTTAGCCTTAACGGTTCCCCTCCTAAGCATGCTTATGGTGCTGGGGTTCGCTACCTCCTGCTATGCTTCGGAGGGCATGCCACCCTTTCCAGACCTATACAAAATAGGGTGGACCGCAGTCAGCTTCTTCGTGTTGCTAGCCATACTATATAAATATGCTTTTAGTCCCATTAACCAGATGTTGGAAGAACGGACTAATACTATTGAGAGTTCGCTGAGACACGCTGAAGAATTACGCGTAGAGGTTGAACAACTACGCCGCGAAGCCAGTCAGAACCTTTCCGATTCCCGGAGAGATGCTCAGGAGATCGTTGCCCGCGCTACTCAGATTGCTGAAGAAACTAAGAACGAAATCGTTTCCAAAGCACAGTCCGAAGCGGCTGCAGAGAAAACCAAAGCTATCGCCGAGATCAAAGCCGAGAAGGAAGCTGCACTCGTACAACTTCGCGACACAGCCGCTACACTGGCCATTATGGCTGCGGAAAAAGTCCTGGGCAGAGCACTTACTGAAGACGACCATAAGACTATGGTCAAGGACTTCATTAAGGAAGCAGGGGATATGCTATGCTAAACAAGAGTATCGCCCGGCGATACGCAGAGGCTTTCTTTGCTATAGCCCAAGATAGTCAAAAGATCGATCAATATCAAAACGAATTGACGCTAGTTGTCGAAACAGTGGCAACAAGCGCAGAACTTAAAACATACATGGCCCATGTACTAATTCCGCCGGTGGAAAAGAAAAATATTTTTACCAAATTATTTGCGGATAAAGTATCGGACGTTACACTGAACTTCTTGAAGGTGATTATAGACAAGAGGAGAGCTCCTTATATTGAAGTTATCCAACAGGAATTTGTCAGTATGGCCGATGAGAGCCGAGGAATTCTCAAAGCTGATATGTATTCGGCAAAGCCCGTTTCAGATCAGGAAATAGCAGAGCTGGAGAAGTCCTTCTCCGCTGCAACTGGTAAAAGCATTAAGCTGAATTTGACGATCGATCCGTCACTGCTCGGTGGCATCAAGGTTAAGGTCGGTGACAAAGTTATTGATGCCAGCGTTGTTAAGAAGCTTGATATGCTGAAAGCCAATCTTAAAAAAGCAAAGATCAGCTAGATAGGGGTGAGATATTAGATGAGTATCAGACCGGAAGAGATTAGCGCCATTCTGAAAGAACAAATCGAGCGCTACCAATCCGAGGTCGAAGTCAGTAACGTCGGTACTGTTATATTCGTTGGTGACGGTATTGCACGTGTGTACGGTCTACAAAACGCCATGGCTGGTGAGTTGTTGGAATTCCCGGGCGGAACGGTCGGTATGGTTCTGAACTTGGAAGAAGACAACGTCGGCGCCGTGTTGCTAGGTGAATACTCTCATATCAAAGAGGGCGACATGGTCAAAGGGACCGGCCGCATCATGTCTGTACCAGTTGGTAAAGCGATGCTGGGCCGGGTTGTAAACGCTCTGGGTCAGCCGATTGACGGCAAGGGCCCCATTCAAACTGATAAAACACGCCCCATTGAGCGCGTAGCACCGGGCGTTGTTGCCAGAGAATCAGTTAATACTCCGATGCAGACCGGACTGAAGTCTATCGACGCTATGGTTCCGATCGGCCGGGGACAGCGCGAATTGATCATCGGTGACCGCGGAACTGGTAAAACAGCCGTAGGTATAGACGCCATCATCAACCAGCGCGACAAAAAGGACATGATATGCATCTATGTAGCTATCGGTCAGAAGCAATCCACTGTTGCTAACGTGGTTGCCAAGCTGCAAGAAACAGGTGCTATGGATTACACCATCATAGTAGCTGCTACGGCTTCCGAGCCGGCTCCATTGCTCTACATCGCTCCGTATTCAGGTGTTGCGATTGGTGAAGAGTTCATGGAAACCGACAATGCTGATGTACTGATTATCTATGATGACCTTTCCAAACACGCGGTTGCATACCGCGAAATGTCACTGCTGCTGAGACGTCCTCCGGGCCGCGAAGCTTATCCTGGGGACGTATTCTATCTCCACTCCCGTTTGCTGGAGAGAGCATGTAAACTGAACAAGGAACAAGGAAACGGCTCCATCACCGCCCTGCCGATCATCGAAACTCAAGCGGGCGACGTTGCAGCTTACATCCCGACCAACGTTATTTCGATCACCGACGGTCAGATATACCTGGAGAGTGACCTGTTCTATGCCGGTCAAAGACCAGCTATCAACGTTGGTTTGTCGGTTTCCCGTGTTGGTGGTTCCGCTCAGATCAAAGCTATGAAGTCGGTTGCCGGTCAGCTTCGCCTAGACCTGGCGCAATATCGCGAGCTGGCAGCCTTTGCTCAGTTCGGATCCGACCTTGATAAAGCTACACTGGCCCGCCTGAATCGCGGTGAAAAAGTTCAGGAAATTCTGAAGCAGGGTCAATATGAGCCATATCCTGTTGAAGAACAAGTCGTTATCATTTACGCCGGTGTTAACGGTCTGATTGACGACATCCCAACTCCCAGTGTTAAAGCATTTGAAACTGAATTCCTTAAGTTTTTGCGTAGCAGCCATCCTGATATTCTCAAGGGGATCAAAGAGAAGAAGGTCCTGGGAGAAAATGAAGATAAGCTGAAGAAGGCTATCGACGAATTCAAAGCCATCTTTGCAGCTTAGGTGGTGAAAAAATATGGCTGGTAAAAGCGTAAGAGACTTTAAAAGACGTATACGAAGCGTTAACAACACTAAGCAGATTACCAAGGCTATGAAGATGGTATCGGCGGCCAAGCTTCGTAAAGCTCAAGAAAGGGCAGAAGCATCCCGCCCATACACCGGCAAGATTCAGGAAATCCTGGCACGACTGGTTGCCATGTCACCCGGAATCAGGCATCCATTGCTTGAAAACCGGCCAGTGCAGAAGGTAGCCTATATCGTAGTTACTGCTGACCGCGGACTATGTGGAGGTTTTAACACCAACATCATCAGAAAAGCTAATCAAGTAATGGCCGAAGATGATCGCAAAGTGGAAAACAGCATTGTTGCAGTCGGCAGGAAGGCTAGAGATTTCTACCGCAAACGCGGGACTTTCATGCAGGGTGACTTCATAAACCTCGGTGACAAGCTGGGTTACGCAGAAGCACGCGAAATAGCTCAATTTGCTATGCAAATATACGAAGAAGGCGCAGCTGACGAAATTAACATTGTATTTTCTCACTTTGTAAATGCAATGCGGCAGGTTCCGGCATGCGAAAAATTGCTTCCGATTGAACCGCCGACTGAAGTGGGTGCCGAAGCTGTGGAACTAGCTAAGTTTACCATGCAGGATTACATCTACGAGCCAAGTGCGGATGAGATTCTGATCAGCCTGTTACCTAGATATGTAGGCAGCCAGATTTATCATGCGCTGCTAGAATCCAAAGCCAGCGAACACGGTGCACGGATGACAGCAATGGGTAATGCCACTAAGAACGCATCTGAACTGGTTGACAAACTGACTTTGGAAATGAATAATGTCCGGCAGGCGGCGATTACCACTGAAATATTGGAAATCGTAGGCGGAGCCGAGGCTCTAAGAAAAGGAGGCAAGTAAAGAATGGCAAAGCAGACTTTCGGACATGTAGTCCAGGTTATAGGTCCGGTTGTTGACATTCGCTTTAAGCCCGGCGAACTGCCCGACTTGTTATATGCAGTAACCGTTAACACTAACGAGCAGGATGCTGGTTATAGCTCTGATTTAAATATCGATGTTACCTTAGAGGCTATGCAGCTGCTAGGGAATGACGTTGTAAGATGTGTTGCTCTTTCTCCAACCGATGGTGTTCAAAGAGGTATGAAGGCCAAAAACACAGGTGCCGCTATATCTGTACCTGTCGGTGAGGCTACACTTGGAAGAATACTTAATGTTTTGGGTCAGCCTGTTGATGATGAAGGCCCAGTTCCAGCTACTGAGTTCTGGGAAATTCATCGCCAACCACCCCTGCTGACCGAGCAAACCCCGGCTACCACTATGCTGGAAACAGGTGTTAAGGTTCTCGACCTTATATGCCCGTACGCTAAAGGTGGTAAGATCGGTCTGTTCGGTGGAGCCGGCGTAGGCAAGACCGTTATCATCATGGAACTTATCCGTAACATAGCTTATGAGCATGGTGGATATTCAGTATTCACCGGCGTAGGTGAGCGCAGCCGTGAAGGGAACGACCTTTGGAATGAAATGAAAGAATCCAACGTTCTCGCAAAATGTGCTCTGATTTACGGACAGATGAACGAGCCACCCGGAGCTCGTCTCCGCGTTGGTCTGACTGGTCTGACAGTTGCTGAATACTTCCGCGATGTTCAGGGCCAGGACGTTCTTATATTCATAGACAACATCTTCCGTTTCGCTCAAGCCGGTAACGAAGTATCGGCTCTGCTGGGCCGCATGCCTTCTGCCGTAGGTTACCAGCCTACACTGGCAACTGACATGGGTAAACTGCAAGAGCGTATAACATCAACTACCAAGGGCTCAATCACTTCAGCGCAGGCTGTATATGTACCTGCTGATGACTTGACTGACCCAGCACCGGCAACAACATTTGCTCACTTGGATGCCACCACGGTTCTTTCCCGTGCTATTTCCGAGTTGGGTATCTATCCTGCGGTTGACCCGCTGGATTCAACTTCACGTATCTTGGACCCGAACATCGTAGGTGTTGACCATTATAACACCGCCCGCGGTGTACAGAAGGTTCTGCAAAGATACAAAGAACTCCAAGACATCATTGCGATCCTCGGTATGGATGAGTTGACTGACGAAGACAAACTCATCGTTGCTCGTGCTCGTAAGATGCAAAGATTCTTGTCCCAGCCGTTCCACGTTGCTGAGCAGTTCACCGGTTCACCTGGTATTTACGTACAGGTTGCTGAGACTGTTAGAAGCTTCATGGAAGTTCTGGAAGGCAAACACGACGATCTACCTGAAACTGCATTCTATATGGTTGGTAGCATTGATACGGCCATTGAAAAAGCCCGTAAACTGGAGGCGTAGGGAGGCGTAACCCATGGCAGAAAATACATTTATGCTAGAAGTGGTCACCCCCGAACGCATCGTATGGAGCGACGAGGCAGAATTCGTTGTTGTTCCCGGAGCCGAAGGGGAATTGGGTGTATTGAGAAACCACGCTCCCATGGTTGCCGGCCTGAAGATTGGAGTCATACGTTTTATTGACGATGGCGGCGAATTGCGCCATATGGCAATAAGCGGCGGCTTCATGGAGATAATGGATAATGATGCCAAAATCTTGGCCGAGACTGCGGAACACGGGCGTGAGATCGATATACTCAGAGCTAAGTCTGCTAAGGACAGAGCTGAGAGAAGATTATCTGAAAGAGCAGATCAGATCAGCTACGCCAGAGCCCAGATGGCCCTACAAAGAGCTATCGCTAGGATCAGAGCAGCTGAAGCAGATCTTAGGTTTTAATGTGCAAATCGAGCCGGGGCAACCCCCCGGCTCGTATTTTTTTTAAATGTAATTGTTGATCAATTATTAACTTTGTTATTGAGAAAACACTGGCTGAATAATGTTCATCTATTCTTTTATTTGGCATGTGGTTTCTATTTAGCATGAGGACATTATCATAACACCTACCGGCTGTACCAAACATGAATTGAAGTAGGACTCGGGGGGATGGGGGATGAGTTCTGTATCAAAAGTCTTCCTCGCGCTGGTAGTCGGGTACTTGATGGTAAAGGGCATGCTGGCAGTTCTCATGTACTACGTAACCAAGCAGGTAGAGACGAAAAGTCTGGAATATCAACGCAGACGTTCTAATCAAAACGATGAAAAGATCGTGTAAAAATGCACGATCTTTTTTTATGCAGGAAATGGTATAGTATATATAGTATAATATAGACAGAACATTATGACGATTTCAACAATGTGTATACAAGGTACATAAATAGAATCGTCTTCATTCATCTTTTAAAATGACAGATCATATAATACAGTGAGCAACTATTTTCCGAACCTATCTAAACGAACAGCAGTTCTCACTGCCTCACTTAAAAACAAAGCCGTTTTTAGCCATAACTGTGAACGACATTTTTCCTAGGGGCAGAAGGAAATGTCCCCATTTGATAGAACTATAGATTATACATGGAAGGGAGGTCGTGCCTCTACTTACAAAAAACCTTTCTCAGCCAAATTAAAACAGAAAGATAGGGGGAGGAGTTATGGGAACTGGAACAGTAGCCATTGGAGCAGCGTTAGCTGTATCGCTTGCCGCATTGGGCGGAAGCTGGGGGCAAGGATTTGTTGGGGGTAAGGCTCTTGAGAGTATTGCTCGTCAACCGGAGATTTCAGATCAGGTAAGAACACTTCTTTTCATTACTCTAGCATTCATCGAAACCCTGACCATTTATGGTTTGCTAATAGCTTTCATGTTGGTCACAAAGATCAATAAGTAAAATCATTATAGGGCTGTGTTGTAAAGAGAAAATGGTTTTTTGTGGAGGAAGAGTCTATGACCCACTGGACAAAGGTATTCTTGTTGGGTGCCGCGTGTTATTTAGTAGCCAAGGGAACTATCTTTTTTATCCTCTACGTTATAACTAAGCGTGTAGAAACGAAGGCGCGAGCATTCAAGAAAAAGCGGGAGGCTATACTAAGGAAGCGTTGGCTACAGAATCGCGAGCTATATAGACAGCAGTATCAGAAATATGAACAACAAAAACGGGTTTCTGAACAGATGTTAAGCTAGCCTCCGGCATGACCTCCTTTCGTGTCATATGATTAGATGGTCAGCAGTTAGGCGGTGGTTACCAAAACACCACCTATAATTGCTCGACCTTTTTATTTTGTCATTTTATGTGAACGAGCCTAGTTTGAATCACTCAAACCAAGCAAATAACGGCAACCTTTCAGCTTTTCTATATTTTTTACCTCTGTGGAAAAATCTATTTTCCGACCACTTATCTTACAAATATAACCGTTTAGGCGCAATAACAAGCTAACTACACAATAATATTGTCTGAAAATTATATATTTTCTTAAAAAGACCTTGCAGGAAACTATACTTGCCTGCTAGAATTATTAGACAAGGGGGAGGTGTTATAGAATGGGTATGTTACCAAAGGTATTTCTACTAGGAGCCATTCTGTACTTAACTGTTAAAGGGATACTCTTCTTTCTCCTTTATCTAGCCACTGTTCGAGTCGAGCAGAAAGGGCTGGAGCAAAAGAGACGCAGGGAGCGTATACTGCGGATTAGACGAGTACGAGAAATGGAAATGTATCGCAGACAGTACGAAGAAGCGGAAAAGAGAAACAAAGAGGTACTCACTGCAATCGGCTAAAACACAATACATAATAGATAGAAGTCCCCGCGCAAGCGGGGATATTGCTTTCTTGGGTGACTATTGCATGCTCGTCAAAACTCCCACATATTAATTTGTTAGCTATATAAATCAGGGGGATCAAATGAAAAGACGAGCTTACATAATTATTGCCTTTCTGATGTTGTGCACCATATTGATAGCAAAGGTAACAGGGCCGGAGCCAGAGATCAAGTCTGGAGTGATGATCAAGCTAAAGTACCGGGATTCCATCAGTCGGGTCGACTTAGAAGAGTACCTAGTGGGGGTAGTTCTAGCTGAAATGCCTGGGCGGTTTCAGACCGAGGCGTTAAAGGCTCAGGCGGTTTGTGCCCGAACTTATACACTCAAAAAGTATTTTGATGACCTGCATCATTCAGGCGGTGCGGTAGTTTGTGATGATCCTGCCCATTGTCAGGCGTATACCGACCCTAATGAGTTGCTAAAGAATCACCCGGAAAAAGCCTGGGCAGTTAAGAAAGTCAGGCTGGCCGTGCGGGACACTGCGGGACAGGTACTAGTGTGGAATGGTCAATTGATCGTAACGGTGTATCATTCCACATGTGGAGGAAGAACTGAGAATTCGCGTTATGCGTGGGGAAGACAGTATCCATATCTAATAAGTGTGCCCTGTCAATATGATGCATTGTCGCCCTATTGTTCGAAGACATTTCAGTTTGCGACCAGCGACCTGAAGAATACCTTGAACCTAAAGAACAGAAATAGGCTTACTTTGAGTGATTGGAAATATTCACCGGGTGGTCGGGTGATCAGTGTCAAATTTGGCGGTAAAACATTTACCGGAAGGGACCTGCGAACTCGATTAAAGCTGCCTTCAACAAAATTTCAAATCGCAGTAAGTCGTGGTGAGATCAAGATCACTACCCATGGATACGGACATGGAGTGGGCCTGTGTCAATATGGAGCAAATGGCATGGGGGTCCGCGGTATGAGCTACAAGCAGATCCTTTATTATTACTATAGAGGGGTAAGATTGTATGAGATTAATAAGCTAGGTTCTTTATGAATACCGGAATCTCCAGCGGAATAAATATTGTAAAAAACGCTGGAGGGAACGGAATGCAAAATTATATCCGCAAGCGAGCGGTCAAAGTTGGGAAATACATAATTCGCACCTCCGCAACGGTGAGGCAAACGGCCGATATTTTTGGCATTAGCAAAAGCACCGTGCATAAAGATATCTCTGAACGTCTACCAAAGATCAACAAAGACCTGGCCGATGAAGTGAAGAAAGTTATGGATAAAAACAAGGCGGAACGGCACTTGCGGGGTGGGGAAGCTACAAGGCAAAAATATATTGTGCAAAATAATATGTGAAAATGTTTCCGAATAGTGAAGGAATTTAATATATCGTACAGAACTATGTAGTTGTAGCGCCACCTTAAGGAGGATACATACGGTGTTTTTTGCTGAAGATGTGGGGGTAGACCTCGGAACCGCCAGCGTTTTGGTTTTTATGAAGGGTAAAGGCATAGTTCTGCACGAGCCTTCCGTTGTTGCAATAAATAAAGACACGGATAAAATTATAGCAGTTGGTGAAGAAGCCCGGCTTATGCTAGGTAGAACGCCGGGTCATATAGTGGCTATCAGACCCTTGAAAGACGGAGTTATTGCCGATTACGATGTAACAGAGAAGATGCTTTCCCGGTTCATAACCAAGGTTGTGGGCAAGCGGTTGATGTTCAAGCCGCGGGTAATCGTCTGTGTACCCACGGGTGCTACAGATGTTGAGAAAAGGGCTGTTTCCCAGGCTGCCATTCAGGCTGGGGCTCGGCAGGCTTATCTCATCGAAGAGCCCTTGGCTGCCGCCCTCGGTGCAGGGATCAACATTGAAGCTGCTACCGGTAATATGGTGGTCGATATTGGTGGTGGGACTACCGATATAGCAGTACTTTCACTGGGCGGCATAGTTGTGAGGAGTTCTCTTCGAGTTGGAGGGGACAAGTTCGACGAAGCTATCATTCGCTATGTTAGGCGCGAGTATAACCTAATGATCGGCGAGAGAACCGCTGAGGAGCTAAAGATGCGCATAGGAACTGCTTATCCTTCAGCTCGTCAGGAAAACGAATCCATGGAGATCAGAGGCCGCGACCTGCTTACTGGTCTGCCTAAAACGGTCAAAGTTACAGCCCGTGAGAGTTGGCTGGCACTGCAGGACCCTGTCGATGCTATAATGAATTCTATCAAAGAGGTTTTGGAGCGGACACCGCCCGAATTATCGGCTGACATTCTTAACAATGGGATCGTCATGACTGGCGGCGGCGCACTTCTAAATGGATTAGATACCCTTATCTGCAAACAGACCAATTTGCCAGTGCATGTGGCTGAAAACGCGATTTCCTGTGTAGCTCTGGGAACTGGTAAAGTGCTGCACAGTATGTCAATTTTGAGTAAAACCAGCATTGCTGCTAAGAGAGTTCTCTAAAGAGTAAAGGTTTAGCCTCTTTTTTACGATAATTTAATTAGACCTTAATCACGGCGGGTTCAAACCCGCCTTCTTACATCGGAAAAGAGGTGATACCTTTGATTCGTGGACTCTATATAGCGGCTTCCGGTATGATGGTGCAGCAGGCGCGCCAGGATGTTCTGGCCAATAATCTAGCTAACCTGAACACTGCTGGCTTTAAGAAGGACAGGGCGATCGTTGAACAGTTTCCGGAGATACTACTGAAGAGGATCGGTGAGCTTGACGAGTCGACCGGGGAAAAAATACCGATGAGCCCGGTATCGATAGGTAATTTGGGGATGGGTTCGGTAATTTCCCAGGTAGCTACTGACCATTCGACCGGAATACCCCGCCCGACTGAGAATACAAATGATTTGGCTATAAGATCAGATGGATATTTTACGATCGAAACCCCACAGGGTATTCGCTATACACGAGATGGTTCTTTTAAGCTATCTTCTGAGGGACGACTAGTCAATACTCAAGGATACCCGGTCATGGGGCAAAACGGGTACATAGAACCCAAGGGCAGTTTTTCGGTTGATGAAAAAGGCCGTGTTTCCGCTAATGGAGAAGCACTTGATTACTTGAAGATAGTTCACTTTGATGATCTAAAACAATTGAAAAAGGTCGGTGACAACCTGTTCCAGACTCCAGAGGGGCAGGAAGGTCAGGCCATGGATAACCCGGAAGTACTGCAGGGTTTCCTAGAAACTTCAAATGTTAATGCAGTACAAGAAATGGTAGACTTGATCACGGTAACGAGGGCTTATGAAGTAAGCCAGAAAATGATTCAAGCAGAGGATGAAGTATTAAGCAAGACTGTTAATGAAGTAGGCAGATTAACATAAAGGGCCGGACCTTAGATAAGGAAGCCCCGGGGACGCTGAGTGAATGAGGCGTCCCTTATTTTTTATGGCACAGATATTCGCTTTTGTCATCAGCCTGACATTGTTTTATAATTGGATTGGGTGGAAATTTTGCCGAAACAAATCATTTCAACAGAAGTATTGGGGTGCCGGGTCGATGTCGTGGATATGACGCAGGCAATGCAGTCTGTGGAAACGGCCATCGTCAACCGTACACCTCTTAATATTGTCACGCTGAATGCGGAGATGATCTACCAGGCCCAGGCTTCTAAGGACCTGATGCGACTCTATGCCCAGGCCGGACTGGTAACCCCGGACGGGATAGGAACAGTATGGGCTCTGCGCAGGCAGGGTCACGAAGTAAAAGAACGGGTGACTGGTATCGATCTTTCCGATAGGATCATCCAGTTGGCGGCACTCCAGAACTGGGGGATCTACCTGCTGGGAGGGCAGCCAGGTGTGGCTGATATAGCTACCAATGTCTTGCGGGAGAACAATCCTGGCTTGAGGATCGTTGGCACTCACCATGGATTTTTCTCGGAAAATGATGATAAGGTTATTGTTGAGCAAATACGCCAGGCTCAGCCTGATGTGCTGTTAGTCGCTCTGGGAGCACCCAAACAGGATTACTGGATCGAAAAGTATTTAGCCGACCTTGAAGTTCCGGTATGCATTGGGGTGGGCGGAAGCCTTGATGTGTGGTCAGGCAATGTGAAACGCGCACCTGCTTTCTGGAGGAGATCGGGACTGGAATGGTTATATCGATTGGTCTCCGAGCCCTCACGGATTAAGCGACAGATAGTACTTCCCCTTTTTGCCGCTAAAGTCATAATGCAAGGCAAACATTGATCTAAGAACGTAATTTTCTTTGCAGTAAGGAGTTTAACTTCATAATGAAAAAGTACTTAGCCGCACTGGCGATTTTTATAGTTTTTTTTGCAGTCGGCAGCTATGTGTCGACATACATGGGCGGACCGTCTATAACCGGCATGATCACACAGATCCAGAAGAAGGACAAGGTTCTGCTACTGATCGGGGTCGATGCCCGTAATAAAAATGAACCATCCCGTTCGGACACCATCATTCTGGCGTTCTTCCATCCTAAAATAAACCGGGTGGACACGTTGTCCATACCTCGTGATTCACGGGTGGATATAACAGGTGAGCAGAACAAGCGTAAAATAAATTTTGCTCATGCCAAAGGCGGGGTCGACCTGCTGGAGGATACATTGAATCAACAGTTTGGTGTGAGTCCTGATCGTTACATAGAAGTAGATTTTGAAGGTTTTGAAAAAGCTATTGATGTACTGGGTGGGGTCGAGATCAATGTAGAAAAAAGGATGTATTATCCCGAGGAAGGGATTAATGTACATAAGGGGCTGCAGAGTCTGGATGGGCATGATGCTCTCGGATATGTGCGCTACCGCAGTGATGGGCTGGGTGATATCGGCAGGGTGGAGCGCCAGCAGAAGTTCCTGAGAGCATTGGCCAGGCAGTTTCTTGCTGAGGGCGGCATTTTGAAGGCGCCGTCCCTATATGAAGAAATCAAGGACTATGTAAAAACCGATGTCAAGGTTTCTGATATCACTGGTTTCGCACGTCAGTTTGCGGGTGATCCACAGGTCAACAGCTATATGGTGCCTGGTGAGGCCCAGATGATCAATGGGGGCAGCTATTGGGTAGTCGATTGGGAGAAGACCAAGAAGCTGGTCGAGCAGTTGAAATCGGGGTCGGACCCGCAGGCCAATACGGAGGAAAAACCTGACGGCTCTAAGAAAAATAACAAGTAATCGGAGCTGTTGGAGAGGAACCTTATGCGCGTAGTCTTATCTGGATATTATGGATTTGACAATGCCGGAGACGAGGCACTGCTTACGGCAATTACTAGCACTTTGAAATCATATCGGGAATCCATCGAATTTACTGTTCTATCCGGTAATCCTAAACGAACCGAAATACTGCACGGTTTGCGCGCAGTCAGTCGGGTTAATCCCCTGGTGCTGCTGCGTGAGCTAAGCCGCGCTGACCTTCTGATAAGCGGTGGGGGGAGCCTGTTGCAGGATGTGACCGGACCACTTTCCATTCCTTATTACCTGGGTGTTACCGCCCTGGCCAAGCTGATGGGCACACCTGTAGTTTTCTATGCACAGGGAATAGGTCCAGTCAATAAAGGTTTTAGCAAATTCCTCATTAAGCTGGTAGCCAACCGAATGAATCTTATTACCCTTCGTGATGAGGATTCAGCTCAACTGCTGGAGGCCATGGGAGTTCATACGCCGCCGGTACTGATTACGGCTGATCCGGTCTTTTCGATCACACCTACACAGCAGGACATTGCTGAAGGGGCAGATTTCTTAGCATCATTGGGTCTGACTAGTAAAACTCCGATAATCGGAGTGTCTCTGCGATATTGGGAGGGCTTCTCAGATGAGAAGCTGGCCAGGATGTTGGACCAACTGACTGATCTGGGATATTCAGTTTTGCTGCTGCCGATGCAGCATCCGGAGGACCTTGTCTATTCGCGTAAAGTCAGTTCCTTTATGAATAAACAGCCGTTCATAACTGATAAGCCACTGTCATGCCTGGAGCTTATGGGCGTTATCGCCAACCTCAAAGTACTGGTGGGGATGCGGCTACATTCATTGATTTTCTCCTGCTGTGCTGGGGTTCCTTTTGAGGGTATTTCATACGATCCGAAGGTGGAGAGCTTCCTAAATATTTTTGGCCGCAGTTCCTTGATCAACCGCTGCGACTATGAGCCGCAGCAGGTGGCGGAGACTATCCATCAGACGGCTGTGAATAATGATGATTTTCTAAAGGTGATCCAAGAAACAGCGGCAAAGCTTAAAGATAAGTCAGATGATACGGCCCGCCTGGTCCTTTCGGTGGTCGATGGTACTGTTGACAAAGATTACATTCAGGAAAGGGACAAGTTGTAAACCGTTTTGGCAGGAACAGTGAAGCGTGTTAGCGAAATACAAAGTGATTATGTTTGAGGAAGACGAGGAAGCATGAAAGGCAGACCGAAGAAAAAAGGTAGTGTATTTGCGCTGGATATCGGTACCCGATCTATTGTCGGGCTCATTCTCGACAAAGATAAGGATATACGTGTCCAGGCAGTTGAATATTTAGAGCATGAGACCCGCTCCATGTTTGATGGCCAGATCCATGATGTAGAAGCGGTGGCAGCTGAGATAGCCATCGTTAAACAGCGTCTGGAAGAGAAGACCGGGATCCCTCTTACCGAGGCGGCGGTAGCAGCAGCTGGCCGCGCGCTTAAAACCGCCCGAGGTACAGCAGAATCGGTGCGAGTTTCGACTGAGGAGATCAGCTGGGAAGAAGTGCGAGCCCTGGAACTGGCAGCTGTTCAGCAAGCGCAGCTTAAGATAGCTGAAGAAGAAAGTGGTCGTAGCTTTAGCGGATATTTCTGTGTAGGCTACACAGTGATACATTATTTTCTGGAAGAACAGCCCATTCAAAACCTGGTCGGGCAAAAAGGTGCCAACATGACCCTGGAAGTCATTGCGACCTTCCTGCCCCGGGTGGTGGTGGACAGCCTGTTCTCCGCATTAAGAAAGAGCAACCTGGAAGTGTCGAGCCTGACCCTGGAACCGATCGCCGCTCTGTCGGCGGCTATCCCACCTAACATGCGTCTTCTAAACCTGGCCCTGGTGGACATCGGTGCCGGGACCTCCGATATCGCTCTTATCAACAAAGGAACCATTTTCGGTTATGCTATGGTGCCCATGGGTGGCGATGAAATTACTGAAGCCATCGCCGAGCATTACCTGCTTGATTTTAACACCGCGGAAAGTATTAAATGCAAGTTGACTAAGGATTCCAGCATAACGTTCTTCGATATTCTGGAGAATGAGATCACCGCCCGTTCAGCGGAAGTGATCGCCGAGATCAGGCCCGCTATTCGCGAACTGGCAAATTCGATAGCAGTGGAAATCGTAGCTATCAATCAGAAAAGTCCTGATGCCGTGATCTGTGTAGGCGGTGGCAGTATGACCCCGCTCTTGCTGGCGGAGCTGGCTAGCGCCCTGGAACTGCCGGACCGGCGGGTCGGCGTACGTACTCGCGAAGCCCTGGCCAACATCTTGGGTGATTTTCCGGCTTTGACTGGCCCGCAGGCTATCACCCCGATCGGCATCGGTATCATTGCCTTGAATTCGCATAACCTGCCGCTGGTCAGGGTAGCGGTCAATGACCATGATGTTCCCCTATGGGGCTTGAATGAAGTGACGGTGGCTTCGGCGCTGCTGGCTTCTGGAGTTAATCTGAACAATATATACGGGCGGCCTGGTATGGGTCTGACCGTTGAGGTAAATGGTGTCCTCAAAGTATTCAAGGGCAAAATGGGGACCCTGCCAGTGATCAAGGTCAATGGCGAGCCGGCTGGACTGGATACACCGCTCCAGGAAGGCGATGTTATAGAATTTATCCGCGGTGAAGACGGGGTCGATGCTGTGGTCTATGTTAAAGATCTGGTGGAAGAGAGCCAGGGTTCAGTTGTTGTAAATGACCAGGCGGTGAGGATCGCTCCGCTGATCATTATCAACGGTGAAGAAAAAGGCCTGGATGATCCTATTCCCGACCGCTCCAAGGTGGAACTGGTCAAAGGCAACCGTCTAGCCACAGTGCTGTCTGCATCTGGATTCGACAGTAGTCACCTACGCCAGCGGGAATTCAATTATGTGGTGAATGGCAAAGAAACCAGGTTCTTATGGTCCAGTGCCAAAGCTTATGTAAAATCCAAGCTGATGGAGATCCATTCACCGGTCAGCTTCGGCGATGAGGTCAACTGCCTGGTGGGCAGTGAACGTCCGACCCTGGGCGAGGTCCTACAGATCGATGAAATGAGTGAAACCGTAACTGTAAGAGTTAATGGCGATATCGTTAAGCTGCCCAAACGCAAGGTGACGGTCAAAATGAACAGCAACCCAGCAGCGCTTGACGATTTTCTGGAAGATGATGCCGAGATCCAGCTTACAGAAACTAACCGCATGATCATCTTAAGCGATGTATTGAATCATATCAGTGTCGACACCCGTCCTGCTGGTAAACTGGTGCTTCGCGTCAATAGCGAAGAAGCCGGCTTCACCACGCCTCTCAAAGACAACGACCAGATCGAGATCTCCTGGGAAGACCTCCCGCAGTAGTCAATGGAGCAACTCAACATACTCATACTTGTTTTCGATGTAATATAGGGAATATATTTTATTTTCTAAGGAGAGCGAAAGATAGTATGGGTATCGAAAAAACTAAATATGGGATCTTGGAATCCGAACCGATTAACAATGTCGAAGAGTTTTTAAGTGATGTCAAGCGGGTCACTGACGGATGGAATTTTTCTTCCGATCAAACTGCTCGTCCTTGGTTCCGGGGAGCAAGCAATGAGAAATGGGCTCCATTACCAACAATATTTAGGCCTGTTAATAGGAAAAGAAGATTAGATGAATTTCAAATGGCAACGGTGTTTAGGAACCGTGCCCCATCATTTGGGACAACACCCCATCGTAATGATGTTCATGAGTGGTTGTATTTAATGAGGCATCATGGGCTTCCAACAAGACTGCTGGATTGGACCGAGGGGGCTCTAATTGCTTTGTTTTTTGCGGTAAATGAATCAAGCTCAGATGATGATCCAGCGGTATGGATGATCCATCCAATTGAATTAAATAGAATGACCAAATATACTCAAGTTCATTTGGAGTCTAAAAATCGACCCCTGCAAATAAAAGGGCTACCACTCAACTTTAAGGCTAAAGAGAACCCGGCAAAAAATTTTCTGACTCTGTATGGGCAATCCTACCCAGATTTAATGGTTTGTGAGATGGATATGTTGCCTAATACATGGGTAGAAGGGAAAATAGCTTTTGACAATTTTCATTGGGTATTTAGTCATGAAAAAGAGCGAATCCGCTCTTTTGAAAAGGCACCATCATTTTATCCATTAGCAATCAACGCAACATATAATAATCCTAGGATTAAAGCCCAGAAGGGATGCTTTACTATTCATGGTACATATGAAGATGATTTTGAAAAGCTCTTTAATAAGACGAAATTGGTTAAGAATGATTACTTCAAGAAATACATCATTGATAGAAATGCTGCTAAGTCAATTCTAAAGCAACTAACTCTTCTTGGTATAACTTATTCAATGATCTATCCAGACTTTGATGGGCTAGCTAACGAATTGAGTTCATTGGAATAGTAACTAATAATGTAGCTCTGATAAACAAACAGAAAATCAGGACCGGAGTTCCGGTCCTGTAATGCTTCTGTAAAAATAGCTTGCTACTTTTTGCCCCAGTTGGCCTCGATCTTGTCCCAAAATTTCTTGTCTTCGAAGCCCAGCCGCCAGATATATATGCCAGCGATCTTATATTTCTTGACCAGGTTCAGCTTGGTTTGCAGGGTGGCGGAGTTTTCAAACCACACTTCGCGTGTAGTTCCTTCCTTGCTGGTATATACATAGTAAGGTTCCTGGTATTTGTCGCTCCATTTCACCTCATAGCCTTTTCGAGCCACTTGTTTTAGGATTTCTTTGGAGGGGCGGGTGAAGCCGCCAGCTTTGCCGGCTGGCCAGTCATAACCGTAAGTGGCGACACCCAGGCATACTTGTCCTGCCTTAAATCCCTGTTTCATAGTGGTAGTAATGCTTTTCTCGACCCAGGAAAAGGGAGCTATGGGCCCCGGAGGACTTCCTTCCTGGCTATGGTCATAGCACATGATAGTTACCTTGCTCAGATACGGTGCCAGCGCGCGGTAATCGTAAACACCAGCCATTTCGGGAGATACTCCGACATGAGGCAGTACGGCCATCTGGGTTTCCTTGCCCATACTCTTCATATCGTTGGCTACTTTCCTGACAAACTCGCTCAATAGATCGCGGTCCACGGAAAAATCCTTGTGCTGTGAATCCGGGATAAACTCAAAGTCGATATTGATCCCGTCATATTTATATTTCTTTACTTCATTGGCTAGGTTGACAATAGCTCGGTCCTGGGCCGCTTTATCCTTGAGTATCTCGTCCGAACTGGGTACTAGATTGACTAGGGGGATGATCTTGACTTTGTTCTGTCGGGCAGAACTGATGGCCTGTGCGTTTACATCCTTGGCTAGTGAACCATCGGGTTTTACGTGATACCATAGAGGAGAGATCTCGTTTAGTATATCGCTATGTGCTTTTAAAGATGGTAGTGAATCTACTCCATATGGTTCATTGACATAGTAACCGCCGACCATGGGCCTTGAGCTGGTAATTGGTTTTTTGGCCGCATTACATCCTATTACCGATATGATCAGTAGACAACAAAGCAATAGACAGCTGGTTTTTTGTTTATTCATGGCTTGACCTCCTAATGCTGAATAGTTATCATTTATCTTTTTCTTTATAAGGCAGTGATATTCGCTGAGCATGAATATGACTAATTTGTAAGATGTCGACAAAATGTAGGGTTTTTCATCTTGCGATAATTCCGGCTAGATTTCATAATTCAGGAAGCCTTATAAAATAAACGAGGTAGGTGCTTATATGCTTAGATACGGTTTGATTTGCACAATAATTGTCATGTCTGTTTTAGGATGTGGGTGTCAAAACATACCCGTGGATGTCTTTGAGCATTCTAAAGAAGCTGTAAAAAAGGATGATCCATCGATTATCCCGATCGTTGTAAATGGGGCTGTTATCGGCGGTTACCGTAATGGCACCTGGCTGGACCCCGAGGCTGTTTATTCCAAAATAACTGATCGCCAATACAAAATATACTCCTTTGATGAAGCCCTGGGTAAAGGTGCCGGTACTATACCTGAATCTAGGGAGAAGCAAGCAGTCTATGCGATAGATATGACTGGTGTAGACAAGGATGAGGATTATACTGCTCTGGCCTGCAGTTGGGATGCTATGCCCAGAATCGCCAAGGAAAAGTCAATACTGGGTCAGAAGAGTACATCGGCGATGAGAAACATTCTCCGGGATAATGGGATCAGCAGGAATACCCCGATCAAGATCAAGCAGATATTAGTCGCGGATATGGAGGGTGACGGAACTGATGAGACAATCGTTTTAGCCGAGAACATAAGCCCGCTGACATCCGTTCTCAGCAATAATTCTTATTCATTTCTTGTAGTCAGAAAGGAAATGGATGAAGAGACACTAAGCATCATAGTCCATAAAGAAACTGCGCCTGATGATCCTGAACAATCAGAGTCCATGGCTGTGACTTATTCAGTCAAGAGTGTTCTCGATCTGAATGGTGACGGCAAGCTGGAAATACTGGTTCATTCACAATACTATGATGGTGAAGGCTATCAAATCTACGGTATTAATGGCAACCAAGCGAAGCTGCTGCTGGAATCTGCCAATGTCGGGAGTTTATGATGAAAACCCGGTAGACTTAGGGGAGTGTATCTACCTTCCAGCAAGCTGACTTTGTGGTGGAATAGCAGCCACTTACCTGGTCAATATTTCTCCTTCCTATTGTGTTTCATCTCTTAGATTCAAGCCCGTCATCAATGGAGATACTACGATATAATAACCGCCGTTCAGGCTGAAATATTCACTTTGCAAATCATTTCATAAAGTGTAAACTATTATTAATAGTCAAAGAAGGTCAAACGGGAAGTGCGTTGCCAATGAGAAGCTTATCGGACAGAATCGAACAGTATATTCGAGTTCTGATTGAGCGCAGCGAACAAAATGAAGTGGAAATACAAAGAGTAGAGCTGGCTGAGACATTTAACTGTGTTCCATCGCAAATCACTTACGTACTATCGACCCGATTTACTCCCACCGAAGGTTATCGCACCGAAAGCCGGCGCGGGGGTAAGGGGTTCCTCAGAATATGCAAGCTCGAAAGCGACTTTTACGTAGATACCATCAGTTTTTCGATGGAGCAGGCGGATGCCATTCTGGAAGAATTAGCCCGCAAAGAGCTGCTCAGTGTGAAAGAACTGGACCAAATTAAAAGGTTAATGGATCACTATCAAGCCGCCGGTGATGTAGTAAGGGCGGCAGTCATGGAAACTATCAAGATTCTGCTGGAGGGGAAGAAAAATGTACTGTGATGAATGTAAAACCAAACCAGCCGGTGTTCACATAACCCAGCTTTTCAATGGTAAACAGGTGGAGCTGCACCTATGCCAGGAGTGTGCGGCTAAAAAAGGCGTGGCTATGTTTAACCTGGCTGACGCCATGTCATTACCTAAGATCCTGGGCAGCTTTTTTGGTGTAGGGCCGAATATGGGCGGACACCCTGCCCCTTATGTAACAGAGGAGGCATGTTCCAACTGTGGAACCTCATTTGACGGCATCGGACAGCAGGGCCGGCTGGGGTGCAGCAAGTGCTATGATATGTACCAGGATCAGATGGAACCGATCCTGCGGCGTATTCATGGGAACAGCCAGCATACCGGCAAGATCCCGCAAAGAAGTGCCGGCAAGATCAAGATGAAAAGGGAGATTGATCAGCTAAAAGGCCAGCTGCAGAATGCGGTGGCCATGGAGCAGTATGAGAGCGCGGCCGAGCTGCGTGACAATATCAAAAAGATAGAAAGAGATTTGGAATTGGGGGCGGGGCTATAATGTCGATCAATGCGGTCTTGAACAAACCGTTTGTAAGCTGGATGGAAGCGGATGGCCCGGACAGCGATATCGTTATAACCAGCCGAGTACGACTGGCCCGCAACCTGACCCGGCTGCCGTTTCCACACTTGCTGAGGGACGATGATACTGCGCAGCAGATAATAGATCAGATTCAGACGGCTTTAGGAGCTACCGCTGGTCTGAACTTGACTCTTTCAGGCGACTTAATTACCCTGGATCGCCAGATCCTGCTGGAGAAGCACCTGATCAGTCCGGAGCATGCGGAAAAGGCTTCGCATTTTCGCGCTATAATCACCAATGATCAGGGATCACTCAGCATAATGGTCAATGAAGAAGACCACCTGCGCATCCAGTGTCTATTATCGGGCTTGCAGTTGAATCAAGCCTACAAGAATGCGGATGATGTGGATAATGCCCTGGAGAAGGGGCTGGAATATGCTTTTGATGAGCGCCGGGGCTATTTGACGGCGTGCCCCACTAACGTAGGTACCGGTATGCGAGCTTCGGTGATGCTCCACCTGCCGGCCATAGCTTTGACCAACCAACAGGGACATATTTTCGGCAGTCTTGCTCAGTTAGGCCTAACTGTACGCGGTCTGTACGGTGAGGGGACCCAGGCGCTGGGCAACTTCTTTCAGATATCGAACCAGATAACTCTAGGACAGACAGAAGAAGATATTCTACACAACCTGTGGACCATTGCTCTGCACATAGTAGAACAGGAGCGGCGGGTCCGGGAAACGTTGATGCATGATATGAAGTACCAAATCGAGGATCGGGTCTGGCGTTCCTTTGGCATCGTCACCAATGCTCGTATCATTACATCTCAGGAGGCCTTGAGTTTGCTGTCCGATGTTAGGCTGGGAGTCGAAATGAATATCCTAACCCCGGTGCCCGCTCGGACTTTGAATGAACTGATCGTGGCTATCCGTCCGGCTCACCTGCAGAAAGCCGGCGGTCACGAGATGGATACCATGGAACGTGATCTGGCTCGGGCGCAGGTGATAAAAGACAGGCTGTTAAACCTGAAACAGGAGGGATTATAGATGTTAAGAAGATTTACACAGAGAGCACAGAAAGCGATATTTTATGCTCAAGAGGAGGCGCGGGAACTCAATCACGCAGCGGTAGGCACCGAACACCTGCTTTTGGGATTGCTAAAAGAGGGTGAAGGTATTGGGGCCAAAGCCCTGACCAATCTTGGAGCTGACCCGGAGAAGATCCGCCAGGAAATCGAGAAACTGGTGGGTGAAACCGGCCCGCGTACCGAAGGTCAGTCCCGGGAGCTGCCGATAACTCCCCGGGCTAAGAAGGTATTGAACATGGCTTTTGCTGAAGCTCAGATGCAGGGCGTAAACTATGTGGGGACCGAGCACATCCTGCTGGCTCTTCTGCGCGAAGAAGAAGGCATTGCCGCTCAGGTGCTGATGTCACTCGGGATCAAACTGGACGATGTTCGCGAACAGGTAGTGGCTTTATTCGGCGGAGAAGCACCACAAGGTGGTTTTCAGCCTGAGGAATCGGGCGAGGAAAAGATGCAGCAGCAGTTCCAGCCCCAATATACTAAGAAACAAAAGCCAAAGACCAAGACTCCAGTACTGGATTCGTTCAGTCGCGACCTGACCCAGATGGCCAGGGATCAGAAGCTGGACCCGGTAATTGGCCGTGATAAAGAGATCGAGCGGGTGATCCAGATACTCTCTCGCCGTACGAAGAACAACCCAGTGCTAATTGGTGATCCGGGTGTAGGTAAAACAGCGGTGGTGGAGGGACTAGCCCAGCGCATTGTCGAGAATAAGGTCCCTGAAATACTGGCCAGCAAAAAGGTGGTAGCCTTGGATCTCTCATCTATGGTGGCAGGAACCAAGTACCGCGGCGAATTTGAAGACCGTCTGACCAAAGTAGTAGCCGAGATCAGAAACGCCGGTGACACCATTGTATTTATCGATGAACTGCATACTATGGTGGGTGCAGGTGCGGCCGAAGGAGCGATAGATGCTGCCAATATACTGAAGCCGTCCCTGGCTCGTGGTGAGTTCCAGTGTGTGGGGGCTACTACGTTAGATGAATATCGTAAGCACATTGAAAAAGATGCGGCTTTGGAAAGACGGTTCCAGCCGATCATGGTTGACGAACCCTCGGTGGAAGAGACCATGGAGATTCTGAAAGGCTTGCGTGACCGATATGAGGCCCATCACGGGGTCAAGATCACCGACGAGGCGATCGAAGCCGCTGCCAAACTTTCCAACAGATATATAACCGATCGTTTTCTGCCTGATAAGGCTATCGATCTAATCGATGAGGCGTCGTCCCGGGTGCGGCTGGCTAACTACATCGTGCCGGATGACCTGAAGGAGATGGACGTACAGCTGCAGGATCTTACCAAAGAAAAACAGGAAGCGATCAATAATCAGGAATACGAAAAGGCCGCTCAATTACGCGACCAGGAACTTCGTCTCAAGGACGAGATCGAACAGAGGCGCAAAGAGTGGGTAAACCGCCGCAATCTACTGACAGGCACCGTTGATGAAGAAGAGATTGCCGGTATCGTTTCTACCTGGACGGGGGTTCCTGTGTCCAAACTGGCTGAAGAGGAATCGATGCGAATGGTACACCTGGAGGATTACCTGCACCGCCGGGTGATTGGCCAGGAAGAGGCTATCAACGCGGTAGCTCGTGCGGTTAGACGGGCGCGGGCAGGATTGAAGGATCCGAAACGCCCCATTGGTTCGTTTGTCTTCCTGGGGCCGACCGGGGTGGGCAAGACCGAGCTGGCTAGAGCTTTGACCGAGGCTATGTTTGGTAATGAAGACTCCTTGATTCGCCTCGATATGTCGGAGTATATGGAAAAGCACTCTGTTGCCCGGATGGTCGGGGCGCCTCCCGGCTATGTCGGTTATGACGAAGCCGGTCAGCTGACCGAGAAAGTAAGGCGCAGGCCATACTCGGTCATCCTGTTAGATGAAATAGAAAAAGCGCATCCAGAAGTATTCAATATATTGCTGCAGATGCTGGATGACGGCCGTTTGACTGACGGTAAAGGGCGCACGGTGGACTTCCGCAACTGTGTCATTATAATGACTTCCAACGTTGGCGCCGAAAGCATCCGCAAGGAGCGGGTCTTGGGCTTTAAGCACGAGGAAAGCCGTGGCAGCGACTATGAGAAGATGAAAGAAACCATAATGGAAAAAATGAAAAACGCTTTTCGTCCGGAGTTCTTAAACCGTATCGATGAAATAATCGTCTTCCACAGCCTAAATGACGAGGAACTGGGACAGATCGTCGATCTGCTCCTGGCGCAGTTGAAAGAAAGGGTCAAGGATCAAGGCTTCGACTTAACATTGACCCCCGAAGCTAAGGCGCGCATCATTAAGGAAGGCTATGATCCGGTGTATGGGGCGCGGCCACTCAAACGTGCTCTGCAGCGGTATGTGGAGGATAAAGTCTCCGAGGAGATCTTAAAGAAAACGCTGGTTCCCGGGGACATGATCATAATCGACTCCGACGAAAATGAAATTCTTATTCACAAGGGCTAGAGAGGGTTCACCCCCTCTCAGGCCATAATCGCTATTACGAAGAGCCCGCAACGTACTTACGGGCTTTTCGTATGCGGGGACAGGGCTTCTAAGCTTGCACATAGCTTGGTCTGTTCCTATCCCACTTTGACCTTCCACTCACGTCATCAGTCTGATTAGATTTTCTTAGGAGGAGGCAACCCCTCTTTTTTTATATTTGTGAATAACGTAAAATTTAGGTTATAAGATAAAATAATCTTTTAAGAAAGACAACCAGGGGGAAAAATGGGTAAAAGCCGGACTCTCTATGTATGTCAGGAATGTGGTTATGGTTCGCCCAAGTGGATGGGAAAATGTCCCGGATGCAATGCCTGGAACACTCTTGTAGAGGAAGTTATAAAGGAAGCTAATTCCAGCGTCAGTGCGATTCGCACCCAAAGTGCGGTCACCCTGGCTGAGATAGAAGGAGAAGATGGTCACCGTTTCAGCAGTGGCATCGGTGAGCTTGATCGGGTGCTGGGTGGAGGTATCGTTCCTGGCAGTATGGTTCTGCTGGGTGGGGATCCCGGTATTGGTAAGTCGACAATTCTCCTGCAGGTAGCGGAAAACCTGAGCTGCAAAGGGATCAAAGTGCTTTATCTTTCGGGTGAGGAGTCAGCACGCCAAATCAAGATGAGGGCCAGCCGCCTGGGCATGAAAGGTACCAGCACCTACATATTGAATGAACCTGATATCAGCCTGCTGAGTGAATATATCAACGAGATAGACCCGCAGCTGGTCATAATCGATTCTATACAGACAGTGTCTGTACCTGAGGTAGGGTCAGTTCCCGGCAGTGTTTCACAACTGCGGGAAAGCACCGCCCGTCTGATGGAGTTGGCCAAAAAATCTGATCGCGCCTTCTTTCTGGTGGGACATGTTACTAAGGAAGGTGCATTGGCCGGACCCAAGGTCCTGGAACACATGGTTGACACTGTCATATACTTTGAAGGGGATAAAAATAATTATTTTCGTATCCTTAGAGCAGTCAAAAACCGTTACGGATCGGTCAATGAAATAGGTATTATGGAAATGTCCGGAACTGGCTTGATCGAAGTCGACAACGCCTCGCGGGTACTGATGGGCGATCGGGGTGATATGCCCGGATCTACGATCGTTGCTAGTTTCGAGGGAACACGGGCGATTCTGGTGGAGGTCGAGGCCCTGGTAGTAGGGGCCGGGCTCGGTTATCCCCGGCGTATGGCGACTGGCATCGATGCAAATCGGTTGGCACTGATTGCCGCAGTTTTAGAAAAAAAAGGCGGCTTGCAGCTGGGCAACAAAGACATTTATCTTAAGGTAGCGGGAGGAACGATCCTGAAAGATCCGGCTACTGACCTGGGAGTGGCAGCTGCCATTGTGTCGAGCTTTTATGAAAGACGTGTTCCTGCTGGCAGCGTAATTATTGGTGAATTAGGGTTGTCCGGAGAGATCAGGCCAGTCCCGTATCTTGATATTAGACTGAAGGAAGCCGAGAAGATGGGCCTTACTGCTGCACTCATTCCTAAGGAAAAAGGCAAGCGGTCGAGCGACAAATCTAAGCTGCAGATCGTTCAGGCTGAGACCCTGGACAGCATGTTAAGGTACATATAATAAATAATCCTTTATAATTGTCAGGTATTTTCGTAGAAAAAGTATAATAAATATATGGAGGTGTGTGCGTGAAGGCGGATTATACTGTTGAGGACAGTTTTCAGAAGGCACTGCAGCTGCTGGCGCCGGGGACTACGGTGAGGCTCGGCCTGGAGAACGTGGTCAAAGCTAAGACCGGTGGACTTATTGTTATTGGCGATACGCCGGAAATCATGTCACTGGTCAGTGGGGGCTTCCGCCTCGATTGTGAGTTCACGCCTGCCTACCTTTATGAACTAGCTAAAATGGATGGTGCGATAATTACTAACAAAGACGGGACCCGCATCATCTTTGCCAACGCACAGCTGGTGCCAGACCCCAACCAACCATCTTCAGAGACAGGTATCAGACATCGCACTGCTGAGAGGGTAGCCCGTCAGACCAGCGAACTGGTCATCGCCATTTCGCAGCGGCGAGGTATTATAACGTTATATAAAGGTGCTCACAGCTATGTATTGCGCGAGTTATCGGCTATATTGGTCAAGGCTAATCAAGCACTGCAGACACTGGAAAAATACCGGGCAGTATTGGAAAAGGACCTGATTCGCCTAGGCGGAACCGAGTTTGAAGACATGGTGCTGGTATCAGAAGTATGCCGTGCAGTTCAGCGCTGTATGATGGTCCTGAATGTTGGCCAGGAAATCGAAGGCTATATCGTGGAGCTGGGCTCCGAGGGTCGCCTGGTCAAAATGCAGCTTGATGAGCTGATTTCCAATATCGAAGAAGAAGTCATTCTCATGATCCGTGACTACTCCCGCTCTACCGAGAAGAAGCCAGAGGAGATTTTCACAGCTATGCTGCGCAATTTTGAAGAAGATATATCAGATGCATTGAGCATAGCCAAGATCATGGGTCTAGGGACCTCGGCCAGTGTACTCGATATGCCGGTTTCCCCGCGCGGGTATCGCATACTTCAGAAGCTGCCGCGTATACCGGGGCAGATCATCGAGAATCTGGTCGGCACCTTCGGCGACTTCCCCCGCATCATGCAGGCCTCCATCGAGGAACTGGACGATGTCGAGGGCATCGGGGAAGTCAGAGCCCGGTCGATAAAGAACGGCCTCAAGCGAATGCAGGAGCAGCTGATTCTGGAATACATGGTATAAAAGCTAAAGAAACCGCCTGGAAGGGCGGTTTTTTATATCTATCCAACCTAACCTAGTGTGAACCACGGCCAGAACCTGTTTCTGTAAGCCGCTGCACCTCTTGACGCTGGCTTTTCTGAGTCCAGGGCAGGTCGGAAACGCCCGGATGGCGTTTCGCCGGTGAAAGCTTTAGCGAGGTTCCGGATGAACCGTTTCATCGGTTACCTGCCCAAAAGAAAAGCAGCGACTTAGATGGTGCCGGAGAAACAGATATCAGGTTTGGCGGGGTCACACAAAAAGAGTGGCTGCACCAGGTGAACTACTTGGTGGGGATTTAGCCGGCCGAAAACTAGGTGAGCAATGGTTTTGCTCAAGTCCATTGACAAATATATGACCATTTCTATAGGAAATTAAAAAGACGCGGAAACGCGTCTTTCGTTTTGCTATTTAATTTAACCTTCCGAGAGCCTTAGGTAAGATTGAATATCCCCAGAGCGCTGGCCTTTTTGTACTCGTGGATAAACACATCGTAGAGGCTCAGTCCCAGCAGATTGCAGAGAGCTGCGGTATAGAACAGGCTCTTGCCCATTTCCTCCATCAATATCTCTTCACAATGCGGGCACATGACTCCACGCAGATGAGTGTCCAGGTACTTTCTCATCTCGTCGACAGAGTCGACACCTTCAGGGAAATTAATCTTCTTGGCTTCTACAGAAAGGCATCCACAATCGGTTACTGATTTCGATACGGCTCGATTGATTCTGGCGGTAGATTCCGACATTTTAGTAATCACGTCAAGAACGCTATGGTGCCGAATCAAAAGATCCGAGACAACATTTTGGAACTCATCACAAATTAGGTCTTTCATAGAAGAGGAAGCCCTCCCTTAGCTATCTGAACTCCTTTAAATTATAGCTTCGACGAGAAGGGCGTGTCAATGAAGCACAGCTTACAAAATGCTTCACAAAAATACATTCCCCAGGAATTGGCTCGTATAGTATCGGATAGTTTTTTCTTCGTTCGAAGTTCATCCTGTATAAACTTGCATGTAAATAACAAAAATAGAGAAAGGAGGTGATGTATGTGAATAGAGGGACAACAGTATTTCTTGTCCTGATATCAGTTCTTTTGGGCACCTGGACCCGGTTTATGTGCCAGGATATGTTAGGGACTAATCGTTTATATTCCTGGGGGATTGGGCTCGGAATAGCCACTTTATGTTTTTTCGTTTGCCTGCGTGTATTTCTTCTGGGCAAAAGGAGCTGGAATCGTTTTAATCGGTTGATGGAGAAAACATCCATTGAGGTCCTTCTCGGATCGGTTCTGGGTCTGCTTTCCGGGGTGGTGATCGGGCTCATGCTGGGTTCACCATTTTTTATGATTCAAGGCAGCAGTGAATACTTGGGATTGGTTCCGTTTCTGGTCTGCGGCTTTTTGGGGTTAAACATCGGGCGTAAACGGGCTTGTGAATTTATGAAGCTTTTTCCTCATACGAGCCGAAGCAGCAATACTTCTATTACCAATTCTTCAGAAAAAGTACTGGATACCAGTGCAATCATCGATGGCCGGATCTACGATGTGGCTTTGTCTGGATTTTTGGAGGGGAGACTGGCAGTGCCTTCCTTCGTCATTGAGGAACTGCGTCACATAGCCGATTCTTCGGACTATATTCGGCGCAGCAAGGGGCGGCGTGGCCTGGAAATCCTCAGCAAAATGCAGAAACACCCCAACATCAAAATCCGCATTATTGAAGGAGATTATCCGGAGGAAAGAGAAGTTGATATGAAGCTGTTGCGCCTGTGTAAGGATCTGGGCGCCGGGATCGTAACCAACGATTACAACCTCAACAAAGTCGCAGAACTCCAGAGCATCAAGGTCCTGAATGTAAATGAGCTGACCAATGCTGTAAAAGTGATTGTCTTCCCTGGCGAGACCATGAGGGTCAGTGTTATCAAGGAAGGCAAGGAAGACGGACAAGGGGTCGGTTATCTGGAAGACGGAACCATGGTGGTGGTGGAAAGCGGCGAAGATGATATCGGTCAGGAAGTGGAGGTTGTGGTGACCAGCGTTTTTCAGACAGCAGCCGGACGGATGATATTTACCCGTAAGACCCGTGAAGGGAGCAGGGTAAGCCAGTCCATGCATAAACTGCAAGAGGTGAATTTGTTTGGGTGACACCGGGGTTATTCTCGCCGCAGCCGGGCAGGGCAAGAGAATGCGGAGCCAATTTAACAAAGTCTATGTAGAGCTGGCGGGACAACCTGTTATTAAATATTGTCTGGATCTTTTCGATAGTATCTCAGATGTTGCAGAAATAGTAGTGGTCACTCATCCAGAGGAAAAGGACTACTTCATAGAAAAATTTGTTATGGGGTGCCAGTATTCAAAAAGAATCAAAGTGGTGCCGGGCGGAGTAGAACGCCAGGACTCAATAATCGAAGGCTTAAGGGCCCTTGATCAGGCCTTGAATTTGGTGGCCGTGCATGATGCAGCACGGCCGCTTTTGTCATTGGAGATGGCCCGAAGAACGATCACAGCGGCTCGTGAGAGCGGCGCTGCGTGCCCGGGAGTTCCAGCTAAAGACACACTGCGGGAAATTGAGGACAATGGCATGTATGGTCCCAATCTGGACCGCTCACGTATCTATCAGATCCAAACCCCGCAGGTTTTCCGTCTTGAAGCTTTGAAAAAGGCTTATCAAACGGCGGCAGATGAAGGCTTTGCCAGCACTGACGATGCTTCGCTCTATGCAAAATACTGTGGCCCGGTTAGTATAGTAGAAGGTGATTACCGCAATATCAAAATAACTACTGCCGAAGACCTGGATATCGCCAGGGGGTTACTGGGAGGGGCGACCATGCGAGTAGGTTCCGGATATGATGTACATAGGCTGGTGGAAGGACGTGACCTGATCATCGGCGGGGTCAAGATACCATGGGAAAAAGGTTTGCTCGGTCATTCCGATGCTGATGTCCTGATCCATGCACTGTGTGATGCGCTGTTGGGTGCCGCCGGAATGGGTGATATAGGCCGCCATTTTCCAGATAACGATGAAAAATATAAGAATATAAGCAGCTTGATACTGCTGCGGGAGGTAGTCACTAAGCTGGCGGCAAAAGGATTGAAAGTAGAGAATGCCGACTGCACGATAATCGCCGAACGGCCGAAGATGGCTCCTTACATAAACGAAATGAGAAAACATTTAGCCGATGCCATGGCCATCGATGAAGATTCAGTGAACGTGAAAGCTACCACTACCGAAGGCCTTGGATTTACTGGCCGTGGTGAGGGTATAGCGGCTCAGGCTGTGGTGCTGGTTAAACGAATTTAACCATTTTATCTAATCTAACGATATTAGTAACCGTCGAAAAATGGCGGTTTTTTGTTGCCCGTTTTCCTCAGAATCCCCATGTTTTATGGAGGATATTAGACGTATTTGTTGAATGACTCTATAAAGCCTCAAATCAGATTTCCAACCGGTCAAGTTAGTAGTATGTAACTTGTTCCTCTGGTGGACTATCTTGTATTTCTAAGGCCGAATTCTTCTAGTTTTTAAAACCTATTAATTTGAATCATGAGATTCTTCGCGATTTCGATGGAGCCAATCCCCGTAAATCGTGATATTGGTTAAGCGCGGATAAATGCCATAATAATTCAGTAAAATCCTGAAATTTCATAGCGGAAAAACTGAAATTTTATCGAATGTTTTACGTATTAAGAGATAGAAGACACTTCTGTCGAAAATAGCTGCACCAAATCCATTAATACTATCGAATTGGATGGTTGCCAGCCTTGTTCGCAGCAGTCAAGTTGCGGGAGGTAATGGAAGATGAAACGGGCTCTGATATTGGCTTTGATTTTTATGCTGGTTTGCGTCCCAAACGCCGGGGCGACGATAATATCTCAGGTGCAAGTTGCCGATAAGAAAGTGGCGCTGACATTTGATGACGGGCCCGGAAAATACACCACTCAAGTCTTGGACCTGCTTGACAAGTATGACGTCAAAGCTACGTTTTTTGTGATAGGAAGACACGCCAATAATAATCCGAAAGCGGTGCGGGAGATGGTCTACCGCGGACATGAGGTGGCCAACCACAGCTACAATCACCTTATCTGGCAGTGGCAGGATTCTGCGGCGATGTGCAATGATTTTGAACAAACACAAGCTTTGCTTTACGGGATAACAGGCAAGTATCCGATATATTACCGTCCTCCGGGTGGGGATATCACCACTCAAGCCGAGCAGTACATCGAGGCCAAAGGCGTCAAAATCGTGAAATGGTCGGTGGATACTAAAGACTGGAGAAGCACTGCTACTACCACTCTAATTGAGCCTGTAGTCAATACCAACATTAAAAACGGCTCGATCATCCTAATGCATGATGCTCCAGGGTCAAACGGTGCTACCTACAAATCACTGATCGACTTACTGCCGCGGCTTACCGCAGAGGGTTATAAATTTGTCACCCTCAGTGAATTGATCGATTCAGGTGAAACGTCTGTACACGAACCGGCCAACGAGAATCCCCAATTAGAGCCGGGTGTTAAGCAACCGGTAACTAGCGAAAACAATGGCCAATCCACGATAAGCCCGGAATCCGGACGGCAAGTCATTTCAGCTGGGCCGATCCAACTAGCGAACGAAAAAGCTAATAGGGACAAAACAACCACTGGGCAATATTATGTTTTTAGCGAACTGAAGAATTACCTGCACGATTGTTTTGTGAAAATAGTGCGCGGTATCATGGTAGCCTTTGTTTAATAAGAATTATTGCAGTATAATACATTAGTGGATTACCCCTCCAGGCGAGGGGTAATCTTGTTTCATTCTTAAAATAATTGTTATAATTACAGAACAGTCTGGCGCGAGGGGGAAAATAATGGATACCATCAAAGTGCGTTTTGCGCCCAGCCCAACAGGTCCGCTGCATATAGGGGGAGCCCGTTCGGCTCTCTTTAATTTTTTGTATGCCGAAAACCAGGGCGGATCATTGGTGCTGCGCAGTGAAGATACTGATCTGGAGAGATCTAAGCCAGAATATGAACAGGAAATAGTCGAGTCACTGAAGTGGCTGGGTCTTACTTGGGATGAAGGGCTTGAGATCGGTGGAGCCAATGGGCCTTATCGCCAAACCGAGAGGCTTGATATTTACAGCCGTTATATCGAAAAGCTGATGAAAGACGGGCACGCTTACCACTGTTTCTGCACAGAAGAGGAGTTGGACCAGGAGCGTAAGGCTCTCATGGAAAAGGGCGATATGCCCCGGTACATGGGTCGGTGCCGCAACCTAAGCGAACAGGATCGGCAGGGAAAAATCGCACAGGGTATTTCTCCTACGGTTCGTTTCCGAGTGCCGGAAAACGAAATGGTAGTGGTGGACGACCTAGTGCGTGGGAACGTATCATTTGAAACCAATGGTATAGGCGATTATATCATAGTGAAGTCGGATGGCATTCCCACCTATAATTTTGCTGTAGTGATCGATGATTGCGAAATGGGGATCACTCATGTGGTGCGGGCCGAAGAACACCTGTCCAACACACCACGTCAGCTGTTGATATACCAGGCATTAGGGTTGAAACCACCAAAATTTGCACACATATCACTGATTCTGGGCAAAGACCGCCAGAAAATGAGCAAACGGCATGGTGCTACATCGGTAATACAGTATCGTGAGCAGGGTTATCTACCAGAAGCGTTGTTCAATTTCCTGTCCTTGTTAGGTTGGTCGCCCGAAGGTGAGGAACAGATTCTAAGTGCGGACGAAATAATCAAGCAGTTTAGCCTGGATCGGGTAGCCAAGAACCCGGCGGTTTTCGATCTAGATAAACTGAACTGGATGAATGCCCAATATATAAAAAAGCAGACACCTGAAAGACTGGCAGAGCTGATCAAACCGTTCCTGGGAGATTCACTCAAGGAAAAATTATTAGCATTGGAACCGGAGGCGCTGCAGGTGTTGATAGGTGAAATTCAGGAACGTTTAGTATGTCTGAATGATGTGAATACTGAGTTACAGCCGTTCGTTGCAGAGCCTGAATATGGCCCGGAGGCGCTGGAGATCTTGCGCCAGGACGAGACCCGCGAGATGTTGAAGCGGGTTCTGGCCTTACTGCCCGAGAAGTTTGAACTGGAAGCTACTCATGCTATGTTCAAAGAGCTGCCCAAAAGTCTGGAACTGCCCGGCAAAAAGGTCTATATGCCTCTGCGAGTGGCTTTGACCGGGGCCAGCCGGGGTCCGGAACTGCCGGTGCTGCTGGTGGTTATGGGAGCTGCCGGTGCCAAAAAGAGGCTCGAAGATGCCTTGTCAATTTAGTTGATTTGAGGCCTGATTCATGAAAGAATTCTGGGACAACAGGTTTAAAGAGGAAGGCAAGATATGGGGTGACGAGCCTAGCGTCACGGCCTTCTATGCTCTGAAATCGTTTGTGGAATACGGTGTTAAGAAGCTGCTGATACCTGGTATTGGTTATGGCCGTAATGCCCGGCTATTTGCCGGGAACGGTATCGAGGTCGATGGCATCGAGGTGTCCGGGGAGGCCTTGCGCCATGCCCGCAGTGCGGATCTGCCCATAAGGTGTTATGAGGGTTCAGTGCTGGATATGCCATTTAATGATGAGATTTACGACGCGGTCTACAGCTTGAATGTGCTGCATTTCTTCCGGGCTGAAGAGCGGGCAAGATTTATCGAGAAATGTGCTGAACAGCTCAAGGATGGCGGGATCATGTTCTTTGCTGCTCTTTCAGAACAGGAGCCAGCCTTTGGCCAGGGGAAACAAGTAGAGGAAAACACCTGGGAGAGACAACCAGGACGTATTGTACATTTCTTTACTGATGAAGATATACGGAATCACTTTAGGGCTTTTAATGTCTTGGAGACCGGCTTAATGGAGGATCCCACAAAGCATGGCGATAAAGGTGAAAATACACACATCTTAAGGTATATTCTGGTGCGCAAGTGAGATGGGTCATGACTTCTCGGTTTGTGAAAGCTCGGGGCCTGTCCCCATTCTTGGAGAAGCCCGTGTCCCAAGAGCTAGTGATTGACACCAAGCCTGACCCCCACTTATAATTGAATTGCTAATGAGAATATTTTACGGCAATGACAGGGAAGAGTAAGTTCTGACCCACCACAGAGAAGAACGGTCAGCGGCTGGAAGCCGTTCTGGATAGGGCAGTACCGAAAGTGCGCTCTCGAGCCTCAGGTTATGCGGGTTGTTCCGTTATCAACATTCAAGTGGAGCCCTTGCTCAAGCAGAGTGGGACCGCGAATGGTTTGACCTTTCGTCTCTGTGTGCGAAGGGTTTTTGTATTTCTATAGGCTTTTTGAAGTTCGTGACTTATGGTTTTTTAAGGAGGCACTATTATGGGATTCCTGAAAACGATAAAAAGTGATATGGACGTAATTTTCGACCGTGACCCAGCCGCGAAGAGCCGTGTGGAAATACTCCTGTGCTATCCGGGCTTTCATGCGCTGCTGATGCACCGGGTGGCGCATTGGTTCTACAAACATCAGTGGTATCTATTAGCCCGGCTGATATCGCAGTTCAGTCGTTTCATGACATTGATCGAGATCCACCCCGGGGCCACGATTGGCCATGGCTTTTTCATTGACCATGGGGCGGGAGTGGTTATCGGTGAGACGACCGAGATCGGGGATAATGTGACCCTGTATCAGGGTGTGACCTTGGGCGGGACCGGCAAGGATAAGGGCAAGCGCCACCCCACCATTGGTAATAATGTGGTTGTAAGTACCGGTGCCAAGGTGCTGGGCAATATCACCATAGGTGATGACTCCAAGGTGGGCGCAGGCTCGGTGGTGCTAAGAAGTGTACCGCCCAACTGCACGGTGGTAGGGGTGCCTGGTAAAATAGTCATTAACAATGGGGAGCGTATCCAACCGGACGGGACAGTGGACCTGGAGCATAACCTGCTGCCCGACCCGATTTCCGATGCTCTGCAGACTATGCATGAGCATATAGAGTTTCTGGAGAAGCGTTTGAATTCCATGAATACGGAGGGTGAATATGATCCGAGTTTACAACACTCAGGTCCGGCAAAAAGAAGATTTGCAAACCGTCGAACCGCAAAAGGTTAGAATGTATGTCTGTGGCCCTACCACGTATAACTACATCCACCTGGGCAATGCGCGACCACTGGTGGTTTTTGATACGGTGCGCCGTTATCTGAAATATCGTGGTTATGATGTCACTTATGTGCAGAACTTCACCGATGTTGATGATAAGATCATCAACCGGGCCAATGAAGAGGGCGTGGGCGCTACGGAGCTGGCTCAGCGGTACATCGACGAATATTTTATCGATGCTGATGCATTGAATGTAATGCGGGCTGATGTTCACCCCAAGGTCAGTGAGCATATGACGGAAATAATTGATATGGTTTCCGTGTTGATCGATAAAGGGCATGCGTACGAAGTGGATGGCGATGTCTACTTTCGAGTCAGTTCGTTCACGAGCTATGGCCAGCTTTCT
Source organism: Acidobacteriota bacterium (assembly GCA_050259595.1). Classification (GTDB taxonomy): domain Bacteria; phylum Bacillota; class Syntrophomonadia; order Syntrophomonadales; family DTU052; genus JBLNAX01. The sequence continues at coordinate 5,728 of JBLNAX010000056.1, read as the reverse complement.
GGCCGCGATCTGGAGGACCTGCTGGCCGGGGCACGGGTGGAAGTGGATGAGCGCAAAGAATCACCGATGGACTTCGCCTTATGGAAAAAAGTCAAGCCGGGTGAGCCCTACTGGGACAGCCCCTGGGGCCAGGGCCGGCCGGGCTGGCATATAGAGTGCTCGGCTATGTCAATGAAGTATTTGGGAGGTACACTGGATATTCACGGTGGCGGAGCCGACCTGGTGTTCCCCCATCATGAGAACGAGGTGGCCCAGTCTGAGGCTTATACCGGACAGACCTTTGTTCGCCACTGGCTGCACAACGGTTTTATTACTGTTAATAAAGAGAAGATGTCCAAGTCACTAGGTAATTTCTTTATCGTACGTGACATTCTGGACAAGTTTCCCTCTCGTGTGGTGCGCTTCTACCTGCTGGCTACTCACTACCGGAGTCCGCTGGACTTTGACGACGGTAAGCTGGAGGATGCCAAGCGTGCGCTGGAGAGGCTGCAGAACTGCTGGAATCTACTCAATGAAGCTATTGCAAAGGGTGATTCAGGCGATCCAAAGCCAAATGAGAAGGAACTACTGGATGAACTGAACAAACAGCGCGAGCAATTCATCGCGGCCATGGATGATGATTTCAATAGTGCTTTGGCAGTGAGCCATATCTTTGAAATGGTCAGGTTGATCAATAGCCATTTAACCGGTGAACAACCGAAGTCGACAGCAGCTCTGGAGGCCGCCGAGGCTCTTTTTGGTCAATTGGTAGATGTGCTTGGAATCGACCTGGATCAGAAACTCTCATTATCGAGTGCGGTTGAAGATGTGGTGCGGACTCTGTTAGAATTTAGAGCAAAGGTGCGCCAGAATAAAGACTATGCTACAGGCGACAAAGTGCGCGATCTATTGAGTGCCAACGCAATAATAGTTGAGGACAGCAAAGAAGGATCACGCTTTCGCTTCGATACAGAACCAGATATTGATGCTTTGATGAGTGATGTAATTGAACTCAGGCAGGCTTTGCGTAAAGAGAAGAACTTCACTGCTGCCGACCTGCTGCGGGACAGCCTGACAGAGGCCGGAGTCATATTGGAAGATACCAAGGAAGGATGCCGGTGGAGGTTAAAAGACTAATGCTCCCTGTAACCGGGCTTACGATTGCCGAATTAAATGAAATGTCGCCGCTGGTGCTTGCATATGTAGGAGACGCCGTTTACGAACTCGCTATCCGCAGCCGCTTGGCGGCTGGCCAACGACGCAAGATCAACGAAATACATCTCGATGCTGTAAACCTTACCAAGGCCGAAGCTCAGGCCGAAACTCTACGCATGATTGAAGAGCATCTTACTGATGAGGAAATTGCTATCGTTAAAAGAGGTCGCAATGCCAAGAGTCATTCCCGGCCGAAAAACGCCGGAATAGCCAACCACCGCCTGAGTACAGGCTTAGAGGCACTATTTGGCTATCTTTATTTAAAGGGTGACAGTCAGCGTTTACAGGAGATTTTAGAATGGGCAATTGACCTTGATTGAAGTGGGGAAGAGGGGTATGTTGTTGTGAGCAAAGCTGATACTATTTTTATTGATATGTGCCAGGAAATTTTGAAAAATGGGTTTTCTTCTGAAGGGCAGGTCGTTCGTGCCAAATGGGAAGATGGAACAATCGCCCATACAATAAAAGCTTTTGGGGTAGTAAATAGATATGATCTTTCCGAAGAATTTCCCCTTCTCACATTAAGGCCTACAAATTATGCTGCGGCCATAGATGAGATGCTCTGGATCTGGCAGCAGAAATCGAATAATGTAAACAACCTCAACAGCCATATATGGGATAGCTGGGCTGATAAAGAAGGCTCGATCGGCAAGGCTTACGGTTATCAATTACAGATCAAGCACAAATACCCCGAGGGCGAGATGGATCAGGTGGATCGGATGCTGTTTGATCTGAAGAATAATCCGTACAGCCGGAGGATCATGGTCAATATGTACAACCACAGTGATCTGCATGAGATGAATCTTTATCCTTGTGCTTACGGCCTCACATTAAACGTCACAGATAAGAAGCTCAATACCATATTAAATCAACGGTCGCAGGATATACTCGTGGCCAACAATTGGAATGTTACCCAGTACGCCATTCTGGTACATATGCTGGCTCAGGTCAATGGCCTGGAAGTAGGCGAACTGGTTCATGTGATCGCCGATGCTCACATTTATGATCGACATATTCCTTTGGTTGAAGAACTTATTAGCAGACCACAGTTCCCGGCGCCTAAACTGATAATTAATCCTGATGTGAAGGATTTTTATGCCTTTAAAGTAGAAGACTTCGCTTTCGAGAACTATCAAAGTGGTCCACAGATCAGAAATATCCCGGTGGCGGTGTAGCAAAAGGAGAATCCTATGAAGACAATAGTTGCGGTTGACCAAAACTGGGGAATCGGCTGTAATGGCCAGCTCCTGCAGCGTCTACCCGAGGATATGAAGTTTTTTAAAGAGATGACCCTGGGCAAGGTCGTGGTGATGGGTATGGAAACCTTCTTGTCCTTGCCCAAGCAGGAACCGCTGGTAGACAGGGTAAACATAGTGCTCAGCAATGAGGATAGTTTTAATAATGAAAAAGTGATCATCTGCCGTTCTCTAGCAGAATTATTTGACGTACTCAAGGATTATCCCACCGAGGATGTATTCATAATAGGCGGCGAATCGGTTTATACCCAACTGTTGCCTTATTGTTCAGATGCATATGTTACAAAGATCATGAACATATATACGGCTGATAAGTCATTCCCTAAACTAGACAAGCTTGATGATTGGGAATTGGTGTCCACGGGTGAGACCAAAGCCCACCAGGATGTTGAGTTTTGCTTTACCAGGTATGTCAATAAGAATATACAGGTTTGATCAGGAGGTAGCACGGATTGAGCGAACTGCTGGAAGGAATCAATAGTGTTCTGGAAGCGCTGCGTTCGGGAAGACGCAAGATACAGACAGTTTATTATGTGCAGGGCAAGAGTGCTGACGGGCTCAAGGCTATACTGAGTCTAGCCCACAAACGTGGGATTCCCGTTCAGGAACTGGCCCGGCCTGATTTTGATCGTATGTCTCGTTCCGATTCTCCCCAGGGAGTCTTAGCTGAAGCCGCGGCATACAGCTATTGCGAAATCGATGACGTTCTAAAGGATGCAGCGCAGAAGCAGGAATCACCTTTCATAATAGTCTTGGATGGCATCGAGGACCCACAGAATCTGGGCGCTGTTATGCGGACTGCCGAAGGCTTAGGGGTTCACGGAGTGATCGTGCCTAAGCACAATGCCTGTGATGTCACGCCGTCCGTGGTGCGGGCTTCTGCAGGCGCCGCTGAGCATATAAATGTAGTGCAGGTGACCAATCTGGTCCAAGCCCTTAAATACCTGAAAGAACAGGGAGTGTGGATCGTGGGCAGTGATGCCGCGGCTCAGCAATCCTGTTTTGAGCTGGATTATCCTGAGTCCCTGGCCTTAGTAATTGGCGGGGAAGGGCGGGGGATCCGGCGACTGGTGCTGGAAAACTGCGATTTCAAGGTGAAGATACCTATGAAGGGCCATATCAGCTCGTTAAATGCCTCTGTATCAGCTGCCATCGTGATGGCTCAGGTTGTCCGGCAGAGGGCACAAAAAGCGCCCATAAAATGATGTAATTATTGGTAAATAAAACCCGGCTAAAGTCAGAAATGCCAATGAAATTGGGGAATGCCCTTATTTCCTAATTTGAGGTTTTCTTTTCTTGACTGCGAATTATGCCTGAAAATAAGGGTTTTTTAGAGGTATAAATTCTGGAATGCCCGAGCCGCAAGGCCCATCTTGACTTGCAGAATAGCAACCAGCTATAATTAAGTTGGTCATAAGACAAGTTGCGGGAAATAGCGGCCTCCCGAAAACAGAATCAGATAAAAACCTGGAGGCGATTAAATGAGTCTACTGGCTTACAAGCGACACCTGGTTGCATTTGACGAAATTTCCGACGAAGACATCGTAGAAAGGGCGCAAAACGGCGACCAGATTGCTACCGAGTATCTGGTGGACAAGTATAAGAACTTCGTTAGAGCTAAGGCCCGTTCGTACTTTCTGATTGGTGCTGACAAGGAAGACATCATCCAGGAGGGCATGATTGGCTTATTTAAGGCTATTCGTGATTACAAAGGGGACAAGCTCACATCATTCAGAGCTTTCGCCGAATTGTGCATAACCCGGCAGATCATAACCGCGATAAAGACCGCCACTCGGCAGAAACATATACCACTAAACTCTTACGTTTCACTTAACAAACCTATATATGACGATGAATCAGACCGTACATTGATGGACATTCTTTCGACTACGCGGATAACTAATCCAGAAGAAATAGTTATCAGCAAGGAAGAATTCTTCTGTATCGAGCAGAAAATGGGCGAGATACTGAGTTCCCTGGAATGGAAAGTGCTGATGGCCTATCTCGAAGGCAAATCATACCAGGAAATTGCTGTAGAACTTAAAAGACATGTGAAGTCTATAGATAATGCACTGCAGCGGGTCAAGCGTAAGCTGGAGAAGTACTTAGAGGATCGGGAAGAGATCTAAACATAACCCCAGATATGGTTTTGACTAAACGGCCCGCCTTAGGCGGGCTTTAGTTTTGTGTATTATTTGAATCAGTCTGAAGCTCGCGTAAAGTCAGCTCCAAAATTCCATTTTTCTGCAGCAACCGACGGAAAGCCTGGATTTATTGCAAGAATCTGGCTGGTCCGAAATCCTCAGTACGCCTTGACAATTACTTTAAGGCAGGTATAATTATTATTGCGCCTATCGAGCCGACGTAGCTCAACTGGCAGAGCAGCTGATTTGTAATCAGCAGGTTGCGGGTTCGAGTCCCATCGTCGGCTCCATAAAACTTCATACGTGGAGGGATACCCAAGTGGCTAAAGGGGGCAGACTGTAAATCTGTTAGCAACGCTTTCGAAGGTTCGAATCCTTCTCCCTCCACCATCTAACTCAATCAGATTTCAGCCTGGTGACAGGATCTGTCAGTGGCTTAGAAACGTCGCGGGGTGGAGCAGTTGGTAGCTCGTCGGGCTCATAACCCGAAGGTTGTCGGTTCAAATCCGACCCCCGCAACCAAAGATTTTTCATGGGCCCATATAGCTCAGTCGGCAGAGCGTATCCTTGGTAAGGATAAGGTCACCGGTTCAAGTCCGGTTATGGGCTCCATCTATTATTGAGGCGGCGTAGCTCAGCTGGCCAGAGCACTCGGTTCATACCCGGGGTGTCAGGGGTTCAAATCCCTTCGCCGCTACCATTGAAGTAAGAGGAAGTGGACAAAGCCACTTCCTTGTATTTTGATAAATCTGAAAAAACAGCATACAATGTCGCGGGGTGGAGCAGTTGGTAGCTCGCCGGGCTCATAACCCGAAGGTTGCAGGTTCAAGTCCTGTCCCCGCAACCAAGATCTTTAAAGGAAGTGGACAAAACCACTTCCTTTTTGTATAAATGTAATGATCACTCTTTAACTCATTGTTGAACACATTCCAAACTTGGTCACACTAAATTATCACAGTGCTATTTGGATATTCATATAGAATAAACCAAATAATAAAACGGACTAAGGAAGGGGAAAGGTGAACAAGAATGGCAAAGGCAAAATTCGAGAGGACGAAGCCGCACGTAAACATAGGCACAATTGGTCACGTAGACCATGGCAAGACGACATTGACAGCGGCTATCACTTGCTGT
>JBLNAX010000055.1:0-15051 GCA_050259595.1 Acidobacteriota bacterium | reverse complement strand
AATCAACTATTAGGGGGCTTTAGAGAATGGTTAACAACAAAGATTCAGTAGTGCAAATAATACTTCGCAATCATGATGTTTATGAGAGAGTAGGCATATACAATATTGCCAACGGCGAATTTGAGGAAAAGCTTCGCTCTGATCTTCCAGATTTGAAGGAAACTTGGCGTGGTTTCTACATAACTAATGAAAAGGATATACTTGGTTTGTTTGCATCTGTGCAAGGGCCTGTTTTCTTTGTTAATAACAAAATGTATTTATTATCGGAGAAAGAATGGAGCTTCAAAATTGATGCACTGTCGGATTCTAAAAATATTTTTCACTTTTATTATGGCGGGATAGAAGAGTACAGTTCTTCGTATACAAAACCAACAGACCTGAGTGTGCATGCCTATGCGGATGAAGAATTTATGGATTTTTACCAATGGTTATTAACCAAAAAAGATAGTAAAACATTCGTTAGTTTTTATACTGTTTAATGAGTGGTTTCTTCGACAGCAACCCTATTAACTGTAAAAGCCTTCCTTGCGGAAGGCTTCGTGCTTTTCAGTTGGTCGGAGTGACTGGACTTGAACCAGCGGCTTATTGCCACTGGGAATCGATCACCGGTGTGGCAGTGGTCGAAACCGGGCTTTATTTCACATCGGCGGAGGAATGGGTCAGGGTTGAGACGTAAGCATGTCTGAGAACCATCCCCTGACAAGGTATCGAATTAAGAGATTGTTAATTGTATGATCCAATTGTTTGGGCAGGAATAGCTTCAACCGTGTGGAAAATAGAATTCAATGTAAGTTTACTGGAGGAATACATATGGCGATCAGGAAATCTGAAATATACAGTTCACTGTGGGCAAGCTGCGATGAGCTAAGAGGCGGCATGGACGCCAGCCAATATAAGGATTATGTGCTGGTCATGCTATTTGTCAAATATATCAGTGACAAATATGCCAATGTGCCTTATGCCCCCATCACTGTGCCACAGGGCGCAAGCTTCAAGGATATGGTTGCTTTGAAGGGCACTCCTAATATCGGTGACGATATCAACAAACTAATCATCGGGCGTATCGCAGATGCCAACAAATTGTCCGATATGCCTGATTTTAATGATGTAACGAAGCTCGGCAGCGGCAAGGAGATGGTTGATCGGCTGACCAACCTCATCGCTATTTTTGAGCGCAAGGAACTTGATTTCAGCAGAAATCGTTCAGATGGCGACGACATACTGGGCGATGCCTACGAATACCTAATGCGCCACTTCGCGACTGAAAGTGGCAAGAGCAAAGGACAATTCTACACACCTGCCGAAGTGAGCCGTGTCATTGCTAAGATCATCGGTATCAACAATACCAATGCCGCAACGACTGCCTATGATCCGACCTGTGGTTCTGGTTCCCTGCTGCTGAAGGTGGCAGATGAGGCAGAAACCAGGATGTCGCTATACGGTCAGGAAAAGGACTCGGCGACGGCGGGTCTGGCCCGAATGAACATGATTCTGCATGACAACCCTACCGCCGAAATCATGCAGGGCAATACTCTGGCAAATCCGCTTTTCTTTGACGAACGCGGGGATCTGAAGACGTTTGACTATGTTGTAGCCAATCCGCCGTTCAGTGACAAAAGATGGGGCAATGGGGTTGATGTCGATGGCGATCCGTATGGGCGATTCAAGGATTATGGGGTGCCCCCGGCTAAGAATGGCGACTTTGCCTTCCTGCTACATATCATTCGCTCGTTGAAAAGCCGCAAAGGCAAGGGGGCTTGTATCCTACCACATGGGGTGCTTTTCCGGGGCAATGCCGAAGCCGAAATCAGAAAGAACATCATCAAAAAGGGATACATTAAGGGAATTATCGGGCTGCCGACAAACCTCTTTTACGGCACTGGTATTCCCGCCTGCATTATCGTGCTCGACAAGGAGAATGCAGTTAGCCGCAAAGGCATCTTCATGATCGATGCGAGCAAGAGCTTCATGAAAGACGGCAACAAGAACCGCCTACGCAGCATGGACATTCACAAGATCGTGGACGTGTTTAATAAGCAAGCGGAAATCGCTAAGTATTCGCGAATGGTGCCTTTCAACGAGATTGAAAAGAATGATTATAACCTGAATATTCCCCGATATATCGATAGCCAGGAACCAGAAGATATACAGGATATCGAAGCCCATCTGCTGGGCGGCATCCCAGTCGCCGACATTGACGCATTGCAGGAATACTGGGCTGTATATCCCACTCTTCGCACAACGCTTTTTAAAGACGGTTTACGGGACCGATATTGCCGCTTGAAGGTAGGCAAGGGTGCGGTTAAACAGACGATTTTTGAACATCCCGAATTTCAGACCTTCAGCACCAGCATGAACAGCCACTTTTCAGGCTGGAAGCTCAGAAGTGCCTCCAGCCTGAAGGAAATGCAGGTTGGGTTAAAGCCGAAGGCTGTGATATCGGCATTATCTGAAGATTTGTTAGCTCACTACACTGATCAACGCCTGATCTCGAAATACGATGTCTACCAGCATCTCATGGACTACTGGGATGAGGTGATGCAGGATGACTGCTATATCATTTCCGCTGACGGCTGGCAGGCCGAGACCTATCGAATTCTGGTGGAAAACAAGCAGAAGAAAATGGTGGATAAAGGCTGGACCTGTGATCTGGTGCCCAAGGAGCTAGTCATCAATCGTTTCTTTCCTAATGAGAAGCTACTCATAGAAGGACTGGAGGGAGAGAGCGAGACCGTAGCCGGACAGCTTACCGAAATGGAAGAGGAACATGGCGGCGAAGAAGGCTATTTTGCTGAGCTGGAAAAGGTCAACAAAGCCAATATACAGGCCCGCATAAGGGAGATTCAGAGGGACAAAGAGGCTAGAGAAGAACTCGAGGCGCTAAGAGATTACCTGGAGCTTCTCGACCGGCAGACTAGAATCAAAGGCCAAATCAGAGACGCCGCCGTCGAATTAGATGCCAAGCTCTATACTAAATATCCGATGCTGTCCACGGATGATATTAAAACGATGGTGGTGGATGACAAATGGATGGCGGCTATGGAGCGGGACATTCACACGGAATTAGATAGAATCAGCCAAGGCTTGACCCAACGCATCAAGGAACTGGCTGAACGGTATGAAACACCGCTGCCAGCGTTGACTGAAGAAGTGAAGGAACTGGAGAGTAGAGTGGCCGCTCATCTCGAAAGGATGGGATTCCGCTGTGAGTAAGAACAAGCCGCTGCCGGAAAATCAGATTGCACTCTACCAAACCGCTGACGGCAGCATCAATATCGAAGTACTGTATGCCCATGAAAACATCTGGCTCCCGCAGAAGCGAATGGCCAAGCTGTTCGACTGCACGGCGGACAACATATCCCTACACCTCAAAAACATCTACAAGGAAAAGAACCTAGTCGGAGCGGCAACTACCGAGAAATTATCGGTAGTTCAAAAAGAAGGCATGCGGGAAGTCGCGCGAACTGTCAGCTGCGATGCCGGTTCCATCAGCCACGAAGTGGCCCCGGCTTTGGCCTTGAAGGAGTATGACGCCTTCAGGATTCAGCAGGATCGCGTGTTTGAATCGGACTTCGACGGGTACGTCAAAGGCCTCCTCGAAGCGGGAAAAGGAGAGCGATGAGTAGAATACCGACAGGATACAAGCAGACAGAGGTTGGGGTTGTCCCGGAGGATTGGGAAGTCATGAAGATGGGGGAAATCACTTCGTTGATGACCAACGGCTTCGTAGGTACAGTCAAATCACATTACGCTGACTACGACGAAGGAGTCCTTTATATCCAAGGTTATAACGTGGAAGAAAACTCATTTAATTTTCATGGTATCAAGAAAGTAACGCAAGAGTTCCATCACCAACATTTAAAATCGTGTTTGCGAGAAGGCGACTTGTTGACCGTTCAAACGGGGGATGTCGGCTTAACAACAATAGTGCCAAAAGAATTGGAAGGGGCTAATTGCCATGCTTTGATAATCTCCCGGGTAAAAAGAGAAACCGCATTTCCACTTTTCTTAAGTTTATTCCTAAATTCGGTCCAAGGAAGAACCAACCTCAAAGGTATCGAAACAGGAACGACAATGAAACACATCAATGTTGGTGATATGGTTCGAATTCCGGTTCCTGTTCCAACCCTCGCAGAACAAACCGCCATTGCCACTGCTCTTTCTGATGCCGATGCGCTGATCCAGGCACTGGAAAAGCTCATCGCCAAGAAACTGGCTATCAAGCAGGGCGCCATGCAGGCATTGCTCACCGGAAAAAGACGTTTAGGGGGCTTTGCTTCGAATGGAGGCAAGTTTAAACAAACCGAGGTTGGGGAAATTCCGGAGAATTGGGATGCCGTACCCATGTGCGAAGTGGGCGAAAGCATTATTGGCTTAACATACAGCCCCAAAAATGTCAGAGAATACGGCACTCTGGTACTTAGGTCGTCTAATGTGCAAAATGGCAAGTTGGCATTTGATGATAACGTCTATGTAGATATGGATTTACCGAGTCGAGTTGTAGTCAGAAAAAGTGATATATTAATCTGCGTAAGAAATGGAAGCCAACGACTGATAGGTAAATGTGCGATCATTGATGAAAGCGCCGCTGGAAGCGCTTTCGGAGCGTTTATGGCCGTGTATAGAACCGCATATTCCAACTTCATCTTTTATCAATTCCAATCCAGTATCATTCAAAGGCAAATCAATGAAGTGATGGGGGCGACAATCAACCAAATTACCAACAAAGACTTAGCCAATTTTCAAGTCGTATTGCCGAAAGACATAGAGGAACAAACCGCCATCGCCACCGTCCTCTCCGACATGGATGCTGAAATCGCCGCCCTGGAAACCAGGCTGGCTAAATATAAACAGATCAAGCAGGGCATGATGCAGAATATCTTGACGGGGAGGATCAGGCTGGTATGAGTGATGTAGGGCAACGAGAACGATTGACCCAAGACCGTGTCGTAAAGCTGTTTCGGGAGGAACTGGGCTACACCTATCTGGGCAACTGGGAAGAACGCCCTAACAACAGCAATATCGAAGAAACACTGTTAACTGCCTATCTGACCAGAAAAGGTTTCAACGATACCCTCATTGCCAAAGCTCTCCATGAGCTGCGTACAGCGTCCTACCACTACGGTGAGAGACTCTATACCAACAACAAGAATGTCTATCAACTCCTGCGCTATGGCGTGCCGGTCAAGGCAGAAGTCGGTGAAAACTATGAGACAGTGCACCTCATCGACTGGGCGAATCATCTTGAAAACGACTTCGCCATCGCCGAGGAGGTAACGGTGCATGGACAGCGGGACAAACGCCCGGATATCGTGCTCTATGTGAACGGCATCGCGGTCGGCGTGCTGGAGCTCAAGCGTAGTACAGTGTCCGTTGGTGATGGAATCCGCCAGAGCATCGTTAATCAACGTCCGGAGTTTATCGGACCATTCTTTTCTACGGTTCAATTCATCTTTGCGGGTAATGATACCGAGGGATTGCGCTACGGAACGATCGATACCCAGGAGAAGTTTTTCCTCAAATGGAAAGAAGACATTGAAGACACCAGCCGCCTGCAGTTGGATAAATACCTGCTTAGGATGTGTAATAAGCAGCGGCTGATTGAGCTGATGTATGATTTTGTGCTGTTTGATGGCGGGATCAAGAAACTGCCGCGAGTACACCAGTATTTTGGCATCAAGGCTGCGCAGGAGCATGTCAAAAGGCGTGAAGGTGGCATCATATGGCACACCCAGGGCAGCGGCAAGAGCATTGTTATGGTCTACCTGGCTAAATGGATTCTGGAGAACAACCCCTATGCACGGGTCGCTATTATTACTGATCGCGATGAATTGGACAAGCAGATCGAGCAGGTTTTTACCGATGCCAGTGAAACCATATACCGCACCTCCAGCGGCAAAGATTTGATAGCTCAGCTAGCCCAGCCCTCACCACGGTTGCTATGTTCATTGGTGCACAAATTCGGTAGACGAGATGTAGAGCATTTTGACAACTATATCAAGGAGCTGGAAAGCCAGCCATCTAATGCCGTGGGTGAGTTGTTTATCTTTGTTGACGAATGCCACCGCACCCAGAGCGGGAAGCTGCATCGGGTAATGAAGGCCATGCTTCCTAATGCCGTATTTGTTGGCTTTACCGGGACCCCTCTGCTGAAAAAAGACAAAGCGACCAGCCTGGAGGTATTCGGCAAGTACATTCACACCTACAAGTTCAACGAAGCGGTTGCTGATGAAGTTGTTCTGGACTTGATGTATGAGGCTCGGGATATTGACCAGAACATTTCCTCGCCGGAGCGCATAGATGCCTGGTTTGACGTTAAAACCAAGGGCTTAAACGACTTCCAGAAGGCTGCCCTGCGGAGAAAATGGGGCACCATGCAGATGGTGTTAAGCTCACGCTCGCGCATGGAGAAAGTCGTCAGTGATATAATATTTGATTTTAGTGTCAAGCCCAGGCTTAGCTCAATGAAGGGCAATGCCATTCTGGTGGCTTCCAGTATCTATGAAGCATGCCGGTATTTTGAGCTCTTTCAAAAGACTGATCTTAGTGGCAAATGTGCCATTGTAACGTCCTATAATCCCAGTACTCGAGATATTACCACAGAAGATACCGGTGCTAACACCGAGACTGACAAAGAGTACATATACAAGACCTATGAGAACTTGCTGGAACATGTAATTGCTATCCCGGGTAAAAGCAAAACTGAAACCTATGAGGATAAGGTGAGGGAAAAATTCCTTAAAGAACCGGCCAATATGCGGCTATTAATCGTTGTAGCCAAGCTTTTAACCGGATTTGACGCACCCAGCTGTACCTACCTTTACATTGATAAGAAAATGGAAGACCATGGGCTGTTTCAGGCTATATGTCGGGTGAACCGGCTGGATAGTGATGATAAGCAATTCGGTTATATCGTTGACTACAAAGACCTATTCAGAAAAGTAGAAAACGCCGTATCCGTTTATACTTCGGAACTGGATTATGATGAATTTGAAAAAGTTGACTGTGATATCTTACTGCAGGACAGGCTCCTTAAAGGTCGGGAGCGCTTGGATAATGCGATCGAACAGTTGGCATTGCTCTGTGAGCCGGTAGACCTGCCCAAGGGCCAACTTGAATACATGCATTATTTTTGTGGAAATACTGAAATTCCAGAAGATCTGAAAGCCCGGGAAGTACAAAGAACCGCTTTGTATAAAGGCATCGTTGCCTTCATAAGGGCTTATGCCAGTATTGCCGATGAAATGGAATCAGCAGGTTATAGCGAAGTTGAAATCATTGAGATCAAGAGGCTGCTCGACTTCTATCTGAGTCTTCGTGAAGAGATACGGATGGCTAGTGGTGAGACACTGGACCTGAAAACCTACGAGGCTGATATGCGGCATTTGATAGATAATTATATTCAGGCTGATGAATCGAAAAACATATCACCTTTTGGCAATCTGTCATTGATTGAACTGATTGTAAAGGCCGGTATTGCTGATGCGATTAAGAGCTTATCTAACGACATTCAAGCTAACCCTGAGGCTGTGGCTGAAACTATCGAGAATAATGTTCGAAGCAAGATTATCAAGGACCACTTGATTGACCCCGCCTTTTTCGAAGAAATGTCGGTACTGTTGACGGCTATTATTAGAGAGCGTAAAGAAAAGGCTATAAATTACGAAGAGTATTTAAAGAAGATAGCCGAACTGGCTGCTAGAGTTAATGAAGGCACCAGTGATAGTACGCCGGAAGTCTTAAATACACCGGCTAAAAGGGCACTTTTTCATAACCTTAAGAATGTTGATTTGGCAATGGAAGTTCATGAAGCTGTTATTAAGTATCGCCCTGATATGTGGCGAGGTACACCTGCTAAAGAAAAAGTGATTAAAGCTGGGCTCTATGAAGTACTAAAGGATGAAGATGAAGTGGAAAAAATATTTGCGATAATATCAAAGCAAAGTGAATATTGATATGGAACAACTGCGACTTGGCGATATAATAATTGATGTTGACCAAAAGGATATTAAAAACATACACCTGAGCGTGCATCCTCCGTCAGGGAGAGTGCGCATCGCTGCACCGTTACGGATGGATTTGGATACAATACGAGTCTATGCTCTTTCCAAGCTCAGATGGATAAAGAAACAACAGGCCAAGCTTAGGGCCCAGGATCGTGAAGCACCCAGGGAATTCTTAAATCGCGAGAGTCATTACTTCAAGGGCAAGCGTTATCTGCTCAAAGTAATGGAAGTTGATGCGCAGCCCAAAGTTGAATTAAAACACAGTACACTTGTCCTGTATGTTCGTCCGGGTACATCGATAGAAAAAAGGCAATTAATTTTGGATGCCTGGTATCGCAATCAATTAAAAAACACTGTACCAGCGCTGATTGAAAAATGGGAAGAGAAGCTAAATGTGAAGGTTAGTGAGTTTGGTATTAAGAAAATGAAGACTAAATGGGGAAGTTGTAACCGCGAAGCAAAGCGTATTTGGCTAAATCTTGAGTTGGCAAAAAAACCGCTAGAATGCCTTGAATACATAGTTGTCCATGAAATGGTTCATCTATTGGAAAGAAAGCACAATGGACTATTTGCAGCTTATATGAACGAGTATCTGCCGAAATGGCGCTTCTACAAAGAAGAACTGAACAAATTGCCGGTAAGGCATGAAAATTGGAGTTACTAAGGTTAAGTATAAATTATTGACTCAGGATCAATCGATAAACATTGGAAAACCGCTGATTAGCGGTTTGTATTTTTCTTGGGCACAGATAACATCGCGTGCAATAAGCTACCTGTATTATTAATAATGGAAATGTATGAAGGATAATGGCATTATATGTCGAAGTAGGGGATAATATATTTTTATGGATAATCTTTTATAATCCAATTCAGGAGATGGTAGTAAGATGTCAAAAGCTATAAAGGAACGGAATGATGCATTACCCACCAAGGTTGTTACGTTATCCATAATTGACGATCACATTGTTCGATTAATTGACAACAGTCAGGGTATTAACAAAAATCAATTATTCAACGAGTTTGTGAATGATTTGGGTGCATTTTTGAAAGTTCCAGGATCTTCTTTTGAGAAATTACTCGGACCAGAGTTGACTCCGGCTCAGAAAAAAGTTCTGGCTCTCTGCCTTTTAAGACTTCATTCAGTAGAGACAGAAGTACAGGCATTGGCTAAAAATAGGATTAGAGTCCAGAATATTTTTGATGAATCGTTCACTGATACAATATACAAAGCAATAAAAATTGACCCCAAAGATCAAGGTTACTTAAAGATGGCGAAATTACGAGATGTATTAGTCACGAAAGAAAGACTTCTTTTTGATAATGTTCATAGAGTCGGGTCTTTGCATGATTTATTAGGTATTCGACAAGAATTTATGAAGCAATTAAACGACCAAGTTGGTAAAACAATTATCCAGTCATTTCTCCCAGATAGTCTGTTAGAAAGTAGATTAAACCGATGTTTTCAATTAATTAAGGAATATGTTGATGAGACTGACATAGATTCAATACTTGAAAGTTATCAGGCAGCAGTGGAGACTATTGCTGATGACCTTAGCGTTGTTAAAACTTATGGCACTGATTATTCAAAAAAATATGTGGAATCTTTATTATCAAAAGCCCTTAGATACCTAAAAGAAGATTTCGAAACCAGACCTGTTGGAAAACCCGCTGATATACATGTTACAACCACTGACAAGAAATATCCTTTGTACATTGTTAATGAAAGATTTGATTGTCTTCTTAAAGTTGAAAACAAAGGCACTGGTTATGCTTTTGACGCCAATTATTACATTGAGGAAGCAACTGATAATATTACTGTTGAAGAACATAGCAGAAACCTTGGAACGCTTTTACCCCAAACTTCTAGAATAGTACAAGTCCCGTGTCGAGTCGTAGAAAGTCAAGGACTAGCTCTGTTTAAAGTTTCTGTTTCATGGAAGAATGCCAATGGGCAAGAAACACGGAAAGACTTTGATCTTGAAATTAATGCGCAAAGCAGTGATATCGATTGGGCCATATTGTCAACGAAGAACCCCTACAGCTTGGAACCTATAACTTCTGATGATGAATTAGTGGGAAGAGAAGATAATTTTAAGCGTCTAATTAACAAAGCAATGGCTGAAAATGTGGAGTCTTCATTTATGTATGGCCAAAAAAGGGTAGGAAAGACATCACTTGCTAAAGCTCTTCGAGCTAGACTTGAAAAAATATCAAAGAATGATTATGTCGTTATTCTTTTAGAGAGTGGAAGTTATATAGATCCTGATCCTCAAAGAACTATTAGCAACTTGGGTAAAAGGCTTTGTAAAGAACTGACTAAAGCCGAACCGAGATTAAGGAACTTAAGCATTCCTGATTTTGACGGAGCTCTATCGCCAATTACTGAATTTCTTGATAACGCGTTAGAAATCATTCCAACATTAAGACTTCTAGTAATACTTGATGAATTTGATGATCTACCTCTTGAGTTGTTTAAACGTGATCCTGTTGGAACTGCATTTTTCTTAACTCTTAGAACAATTAGTAATCAAACGCCACTTGGCTTCGTTTTGGTGGGCGGGGAAAAGATGGAATTTGTGATCAACTCGATGGGAGAACAATTGAATAAATTTGAACCAATTAGAGTTGATTATTTTAAGAAAGAAACTGATTGGACGGACTTTGAGAACCTTATTAAGAAACCTTTGGAGCCCTGGTTTGAATTTAATGATGAATCTATTAATCTGCTTTATTCATTAACAGCAGGGAACCCGTATTTCACAAAACTGATCTGTCAGTCACTATTCAGTATTATGATTAACAGAAGGGATGCTTATGTTACTTTTAGGGAGATCGTTGAAGCTAAGCAAGCTACCTTAAGAGCGGTTAAAGGTAACAGCTTCCAACATTTCTGGGAAGATGGGATAACCGAGAGAGGGGCTAGAAAAGAAGAGATATCAATTAATCGGAAGAAGATCTTGATAGCTGTTGGTGAAGCAGCGCGAGAATCAGCTGAAATTTCCAAAGAGACTCTTCTTCAGTTGTCAAAAAATCTTGGTGTCTCAGACGCTGTTGCTGAATCAGAAATACGTGAGTTTATAAGAAGACAAGTTCTTGTTGAATTAGAAAACCCAACGATATCTTATAAATGTAAAGCTTTATTGTTTCAAGAGTGGTTAACAGATCAAGGAATAAAGGAATTAATTACAACTTTTACTGAACATGATGAGTTGATAACTCAGAAAAATGAAGAGGAGGCAGCCTATATCACCCCAGACGAGATATTAAATGTATCTCATAGGTGGGTATATAGGGGTAATCATATTTCTGCAGATGAAGTTAGATTGTGGCTTAAACAGTTTGGGGATAATCGCAATCAAAGGGTTATGTTTAAGATACTAAGCCAATTAAAATTCTTTGATGCTGATTCGATACGTAATCACATGCACCAGGCTCATGGAATTGTTAAGAGAGGCTACATACAGGAGATTAAGGAAGGCAAGAGAAAGAAAGAAGAAGTTTTGGTAAGCTATTTAGATGGACCAGCCAAAAGTGGAGCACAATGCGCAAAAATATATGCTGATGAAAACAAAATTTATTCTAAAAATGTTGTAGAGAAAGCAAAACTATATGATGCATTGCAGAGTAACGATAAGATAAAGGCTTTGGTTTTTATTGATGACTTCTTGGGGACCGGTCGTACGGCAATAGAACATTTTACGTCATTAGCCGAAGAATTAGGAGAGCTTCTCGTTCAACGACCAATATATTTCATTGCACTTTGTGGGTTTGAGGATGCAAAGAATAGTCTTATAGAAGCGATTGAAAATCTCGGACTTGATGTTAATGTTCATGTTTTAAATATTCTTGATAATTCTTATAAATGCTTTAGTGATGATTCTAGGATTTATCCTGATGTTACTGAACGCCAAAAAGCAAAACAAATGGCTAAAACCAAAGGTGAAATGCTAGAAAAGAACAATCCATTAGGTTTTGGGGATTGTGAAGCAGCAATCGTGTTTGAATATAATTGCCCAAATAATTCATTGCCTATACTGTGGAAAGCTCAGAAAGGATGGGCACCCTTGTTTCTAAGGCAGTATTAAAATAATGACCAAGGAATAGCGTTTAGCTAACATACTAAAACATAAAAAGCCTTCCACATGGAAGGCTTCGTTCTTTTCAGATGGTCGGAGTGAGAAGACTCGAACTTCCGGCCTCTTGCACCCCAAGCAAGCGCTCTAGCCAAACTGAGCTACACCCCGACTTGTTTTTGTGACAAAGACAATTATAGCATGCTCGGCAATGCCTTTCAACACCCTGGCCAGCATTTCTGCGATGAAACCGATGTTATCGGCCTTTTTAGGTGCTGCACCGACCTTTTGTTTAGCTGCTAAACATATCGAACCGCTTTTTTGAGAATCGCCAGCCTCTTAAATAGGGATACTAACAGAAAAACCCGCAAAGGAGGCATAGAATGAAAGAGCCGAAAAAGAAGCTTTCACCCAAACGCAATGAAATCATACGTCGTATGGCTAGTGATATTAATACAGGCCGGGCCAAGTTCGATGCCTTTGCCATTCGATTAGATGATAAGGCCAAATGCAGCGTGTGCAGCCGTGATGGGCGCAATATGGTGCGTCTGAGATATGATGATTATGATGAGTTCTTAGGCAAGACCTGTGCCCGCTACGTGTTGGATGAGATGCATGCTGAGGGACCGATGATGCAGGTGTAGATGGTATTTAGACCTTTTTAGAAGCGGGCAGATGCCCGCTTCTTTCATGGATTGGCAAATCCTGTTCATACATGGCTTGGTATTTGTTATAGTTAATAGAAAGAAACAAAGGGGGATCGCACCTTGGAATTTACAGAAGTCATTAAAAACAGAAGAAGTGTTAGAAAGTATAAGACTGATCCGGTGCCGCGCGAGCACCTGACGGAACTGGTAAAGGCCGGGAGCCTGGCGGCCACCGCCGGTAACTTCCAGCCATGGGAGTTTATCGTTCTCGATGATCGAGCCAAAATCTCGGCTTTGAAGAATGCCTGCCCGCAGGAGGTCTTTGATACAGCTCCGGCGGTGATCTGTATATGCGCAGATCCGCAGAAATCGGCTTCCTATGGTGAACGCGGCATGAATTATTACTGCAAACTGGACTGTGCCAACGCTACCCAGAATATCCTGCTAGCGGCCTATAATATGGGTTATGGCAGTCTGTGGGTGGGTGGTTTTTCGGATAAAGATGTGCGGAAAGTACTAGGCATACCAGAGAATGTTCATGTGGTATCCATGATCCCCATTGGTAAGCCGGATTATGACTGGAATCCGCCTAAGCGGGAAGTTCAGGATATGATCCATTGGGATAAATGGTAGGCTGATATAATCGTTGCTTTTGATACATCAGGGAGATGAGACAAGTGCTGGAACTAGAAAAGAATCTGTGGGTGGTGGTTCCACAATCGCCGCCCAGATATCCCTATGCAAACTCGATATATATCGATGATGAAAGACCGTGTGTGATCGACTTTGGCGCTGGCGCGAATGCCTTCAACGAACTGCCGCGTGAGCAGATCCAGGTGGGGTTGATCAGCCATTTCCATTTCGATCATGTGCATGGGGATACATTGTTCCCCAATATCGAGCGCTACGCAGGAAAAGAAGAAGTAGGCACATACAGCGATCGCGATACATACATGTCCTTTCATGGCTATGACGCATGGGAAAAATTGATGGGTATTTCGCGCGAGAATTATGGACTCACGGTGCCGCTGCCGGATGATGTGGTGGTACAGCCGGGATTTCGGGAAATCCCTATCGTGGGTACATTGACCGATGGCCAGGTGATCGATCTGGGTGCACGGCAGATCAAGGCGATCCATTTGCCAGGCCATACTTTAGGCCATTACGGTTTTTATTTTGAAAAGGAAGACATACTCTTTACCGGTGATATAGATCTGGTTCCGGCTGGCCCCTGGTACAGCAGCAACAGTGCCGATGTCGGGGCGCTGATCGAGTCGGTGAAACGTGTAAAAGAAATTGATCCACGGATACTGGTGCCGTCACATCGGCGGGTGTTCAGAGAGGGTATTCAGGAAGGGTTAGACCGGTTTATTCAGGTAGTGATCGATCGCGAAGCCAAGGTGCTCGAACTGCTGGCTGAGCCGCAAAGTATCGACGGACTGGCATCTTATAAGCTGACATTCCCGAACGCCCATAATCTCTATGAGGAATTCTGGGAGAAGCTGACTATGCGCAACCACCTGCGCCATTTACTGCAGATCGGCGAGATCAAGGAAATCGAGCCGGGGATGTACCAGCGGAGCTAGCAGGCCCATCACGGGGGGCTTAAGGAACAGGGACACACCTTGATGTTTACGCTTCGCTTCAACCCCGCAATGATTAAGGAATGTCCCCGTCGTAAGGAAAGTGCGATAATTGCGCCAGACATGGGGACGCCCTTTCAGGATCAGCGATTCGCACATCGCTAAAAGCTCTGGCTCTCTGCAGTCGAGACCTCACTGGGTTCGGCCAACTTTTCCAAGTCTTGCGTGTCTCGGCTTTTATCTTCTATCTCTCTAAAAACCTATCCATCAATGTATGACCGACCTCGATAAACAGTCCCGTCTTGCTGGCCGATTCTTCGGTGTATTCTGAGCCTCCGTTATTCAGGTCGCGGCTCTTCTGATAGATCATAAACGGCACCGGGTCCGAGACATGGGTCTTCACCGCCAGTGGAGTGGGGTGGTCAGGAAGCAGTATGATCCGGTAGTCGTCGAACTGTTCCAGACCTGCTAACAGTTCACCCAGAACTTTTTCATCGATCTCTTCAATGGACTTGATCTTGGTATCCAGCTCGCCGCGATGTCCGGCTTCGTCGGGCGCCTCCACGTGTATGTAGACAAAATCCTGGCCGTTCTTCAGTTCTTCCAATGCCGCCTGAGCCTTGCCCTTAAAATTCGTCGTGATATTGCCGGTAGCGCCGGGAACATCGATCGATCGCAGGCCAGCGGCGATGCCTAACCCCTTAGTCAGGTCTACAGCCGATATCACGGAACCTTTAAGGCC
>JBLNAX010000054.1:0-25967 GCA_050259595.1 Acidobacteriota bacterium | reverse complement strand
AGAAGGAACTGGAATTCAAGCCAATGCAGCGCCATGGGGTTCTGGGGGTAAAACGGCAACAGCGCAAACCGGCCAGATCGGTCCTGATGGAAATGAGATATTGAACACATGGTTTGTAGGATTTTTCCCGGCTCATAGACCACGCTGGGTGGTAACCGTTATGGTCGAAAGGGGTCAGAGTGGAGGCCGTGATGCCGCGCCAGTTTTTAAAGAGATCGCGGAAAAAGTTGGCAATATATTTCTCGGGAAATAATTAGTGTTTGAAAGAAATGATGCATTAAGGTAAGATAGGTTCGAATCTAAGCTTAAGGGCATTGCTTTCGAAACTTTGTGAAATTTGGTGCTAGGAAGAAAATTGAAGGTTTACAAATAATATTGACGAAATACTTCTTTTATATGTTGAATTGAACGCCATAAACACCAGGAAAACCGAAACGTTCAGGAAGAGGTGGGGTATGGATAGGATCAGTCACCCGCTAAAATCTGACCTTGTATCAGGGATGAAGAAAGGTAAGGTCGTTAAGCCAGAAGACGCTGTCAGCATCATCAAAACCGGTGATGTAGTAGCTTTCGGGGGATTCATCGGCATCGGCCTGGCTGAAGAGTTGATCATTCGTCTGGAGGAGCGTTTTCTCAATACCGGCGAACCACGTGATCTGACGTTTGTATATGCGTCAGGCTTGGGTGACGGCAAAGAAGGCGGTCTCAATAGGTTGGCACATAAAGGTCTGATAAAACGAATCATATGTGGTCATTGGGGGCTGACCCCTAAGCTGGTCAAACTGGCCAACGACAACGAGATAGAAGCCTATAACCTTCCGCAGGGAGTACTATCGGCCATGTTCCGAGACACCGCTGCTCACCGACCACGTACGATAACAAGTGTGGGGTTGGGGACATTTGTTGATCCGCGGAATGGCGGGGGCAAACTCAACCAGTGTACACAGGAAGATCTGGTGGAAGTCATAGAGTTTGATGGCCAGGAATACCTTGCCTACAAGCCCTTACATATCGATATAGCGATCGTTCGTGGAACCACCGCCGACTTGGACGGCAATATCACCATGGAAAGGGAGGCCTTGACCCTGGATGGGCTGGCCATTGCCATGGCGGCTAAGAATTCCGGGGGCTTCGTGCTGGTGCAGGTGGAGCGAACTGCTGATCGTGGTGCCCTGCCTATGCGCAATGTAAAGATTCCTGGGATACTGGTTGACTGTGTATCAGTATCACCACCTGAGAACCACAAACAGACATTTGCCACCCAGTACAGTGGCCCATTTGCCGGGGAGTACAGGGTCCCAGTGTCGTCTATCGAGCCAATGATCCTGGATGAACGGAAGATCATAGCTCGCCGGGCAGCCTTTGAGTTGACTCCTAATGCGGTCGTCAATCTAGGTATTGGCGTTCCCGAAGGAATCGCTAATGTAGCGGCAGAGGAAGGGATTCTGGACTATTTGACTCTGACTGCCGAACCTGGAGTGATCGGCGGCATTCCGGCCGGAGGGCTGAACTTTGGTGCGGCCACTAATGTTGATGCGGTCATCGATCAAGCCTATCAGTTCGATTTCTATGATGGGGGCGGGCTGGATGTTGCTTTTCTGGGTCTGGCCCAGGCTGATTGTATGGGCAATGTGAATGTAAGCAAGTTTGGTCCACGCGTGGCGGGTGCCGGAGGGTTCATAAATATAAGCCAGAATGCTAAAAAGGTTGTTTTTGTCGGCACCTTTACCGCTGGTGATTTAGAGATAGCCATTAGTGAGGGAAAGCTGCAGATCGCCAAGGAAGGTCGTACCTCGAAGCTGATTGAGCAGGTGGAGCAGATAACATTTTCCGGGCCAGTGGCTTCGGCTTCTAATAAGCAGGTCCTCTACATCACGGAACGCTGTGTTTTTCGCTTAACTGCGGAGGGACTGGAACTGGTCGAGGTGGCGCCTGGTATAGACATAGACAAAGATATCGTGAGTCAAATGTCATTCAAACCCATAGTAAAGGAACCGGTAGCAGCTATGAACGCTCGGATCTTTACTGATGAGCCAATGGGTCTGAAAGCAATTCTGCTGGAGATACCCATTGAGGAGCGTGTTCACTATCAGGCTGAGGATAACTTGTTCTTTGTCAACTTTGAGGGTTTATCGATTCGTTCCCGTAACCAAATCGAAGAGATCCGCCAGGTGGTGGGGCAAAAACTTGAGCCACTGGGCAAGAAGGTTTTTACGATAGTAAACTACGACAATTTTGATATCTTACCGGAACTGGTTGATGACTATACTGAAATGGTTCGGGATGTCGTCAGCCGGTTCTATGTGGATGTGACACGCTATTCAACAGGGGCATTTATGCGTATGAAGTTAGGTGATACCTTAAAAGCGCGCAACATAGCTCCGCACATTTTTGAAAGCCGCGCGGAAGCTCGAAGGGCACTGGGAGCAGAGGAACCAGTTGAAAATGGATGATGACCCCTAGGTATATTATTGTCTTAGATCAAGGTATGTGGGAGGGTGACAAATGTCTCATAAGAAATCAAACACAGATCCGTGGCAGATGATCCTGAGTATGCAGGAACCGCAAAATCTTTCTTTGGGTCTGAAAATCGAGGACTGGGCTGAACAGCATCCCGATAAGACTTTCATATTTTTTCAGGAAAGAAATATCACCTATAGACAATTTAATGAAGTTGCTAATCAGTATGCCAATTACTTTGCTTCCCTGGGCTTTGTCAAAGGTGATGTCGTGGCATTGATTCTGGAAAACGATCCGGAATACTTGGCTGCCGTCACGGGCCTTAGCAAGCTGGGGGTTATAAGTGCCTTGGTCCACGTGGGACTCCGCGCAGAGGTGCTTGCTTACGCAATAAATGTTATAGATGCCAAGGCGGTTATCGTCGGGCATGAATTATTAACAGTATTTGATACGATCACTCAAAGGATCCGCTTAAGAGAACCGGCTCTCATTTTCGTTGAAGGGGAGAACCCGGAAGTAACTTTTTCGGAAGATTACCAGCATCTAAACCCGATACTCAAAAAATGTTCTAAAGAGAACCCGCCAACGACAGGAGATATTACAAGTGACGATGTTTTGGTTTATATGTATACATCAGGTAGTTTCGGTGCCCGTAAAGCGGTACCGGTGTTTCAGAAGCGCTTTTTAGCGGCTGGTCTTCGAATCTCAAGCCTTGGATTCATGAAGCCGGATTCGGTCGATTATGTGGGACTTCCTTTATATCTAAACAGCGGCTTTAATATCTGTTTTGCCGGAGCAGTAATGACCGGTAGTACTATGCTGCTGAAACAAAAATTCTCTGTCTCCAAGTTTTGGTCTGATGTCAGGAAATACAATGTGGATTATTTCGTAGGCGTGGGAGAGATGGCTCGCTATCTTTATGCTCTAAAAGAACGTAAGGATGATGCCGATAACCCTCTAAGAGTAATGCTGTGTAACGGTATGTGGGGTAAGCTGATCCCGCTTTTCAAGAAAAGGTATGGCCTGGAGCATGTGATCGAAGTCTATGGTACTACAGAGGGTATTGGGGTCTTTGTGAACTACGACGAAATACCGGATATGTGCGGATGCTTAACCCTTAATGGAATGCGACAGGGAGAAGTGGTGCGGTTCGATCTCGATACGGAAGAACTACTGCGCGATTCTAACGACCGTCTAATAAAGTGTAACATAGGTGAGACGGGCATACTTTTGGGTGAAATCAACCAGCTCAATGCATTCCAGGGCTATATCAACGATCCGGAAGCAACAGCTGCCCGCGTCGTGACTAATGCGTTCAAAGACGGTGACCAGTATTTTAATACCAAGGACGTGGTCAAACTCGGCAAAGATGATCATATTTCTTTTGTTGACCGTCTGGGGGATACCTACCGTTGGAAAGGCAACACGGTATCGGCTAGCAATGTTGCTGATGTGATAGTCAAATTCTTCGGTGGCATTGAAGATGCCATTGTCTATGGAGTTACAGTGCCTGAGCACGAAGGCCGGTGTGGAATGGCTGCCGTTTTAATGATCGAGGGAGAACGCCTTGATTGGAAGCAGTTTACACAGCATATCAACCAGCGCATGCCCGAGCATGCCCGCCCGCGTTTTATTCGTATGCTGGACAGCAGCAGTACGGCTTATGAACTTTTTCCATTGAAACAACGTCTACGTAAGGAAGGCTATAATTTAGCGATGATGGATGACCCCATTTATTATTACAAATTGACAGAAGAGGTCTACGAACCGCTCACTGATGAAATATATAAGCAAATCTGTGGCGGAAAGATTCGTCTGTAAAGGGAGGATATCGAATATGGGGATAAGAGTGTATAGACAGCAAACCAGTCCGCATGCGGCCTTTATGGAGTACTGGCTGCGTTTGTGCGAACCATTGATGGGAGATGCCAAGCGTTTTCGTTATTTTGATATTCTAAATAGGGTAGAAACTCCCGAAGTTACATGGTCAACACCCAACAATATTATTTATGAACACCAGACCCTGAGGCTGCGCCATTTCCCGAACCGGCGTGATGCAGGTGACAAAAGACCAGTACTGATCCTGCCCCCACAGGCTGGCCATCATTCCTGCCTGGCTGATTACTCGCCTGCGCAGAGCCTAGTACGGGTATTCCAAAGCTATGGGTTTGATGTATATGTTACCGAATGGCTGTCCGCGACCAGGGAATATAAAGACCTGGCCATGGCTGATTATATCCGTTTGACTGATGAAGCTGTAGACCAGATCCGTGAAAGAACTGGCCGATTCAAAATACATATCGTTGGCCAATGTCAGGGCGGCTGGCAGGCAACTGTTTACACTTCTTTGTTTCAGGAGAAGATCGCTACCCTAGTCAGCGCGGCAGCTCCGATTGATATGGATGCTGCGCACTCGCCGATAGTAGAGGATTCGAAGCTGCCAATGTCCTTTTTTGAGTTTATGGTGGCTACACATAACGGCTTGATGGATGGCTACTACATGCTGTTAGGATTCAAAAACATGCAGCTCCAGGAGCATTACAGCAAGAAATACGATCGTCTATGGGAAATGGTTCAGAACGAAGATGAGGATGCCCTGCGGCGCTTTATTAGATTTGAAAACTGGTATAGTTATACCCAGAAGATACCCGGCCGCTTCTATCTCGATATTATTAAGAATGTTTTTAAGGAAAACAATCTCACCAGAAAAGGTGCTTTCAAGCTGGATGGGCGTCCGGTGGATCTCAGCCATATTACCTGCCCGGTCATTATCATGGCTGGCAAAAAGGATCATATAACACCTCCGCCCCAGGCTTTTGCGCTGAAGAATTATGTGAGCACACCGCCGGATGATATTGTCGAGATACTAACGGAGGGCGGTCATATTGGAACGTTGATGGGGACTGAATCACTGCGTGAGGATTGGACGGCAGTCAACGAGGTTCTCAAACTTGCTATATAACTAAACACGGACTAAATATAAAGTCAGGGATATGGAAATCCCTGACTTTTTTAATGCTAGAATTGTGCAGGGGACATTCCTTACTCCTTAATGGTACTGAAACAAAGTGAAAGCATCAAGGTGTGTCCCCGTCCCTTAGTAGAATGAGGTCCAGCAAAGCTTAGGCCGTTCTTTGCGCTGTTTCATGCGTTCTTTAGCTTCTTCGTAGATTTTCTTCTCGTACTCATTTTGCATGACCAGGGGTTCCAGCTGTACTGGCTTGAAATCTTTATCCAGGGCTACAAACACGAAATAGGCTGTGACACAGCAGCGTTTATCGCCAGTCAACAAATCTTCGGCATCGATATTGACCATTACTTCCATAGAGGATCTGCCAACATAGCTGAGATGAGCATGACAAGTAGCTAGATTGCCCATGAACACAGGTTCGTGGAAGTTGATCTCATCAATGTCAGCGGTCACTACGATGGCCCGTGAGTGGCGCGTCGCACAGACCCCGGCAGCATTGTCCATCATTTTCATAAGCTCGCCCCCATGAGCGGTCCCCGCCGGGTTAGTCATGGAAGGCAATATGACCTGGGCAATTGTTGTAGAAGACTCGGAAATAGTCTTACCCTGCAAAGCATCCTCCATATAACCAAAATCCCTCCCTATTTAGCATTGAGTGAGTTCTATTCCTTCAAAATGATTCTGCTACGATTAATTCCGCACTAGCCTCTAGATTCCTCTATGGATTGCATATTTATGATCACTAATTATAGCTTGTCATGTTCGTTGCAGACTAACGACGTGGCTCTGAGAAGTGTCTGTATAGGTCTATCGCTGAAGATATGTAAATTACAAGGAAGTTATGGATATTGATTGATGTTTAACAAGTCCGATACATCCTAGCATTTAACTACAATATATAGCCTTCTTCACCCTCTGCATAAACACACAATAATCGACACGAAATGACACGAGAAAACCGAAATTCCGCCTTTTTGGTTAAGTTTTGTTTAACTATATTGCTCCTTGATGACATAGGAAGCTATAGTTAGGATACCTTTAATCACAACCCGTGAAATGCCTGACTTATGCAGGGTTTTTCGGGATTTTATGGAGTCGATAGGAGAGCGGACTATTGGCTACTAAGGATCACACATTGCTGGACATATTTTCTTGACGAGTACGTTGGGGACAACGTATAGCTGTTCTATTTCTTGTTGTAATGATTTCGCTGTATATTGAGCGGTCTACTACGCGTACTGCCACCTGTTGAAACGACAGGTTGGCTTGGGTAATGAAAAAAGGGAAGTTTGAGGGGAGAGGGAATCTTGTTTACTGGTTATTTGTCTAATGGGAAGAAAAGAATTGCCTGTCTAATTGTTCTGGCCTTGTTCATAAGTCTATTAATAACCCCTGGTATTACTGCTTTGGCTGAGGAGAATGCCGTTTCAGCAGATTCGTCAGGCACAGTGTCCAATAGCAGTGATAATAGTGGATCGCCAGCTGATTCCAGTGGAGGCGAGGCTGCAACGCCATTAGCGGACGTGAGCGGTGGCGATACAATACAGCCGCCTACTAATTCGGGTGACGAGGAGACGGCTAATCCTCCATCGGGGTCTCCGGGTAATGAGAATCCGCCAACAGGTGATGCAACTACACCCCAAAACGATACAAAAAATCAGAATGACCAGGAGAATTCATCATCGAATTCTGCCAATACCACTGATCAGACACAATTTCCTTCTTCCATAAATAATGATTCTGGTGCACCAAGTGTGCCCTCATCTATCGAGAGTATATCAACTACAGAAGAAATATATAATGCTCCCTCCTCCCAATCGATTATAGATGACATCTACAGCACCGATATGAATACGGTTGTTGCCGTATATGCACCTCCTAGTGCCCCGGTGGCGGACAAGCTTTCAGGAACCTATTTGCCAGGAACTGCAGTGACACTAACCACAAACTCTCTAACTGCCTCCATATATTACACAATTGATAACAGTGATCCGGAAACTAATGGTGTACTCTATACTGCGCCTCTCACACTTAACAACAGCTGCAAGCTGCAGGTGGTGGCTCAGGAGAATGGTCAAAGCAGCGAAATTGCCGTTTATGACTATGAGGTTAAACAAATTATTTTTGATGAATGGGATTTCACGAATGACGGGGTTATAACTACTGATAACTGGGATGCTTTCGAAATAAATGCATCCTTCCAGTCAGTATATGATATTTCGAGTATTGGATTCCAATGCTGGGATGAAGAAGGCTGGTATGCACTCCCTTCCTCTAAAATAATTGAAGACAGCGGCTTGATCCATGTTACCGAAACCGGTAAATGGTCAAGAACCATAGTCGTGGATTTCGGAGGTATTGATATTGACCAGCTAAAGATTCGGGTAGTAGCTGCGGACAACCAGGGATCCATTCTACCAGCTGATGAGACATTGACAATTGAACAGCCTGTGAATGGGGTCTCCAACCTGACCGTTGTTCCCAATGCAGACGAAAGCGGGCTGGTTTTGACATGGACCAACCCACCGGAGAACTTTTATCGTGCCAAAATCTATAAACTGTACGATTATGGTGAAGGTACGGAGTGGAGTTATATGGACCGAGTGTATGGCAACACCTGGACCGACTATGATGTTGAATCTGGAGTTACATATACTTATCTTGTAGAGGCTTACGACTACAACTACAATAAATTCCCTGATGTGGCTGAAGCCTCCGGGAAAATCAACGCTCCTAATGGGCCGCAGGTTGTGTCCTTAACCTTTGATAACAACGGGATAGCCAATATAAACAATCATCAATATTATTACATCCATGCCTACTACCGGGCTCAGGTCATGCCTTCAGTAGGATTTGAGCTTTCCACTGACGGAACCAACTGGCAGCCATTGACTTCGAGTTCGGCAATAGTCAATAACTGGCCGGGTGAACCATACTACGAATCCTGGAGCAGAAAGTGGAGGTTTGAAATTGAACTCAACCTCAGCAGCCTGCCTGATGGGCAGTACTTGGTAAGAACGACCGCGACCGCTGAAGGAGTTACTACTCAGCCCCTATCCGCAAGTTTTAAGAAGGATACGGTGCTTCCTACTGTTACTGGTCTAACAGTCACTCCAAATGCGGAAAATAACGCGCTGGTCCTTAGCTGGATCAATGTCGATGATTTTGAAAGGGCTATCGTCAGCAAATTAGTATATGATTACTATCACCCGAATGGTTATTGGAATACACTTAACTACAATGTCACCATCAATTCTTACACTGACATTGATGTAGAGCCCTACCAGACAGTTAGTTATAAAGTAGAATGTTTTGATAAGGCTGGCAACAGGGATACTAACCCGCCAGTTGTTGTCGGAGCCCTAACAGTAGAGCCGATAATGTTTGAAGAGTGGAACCTGGATGAAGAGGATTGGAAAATTACCTTCCAAAACGAACAAGGATTCCAAGCATATGCATTCTTTCTAGCAGCCAAGCAGATTGTATCCATTGATTTTACATACTCTGAAGATGGCGTAAACTGGATGTCATTGGAGCCTTATATGTCTGAAAATCCACGATTGGAAAGGGATGGGACAGAAAACAGATGGTACCGCTATGTCCGCATAAATGTTGGCGGCCCCCTCGGTTTACCTGACGGGACCTATTACCTGCGGGCAACTGCAACAGACATAGCTGGCAATAGTTGTTCGAGTCAGCATCAGGTAATTAAAGATGCAACACCTCCTCCCGATGTTACGGACTTCACAGTAGCCCCAAATGCGGAGAATAATGCACTGGTTCTAACTTGGACAAATCCCTCAGACTGCGCTTTTGTCAGGATTAAGAGAGATGATTCCTATATCTCTGGTGATCTGGTTGCCAATACGTATACTGATATTAATGTTGAGCCAGGAATTACGTATAACTATAAAGTTTTAACGGTAGATGAGTTTGGTAATGAAACAAAGAGCGCGCAGATTATATCAGGCACCATACCTGTTGGCGCACCTCTCTTATTCACTATGTATCCATCTGATCAGCAAGGTTTCAATGGTGATACTCTTGGATATTCCGCATCTTTTGCTGATGATAAACAAATAACTTCAATCTCCTTCTCTTTGTCAAGTGATGAAACCACCTGGACGCCGCTGCCTTCCAGCTACGATCCCGTTCGTTTTAATAATCCCCGCTATGATAATAATGGAAGCTGGAACATTAGTAAGATCGGTAATGCCACATACAAGATTCGGGTAATTGCTACCGATGTTGATGGCAGGTCGACTACAGTAATACGCACAGTCTATGTACTGCATAAGGCACCGGCAGTACCCACCAATTTTGCTGCTGCTGTAAATACAGCTGCACCTAGTGTCAGTCTGTCCTGGGACATGGTATCCGGTGCCAGCAAGTATAGAATTACCAGGTATTACGCCAATGGATCGTATGGATATGGTAGTGATTACTGGACAATCAATGCACCTAACACCACTTACTTAGACACCGTTTTGCAAGTTGGCAAGGCGTACAAGTACAGCATTCAGGCTATTGATCAGGCCGGAAATTATAGTGATTATGCCTATGTGAATGCCGATGTTCAGGGAGGCCTTGCTCTGTCGTTGAATGGAGGACTTGAACGCTATGTAAACAACACAGCATATACCCTTTCTGGTCAGACCGAACCGGGAGCTGCGGTAACTGTAAATGGCAACCTTTTAACAGTTAATGCCGACGGCACGTTTACATATAGTGCAACCCTGACCTCCAGTGAGACAACATTTAACATCGCTGCAAAGCTTAGCGGCAGTACTCATACAGTAATGCAGAAAGTTATCCTGGACTCAGTGAATCCAAGCTTTAGCTATATGTATATTAGGCCAAGTGACATTAATATAGTGTGCGGCAGCAGCCAAAAGATCGAAGTTCGTTTCTATGATGACATGTACAACAATATGGCACGCGCGGTTCTACAAATCTCCACGGATGACGGAGTTTCCTGGACTGATGTAGGGTCAGTACAAACCGGTTCTGGCTTTATCTACTGGGACACTACTGCGTTTGCCGACGGCAACTATAAAGTCCGCGCTGTGGGCTATGATAAGGCCGGAAATTTGGGAACCAGCCCAGTTCGTATCTGGAAAATAGACAACATTGCCCCGGTTGCTCCGCATGGTCTGACAGCGGCTCCGGCTTTGACTCAGGTTTCATTGACCTGGCAGGGTAATACCGAGCCGGACCTCGATAAATACAACATTTATCGTTCAACGATATCTAGCACAGGTTATTCGATTTTAACTAATGTAGCCAAGAATGTCACCAGCTATATTGATAAAGAAAATATCCAGAATGGTTTAACCTATTATTATGTATTGACAGCTGTGGACACGGCAGGCAATGAGAGCCCTTATTCCGCGGAAGTATCGTCACAGCCGCAAACTGATAATGTAGGGCCGACTATTACTAATTATCAGTTCAAGGATAATTCTGGTGAGAAGATAATTGGTGGTAAACAGCAATACATGTTTATTAATGCCACAGAAAACAGCTTTAAGGGAGTCAAGAGCTTCATCTTCAGCTATTCTGGTGACGGCGGATCTACCTGGAAGTCTTCGATATACAGTGCCAGCAATAGTTGGGGTAGTTACAGCACCAGTTTTTATTGGACACTGACTGGATTAAGTGAAGGCCCCTATCTGATTCGTTATTCAGCGCAAGATTATTATGGCAACAGCACTTCAGTAGAAGTGCCGGTAACACTTGACCTTTCCGTAAATGCACCGCTGAATGTCAGTGCCAGGTCAGGAGAGGGTTCAGTGATCCTTGCCTGGGATCCGCCAGTGGACGCCGATCTCGACCACTACACAATCGAGCGCTCAACCTTTATAACTAACGGTTTTGAGCAAAAAGGAAGTTCTATCACAAAAGATGTTTATACATATACAGATGCAGATCCCACACTTCAAATTGGGAGAACTTACTATTACAGAGTTGTAAGTTATGATAAATATGGTAACAGCAAAACCTCTTCTGTGGTCTCTGGCAAACCAACTGATGATATGACACCCCCGGTGGTTTCCAATATCACTACACCGTATATCCTGGGTGGTCCAGCAACCAGTTTCCAGGGTTATGCCAGCGACAACAGAGCAGTCACCGTCATGGATGCTGTATATTCAACTGATGATGGGGTAACATGGAAGACCATGAGTGTTAGCAAAAACGGGCCGTATAAATATGGAAGCGAGTATTATACAGATTTCACCTGGTATACTACAGGTCTTTCGTCTGGCACC
Organism: Acidobacteriota bacterium; assembly: GCA_050259595.1. Taxonomy (GTDB): domain Bacteria; phylum Bacillota; class Syntrophomonadia; order Syntrophomonadales; family DTU052; genus JBLNAX01. The sequence goes on along the minus strand of JBLNAX010000054.1, from coordinate 14,264 downwards.
TACAAAATAAAAGTTACTGCCCGCGATGCGGTAGGCAACGAGGGAACTATGGAGACAAGCTGGACTCTCGACTTCAGCGTTACCGCTCCAACCAATCTGCAGGCGACAGCAGGCGATGCGGAGATAGTCCTGACCTGGGACAAGGTTATGGATGCTGATTTAAACGAATACCAGGCTTACCGGATACTGAGGGGAGACAAACCCGGATCTTATTATGAGATAGGATATACAGATAAAGATACTGCAAGCTATACTGACACTGGAATGCTGCCGGGAACCAACTACTATTATGTTGTCGCCAGTTGTGATCGTTATGGTAACACAGCCCGCTCAGGAGAACGGGCTGTAACCTCAGGCACTGATACGACTCCGCCGTATATCATTAAGGTGGATCCACCCACCGGAGTCACTATAGGTGGTGCACAAACTCAAGCGCTGAAGGCATATTTCCGCGACAATTATCCTATTAACAATTCACATGCAACTTTTGAATACTCGAATGACGGAACAACCTGGAATACGATAATGGCCAATTCTTCATGGCTTTACCGCGACTACAATACTGGTGAGGATTATTTATATGCTCCATGGGACCTCCGGACGCTAAACAGTGGAACATATAGTGTAAGGTACTGTGTTTATGACGGGGTCGGCAACTTTGCTCAACAGGTTGTCAATTATCAAGTGGACCGGACGGCTCCAGGAACCCCGGGCAATCTGATCGCGATATACGGTTCGGGTTGCATAAGCCTGGCCTGGCAGGCACCTCCCGATGCAGATATTGAAAAATATGTGATCTACCGTGCTAACGATTCCGCGGGACCATATGATGAGCTGGCGACTGTAATTGGTCGTAGCGAGATCCGATATACAGACCTGACAATTGCCTCGGAGTTAACCTATTTCTATAAAGTTAAAGCTGTTGATAAATTTTATCAGGAAAGTTCATTCTCCAATATTGCCAAAGCCGCAGCAAAAACCGATAATATCCTGCCAACCATCGATGGAATTGACCCAGCGGATAATACGCTGCTTGGTCCGCAGGCTGCTGTAACTGTTATAGCCAGAGATAATCAGGCGTTGTCCAGCATAACTCTTCAGTATTCCGCGGACCAGGGGACCACTTGGAATGATATTAACACGATAGCTACCCAAGAACGTGCGGTGTTTAACTGGTCTACAGCCCCGCTGAATGGCAGTATCCAGGTGAGGGCAATAGCTCGCGATGCATCGAATAACGCTAGTGACGGCACACTGGTCCGGACCTACAACATCGATACTCAGGGGCCGGCTAAGATAACAGGAGTTGTCTATCAAAGCTTCATAACCAGTGTATTGCTAAACTGGAATGATGTACCGGATCGGGACTTTGATTATTTCCAGGTCGAATCTAAAACAAGTGCAGAAGGTCAGTACACTACAGCGGGCAAGGTTTCTACTGCACGCGGGCTGCAGGTCAACAGTCTTAAACCAGCTACCGATTATTGGTTCAGGGTAGTGGCTTACGACAAGTTGGGTAATCGTGGAACCGTGTCGGATGATGTGATGGTAGTTACTGCCGATGATAATGTTAAACCTGAGCTGCGTACTTTCTCGCCGGGTTCGGGGGCACCAGCTAGCAGAAGCCTGCGTATTTATGGTTCTGCTTCGGATAATGTGGGCGTTTCTCAAGTATCTATCCAGCATTCAACTGATCAAGCGAACTGGAGCGGGCTATTCGAGAAAACTTATGATAACCCGACTACTTCCGCAGATTTTGATTATACCTGGGATGTCTCTGGTTTACAGGAAGGCAAGAGGTACGTTAGGTGTATTGTCAGCGACCTTGCGGGTAATACACAGACTTCCGGGATTTACGAGTATGTAATCGATCACACGCCACCAGCCAAGCCAACCGGACTGACATTCAGCGCTACCGCTGGCTACATCAGTGTGTCCTGGCCAAAGAATCCCGAAAAGGATTTGGCCTCATACAAAGTTTACCGCGGGCAACAAGCGTCTGGGCCTTATCAGTTGAAAGCCAGCGGATATAATTACTTGTTGTACATTGACCGTAATGTGTCAGCAGGAACTGTCTACTATTATAAAGTAGTGGCTGTCGATCTGGTGGAAAATGAAAGTGAGGCATCAGACGCTGTGAGTGCTAGCCTGGTGGCCGATACCTCATCGCCGGTTATCAATAGCGTCAAACCAAGCAGTAACAGAACTCTGCCGGCTAACCCGATCCTGTCCATATACTCGGCAGATGATTACATGGTATCCAAAGTTACAGCTGATTATCAAAAGGATGGAAGCGGGAGCACCTGGTCGCCGATCGGCAGTAAAAATCCCAATGTTTATGCTGAAATAACAGATATTAAATGGCAGACAGAAGGCCTAATAGATGGCAAGTACATCGTTCGAGCAATGGCCTGGGATGCTTCTGGTAATACTAGCGTTCCGTCATATGTTTACTACACTTTGAATACAAGTGCACCTGCAGTTCCGGTGCTGACCGCAGTATCGGGCGGATGGGAGGTTGACCTTTCGTGGACTTCAGGCCATGAGAGCGATCTGGCCGGGTTCTATGTTCTTAGGAAGTCGGGAAGCGGTCAGTTCCAGTCCATCAAGCGATTAACCGGCACCAGTTTTACTGATACTCCTTTAGAACCGGCTGTGAAATATACATATAAGATCCAGGCTGTTGATATGTACGGCAACATAAGTGAGAGTAGCGAGGTCAGCTCAACACCAACCGATGAAGATTCAATTCCGCCTGTAGCTGATATTGGCGATGATCAGGTGATTACAGTTGGTATGGAAGCTGGCTTCGACGGAACCTATTCTACTGACAACAATCGTATCGCAGCCTATTTCTGGGATTTTGGCGATGGCAATAAATCAACCATAGCTCAGCCTGCTCACGCATACAGCGAGGCGGGCACCTATACAGTAAGTCTGACCGTATACGATCCGGCGGGCCTTGGCAGCACCGATTCATGCCAGGTCCAGGTCGTGCCCCCGCAGCAAGTGGGTACCCTTGAAGTCAGGGTTGTTGACGATGTCAATGGAAATACACTTCCTGGAGCCAGCGTGCTTATCCAGTTCCCAGACGGGAGCTCGCAAAAATCCACCAGTAATGCACAAGGTGTTGCATACATTGTTGCCGGAGCCGGTGATTATAAGATTTATGCTTACAAAGAAGACTATAAGCCAGCCTCGATCAATGCGACTTTGAAAGAGAACCAGACGTCAACTGCAGATGTTCGCTTGAAACGTGGGCAGATAGTTACCGGCGAGATGAATGTGCGCAGGATGACACTTGATGAGATCACTGCCGCAGGTATTGATGTTAACGATCCAGCTAATCAATTTATTTATAAATTTGAAGTGCATTTAGCTTTCAGCAATGAACCATTTGAGCTCATTACTAACGGAGAAGGAGGAATACTGGGCGGTGCTGATGGTGGTGACGGCTGTCCGGAAATTAGCTTTACAGATGAGGATGGCGAGGAGATGAAGCTCTATCCCGTGGTCATCCCCAACGAGCATCCGGAAGCGCGTCCAACATTAGCTTACCTGGTAATTCCCGGACAGGCTAGTTGGTTAAAGGAGTTCTTTGAAGTTAGCTTAACTCTAGAAAATACTGCTGATCCGGAATTCGTAATAGACAGTGCTAGGGCAGAGCTAAGAATTCCCGAGGGACTGTCATTGGCTCCGACCAGAGAGCGCCAGCGAGCCCAAGTGGAGCTGGGATCGATTGCTGGCGGGGAGAAACGTCAGGTCAAATGGATCATTAGAGGCGATCAGAAAGGATACTACAATCTGCAGGCTAACTTTAACGGAATATTACAACCGTTTGGCGACCCAATAGGCACCATATTCCAAACCAAAGAGCCGTTCCGGGTCTGGGGCGGAGATGCTCTGAAAATGCACATAGTTGCTCAGGACAGATCCGACAATAATCACCCATACAATGTCCGTTTTGGACTGGAGAACGTTTCGGATGGTCCAGTCTACAACCTATCACTTGAATTAAAAGATAAGGGTAAACAGAACTATATATATGCTCCCAACCAGGAACTTAAAGTATTTGTTCAGGAGCTCTCGGCTGGGCAGACTCTGTGGAAAGATTACCAGTTGGTGCCGAGCATTGACGGCAAGCTGGAGCTAGGCTATTCCTACGTTCTGCAGACCGGTGGCAATACAGAAGTTGAGTCAGACTTCGCTAGCATTACCGTCCCTGAAAACGTCAAAGGGACAGCCCCGGTGCTGAGCCAGGTGAACTCAGGAGGAAAGGTGAACTTGAGCTGGCCCAAGGTGGAAGGTGCGTTAGGTTATAAGATTTACAGGGTGCGCGATGATCTCATGATATCGCGTAATGAGGAAATGGTTTACGAGGCGGATCCTGGTGAAACGAGTGTAGAGCTGCCTGAACCTCTAGGTTCTAAGGAGTATATAATCAACACCATTTGTGATACTGTGTATGGCCAACAGGAAATAATGAGACATGCCATGAGCGGTACCAACTGGCAGAAGAACGCAGGATTGCCGGTGATAACTATCGATCCGGAAGAGATGCCGGTCAACTGGGACGCCAATCTGACAGTCACCGTCAACAACCAGGGGTTTCCGGTAGCCGGCGGTACGATTAATGTTGGGAACCTTCAGCAGGGTCTGTTATTGGACGAAAATGGCCAGGTTCGTATAACGGTACATCCCATTGAAGTGGGGGATTTAACCGTTGAAGCATACGACTCTGAAGGGAATTATCTATGCAGTACTGTAATAAATGTGTTTACCCCCGCAGCACCAGCGGCTCCCACCGGGCTTAAAGCGACTCTAGTGGATGGAGTAGCTAAGCTGGAGTGGAACGAGAACACCGAACGCAATCTCACTGGCTACAATGTATACCAGTACATCAATAATGACTGGAAAAAGCTTAACTCCGAGGTTATTGACACCAGCGTCTACAGCATCTATGGTTTGACCGAAGGCAGCTACTTCTTTGAAGTCAAAGCTGTCAACACATGGAACCTGGAATCAGAACCGTCTGATCCCGCAAAGGTTGAGATTGTTGTTCATGATACGGTAGCTCCGTGGATTGTCTCCACCAGCCCAACCAAGGGCAAGGTGAATGTGCCACAAAACGTTCAGTTCAATGCCGTGTTCAGTGAAGCCGTGCAGGCTGGGCCAGGATTTGCCGGAATCACCGTTAAAGCCGGAAACAGCCCGGTTCAATTCGGGGCTTCCACTGTGAAAAAGTATTTGATGCTGAACCTATTAAACAACCTGCCGGCTAATACCATATGCACAGTCACAATACCAGCCGAGGCGGTAATGGATAGTTCGGGCAACAAACTGGCTAAAGGCGATAGCTTCAGCTTCATTACAGGGAATTCGGCCGATCGGCAAGTCCCCATAATGCAGTCTACGAATCCAACCATGAACGCCAGTAATGTTTCCTTAAACCAACCGGTGAAGCTTGTATTTAGCGAAAGGATTCAGGAGGGCGTTGACTTTGACCAAATTACATTAAGATCTGGTGGTACAAGTGTTGCTTTCAAATCTGATGTAGATAATGACACTCTTACCTTAACATCTAATGGGCTGGGTGCGGGTACTAGTTATACAGTAAAGATTCCTAAAGCGGGACTCAAGGATGATGCAGGGCAGAATCCTGATTCTAATCTAATCCTTACCTTCACAACCACTCCTGCTTCTAATAACAATGGCGGCAGTGGCGATACAGGCAAGTCCACCGGCAGTGGAGGCGGCGGCGGAGGAGGCGGCGGAGGCGGCTTCCAGGCTGTCAAGTCATTAGCTCTGGACCAGCACAAGTTGGTACTTAATACTGACAGTGCTCCAGTCCAGCTAACTGCGACCATAGAACCGGCTAATGCTACAGATAAGCAGATTTCATGGACATCCAGTGATGAAAAGATAGCCACGGTTAAGGACGGTCTGGTTACACCACTGTATCCTGGTCAAATCACAATCACTGTTGCGACAGTTAAGAATAAGCTGTTTACGGATACATGCACTGTCATAGTGCGGGCAGCCCCAGCCAAACCGGCTCAAAAGCTGTCAGTAAGTCCTGAGAAGCCAGTACAGTCTCCAGCTACTGTAGGATTTACTGATGTTACTAATAATCAAGCTAAGACGGCTATAAATGCTTTAGCCCAGAAAGGAATTGTCAGCGGGTACAGTGATGGGACATTCAGACCCAATCAGAATATGACCAGAATCGGCTTTACAGTTGTTTTGGTCAAGGCTCTCGGTATTAAGCCCAATAATACAATCAAATTGATCTTCAGAGATTCGAAGTCGATTCCCACATGGGCGCGTGGATATGTTGCGGCAGCAGCAAAAGCCGGGCTGCTTCCACCAGCCTGGAACCGCACCCTGAGTGGTTCAGACGTCATCAACCGTACAGAAGTGGCATACATGATGGCCAGAGCCATAGGAGTCAAACATTACACTTCAAGTACGATCATTAATGATAAACTTCCATCCTGGGCAGTAGATTCTATTAAGTATGTGGTAGATAAAAAGCAAATGAGTCTTGGACCTGATCGAACGTTCAAACCCGGTCAAGGTATCAACAGGTGGCAGGCGTGTGTGCTAATAAATAATCTGATGAACAGCGTGGCTAACAATACCAGTAAAAAAGGAGCGGGGAAATAAAATGAAATACAATAGAACTACAATAAACAGAGGAACACAAATAACCCTGCTAATCTTAGCCGCTGTAATAATGACTGTCATTTGCATGGGCATTTTGACCAGTACGGCTCACGCTGTGGCTGTAGCCCCCGATGTTTATTGGGATGCGACATATGGAGGAGCCAAGGATGAAGTGGCCTATGCAGTATATGCTGATGTTTACGGGTACACTTTCACAGGGTCGGCCCGGGCCGACAGCGGATTCGCCAAGCAGATTTGGGTAGTCCATACTGATGTATATGGTAACAAGCAATGGGAGCAGAAGTATCTTCCTGACTGGCTAGCCAAAGCCGATGGGCGGTCGATTTCCAAAACAAGTGATGGGGGATACATAATAGGCGGAACCCGAAGAATTAACAATGACAGTTTGGATAAGGTTGACTTGATCAAAACCGATGCCACCGGCGGGGTTCAGTGGGAGAGGACTTTTGGTATAGCCAATTGTGATACTTCGTGTTTTGGAGTAGTAGAAGCAAGTGACGGAGGTTTCGTAATTACTGGTACAGTAATGTTTGGCGGCAGAATCAACGGTCAGACCGATGTATATGCTGCCAAAGTCGATGCAGCCGGCAATGTGCTCTGGGAAAGGAATTTCGGCAGTACAGGATGGGATTGGGGCTATTCCATTGCCGCTACTGGAGATGGCGGATATATAATTGCCGGTCAGAAGGAAGTGCCGGGGGCTAACCGACCTTATGTGTCAAATGTATATGTAATTAAGCTTGACGGTGCGGGCAACGAGCAGTGGGAACGTAATTATGGAACTAACATGATAGGTTCGCAGGCCAAATCAATTGCACCGACGGCTGATAATGGTTACATATTAACAGGATTCTCCGGTTATACGGTGATGATGATGAAGCTGGACACCAACGGGGTTAAGAAATGGGAAACGACATTTGCCAACGGAATTGGCTACTCGGTTCAGCAGACCGCCAGCGGCAGCTTCATTGCGACCGGTAGGAGCGAGGGACTGGGTATCTACCTAGTAATGGCGGACAGCCGGGGTAACCGGCTGTGGGAAAAGTTTATAGGTTCCGGAGCTGATGAGGGGCATTCCATACGGCAAATGGAAGAAGGAGGCTATCTAATAGCCGGTTCTAAGTCGACCAACGGCGGAGACGGCTATCTAGCTTATATCAAACCAGATGTTACAGCAACTCTGGGAACGTCATCGTCAAATGTTCTTAATAAGGGATCTGTCCTGGTTTATGGAACACTGTATAATGATGATGGGACGCTCAACAAAGGCGGAGCTGGAGATGTAAAGGTCAAGATAACCGATGTCGTAGATGAAATAGAGCTTAAAGATGATGGCAGCCAGGGGGATATGTCAGCCAACGATGGTGTTTACAGCGGGTGGGTTCAGATCGACAATAATAAACCAGCAGTGACCATCGAACTGATGGTCAACGGGATCAGACAAGATATAAAATCTATCAATATCATTACCACGCCAACTCTGGTGGTTTTGACCAACCTTGAGGAACTTCATTCCCAATTCACAGAGAAGGGAATGACTAAAGATGATGATGTTAATGCCAACAGTATGCCGGATTATTATGACGTTGTAAAAAGGATCAGCCAGTATGCCAATGACCACAACGGTATTGTATTTGACCTGAAGCATGAGATAACGGCTGCCAACGGCTATAGTAATGATTATTCTTCGCTTTCATATACCAATGATACTGCTTTGATGGGAACGTTGATTGATAAGTTGATAAAGAATATATCTGATGTCAACCACTTCCAGTATGTGGCGATTGTTGGCGACGACCGGGCAGTTCCGGCCTTTAGGAGATGGGACCCCACTAGATATGAATACACATATCCTGTTTGGATGGCCAATTTCAATCAAGGCATGAAGGATATTGGAAATGGTAAAATCTTGACTGATATACCTTATGGTTCATACGATGATGCCAATCCCGACGGAATTAATAAGCCCAAACTCGATGCGGGAATTGGCCGGATATATGCCAACAACCCCGATGATTTGCGGAAGATGATCATCGCCTATGAAAGCAGGATCAATCTGATACCCGGGAGCAGTGGTGCTATATACTCAATGCAAAACGACAATACAGGAAATCCCGACCACGATGTAGCTTTTGATGTGCCGGTTAAAAAAGGGCCCCTTAAAGTTATGAAGAGAAGCATGGCACGTGATGGCTACGAGTGGTTTGATGGGAATTTTACAAAATGGAAAGCAACCGACATTACTACATCAATCCCTAACAACGAAGTCACCGTGATTTGGACTCACGCCAATCATATGGCACAGCAAACGCCGAAGGCCGATCCGGATATTGGAGTAGCACAGTATAACGCTATGGCTGACGGTACCGGCCATTTGTATCTGGGATTGGGCTGCCACGGGGCTTTGTCAGCCAGCTATCAAAGCCCTCACACTGCCCAAAGCAATCAAATCTACAATACTGCACTGGTCAAAGGTCTCTTGCTTAAACATGTGACTTATGCAGGGCCGACATCTTACGGCTATACCGGCTCCGATGATGTCCTGGCTTATCACGGATTTTTCTTAACCCAATATTTATCTAGTTTGCTGGATAACACTTCGGGCACGGTGGGGTCAGCACAGCTTAAGGCGTACAATGATTTCTGGGCCAGAACCCCTGCTGATCTGGCTGATGATGTCTACTCAGTAACCACCGCATATGGAATGGGCTTCTATGGCCTGCCCACCCAGGTTATCGAAAGGGCGTCATTCAGCCCGCCTATTGTCAGCTCACCAAGACTGCTGGCTGAAGCAAATTCACCCGAGCTGCTGGTAAAGGCTGTAGTAGATGGCCTGGTAAAAACGAGTACAAGTGATAATATATCCTTCTCAGTCGATGTCCCGCACTTTGATGAAAGCACTGACAGTGAGGGCAAGAAGATCTTTTCAATTCCTAACAATGACAATTTCGTGCAGTACGAGTTTGCTCCGTATCTGCCTCTGGTCGTGAAGTCATATCTGCTGCCGAAGGGAAGTCTGGTCAACGGTGTGAACCTGGTCAACCAGACCAGGTCGCTGTATCCGGAACCGGTGGATATGCAGATTTTTCAGCCGGTAAGCCTGACTTCAGGGCTGGTAGAAGGGACTGCGAATTATCCCAATCCTTATCCGCAGCAGCTATTCTGGTGGAGTACTGCTGAAGAGTCCGGAGGAGTACGGCTGATAATTAGTGTTGTACCTTTGCAATATAACAAGGATACAAAAATAGTTACCCTTTATAATCATATGGAGTTTTCTGTATCATACGATAAGGCCGGTGCCGGTGCTTCGATTGAATCGGTAGCCGTCAATAGCGGTGCCAGCCTGACCACAGGCATGCCGTCGGTACCTATCACGGTTGAAATGGACAGTGACGGTGGGCGGGCGGTTAAGCTAATGTGGACGATAAAGGATCGCTCTGGGTCGACAGTCGATTCTGGCGTTCAGGACTTAACACTAAGTAATGGATCCAGATCCATAAGCATTAATACTGCGACGGTAGGTTGGAATCCAGGTTCTTATGATGCAACAATTGCTTTGTCTGAGAATGACACAATATTGGATACAATGACCAGCGCTATAAACGTTGCTGGCATCGGGCTCACCGCGAACATGTCCAAAAACAGCTACCTCCCGCAGGATGGAGAAGCTGTGCTCAAGCTGCAGGTCAGAAATGAGCAGGGGGTGCCTGTTGCCGGCTTAAATGAAGCTTCCATCAGTGTAAGAATCGACGGAAACAGTGTGACCTCCACCGTGTACGAAGATAGTTCCAGCGGCAATTACGAGATCAGAATACCTCTTGCCGAACTCACAGAAAGTCTTCACCAATTGGAGGTTGCATGTCGGGATGCGCGCGGACTGTCGCAAAGCACTGCCCTGGAATTCGCTTATGCCAGCGATCACAATGCTCCGCTGGTGGCATCCATAATACCGGCTGTAAACGCAGTAGGTGTAAGTGTTGATAGTACTGTTGCCATTAAGTTCAATGAAGATGTTGTGCCCAGCACAAGTTTTGACGGTATTGTCCTAATTGACGACGACGGTGCAGAGGTAGAGACCACAACGTCACTCAGTGGTCCCAGTCTTAAAATAAAACCTAAAGTTGATCTTGATATTAATACCTTATATACGGTTATGGTGCCGGCGGGAGCTGTAAAAGACCTAGCAGGCAATGACCTGGCCGAACAGTATACCTCATACTTCTTAACTTCTCAGACGGTCAGACCACTGCAGGTGGTGGATACCACCCCGGAAAATGGGACTGCAAACGTTTTGGTCGGTGCCAACGTCAGTCTTACCTATAACAGATCGATACAGGAAGCGGTCTATTTTAACAGTATAGAATGGAAGGCAAATGACAGTACGGTTGGCTTTGTGTATGCTATTCAGGGCAATACCGTGGTTCTGGCGCCTGATCATGATTTGCCATACAGTGCATCTTGTACGGTTACGGTTCCGGCCGGGGCGGTAATGGACCTAAACGGCAGCGTTATGGACAGCGTGTACAGCTTCAGCTTCACGACTCAGCCTGATCCTGCGGTTGTTCTCACAGCACCGGTTTGGCTGTCAGCAGTGCCGGTCAGTCCTACAGAGATTGACCTAAACTGGCAGAGTGTAAGCAGTGCGGTATATTACAATGTTTTTCGATCAGATTCGGAAAATGGCACATATTTAAAAACAGGCGAAAGCAGTAATGCGACTTATCATGATTGGGGGCTGACTCCAGCCACTGCCTATTGGTATAAGCTGACTGCCAGCAACAACAATTATGAATCGGTGATGTCATCGGCGTACTGTGTTACGACACTGGACGTGCCGCCGGTGCTGGACACCACAGCTCCCAGCTGGCCTGGCAAATCACTGCAGTCCCAGGACGTTAAAGTGACAGAGCTCAAGCTGGTGTGGACACCGGCAGTTGATAATGTAGGAGTCCTGTACTACGCGGTTTATCAGGACGGGAACCTGCTCACAGATTCGATCGCAGCCAATGTGCAGGAATACCTGGTTCTGGGCTTAACGCCAGATACAGTCTATAATTTCAGAGTCGAAGCACGGGATGCGGCTGGGAACTGGTCTGCGGATGGGCCGACACTGGCGGTTACAACACCAAAGGTTTTGAGCAGTAATGCTTTCTTAAGCGCACTTAGCACTGACCGGGGACCTCTGGTGCCCGACTTTGTCAAAGATACTATAAATTACAGCCTTGATGTTGACGCTGCTGTGGAGAATGTAACAATTACTGCTGTGGTTGAGGATCCAACCGCATCGATCAAGATCAATGGAGCGGATTCAATCAGCGGTACTACATATGGCCCAATTGCTCTGGTGACTGGTGCTAACCCTATTACAGTCAAGGTAACTGCCCAGGATGGCACAGAAAAAACATACACAATAACAGTCACAAGGGCAGCGGCGGTTCAAGGAGCTAGATTGGCGAGCCTTGAAGTGGCGGGATCTACATTGGATCCAGTGTTTGATTCGGAAACATTTAATTATAATGTTCTAGTTCCCTATTTAACGGAGAGTCTTGTTGTATCAGCCACAGCCAACACCGTGACGGCGGCTGTGTATATCGATGGTGAAGAAACAGGCACTCGAAACAAGGTCCTGAATGTGGGTGCAAATTCGGTCGAAATCGTCGTTCATTCGATTGATGGCAGCAGCGTCAATTACGCAGTAAACATTCTGCGAGGAACAGCACCTCCCAGCAATAATGCTGATTTGGCTAATATCAGCTTGAGCTCTGGAACCTTAACCCCGGCATTCGGTAGCACTATCACGGATTACACGGCAAAGGTTAATAATAATATAAGCAGTGTAACTGTGAGCGCGGTCGCGGCTGACGCCAAGGCTGAGGTTGCAGTCACCCAGTCCAATCCAGTCCCGCTTAATGTGGGCGACAATGAAATAAAGGTCCAGGTGACTGCTGAGGATGGCACCACAATAAAGACCTATACAATAACAGTAACCAGGGAAGAAGCACCCGTATTGAGCAATGATGCAAACCTTTGCGGGTTGTACCTGAGTAAAGGCGAGTTAAGTCCTGCCTTTGACGGTAAGATAACTGAGTACAGTGCTACTGTGTCAAACGATGTGTACAGCGTGACAGTCACGCCAATGGCAGCCAACGTTAAGAAATCCATCGTGATTTCACCGGTGAATCCGGTTGCCCTCTATGTAGGTCCGAATGTGATAACTGTAGAGGTGATTGCTGAGGACGGCACGACTAAGAAGACCTACACTATCCATGTGACCAGAGAGCCAGAGGTTCTGAGCATAACCACAAACAGCCTGGTTTATGGCATGGTTGATTCTCCGTATAGTGTAGTAATGATAGCCAACGGCGGGCAGGCACCATACACCTGGCGTCTGACTGGCTTGTCCGCTGGACTCAGTATCAATTCAGTCAGCGGTGAAATCTATGGGAAACCTACTGCTGTTGGAACATCAGTTATTGCAGCTTGGGTTTATGACAGCACCGGTCAAAGTGCTAATAAGGAACTTAGCATAGAAATCAGACCAGCCCCACTAGTTATTAATAATGACTCGCTACCTACCGGCGAGGTTGGAATCGGATACAATACAATGCTATCTCCCGGCGGGGGAGTAGCACCCTATACCTGGAACATTGCCGGACTTCCAAAAGGGTTGGACTTTGATTCCGTGACCGGGGCGGTTTATGGAAAACCGGTTCAAGCTGGAACGGTCACGGTTACGGCTGCGGTATATGACAGCAGCCTACCGATTCTAATGGCCCAAAAGGAGTTGACCCTTAAAGTTAACACTGCCAATACTAACAATAATTCGAACAATAACCCTGGCAGCGGCAACAGCAGTGGCGGCGGAGGCGGATCCATTGTTCAGCCCGTAACTGGTGTAACCCTGGATAAACACCGGGTGGTGCTGACAATCGGGGGAGCCAGAGAAAGATTAACAGCAACCGTACACCCCGATAATGCTGTAGAGAAAAAAGTTATCTGGAGCTCTAATAGAGAAAAAATCGTCAGCGTAATCGATGGAGTATTGATTCCCCTGGCTCCAGGTGAGGCAACGATAACTGTCACTACCTCTAGCGGCTACAAAACCGACACCTGTTTAGTAATCGTTCAGGAACCGTTAAAGGTTAAACCGGAACCAAATGTCCAGGCTCCGGCAGGTGCAGCGTTCAGCGACACGAAGGGGCATTGGGCGAGCGGTACCATTCAGGAATTAACATCAAAAGGTTATCTAGGTGGTTATTCGAATAATACATTTAAACCGAATCAGGGCATTACCAGAGTTGAGTTCGCTGTACTAACAGCCAAGATCCTCGGTCTCAAACCAGATGCAAGCGGTCTCAACAAATTCAAAGACGCGTCTAAGATCGGAAGCTGGGCTAGACCTTACGTGGGTGCTCTGCTCAAAGCTGGGATGATAAAAGGGTATGAAGACAGCACATTCAAGCCCGCCAGAATAATAAGCCGCGCAGAAATGGCTACCCTGATCATACAGGCATTGAAAATTACACCAAGCAGTAAACCAAAGTTTAAGTTTGCTGATACCAATAATATTCCTGGTT
>JBLNAX010000053.1:0-50404 GCA_050259595.1 Acidobacteriota bacterium | reverse complement strand
GGAGCTCGATAAGCCTTTATTTCCCGAGTTTCCATTGCAACCCGGGCAAAAGGCGGAAGAAATGCTGCGGGAACTGAGCTATCAGGGGGCTCGCGGCAAGTACAAGCTAATAAACCAGGCTGCCCGGGATAGGCTGGAGCATGAATTAAAGGTTATAAACACCCTGGGGTATGCCGGGTACTTCCTGGTGGTATGGGATATTGTCCAGTTTGCTCGGCGCGAACGCATAAGATTTGCCGGGCGCGGGTCAGCGGCCGATTCCATGGTCGCCTACTGCCTAGGAATAACCGAGGTCGATTCCTTTACCCGGGGGCTGCTCTTCGAACGCTTTATGAGCCTGGAAAGAGCCCAGAAACCGGATATTGATATAGATTTTGATTCCCGCCACCGGGATAAGGTGGCATCCTATGTTTACCGTAAATACGGCGATGACAAAGTAGCCAGTGTGGCTACCTATAACACCTTCCGCGGGCGCTCGGCGGTGCGCGATATCGGCAAAGCCCTAGGGCTGCCGGAAGATGAAATCGGCCGTCAGGCCAAGAAGCTGCCGTTTTATTCGCGTGCTGATCAGATACGAAGACTTATGGTCAAGCTGCCAGAGCTTAGAGTCAGCGGGCTAGACGATGCTAGATTCGAGCTGCTGCTTGACTTGTGTGAGAAAGTGGCGGGTTATCCGCGCTTCCTGGGCACGCACATGGGCGGGCTGGTGGTATGCCGTGAGCCAATGCAGAATATATCCCCCTTGCAGATGGCGGCCAAGGGCATGGTCATCACCCAGTTTGACAAAGACGATGTGGAGGATCTGGGGCTGGTCAAGCTGGATCTGCTGTCGCTGCGCACCCTGGGAGCCGTTGATGATGCCGTGATCAGCATACATAATAACGGCAAGTACCTAAATTATGATGAAATCCCGCTGGATGATGCCGAAACTTACCGCATGCTGAATACCGGAGACACGATCGGCGTTTTTCAGCTGGAGAGCCCGGCTCAGCGTGCCCTGCAGGCCCGCCTGGGAGCTTCGAATATGGAGGATATCGTGGCCAGCGTGGCTATTATCCGCCCTGGCCCGATAAAAGGGAACATGGTTGAGCCTTATATAGCTCGGCGTCATGGCCAGGAACCGGTGACATTTATGCATCCCAAGCTAGAGCCTATTTTACGCAAAACTTATGGAGTGGTGCTTTTTCAGGAGCAGGTGATCGAGATCGCTACTGCGGTGGCCAATTTCACTCCCGGGGAAGCCGACAACCTGCGGCGGGTCATGACTCACTCTCGCTCCATGAAAACTATGGAGGAGATCGGCCGTACTTTCGTGGAAAGATCGGTGCAGAACGAGGTGTCACAGGAGGATGCAGAGCGCATCTTTGCCTGTATGCTGGGCTATGCCAGCTATGGCTTCTGTGAAGCTCATGCCGCGGCCTTTGGCACCACGGCCTTTAAGACCGCCTATTTGCTGCAGCACTTTCCGGCCGAGTTCTACGCCGCTATGTTGAGCAACCAGCCGATGGGCTACTACCCGCCGCATATTATCTGCAATGAGGCCCGGCGCCGGGGGATCAAGATGCTGCCGCCACGGGTCAATAACAGTACAGAGAAGTTTGCTGTAGAGGGTAATGACATAAGGGTGCCGCTGCCCCAGATAAAAGGCTTAAGCAGGCCAGGATTGCAAAATCTGGTGGAAAATCAGCCTTATACATCATTTGCCGACCTGGTGGTTAGGACCGGGTTAAATCGTGATGAAATAGAAAACCTCATAAAATGTGGGGCCACTGATGAGATGGATGCCAACCGCCGCCGGCTGCTGGCCCAAGTGCCGGGCTGCTTGGAGAGCCGCCGGGCCGCCCGTGAGGGCGGAGCCGTGCTTTTTGCTGCCGAAGCGGCAGGGGTCTTCGAAGTTCCCGACTTTTCGGAGGAAGAAAAACATTACTGGGAATTCGAACTATTAGGAGTAGATGTGCGGGAACACGTTATGACCAAGTTCAGGAAGACCCTGATGGCGCGGAAGTGCCGAACCAGCAGGGAGCTGCGCAGTGTCACGGATCAGAGCTGGGTAAAGACCGCTGGGCTCCTGCTGTCTCCGCACCGGCCGCCCACCAAGAGCGGCAGGATCGTAGTGTTCCTATCCCTGGAGGATGAGTTCGGGCTTACCGATGTCACTATATTCGAGGATGTTTACCAGCAGTTCGGTCATCTGATTTTCGCCCCGCAGACCGGGCCATTGCTGGTAGAGGGCATTTTGCAGAAGCGCGGCAATGGTGTTAGTGTAGTTGCGCGGAAAATCGAGCAGGTGATATAAGCCAGGATATTCAATGGGTAATAGCAGGAATAATATTGCTTTATATAGAAGCTCAAGTACATAGATTATTCATCTTAGTCAGGCTATGACGGTAGAGTCACTTTTGTTGTCAGCCTAGGAGCTTATATGTCATACTCCAATTGATAGATGGAGGGGTAATTTGTGGACCTGAGTAGAGTTTCATTTTTTAAAGGCCTCGAACCTGAAGAACTAAAGAAAGTAGAAAGCAAGTCAAACGAACGAATATATCCCAAAGGAACTACTATATTTGTTGAAGGACAGGACACCGACGGTATCTACATAGTCACCTCGGGATTGATCAAGATCGTTAAGCTCAGTAAAGATGGCCGGGAAAAGACTCTGGCCATTCTAGGAGAGGGCGAGATACTGGGAGAGATGGCATTGTTTGAACAGAACAGCCGCTCAGCAGCCGCCGAGACCCTGGAACAAACAACTGTGGCTGTCATTTCAAAAGTCGACTTCGAAATGCTCATCGATCAAATCCCGCATTTAGGCCGCAAAGTAATCAGTATTCTTGGTGAACGCCTGCGGGAGGCCGACCAGCAGATAAAGGATCTACTGTTCCTGAATGCGCGCAGCCGGGTAATATGCAATCTGGTGCAGCTGGCGGAAAAGCATGCCAAGCTGGAAAAAGGGCAAATGAAGGTGTCGCTAAAGCTGACCCACGCCGAACTGGCCAATCTCATCGGGGTCTCGCGGGAAACGGCCACCAAAATCATAACCGACCTGCAGGATACAGGGCTGATAACCATCGAACGTAAGCAAATAGTTGTGCATGATCTGGAAAAGCTACAGCTAGAAGTAATTTAGTGGTTTATTGAAAGATATTTGAAAGGGGACGCCGTAAATGTCAGAAAAAAAGGTCTTTACATCTGAAAAAGCCAAGGAATACGGGGAGAAACTCGCAATCGACTGGAGTAAATTCGATGTAGAACAATTCCGCCGGGGAATGGATGTGGAGCTGGAGCATGGAGCCCGCGACCCACATACCAATGTAACCAATGATGATCCCTTAACTACGGCGAAGATCGCCCTGGCGCATCTTAACGAATATCCAGACTATTACACAAGACTGGATAAGATGGAAGCGGAAGCTGAAGCTTACTGGGATAGCAAAAAGTAAGATAATTGGTTTAGATTGAAGACGGGAGTGAAGATCAAGGCATGAGAAAAGCCAGTGATTGGCCGCTGCTCATCTGCCGAAAACGTCAGATTCGATTCCATCGGCATTCCGGCGAAACAGCTCGCCGTCAAACGGGATTTTAGAAATAACGAAGAGATTCGCTTATGTCATTAATCTAAAAAGCCCCACTTGAAAAAGTGGGGCTTTAATTATCTGGCAGGGGAGACAGGACTTGAACCCACAGCCCGCGGTTTTGGAGACCGCTGCTCTACCAATTGAGCTACTCCCCTGCGAAATCCGCATGGTTATTCTAACATATGAGTCGGCGCATTTCAACTCCCGAAAAGTTCTGCCAATCAGAATATTCCTAGGTAGAATCCACCAAGTGGTTTTTGTTAATATAATTATAGGAATTAGATTGAACCGGAGAATTGAGCAAATTGTTTAAATCGATCATCGACTTGCATCTGCACACTACGGCATCTGACGGAGCTACAGAGCCTCTGGAAATGATAAGAGATGTCAAGGCGGCTGGTCTATCGTTAATCAGTCTGACTGACCATGAGAGCCTGCAGGGCATGGACACCGTGGCTGATGCAGGGGATCAGGATATCACTTTGATACCTGGAATAGAGCTGGTAACCTGGCATAGTGGACGCGAAGTTCACCTCCTTGGCTATATGTTTGATCCGCTGGATAAGCAATTCAGGAGTTGGATAAGCTTCCTTGGCCAGTGCCGCAATGAAACATACCTGCAAATTGCAAGTAATATGAAGAACCTTGGCTTTGATATCAATGAAAATAAACTTATAGATACTATCAATGATGGCGGTATACTGGGTAAGAACCATATTATTCTGCTGTTGATCGAGGCCGGATATATTACAAATAAGGAACAAGCCTTTGAGATCCTTAGAAAATATCTTACACCTAGAGGTCAGGCTTATGTGAATTTTGAAATCAATCCGTTCTTTGAAGCAGTAGCTCTCATCAAAGAATCTGGGGGAATCCCGGTTTTAGCTCACCCGGGACTGCTTTGGGACGATGATTTGGTAATAAAACTATTATCACAGAAAAATGTCGGTCTTGAAGTATACTATTATTATTTCGGACCCAAACGAGATGAAATGGTCCATAAATATAAAGAGATAGCCAAGGAAAGGGGCTTACTGGCGACTGGTGGCAGCGATTACCATGGTATCTACTCACCAGATGTCAAACTTGGAAAAGCTGAGGTCCCAAATGACGTAATTGAAGAGATGAATGTTTATTTAAGGGGTTAAATGTACAGTTCTTACAGGGAAGGGTGTTAAGATGACCAATTTTTTACCGGCTGGCATAATAAGTGATCGTTTAGAGGAACTCACGACTCGCATTGCCGAGCTGGAAAAAAGCTTATCTAGATACAAATCAGTCAAAATAAAGCAGGAAGTGGCTGAACTTAAGCAGGTCGCTGATGATCTGCACAAGTTCATGGAGAGTTTTTCATGTCAACCCCTTATTTATACCGGGCGCGGGTCAACTGAAGAAGTTATAAACCGATTAGAATGGCTTCTAACCTTTTCCGATCTGACAGAGCAGACCAAGACTAAAAAGTCTAAAAAATCTTCAAAAAAGGCAATTGAAGGATAGAGTGACTGTTCCTCGATAATTGATGAACCACAGCCCGAAATAGTCGGGCTTTTTTATTTGGTTTTGATATAATTAATAGAAATTCACTTATGAGGTCGCGTTAATGAACGGAGAACTTAGCAGGATCATTGAAAAGGTAAGGAACGGTGTAAGATTGGACAGGCAGGACGGTATTGACCTGTATAAGTCTTACGAATTACTGGAAATGGGACGCCTAGCACGGGCTAAAAAGATTGAAAAGACTGGCAAGATGGTGTTTTTCAATGTCAATCAGCATGTCAATCTGACCAATGTTTGTGTATCACGGTGTACATTCTGTGCTTTCGGTAAGGACAAGGATGATGCTCAAGCCTATACGATGACAGTTGAGGATGCTGTCGAGTATGCCCGGAAAGGACCAGCAGATATTACTGAGCTGCACATCGTTAGTGCGCTGCACCCGGATCTGCCTTTTTCATATTATGTTGATGTGATCGATAGGCTGCGCCGTGAGTTTCCTGGAGTCCACCTGCAGGCCTTCACTGCCGTGGAGATCGAATATTTCAGCCGGATATCTGGCCTGTCTATATACGATGTATTGAAAACACTTAAAGAAGCTGGATTGGGTTCCATGCCTGGTGGTGGTGCCGAAATACTGAGTGATCGCATCCGCGGCTTGACCTGTTCCAAGAAAGCCAGTGCCAAGCAATGGCTGGAAGTTATGGCTACTGCTCATTCATTGGATATTCGCACTAATGCCACCATGCTGTACGGCCATGTTGAGACTGTTGAGGAACGGGTAGACCATCTGCTCCAACTGCGCGAACTACAGGATCAGACCGGAGGATTCCAAGCTTTTATCCCGCTGGCATTCCATCCGGAAAATACGGAACTTTCTAGCCTTAAGCGGACCAGCGCTTTCGATGACCTGCGCACGATCAGCATCGCTAGACTGATGCTGGATAACTTTGATCACATTAAAGCATTTTGGATCATGCTGGGGGTGCCGATAGCCCAGATAGCTCTGGAATTTGGTGCCGATGACCTGGACGGCACAGTTATAGAAGAACGCATCACCCATGCAGCTGGTGCCACCACCGATGTGGGGATCACGCGCGATGACATTATTCGGCTCATCCATGAAGCCGGTTATGAGGCGGTTGAGCGTGATACGCTATACAAAATAGTAGCTCGATATTGAGAGGGGAATTAACATGAGACCAAGAGTTGGACATATCCACTTTATAAACTGTTTTCCACTTTTTTATGGTCTTATTGAGAAAAAAGTACTTCTGGACGTTGACCTGATCAAGGGTACACCTTCAGATCTGAACCGCATGCTGCGGGAGGATCAGCTGGATATGGCACCCATATCTTCTATAGAGTATGCCCGTCATCACAAGGATCTTATCCTGATGCCCGATATTTCAATAAGTGCTGAAACCGAGGTCATGAGCATTTTGCTGGTGTCGAAAATCCCCATCAATGAATTAGGCGGCAAACGGATAGCTCTGACCAACACCTCAGCCACTTCACAAGTGCTGACCAAGATCATTTTAGGCCGAAAATACGGTCTTGATGTAGAATACTTCGAATCTCCCCCCGAACTCCGCTCTATGCTGCTGGAAGCTGATGCTGCACTATTGATCGGCGACCCAGCACTGCGGGCTCATTACACCATGGAGGAAAAGCTGTACATTTATGATCTGGTACGCGAATGGCATGAGTATAATGGCCATTCCATGGTTTTTGCAGTATGGGCGATCAGACGTGACTATGCCGAGAGAAATGCGGAAATGGTAGACAAGATCAAGCAGGGTTTTCTGGAGTCTATGCATTACAGTCTAGAAAACATCAAAGATGTCGCCCGCAAATGTGCGGAGTGGGAAGTGTTCAGCCCGGAATACCTGGAAGAATATTTTGCTACTTTGAAGTACGATTTCGATACCAGCAAGCAGGCTGGTCTACTGGCTTACTATAGAGAGGCACAGCGGATGGGTTTGCTTGAAGAAGTGCCAGAACTGGCATTTCTAGGGGGTTAATGTTAGTATGCAGGATATGCTTAGAGAAATCACTGCTGGCCGCAGGATGACAGATACGGAATTCCTATCTCTGTACGCGGAAGCAGAATTGCTGGATCTAGCTGAGGCCGCGACTGTCGTGCGGGACCGCATATTCCCTGAAGGGATCATTACTTTTATAATCGACCGCAACATAAACTACACCAATATATGTGTCTGTGGCTGTAAATTCTGCGCTTTTTACCGACCACCTGGCCATGAGCAGGGTTATGTGCTGAGATGGCCCGAGATAAGCAGCAAAATACGAGAAGCAGTGGATGCAGGAGCCAGTCAGGTCATGATACAGGGTGGGCTGCATCCTGATCTGCAAATCGATTTCTTTGAAGACATGTTTCGAAATATACGAAGCGAGTTTCCACAGATAGTGATCCATTCGCTAACTGCTCCAGAAATCACGCATATTGCGAAAATATCAGGGCTGCCCACCTTTGATACCCTGGAGAGGCTGAAAAAAGCCGGTTTGGCCTCGCTGCCAGGCGGCGGTGCCGAGGTTCTAGACGATAGGGTGCGGGAAGCCATCAGTCCTAATAAAATAAATACTCGACAATGGCTGAAGGTGATGGAGGAAGCCCATCAATTAGGGATTGAAACTACCGCTACCATGATGTTGGGCACCGTGGATAATATCCAGGAACGGCTGGCTCACCTGGCCAGACTGCGCGAGCTGCAGGATAAGACCGGCGGTTTTCGCGCATTTATCATGTGGGCCTATAATCCTGGAAATAACGAGCTTATGGGCAAAAAAATCGGAACTCTAGAGTATCTGCGCATGCTGGCCTTATCGCGGCTGTACCTGGACAATTTTAAGCATATTCAAGGTTCATGGGTGACTCAGGGCATGGCTGTGGGACAGGTTTCACTCCTGTTCGGAGCCGATGATCTAGGCAGTACCATGCTGGAAGAGAATGTGGTACGGGCTACTGGCCTGGAAAATCGCATGTCTGTAGAATCAATGGTCAATATTATCCAGGATGCAGGTAAAAAGGCCGCGCTCCGGGATACAGAATATAAGATATTAAAAGTCTTCTAATTACGGTGTGATAAGGGAGTGGGAACATGCAGGTCCCAATGGCCGAAGTCGCTATCATCGGCGGATCAACAATATTTAATCTTGATTTTCCGCAGGAGCTTGACTTGTCAAATGTTAAGGTGTTGGAAGAAAACCTGGTATTTACTACACCTTACGGTGATTCGCCGCCGCTTAAGCTGCTGGAGGTAGCCGGCGAATTTAAAACCAGAAGAGTTCTCTGCTGCCGTATGCACGGCTGGCGACAGGGTATTACGCGAGCCAATGCGTCCCGGCAGATATTCTGGGTGTTTCGGGAAGCCGGGGTCAAGGCGGTGTTTGCTGAAGGCGGGGTCGGCAGTGTCAATCATCTGCTGGATCCGCGAGATATTATCATACCTGACGATTATTTAGACCAATCCATGCGTAAAGATGTGGGACTTGATGACCGTTATCTACTTGTCATGCGTGATGCACTATGCAATGATTTGCGCACTTTACTCGAGAAGGAAGCTGCGACATTCAAAGATTATAGATTGTTTAAACGTGGGGTCTATGCGGTGACCGATGGCCGTCATTTCGAGAGCCCTGCCGAAGTCCGGCACCTGGGCATAGCAGGAGCTGACGTGGTCGGGCAGAGTATATGCCCTGAGGTGTATCTGGCGCGTGAGATCGGAGCCTGTTATGCTGGCATTTACCTGGTTGTCAATTACGGTGAAGGTGTTGTGCAGCCGTGGCAGCATAAGGAATTGGAGGAAATATTCTATAGCGAAGGCTACACCATCGGCAAGATCCTGCTGGGCGCCATTGCTAAGATACCGCTAAATACTACTTGTCAGTGTCAAAGCCTTAGAAAAGAGACTTTGCTGAAAGGCATTTATTAGAGAGGAGAATTCATTTGGAATCTCGTTCCTTTGGTAAAACAATACTTGTGGTTATCGCTGTAATCGTAGTTATGTTCACATCATGGTTGTCGAACTTTGCAGTCAAGCTGCAGTGGTTCAAATCCCTGGGCTATGGTGATGTGTTTTTGACATCATTCGAGGCTAGATGGTTCTGGGGAATTCTTGTTTTTGCTGTTGTATTCGTTTTCTTCTTCAGCAATTTAATGCTTACTCGCAAGTATTCGCGGCAGAAAGGGGAAAAGACTGAAGAAGGCAGGGAAATCCTTTTCCAGCCGCCCCCTAAGTGGGAATTGTTGTTAAAATCGAAGGCTGTAACCTACATTTTCTTTACAATCAGCTTTTTTCTGGCTGCTCTGGTGGGGTCTATCGCAGCCGACAGTTGGATGACGGTCTTGAGATTTATGCATTCTGTGCCGTTTGCCATTTCAGATCCGGTGTTCGGCCACGACGTGTCTTTCTATGTTTTTAAACTTAGCTTTTATCAGCTTATTTACAACATCTTGATGCCATTACTGGTTATGACAACTATGGCAGTCGGGGTGGTATATCTACTGACTGCTGCTTTTGATTTTATGGCTGTGGAATGGAAACAGTTCAATTGGCCAAAAGCCCATATAGCCATTCTCCTGACCTTGATATTTATTGTCAAATCATGGGGATACAAATTGGATTCCTATAACCTGCTATACTCTAAACTCGGTGTGGTTTTTGGAGCCGGTTATACCGATGTTCATGCCCGACTTCTGGCATACAAACTGCTGCTGATTATATCGGTGGTGGTTGGTGTGCTGCTTCTGATGAATATGTTTATCAAACGCTTAAACTGGGTCCTTTATTCTGTCGGAGCTTGGTTGGTACTAGCCTTTGTCTTTGGCGTGGTATACCCGGGTGTAGTCCAAAAGTTATCAGTCGAACCCAACGAGAGGGAAAAAGAAAGGCCATATATAGGCCACAATATTAAGTTTACGCGCGCTGCCTATGGCCTGGATAAAGTCAATTCCGAGTCCTTTGACGTGAAATATGACTTGAAATGGCAGGATGTTCAGAAAAACCGTGATACTATAGCCAATGTACGGCTATGGGATTGGCAGCCACTGCTGCAGACTTATCAGGCTATACAGGAGATCAAAGGATACTATAGTTTCAAAGACGTGGATATCGATCGCTATAAAGTAAATGGTCAGTATCGCCAGGTGATGCTGGCGGCTCGTGAAATGAACCAGGCGGGTCTGACTGATACCGCTAAAACCTGGCAAAATCTTAAACTGCAGTATACCCATGGCTATGGCATCGTTATGAGTCCAGTCAATGAAATGGCCCAGGAAGGGCTGCCCAATCTATTTATTAAGGATATCCCGCCCCGCATCGGTGTCGATGTTAAGATCGATCGACCAGAAATATATTATGGTGAAACTTCAGATTCCTACGTGTTTGTCAACACTAAGACCAAGGAGTTCGACTATCCGAGTACTCCTAACCAGTACACGACTTATAAAGAGACGAGTGGAATAAAGGTAGGCTCGTTCTTGAACAGGTTGGCTTTGGCCTGGTCTCTCGGTGATTATCAGATCCTCTTTTCGTCAGAAATACAGCCTGATAGCAGGGTGCTGCTAAACCGCAACGTTTCTGAACGGGTCAAGCAGATCGCTCCGTTCTTATCATATGATCAGGATCCGTATCTGGTGGTGGCTGATGGCCGCCTGTATTGGATGATGGATGCCTATACTCAAACCAGCATGTATCCTTACTCACAGCCATATGGCCAGGATATTAGCGATCTTAATCCCGAAACCGTTGATATCAGCAGCTTGATCAATAACCGTACCAATTCGCAAGAATACAACTATATCCGCAATTCGGTAAAAGTGGTCATCGATGCTTACAACGGCAATACGACATTCTACCAGGCCGACAGCGTCGATCCATTGATACGCTCATATGCCAGCATCTTCCCTGGCATGTTCAAACCCATAGCCAAGATGCCGACTAGTTTGAAGGAGCATCTTCGTTATCCAGAAGACATGTTCACGGTACAGACCGAGATGTACTCGATATATCATATGTCTGATCCAGACCTGATCTATTCCAAAGAAGATAAGTGGAATATCCCGACCGAAATATTCGGCGCTGAGCGCAAGACCGAAAATGTCCAGCCATACTATGTGATCATGCAGCTGCCAGGAGAGGTCAAGCCGGAGTTCATACTAATGATGCCTTATACACCAAAGGGCAAGGACAACATGATATCCTGGTTCTGTGCCCGTTCCGATCAGGAAAATTATGGCAAGCTAAAGGTCTTCGACTTCTCCAAACAGGAAATGATATACGGTCCTATGCAGGTAGAATCAAGAATCGATCAAAATGCCGATATATCGCAACAGTTGACTCTGTGGAGCCAGAAAGGATCTCAGGTCATAAGGGGCAACCTGCTGGTGATTCCAGTTAAGAACTCTATAATGTATGTCGAGCCCATCTATCTGAAGTCGGAAACCAGCCAAATACCTGAGCTGCGCCGAATCATTGTGGCTTATGGTGACAAGGTGGTAATGGAACCCACGCTGCAGGAAGCATTGATTAGCATATTTGGACAAAACGGCCAACAGCCTGTCATTGAGACTCCGACAGCGACTAATCCCCAGGAGACTCTAGGGGATATTGCTAAAGAGGCCAAGACTTACTTCGATCAGGCCCAGAATTCTATGAAAAATGGCGATTGGGCCGGCTATGGTGCTAATATCAAAAAGGTAGGGGAATCCATTACCAGAATTATCGATAAAACCGGGAGTAAATAAAGCATTGATCGCAGAAATCGCACCAGGTATCAAGTTTATAAAGGCGGAAGGAAAGGGGTTTCCTTACTGCCATAGTCTGCTTATCGAAGACGAACTTCGGGTGATAATAGAGAGCGGAGCCGGCCAAAGCGCTTATGCACCGTTCGATTTGGAAAGCATCCATCTGGTGTTAAATACGCACTATCACAAAGATCATACCTGGGGCAATGATTTGTTTCCCAATGCCCGGATTTTGATGCATAGACTGGATTACCCGCCCATGGTGGACGAAACAAGTCGTGATCTGTATACCGGGTTCTTTCAATGGGACGAGATAATGCCGATTCCGCGGGGGCCGATCCGCCAGAACAGTGGTTCGACCCTGGCTCCCTTTGTGCCAGCGCGGGTAGATGGCTTTTTTGCCGAAGGAGAGATCATTCATTTTGGCCGGTTGAAGGCGCAGGTCCTGCATCTACCAGGACATACACCCGGACACTGCGGGTTTTACTTCGAAAGAGAGGGTTTACTGTTCGCTGGGGACATCGATTTGATCCCCTTTGGACCGCATTATGGTGATTACCTCTCCAATCTTGAAGATTTTCGATCATCAATAGCGAAAGTCAGGGAAATAAACCCCAGAATCTATTGCTGCAGCCACCGGCGTCCGATTACAGAAAACGTCACTGAACAAATAGACAGCTATTATGCTAGAACCATAGAAAGAGAAGATAGACTACGGGAACTGCTAAAGAATCCGGCTACTATAAAAGATTTGGTCGGCAAATATGTTGTTTATCCCAGCTATGAACATCCGTATTTCCCATTCTGGGAACACCGGATGATAGAGAAGCATCTAGACAGCATGATGAAGCGCGACGAAGTCGAACTTGTCGAAGGGGATAAGTATCGCATCAAGTCAAGGTAGTTGCAATCTAAACAACTACCAAAAACGATATTATCGGGGGTGTCTGCATGAAGACAATAGTGTGCATTGGTGACAGCATTACCTATGGGTTTCCGTGGGGACCTCACGTCTCGTGGACTGAGAAGCTGGCCGATGCGACCGGCTACAAAGTTATTAATCGTGGCATAAACGGCAATACAACTACAGAAATGCTGGATCGATTCTTTCGTCATGTGGTGGACAAGAACCCAGACTACGTAATCATTATGGGGGGCGCCAATGACATTGTCTGGCGCGAATCATATGACCGCATAGTGTGGAACCTGGGGGAAATGGCCAGGATAGCGAAGGATAACGGTATCAAGGTGATCTGGGGATTGCTGACGCCCTTTGATGACGAAGAATACGAGGCACGGTTGAGTCGGGTGCGAAAATGGACGAAAGATTATGCCCAGGAACAAGGACAGGCGACCATCGACTTCTATTCGGCATTCTTCACCGCTGACGGCAGTCTGAGAACCGACCTCTTATTAGATGTGGCTCACCCCAGCCAGGAAGGATACCAAGAGATGTTCCGAATGATAGATCTATCGATTTTCAAAGAAGACAGCGAGGGCTAGGATCATGAAAAGCTTGTTCAAGGGGATTTGTCTGTTAGAAGCACCTGAATTCAAGTTTCCGGAGTGCAACTGCCTGTTGATTGAGGATGAGGTGCTGTGCCTCGTAGATACCAGTGCCTCAGAAGCAGAATTCGACCAGATCAAAGATCGACCCATTCAAATGATCGTAAATTCGCATGGCCATCCTGACCATGTCTTGCATAATAAAGATTTTTCCGGAGCGCAGATATATCTTCATGAAGCGGATCACCATCTTTTGACCGGAAAAGAGGAATTCCTGCGAACTTTTGGCTTCGATCTTTACCATGATGACATTATACGACCACTATATGCAGATGCTGTTGGCTACTATGAAATGCTGGTTAATCATGCTATCGTCGAAGGTCAAAGGATCAATGTCGGTACTATAGGATTTGACGTGATGCATACACCGGGGCACAGTGCTGGGCACTGCTGCTTTACTTTTCCGCGTGAAGGCTTTGTGTTTACGGGTGACATCACTGGCGATATGTTTGGTCCCTGGTACGGGACTCTGGATTCGGATATCGATCAATTCATAGAATCCATAAACCGTCTCATCGATCTAGGGCCGGACATCATTGTGCCAGGCCATGGAGCCCGCCCTCTGACCAGTAAAGTGGGGAAGAGAATGGCTGATTATAGGGATAAACTCTATTTACGGGAGGAAGAAATAATCAAGGTGATGTTTAGCGGTAAGAACACGGTAGAGGAAATAGCCTCTGAAAGACCTATATATAAGGAATTCCCAGAACCCAAGCTCATTTTCTTCCACTACGAGTCTATGATGGTCTGGCACCATGTAAATCGCCTTGTCAGGATGGGCCGGGTCAACAAAGAAGGGGAACGATATTACCTAAAAGAAGGTATCACCCCGCGCAATCTGCAACTAGGTTAGCTCAAGTACTATACAGGTAAAGGCATACTATCCTTATCCATAGGCTCAACTTCCATAAATGACTCCGTTTGGCCAGGCTGCCACACCTTGACAGAGGCGGTAGGCTTATCGTGTGCATCGCTGTAGCGAGCTGTGATTCGAGCCGCCTGTTCGATATCTGACTTCTGAACCGGGCCGAAACTTCTCAACAACGACGTAGGGCCAGGGTGAGTGGCCACTTTCAGCAAATAGTCGCCTTCTATTGCCACACTTATCAGAGCTTCATTTTCAGAATGTTTACGTCCTACTGCCAAAATCGAACGCGAATCGAATATGAAGTGCCTGCCGTATTTCAACAGTTCGGTTTCGGATGCCACCGTATCTGGCTTCATTTCAAAAAGTCTAAATAGGCGTTGAGAGAAATTCTCTACCGTCAGCAGGCAGCCGCCAGCCGGGGAAGGGTAATCGATCACACCATAATGTTCAGCCAATTCCATCTGTCTAGTCCTGGTACGGCCGCGTATATCCAGAAGGTCGTCTCTATTGACCCAGCCTTCCATCTCAGGAATAGTTGGTCGCAAATGTTTGGCGCAGAGAGGGCGTAGGACTAGTCCCTTATAACCCGATAGTTTCTCTACTACATCAAGCGAAGAACGGTTCTGACTCATAGGCCGCTGGCCCAGAACTTCACCGGTAATCATGAAGTTCGCGCCTGCTTGCTTCATATAGTCGCCGGTCTTTCGAAGCATAAAACCGTGGCAGTCGATGCAGGGGTTGTGGTTCTTGCCAAAACCATGTTGGGGATGGCGCAGGATCTCCATATACTCATCAGATACATCAAAAGTATTCAGAGGAACACCCAGCTTATCACATGCCTCAGAAATCTTCATCCCTCCGCCAAAAAACGGTGTCTTAAAGTTGACAGCCTCAACCTCGATGCCCAGGTTCTTGATCACACATATAGCTAGCTGAGAGTCCAAACCACCTGATAATAGGGCAATTGCTTTCACTTCGATCCTCCATGTTCACTTACGAATTCATCCTCGGATAATACTTCGATCCCGTGATTCTTTAATAGAGCGGCGGTGACCCCGTCACCAGGTATCAAATGACCGGAAAAACTACCATCGTAGATTTGAACAGTGCCGCATGACGGACTACGCATTTTTAGTATAGCCTTTTTGCATTTGTTTAATTGGGCTATGTGCAAACAGATTTCAGCACCCTTGATAAATGCCGGAGTTACATCATCACCGTTAGAATCCACCACCCGTGCCGCGCCCTGCAGAACACTTTGGCCGTCACCACCAACTATCTCACAGGGCTGACGTGGTACGCTAAGACCGCCAAAAACCTCAGGACAAACCAGCACCACATCTTTGCCGGATAAAGCCTGGCGCACGGCAGCATTATCATTGTTGGAACCGTTGTACTTGCAGTTGCGGCCCAGCAAACAGGCACTGACCAGGATCATGATGATTTCCTCTCATAAGACATGATTTATTTTATATGAAATTACTGACAAAAGACAACAATCTTGGCGCAGGGGACTGGATTTATAAATATACAGCGTCCGCGGCAGTCGAACACTGGCGGGTGTCGGAAGGTCCCGCCCATCCGGGCGTTGCATAAACATGCAAAGATCATCTGCATAAATATGCGGATTGGCGTGTATTGCTTCCGGAATTAACCTTTCTGCGCATAATCCACCTGATAAATGGGACGTAGGCTTGCAGAACCTAGTCTTGAAAGGTGGTTATGAATATGAGTGAAGATCTGAAAAGAATACTTGAAGAGATCGAATCATTAAGAAAGAATTTAGGTAATGTGATGAAGGATAGAGATACAACTGATCCCCAAGTGGTAGCGGCAAGTCAAATGCTTGATGCAGTATTAAACGAGTATTATAGGGTGATCATGAAAATGGAGGAGAAAAGAGAAAAGGATTCTTAATACAATTTTAAGCAAAAATTAATAAAAGGTTATTACAAT
Organism: Acidobacteriota bacterium; assembly: GCA_050259595.1. Taxonomy (GTDB): domain Bacteria; phylum Bacillota; class Syntrophomonadia; order Syntrophomonadales; family DTU052; genus JBLNAX01. Next base: position 34,179 of record JBLNAX010000053.1, on the reverse strand, counting down.
AAATCACGTATAGATAAATGAGGTTATTATTAACTTTTATTTGTAGGGAGGTTTGATAAATGTTCGAAATGCAGGCAAAATTTTGACGTAGTAACTCAAGATATTTGCTTCACTTATTAAAATACTGAGTTATAATTAGTCTCATGAACATTTGCGTCCGGAAGGAGAAGAGAATATGAATAAAAACAGAATTATGTCTATGATCGCTGTCCTAGTGGTTGGTATAATGCTGGGAGCAGCCGCCTACAGTACACCGCAATCTACTGATTTGGGTAACAGCTTGGGAGCCACTAAAGCCGATGCATCGGTAAATGCTGTACCGAGCAACATTGCGGATCTGGTGGATAGGGTAGGGCCATCAATCGTAACTATCGAATCTACCGTAAAAGTAAGTCAGAGCAAGGACCCATTGTTCAATGATCCGTTTTTTAAAGATTTTTTTGGAGACAATCAAACACCCGGTGATGAAACCGAAAAGGGAATAGGGACTGGATTTATCATCAATGATGCTGGATATATCATTACTAATTACCATGTGGTAAATGGTGCCAATTCAGTGTCAGTAAAGGTAGCCGGAATCAGCAAACCGGTCAAAGCCAAAATTGTTGGTTCAGATAACCAGCTGGATCTAGCTGTTCTTAAGATTGATGTGGATAAAAAGCTCAATTTCTTGACATTGGGTAACTCCGATACTACCAGAGTCGGTGACGGCGTTATTGCGATCGGCAGTCCATACGGTCTGGATCATACAGTTACTGCCGGAATCATAAGTGCCAAGGAACGTCCTATGACAATAGAAGGGCGCAAATACAAAAAACTTATACAAACTGATGCTGCTATTAACCCTGGAAACTCTGGAGGACCGCTGCTAACGACAAGTGGACAGGTTATAGGTATAAACACCGCTGTCAATGCTAGTGCACATGGAATTGGCTTTGCCATCCCGATAAATACTGCCAAGGATGTTTTGAACCAACTGATTAACAAAGGAAAGATCGCTAGACCTTATATAGGGGTCATGATCCAGGATATCTCTCCAGATCTGGCCAGCTATCTGGGACTGAAGAACGAGAAAGGTGCGATCGTACAGGATGTGGTGTCAGGTGCTCCGGCAGACCTGGCTGGCATTATTAAAGGCGATGTGATAACCAAAATCAATAACAGTGAGGTCGAGGACAGCAGCGATGTTACCGATCAGATAAGCAACATGAAAATCGGTGCCAAAGTAAATATAACTATTATTCGTCAGGGTAAGGAAATGGTGATTCAGGTCACCCTCAAAGAAAAACCTTAATTTCCCGGTGCTAATAATCCCTAATACCAGCAAAGCTACAATATGAAGGGTGGGTTAAATAACCCACCCTAAGCTTATGGACAGGTGTGCCATGTGATTAGAGTTGAAGGGGCTATCTGTGGACTGCAAGAAGGACAAGAATAATCACAAATGCAACTGCACGTATGAAGTTTGTTCACGCAAGGGGCTGTGCTGTGAGTGTATCAGATATCACCAGTCCAGACGGGAACTTCCGGCGTGCTATTTTTCTGCAGATGTTGAACTTACTTATGACCGTTCTATCTCAAGATTTATAACGCAGGAGGGAAATAAATAGATGCCGGGAAAAGCTCGTAAGATCGGGATATTGACTGGGGGAGGCGATTGTCCGGGCCTGAATGCCGTAATAAGGGCTATCGTGAAGACAGCGGTAAACGACTATAAAATGCAGGTGTTTGGCTTTGAGGACGGTTTTAAAGGTCTGGTAGAGAACCAGTATCGCGAATTGACCCCTGATATCGTGGCCGGGATCCTTCCTAAAGGTGGAACTATCCTAGGCACTACCAACAGGGATAATCCTTTCGAATATCCCCTGGAGCAAAACGGAAAAACAGAAAAACTTGATATGTCGGGCAAAGTGTTGGAAAACCTAAAAACCCTTGAAATAGATGCATTGATCGTTATCGGTGGCGATGGCAGCTTGTCGATCGCTTACGAGCTTCAGAAAAGAAGAGGTATCAATGTAGTAGGAGTCCCCAAAACCATTGATAATGATCTCTCGGCCACTGAAGTGACGTTTGGCTTTAATACCGCCGTTGTTACCGCCACCGAGGCTCTGGACAAGCTTCATACGACTGCCGAATCACACCACCGGGTGATGATCCTCGAAGTAATGGGACGTTACGCGGGTTGGATCGCGCTTGAATCTGGCCTAGCTGGCGGGGCTGATGTCATACTAATACCGGAAATTCCCTTTAATATTGAGAAAATATGCGATAAAGTAAGGGAGAGATATGAAGCAGGCAAAAAGTTCAGTATTGTTGTAGTTTCTGAAGGTGCATTCCCGGAGGGCGGGGAAATGGTAGTGAAGAAGACTGTTGCCAACAGCCACGACCCTGTCAGATTAGGCGGGATAGGTAATGCAATTGGTGATGCGATAGAAAGAATCACCGGTATGGAGACCAGGGTCACGGTGCTAGGTCATCTGCAAAGAGGCGGTATGCCTTCCGCGTTTGATCGGATTTTGGCCACTAGATACGGTGTAGCCGCTGCTCGTTGTGTGTTTCGTGGCCAGTACGGAACTATGGTCAGCCTGCGCACCCCGGATATTGTTACAGTGCCGTTGATGGATGCTGTAGGCGAAATAAAAAAAGTGTCGGTAAACAGCGATCTGATCTCTACGGCAAAGGCGGTGGGGGTCAGCTTCGGAGTATAGTTTGCCTGGTTGGAAAGGAGTCTTGTGGTTTGGGGATCAAGAAAATAGCAGTATTAGGAGCAGGCGTCATGGGTGCCGGTATCGCACAAGTTGCCGCCCAGGGCGGATATGAAGTTATGATCAGAGACCTCAGGCATACACTTGTACAGCGTGGTTTACACGGAATCGAAAAATCATTGGACAATTCGATCAACAACGGGGCTATTACCACAGAAGCCAGGGATCAGATAATGTCACGTATCACAGGTGTCACTGATCTTTCAGAGATTCATGAAGCAGACATGGTGATCGAATCAATAGTCGAAAACATGTCGGTCAAAAAACAGGTTTTCGCAGAGCTGGACGGTATCTTTGCCGAGGACGTAGTACTGGCGACTAACACTTCGTCACTCTCCATCGCAGAGATCGCCTCCGGCACTAAGCATAAGAACCGGATCATAGGCATGCATTTCTTTTATCCGGTGCCATTCATGTCCCTGATTGAGGTCGTGAAAGGCATCGAGACATCTGATCAAACGGTAAAGAGAACCATAGACGTAACTCGTAATATGGGCAAAGAATGCATTTTAGTAGAGCGCGAGTCGCCGGCATTTATTGTGAACCGTATAATTGCTCCCATGATAAATGAAGCGGTCGGGATATATGCCGAAGGATTAGCCAGCCGTGAAGATATTGATCAGGCCATGAAATTAGGCGCCGGGATGCCGGTGGGTCCGCTGGAAATGGCCGACAGACTGGGTGTCGATACGATTTATTCGGTGATACTCAACATGTACGAGGAATTCAGAGACTCCAAGTATCGCCCCCATCCCTTGTTATCGACTATGATGAGAGCTGGTCACTTCGGCCGCAAGACGGGACGCGGTTTTTACGAATACAATTGTGACAAAAAGGATAGCAGGAATTAAATCCAATACATAGAATGTATTTTTCAATGATTTCATTTATTAAGGGGGATACGCTTTGACTCTCAAGCTAACCAAAGGCAAAGGTATTTTTTCCGGATTCCTACTGGGGGCCATATTCTTTGGCGTTACAATCTGGGGGATCAATTATTCTATTGCACCTAGCGATACTATCTTCAAAATGGTGCTGCTCATTCCTACCTACCTCTTTTTGGTCGCTTTTTTGGTAATGTATTATGGCTTGCTGACAATCAAATATATCGTGGATGAACAGGCCTTAACGATCGTTTGGGCTCATAAACGATACATAATCCCTTGGAATGAGATAACAGAGGCCATTCATGCAGAAGGTAAGCTTAACTTCTTGAACATTCTAGGCTGCAGTTGGCCGGGCTATGTGGCAGGAACATATCTCGTCAAAGGGATGACAGTGGGCAAGGTATTTGGCAATACCACAGAAAACCTGCTTATGATAAAGAGTTCGCTGGGAAATTACGGGATCAATTCATCTCCCGAATTGCTTAAAGCCTGTAAAGAACATTGTCAGGTTGAGATCAAAGAAATAGATTACTTCGAGATACCGGATGATATAGTAGGCAAGAATCCATCTGAAGACCTTCTGTATTTGGCACTTTTTGCCCTGAATGTCGTATCGGTGTTTGCACTGGGCGCATTCCTAGCCATCTTCCTTCCCGGCAACGCGGCAGGACATGAGATGGTGGTATTATTGATGGTTCTGGCCATGTTCATTTTAGCCTTTTTTATGACGGTGGCCAATCGATTGTTCGGCTACATGGAGTCGGCATCATACGGTATGTGGGGCCTAGGTCTGTTGATCAACCTAACTTTTCTCATCATGGCTGTTGTTACATTGACCTAAAGTTTCAACGAAAGAAGATAGGGGACATTCCTTGCTCCCTGCGTAGCTGAAGTGAAGCGGAAGCATCAAGGTGTGTCCCCTAATATTAAGGATGGTATATTAATGCAGATTGGATTAGTAGGGCTGACGAATTCCGGTAAGAGCACATTGTTTCAGCTTTTAACCGGAGTCAAAAATACAGCCGGACAGAACAAAGCGAACAAAGGCGTGGTCAAGGTTCCTGATGCCAGAGTCGATTTCTTGTCAGGATTGTTCAAGCCTAAGAAAACTACATATGCCACGCTGGAAGCGGTCGACATTCCAGGACTGGTACCTGGCCAGGAAAAGTCAGCTGTTACTTTCCTGCAGGCAGTACGTGACAGTGACGTGTTGATCCATGTTATCCAGGCCTTTGAGTCCGATGATGCTCCTCACGTCGAAGGCAGTCTGGACGTTTTCCGGGATGTCGAAATGGTAGGCTATGAATTGCTGCTAGCCGATTTGGATCAAGTATCCAAGCGCCTGGAGAAGATCACATCCGGCAAGCGCAAACAGGAAAATGAAGTTGAACATGCTCTGCTTGACCGAATACAACAGTGTTTGGAAGATGAAAAGCCCATCCTGTCATTGGATATGAATGAAGAAGATGAACTGATGGTCCGTAATTTTCAGTTCTTGACTGCCAAACCATTTGTAGTGGCAGTAAATGTGGATGAAAACGATATTCAGGGTGAGAACGTGGCTGGTATGAACCAACTCAAGATATACTGTAATGAACGAGGAATACCGCTGCAAGTAGTGCCGGCTAAGATCGAACAGGAGATTTCCGAGCTAGAAGGCGATGAACGGCTGATGTTTATGGAAGACCTAGGCATCAAGGCATCCGGCTTGGAGGTTTTGACCAGATTAGTCTATGCTAAGCTCAATCTAATATCATTTTTCACCGTTGGTGAGGACGAAGTAAAAGCCTGGACCATCAACCGAGGCACCATAGCCAGGAAAGCCGCTGGTAAGATACATTCGGATATCGAGCGAGGATTCATTCGAGCGGAGGTAATCGAATATGATAGTTTTGTAGCCGCCGGCAACATGGCTGCAGCTCGCGACAACGGCACCCTACGCCTCGAAGGCAAGGAATACGTTGTCAAAGATGGCGATATAGTGCATTTTCGCTTTAATGTATAAACATAAGATAATGTGCGTAAGCAAGTGATTATATACGACTTACTCAGGAAAATAATCATATTTAAAAGATAAAACCTCGATTTCGGCTGAATGTCGATTCACCTGATTATCAACACATTCCAGCATATCTGTTAACCCGGTCATACTAGAAGCTACTATGGCAAAGGTGAGGCTGGCTGTCTGCCATGTCTCATCTTTGCTGGTATCAGCCACCGATGCATTGCACAGTTTGTGCAACCTATCATGAAGACTTTTGACTACTCTTCGCCGATCCTTCAACGATTCCGAACCCGGTATAAACAACTTGATTTCCCCGTAGATACCATACAAACAACTCACCTCGATTTATCGAACATCTAGAACCTGTCTGTTCATATAATACAGCATATATGGGAAACAGGGGGGAAGCAACCATTGGCAGGCGAAGGTATTGAACTCAATATGCACAGCAGCATTTGCAAAGAGTTTTCCATCAAGCCAGGGCAAAAAACAAGCCTGTCCCTGGGCAATATCACATCGACTGTTTTGATCAAAGATAGTAAAACCTCTCCTGGTCAACCGATAACGGTAAATGTATCGGCTAAACTCGCGCATGCCCTGAATCTTCCTGGTGGAATCACTATGAATATTGCAAAAACCGCCCATGGACTTAGAATAGGACCATTGTTTGGCGTTTTGACCAAAGAGTATCTCGACGCAGAAAGGTCTTTTGGTCCACAGGACACCTATTATCGGAAATTACTATACGCTGTTAGAAATGTAAATGGGTATGGATATGTATTTACTCCTCAGGCCATTGATTGGGGCAAGAAAAGAATCCAGGGCTGGGTCTTGGGGCCAGATATGAATTCACCCTGGAAGCGTTGCTGGCTACCGTTTCCCGATGTATGTTATAACCGCTATTTTAGAAAAGACCGTGGATTATATTCTCAAGAAATACTAGCGAGATTAGCCAAACATGGTATCAAATCATTTAATTACCCGCTCGGCACCAAATGGTCGGTTCAGCAGATGCTGGAAGGGCAAAGAGATATACGAAACCATCTACCAGAAACCAGGATCATGGAAAAAGGTGCTAACATAGAAGAGATGTCGACAAAGCATAAAGTGCTATATATCAAACCGGTTTTAGGTTACCAGGGGCAGGGTGTCACTCGGGTCATAAGGGAGAACAAGAAGTACATATGTCGAAGTACGGGTGAGACAACTGATACCATTCTCAAAAGCGCCGGCGAAGTATTAAGGAAAGCTCGTGGAACGCGTAAGGCACCGATGTTGATCCAACAAGGCATTGAATGTCCCAATTATGAAGGTCATTTTGATTTTCGGGTCCTGGTCCAAAAGAACTACCAGGGTCATTGGGAGGTTACAGGGATGGCTGTCCGCGTGGGTGCTCCGAACCAGATCACGAGCAACCTACATACCGGAGGTCATGCTGTCCGAACCGAATACCTGCTGGCAGAACTAGGATATACACCACAAGAGATATCGATGATAATTGCAGAGTTGACAAACTTATCGATACAAATAGCTGGTTATCTGGAGATGACCGTCATCGATATAGCAGAAATCGGTCTGGACTTCATAATTGATGATGACCGAAAAGTGTGGTTTTTAGAGGCGAATTCTAAGCCGGGACGCAGGGTTTTTGGTGAGATCGATGCACAGCATCTGCGAAAGCTATCCATTATTCGGCCTGCTCAGTATGCATGTCATCTAGCGGGTTTTACCAGGAGGGATAGTTCTGCTATTTAAAGCCACACCCAAAGAAAAATCACATCAGTTACAGACCGATAACAACATCCATCATATCAAAACTGATCTCGTTAGTAAGCATGACATCAAGTCAGGTCGAGCTCAACGGGTGCCGATTATCGGGATAATAACTACCAACCTCACCAGGGAGGGCATCATACAACCGCGCGGAGTGCAATCTGAACTGGCCTATATGAGTCTGTTGAGCCAGAATATGCCAGCCCATGTAGTGGTTTTTACGCCCGAGGATATAAACTGGAATCAAAAGACTGTGCGTGGATACCGCTATGTAGAAGAAGAGGATGGAACAGGTCACTGGGTGGGAAGGTGGATCCCGTTGCCGGATGTGATATATGATCAGATCCATACCCGCACTGCTGAAAAACGCCACTCCGCTACCAGAAACCGGCTCAAAGAACATACCGCCGGGAAATATTTTAATCCTTCATTGCTTAATAAGTTGAAAGTTCATTTGCTCTTGATGGAAGACCCGGAAATCATTCAATTTCTGCCGCAGACCAAACCGTTAAAAGATGCCGAAGATATCGAAGCATACCTGAACAAATATGAAAATATATACTTGAAGCCAGTAGCCGGGAGCCTGGGCCGTGGAATAATCAGAGTCAAGAAAGATGAGGATCGCTACAAGTATCAGACCCGTGGTGGTCACGTAGGCTCGGCATCCAATGTCCACGACTTGTTCCGCAAAGTCAAGAAATGGATGAAAGATCATAAATATCTGATCCAACAAGGGCTCGACTTGTTCCGATTTGACGATCGTGTGGTCGACATCCGGGTAATGATGCAGAAAAACGGCAAGGGCAAGTGGAGCTTGACCAAGATCTACGCCCGGGTCGGTTCTAAATTTAACATTACTTCGAACCTGGCCAGCGGTGGAACTGCTCATCCCATTGATGAAGTACTTTCGACCAAGTTTGATGAAATGAAGATATCTGAGATCAAGGGCGCAATGCGCGAAATGGCATTTGCAGTATGCCGTGCTTTAGAGCAGGCAACTGGCGAACTGTTTGGTGAGCTAGGTATCGATATTGGCCTGGATAATGATGATAAGCTATGGCTCATCGAAATCAACTCTAAGCCCCGTAAAGCAACCGAGGGAAGTGGCGATAACCGGCTGATCGATCTTTCATTCATGAAACCCCTAAGTTACGCACGCTTTCTAGCAGAAACAACCAGTACTGAAAACAAGCAGGAGCCGGAGGGAGCAGCTTGCGAAAAAAACAACAAACAATCCCATACTACCCCAAAAACACGCACAAAACTTTGATTGGAGTACTATCATGCCCGGTTCGGAATTCTAAGAAAAGTCCGAGAACAGTTAAACTGAACAACTACAAAGAGTTGGTTATACTGAGTCAGGAAAATGATGTTACAGCCTTTGTCTTTATGCCTGAATCTGTGGATTGGAAGCGCAAAAGGATTGTCGGTTCCACGATCATTAAGAAAAGTTCACTGGATAAAGGGAATAAATGGCAGCTATACCGCTTCCCATTTCCCGATGTGGTATATAACAGGGTCCCGAACCGCAAAACTGAAAGCCGCAAATTTGTCCAAGACGTGAAACATAAATTGACCAAAGAGGCCGGGATCCCGTTTTTCAATCCTATGTTTCTGGATAAATGGGATGTTTATAACTGGCTGAAGAATGATACAGAGCTGACTCAGTATATACCAGAAACCCATCTTATGAACAGGCAGACTTTAGAGGAAATGCTGGATCGATATTCTACTGTCTATGTGAAACCAAGGGCTGGCAGCTTAGGCAAAGGCATAATGAGGATCGAACGAAATAGAAGGTTATATCGTTACAATATATTAGGATCATCCGGCTATAAACACGGGTCTAGGGTGAGAAAAAAGAGAGTGATCGACCTGGCCATGATGCTTAAGGGCAAACAGGAATACCTGGTTCAGCAGGGGATACATCTGGCACATTATCAAGGGCGTATTTTTGATATTAGAGCACTGGTTCAGAAGGATAGTTCGGGGATCTGGCATCTTAGTGGTATGGCAGCTCGCGTAGCCTCGCCGAATGCTCATGTGACTCATTTGCCCAATGGAGGAAGACCGGTTCCGCTCATGGAAGCTCTAAGTGGTGTGAGCGATGAGATAAATACCCGACAGGTGGCCATTGAGCGGCTGGCCAGGTTTGCAGAATCTGTACCCTCAGCAATTGAGACTGCCTGCCATCAGAAATTTGGCGAAGTATCCCTCGATATCGGGATCGACCAGAACCTTAACATATGGCTGATTGAAGCCAATTCGAAGCCTTTTAAATTCGATGAGAAGAATATTAGGATTCTATCTCGGAAGCGTGTGATAGAGTATGCAACATATCTCACTTCTCTCAAGGAGAAAAGGAGTTAGTACCATGAGTACGATTCTATACTATGCAAAGAATGACACTGGCAAGAAGCTGGTTAAAAGCATCACTGATATTATTCCTAAGACTAATGTGAGTGAAGAAACTATCAGTGGGCACCAGCATCTGAAGATAAATATCCCGGTACTGGGACCGAATAATGCCACGGTTGAAATAAATGAACCAGCAGCTATCAAGCTAGCTTTAGACAAAGAAGGAAGTACTCGCGTACATCGTCTCAATCGTTTGATGACCTATGATGAGGATGCCAAAAATGACAAAATGGTTCGCGAATATAAAATAACTATGCTTAATCTTCAACCAGTAAAAGTTAGCAGAAAGGACAACTCTTCCGCAGCAGCTCAGAGTGCTGGGTGGAAAGCGGTCGATCTAAATGAGGAAAAGGAACGTGAGATCCGAAAAACCCTAGTCAGCGGCCGAATTGCGGTGCAGTCTTTGGGACTGGATTTTGCATTAGTTCATCTTGGGTTGAACAAACTGCAGAACATATTTGTTATTAGTATCGATCCATCGCCTGCTCTAGGCAACTTCAGAATAGAAAAGTTGGCTCGTTTTGCCGTGGAATATATGACTGGGGAATGGAATTCCAATGAAGTCATGCTGGGAGCCGACCCGGAATTCATGATGGTGGAGAACAGCAAAGACCGTTTGATAGTGGCATCTACCTTTTTTCCGCGCTTTGGAGATGTAGGATGTGACAACCTGCGGGTACGGAACCGTCAGCAGAGGCCAATAGCCGAACTAAGGCCAGCGCCTTCCTCCAACCCACTGATCTTAACTGATAATATTCGGCGCACCATGGTTCAGGCCTTAAAGCTGGCGCCCTATCGTAATATAAGGTGGCTGGCTGGCAGCCTGCCAGTAGATGAATACCCGATCGGAGGGCATGTACACTTCAGCAAGATAGCACTATCCAGTAAACTGCTACGAGCCCTGGACAATTACCTGGCTATTCCTGTACTGCTGATGGAGAATGCCGATACTTCGGCTAAGAGGCGTAAGAAATATGGTCTTTTGAGCGATTTCAGAACCAAGGAGTATGGTGGTTTTGAATACAGAACCTTGAGCAGCTGGATCGTTAATCCCACAATTACACGTGGTGTACTGAGTATGGCCAAGGTGATTGCCTTGAACCACCTGCAGCTAAAAGAAAACATTTTCACCGAACCCGATGCCCATGAAGCATTCTACTCTGGAGACAAAGAATATTTCATGAATTATTATACCTACATGTGGAAGAAACTCATTTCTTTGCCTGGAGCGTATGACTATGTTCCTTATATGCAGGAAATCAATGAGCTCTGCCATAGTCCTGAGGGCTGGAACGAATATCTCAATATTCGCGAGACCTGGGATCTTCCGAATGTGAAAAAAGTGTACCGGGAGAAGAGCTCTAAGAGGAACTCTTCCACCCGGGTAAGTGTGAGGGTAAGATAGGCAAGTGAAAGACTACTGCATTCCCAAAATCTTAAGATAAGTTCTAACAGCTGACATGTGCTGATTGATTCTGGTCGACAGTGGCTGCTTGTCGCATGTTTCAAAGGTATAGCCATGAACACCTAGCAATTCTGAAGTAGCTCTGGCCAGCGACAGTGGCACCGGTGTCGGGAATGTGGTGAATCTGTGATTATAAATAGATATACTCTTGTTAAGTTGTGTTACTACAGTCAAACCATTGGACCGGCTCTTCCAATCTGTTGGATAATAGATCAGGCTTTGTCCAACTGAGGTTGAATCGACCAAATGATAGTTGTAACCCTCATGTAAATCCATTAGATACTGGACTTTGTAATCCTTGACGGTTTGCCAAATAGCCGCAGCTAATGGATCATTTGGTCTGCCGGTCGCTGTCTGCGGATATGACCGGTTCAGATCATATACCCCAGGAGAAGTCCTGGTTCCTGCCTTTATTGCAGTAGCATTGGCACGGGGTATAACAATCAAAATGCCTTTGGTAATTTTAAAATCCTTGATCTGATCTGCGGCCAGGTAACCAGCTTCCTCATTGCCATGAGTGCCGCCCACTACCATCATTACTGGCCCTGGTACACCACTTCTTATGGCATATAGTTTGGTAACATAAGGTGTACCACTGGCTATATACTTCCATGAGACTGTTGATGCTTCAGCTTTTTGAACTCCTATAACCGAATTCACGGTCAGATCTGAACCTACCTGATTGATCCCTACCAACGATAAAGTAAATAAAAACATTGTAAGAGTGATTACGCTTAGAACTTTTGCTATTTTGCTTTTCTGCAAAAAATCTCCACCTTTCTACGTCGTTGTTTCATTGGCGCTTGAAGGTTACAATTCGACATTATACGACACATACCTACCAGATAATCCTAGTAAGTTATGGGCAGTATGACATCTAATATGGAGCAGAACCAGCATACAGGAAGGCTACCCATGGGGATGATAGGTGGGAATGGAAAAGGTATAACAATATTGAGGAAAAGCGATGACAATCGATCCACATTTATCAAGATAGCTAATTGGATATATCGGAGACAATACATTGAGGATCAAAAAGTCAATCAGAAAAGCGGACCCTCGAGCCCGCTTGTTCCGATAATATATTTTGTTATGATTCCTATTACAGTGTAGTGTTGTTCATAGCATTGGCATTAGCGTTGCCAGCAGCATTCTTGGAGTTAGTGTTGCCTGTCAACGGCTGACTCTGAACAGCCTGGGGATTGCTTGCCAACTGCTGCTCGGCAAAGGAGATCATCTTTCTCACCATATTGCCACCAACAGCTCCGTTGTCCCTGGAAGATATATTACCCCAGTAGCCACCCTGGATCTGGTCAGCTACGCCAAGCTCTTGAGCGATTTCGTGCTTGAAATTGTACAGAGCTTCTGCTGCCTGAGGAACAAGCACCCGGTTTCTCTTTTGGCCAGTACCCATTTTGTTTCACCTCCTTTCGCTGTAGTGGTATTATCTTGTCCCCGGATGAGGATTATATGTTAGAAGTATTTGTTCGGGTTGGTCGGTGGTATGAAGAGTGAAACCCATGAGGAAATAGAGCCAGTTATCAGAATTAGTTGGGATGAATGCTGTACATAATGAAAAAGCAGGTGGATAGAATGCACATTAAGCTGTTTGGAGGTACTATTCTCATGAAAGTAGGGCAGTCGCACATACAGTCGCAAGGGCACAATGGATCTGCGGGACGGGATGCTTAAGCTTCTACAACATCAAAATCGTTCTTTAAGGTAAGGAAATATCCAGGCATTTATTCTTGCATACATGTTAATTAATTCACAAGGGCAGTAGGGGAGATGTGAGGGTAGAATTATGATTCACATAAATAGACGAATGATTTAGATACCATATTGGAATATGACTACAAAGAAATGCCAGGCAGATCAAGTTCAAAATTACAGAAAGTACTCAATATGATCAATCTTGACTTGATCATAGTCAATTAGTATCAAATTGCACCGTTAATTAACATAATCAACCATTAACGTGCTGATTTGATACCGTAATTCGAAAGAGCCAATATAACGGATAATCACCAAAAAAACAGGTCTTCTAGAAGGCTCGTAGACGAACGAAATGAAGGTTCCGAATGGTATTCTTCATGGCATATTTTGAGGGTTTAATATAATGCCATTATTACGGGCAATTCTGATGATGTTTTGATCAATAATGATTGGATGATCAGAATTGTAACTAAAGATGGTCAAGTGAGGCAATGCAGAGGTGTACGGCATAATAAATGGATGAAATATAGGGTTAAAAATAATGAAATAGTTACTATATAATTTTCTTAAAGGAACGCAAAAACCCGCAGTTACGGCTTTTACAACTATTCGCCAACTTCCTATAATGAACATTATGTAAACAAGAATATTTTGACCCGAAAATAGGGCTTTTAGATGGGGCCTAGGGGGTGGGTTCTCAGTTAACTGCCCTCGGAGTTATCTAATTTGTTATTTGCCTTTTGATGCTTATGAACTAATATGAGCATGCTGATAAAAAATGTAATAATAAAATCTAAATAATATAGAATAAACCACCAATAATTATCATGCTTTAAAACAGCCTTCATAATTAAGAGAATAATAGAAAAACAAATAAAATAGGCAAAGTATGTTATTAAGGCATAAGATTTGATTTGAGCAAATGGTATTTTTTTCGATAAGACACGATTAATATAGAATAGTAATGTAACGAATAATACTATGCCAAATTCAGTTGTAAGCGAGTAATTGTCCCACCGGTTATAATCTGCTGGTCTTAAGACATTGAACCATATAGATATTAAAGCACATATAATGGCATTTGACAGACCAGACAATAGCGAAATGCCCTTAACGTTGCAACGTGTTTCATCTGCCCTATTTGCCTTAATTTCTGGCTGTTCCGCGAATCCCAAATAATTTCGGGCCACAAAAACTGTGGTTAGAGAAATAATCAAACCAACTCCATACCAGAAACCGTAAATTAGTTGTACAACCGAACCCCAGAATTTGTTATTAAAAATATATGGTATTTCAAAAAACATTCTAATCAGATAATCAAATAGTTCGACTACAAGCGGGCCAATTAAGAAATCATATACGACAAAAAACAGCAAACTTAGAATTGAAAATAGTAACAATTCGTCTTTAGGCATTTTGCGGGTGATTGAATAGGCCAACGGTATCAAAATCAAAGTTGCCACGATACACAAGCGAAAATCAATAAATGATGGGAAGTGAGACCAGTATCGGTACTCTTCGATAAAGATGCCATTGAATACAAAAATCGCACCACATAGTATAGATCCCAAAAGGCCTGATAGAGCTGCAAGTATAATTGTTATTAGTCGGTTCAAAACCACTTCCCCTTTTAATTAACAATGATGCAGTCGAATACTTATTTCGCCATATACTTCCACTTCCCTGCCGTTTAGGGGCTACATAATGAAAAAGGCGCTTACGCGCTGAGGGTGCTGCCCTTTTGAGGTGGTTGCTTGGATAATGGTTAACATAATATATATTATGTACATGGTTGAATCATTCTGTAGGGTATACGCCTTCCCTTCCATTGGATCGGTTAAGACAAATTAGGCTCCAAGCGGCTTAAGCCAGTTGAAGCCCTAAATATCATCAATTATGGATTCATTCTACGCACAAGAGAACCATGCCTGGTATCACCCTTTGACTTATTACCATAAAAGAATTCGAAACTACGTATGTTAACCCCTATATTTACTGGGTTACAGAGAAAGTCAACTCCACACTGTTGTTTGTTTCATTTGACTCAACGATTAGCTGCGCACTGTCAACCTTAATTTGTATTGTATATGGATAACTTTTGTAACTCAAAGTTCCCATGTCTAATGTTTTGGTCAGCGTATCTCCTGGGTTTATTGTTGTATTATTTACATAGATCCATTGCCAGCCATTATTCCAGTTGCAGCCAATGCTAAAGTCCTTACTGATCGCAACGGTGCCAACATTTTTGAACACTATATTCAACCGGCCGAAGTCTCCATTTTTAGGATTGCTGGGAGTTATATAACAGTTCACTATTTCCAAGTCAGGCAATGGACCGGATTGTAGTGTAATATTTTTAGAAAAAACTTTGGTATTGTTGGCTTCATCCGCTTCAATACAAGCATTATAAGGATCAACAGCGAAAGTCCATGTTACGTTTCCAACATCAAAACTCGAATTGGGATTATGTGCAATTTCAAAAGTCTGGGTTTGCCCTGGTTCCAGTTCGAAATCAGCAGAGCCGCCATACTGAACAAACTGTACTCCACTGCAGCTAATAATTGACTTATCTTTGGGTATCACAGCCTTAGCGGTCCCTTGATTTTTCACCGTCACCCGCGCCTTAAAATCATATTTTGAGGTTGGATTAGGATCGGTTAGTTCGATGTTAGTGATCACCAGGTCAGCGGAGGTTTGAGGCGTGTCGCTGAGTATTTCAACATTTAAGGATTTACTATTATTATCTTCATTAGTTTCAATGACTACATTCTGAGGATCAACTACGATGGTTGGCTGGTATACTCCTGATTTATATTCTTTCGGTTCCCAAAAAAGTGAGCTTACGATTGATTTACCGGGCTCGATAGTTACGTCGGATGGATAAGACTCTACTCCGTAACCGGCGGCATTTTTCATTTCCAGCAGTGGATAACCGAGTTTGAATGTCGCTGTATCGTCGCCGCGGTTTAAAATGGTTACTTTAAAAGTGACTTTATCACCATATTTAGGGATGCTAGGGTCAGTGAAACAGTTGACTATTTCCAGATCAGGCAATATACGAGTATGTTTAATAACCATCGCATCGGGGAACTGTGCGGCTTTGTCAACTACCTGCGGGGTAATGCTGGGTCCCTCTGATGTAATACTAACGGTCTTGGTTGCCGGATCCCACCCGATTTTGGACCCAAATGCTTCTCCCACTGACCGCACCGGCAGCAGCGTGCAGCCGTTTTGAGATACAGCAACAGTGTCCATCGGGACCAGTCTGCCGTTGACCATGAGGGTTTTCTGGCCTAGAGTGACCTTTATCGTATTTGTCCCCTGGTAAAGGGTAGCGGTCTTGGTAGGAGCATTCCAATCAACCTGGGCTCCCAGAGCTTGGGCTATAGACCTCAGCGGCAGCATAATCCTGCCATCTTTGTTGACCATAGGCTTAACATCGGATACCAGCGGTTGACCATTGATTAAAACAATGGGGGTTTTTGCACTGCTGATCACTGGTTGAGTCTGCGGAACGATCTTGGGCGGCTCAGTTTTATTAGGATTTCCACTGTTATACAGAGACTTTATTTCTTCAGGGCTCAATATACCGTTGTATATTCTCAAATCAGCCATCCGGCCTTTAAACAGCATGTTTTTGTTGTTTATATCGCTTCCGTTTCCGATCCTCAAATCGCCGGTGGAAGAATTAATGGAGACATTACTACCAACATTCTTAGTTGCTATTAAAGCCCCATTATGATAAAGGTATAAGTTCTGCCCGTCACCGGAAAAAATCAGGTGAGACCAACCATTTGCTAAGTGATAGTCTTTGAATGGTCCGATATCAATAAGCTTATCACCGGCATTGGTTCTAAGGTTAGATCTAACCCCATATGTTCCTTTGGTAAACAGAATATAGTTGTTGTAATTGCCTGCATCGTCAAGTTTAGAAATTATCGGTCCGCTTTTGTTGTTAGGAACTGCCATGCTTGGATCGACCATTACCCATGCAGAAATGGTGAATTGACTCTCTGGGTTTAGCATTGGACTGCTTTTAACAGAAATGTAACCTCCATTGAAAAGAGCGCATTTCCCCATTACTTTGTCGTCAACGATAGAGACATCACCGACCTGTGCACCATCGTTTCCATTACCTGCCGAATCCTTGAAATCACTGTTAAACTTGTACTGGGCAACAAGACTGGTAGCTGGATATGCATTTGGAGCTATTGAACATACCATCGACAGAACCAAAACAACGATTACCATTGGAGGTAATAAGGTTTTTAAAAAGCCTTTCATTAAAGACACTCCCTTAATCAAAATCGTTTTTCTTCGAAGGCTAACAAGGGGACGGTTTTCTTGTTTGCATTATTTCAGTAATCCCTACTTCGCCATATACTTCCACTTCCCTGCAATTTGGCGGGCTGCACAATGAAAAAGGCGCTTGCGCGCCGTGGGATTCCCCTCTTCATGGTGATTGGTTGCATAATGGTTAACATAATATGTATTACATAAATAATGTAGGACAACTAAGTGCCTTCTAATAACCAATATTTAAAGTTATCTGATCTAACTCTCTACTCTGCTTACAGAAATAGAACCCTCCGGCACTATAATGCGGAACCACAATGCCCTCTTTAATTCGTTTTTCCAAAGATTTTCGTGTTTCAAGCATGGGTGGATGATCGATATCTACTGAATGAACGAAACAGGTCTGCTTATTAGGGATATCTTTCGGACCGAATAATACTTCATCACCACTCGGTGAAATAAACTCAAATTCAGAAACCAAACGAATTTTCTTGCCTGTAAGACTAAATGTCTGAAAGATAGAACCAGCACGAATTGAGGCTTGACCGGAACCAGGACCAATCTTCATGACATACTTAGGGAAAATAGGTTCTTCTCCCGACCGGGGCATGATTCTGGAGTAATCGTTATCAATCTGATCAGGTTGGGTATCTATCACTACGATAGCTTCATTGGGCAGTCTGTCATAATCCAAATCAATTTGGTTATCGAAGAGCAAGTTGCCGTTATATCGGCACGTTATATACTTGCTTTTATGATTGAAGCAGCTCGATATGACAAACAGAGCTGTAATAACGATGACGATCAAAACCAGTAAATATGCTATTCCTTTATTGCCCGCTGATCGTGTTAACACCTTGATCCTCCAGGCATCACATATTGGACTGTTTATAATGGTTATTTCGTCACATCCTGGCACTTCCCTGCCGTTTAGCGCTGCATAATGAAAAAGGCGCTTTCGCGCCCTGGGTGATTCCCCTTTTAGGGGTGGTTGGTTAGAAAGCAATTGGCCGTATGACTAAGACAGCATGTCATCGGCCCAATCTTTGATCTGATACTCCTTCACAGCGCCTTCCAGGTAAAACGGATCGGACTGGGCAAATGCCTCAGCCGCGGCTCGGCTGCGGAAAAGCGCCATATTTCCACCTCCCGGGTCTGTGAAAGGGCCGATGCCCACCACGTCACCACGGGTAATGAATTCATCCACGAATGCTTTGTGGCGTGGATAGATGGCCATGATCTCATCGCGGGACTTCCCTGCGCTGACCCCGATTACGGCAAATAACATTGGATTTATTCCTTTCTGCAATAGTATTTCAACCTAAAGGTACGAACAGCAATAATCCGCGGTTTCTTTGACAACTAGCTGGAAAACAGAATTTGCGGGAACGTCGAAGCTTTGGCCCGCTGTGAAGGTTGTCCAGTCGCTACTGTCCGGCAACTTCACATCCAGAGTGCCCGCTAGTATCTCCATGAGTTCTTTCTGTTCGGTGCCAAATTCATATTCGCCCGGCAGCATGACGCCAAGCGTTTTCTTTGTACCATCTTCAAACAGAATGGTTCTGCTTGTCACTTGGCCGTTAAAGTAGACATTGGCTTTTTTTACTACGGTTACGTTTTCGAAACGATCCATGATAAATCACTCCTTCGCTTTCTCTAAGGCTATTATAGGATGCCGCTTTTCCGGAGGTATTCACCGCCGTATGGGTGAAATTCAACCGAAGTGGTAAAATATCCTGCTTCTGATAACTGTTATTGAGTGGTTATATCGACGTACGAGTGATATTGTTGTGTTTTAAGATTGAATTTACCAGCTTTAGATTCTTATCTGTCATCTCAATCCTACCAAAGCTACCTCGGTATGTATGATACACGCCCTCGCTTGCTGAATCTATAAAAATAATCCATTTCGAATTCTCTTTTGGCATCATATTTCTAGTGAACTGCCATCCTTTAGGTTCTAAACATGGTGATCCATCTTGAAAAGCATAATTAATCTTAATCGTTTTGCTGCTGTATTTTCCTTTTACTACTCTTAAAACTTGATAATTAGCGTTAATACCTGTAAAGTAATCCGGAAATAAGCAAATATCGCGACTCTTGTAAGATACAATTAGAATCACTTTTGACTTGCATGCGTTCTCTAGTGTAGGAGTTGGCATGGGTTTTGCCAATGCCGGGCAGTTAGCGATGAAACATAGAACAGTTATCATCAATGTTAATACCCAGATAATTGTTTTTCTTTTCATAACCAAAACCCTCCCCCCTAGGCTATTAGTTTTAGTGATATTTTTCTAAGTATCCTAACTACGCAATGCATTTTCGTTTCCTTACGAACTTATAGTCATATGTATTAAAAAGGCGCTTGCGCGCCTTGATCTAAATGTTGTATCGAGTTTTAATTGTTTTCATTTACCCAATCAGGTGAGTTTCCTTGATTTTGAGAGCTATATTCCTCGGGCACTGTGGCCAGCGCCGTATATCTTCCCTTCTTATCAATGACTCCGCCATGATCACCGGTTACTATTTTTGCTTTTCCATTCTTAAATGGTCCACACCAGTCATATTTAGGCTTAAATACCCAGTTACCCTTTTTATCAATATAGCCCCATTTTGAGGTTTTGCTGTCTTGAACCGCTGCTAGGCCTTCGGAAAAGCCTCTAGCCATCAAAAAGGATGGATTAATCACGGTTTTACACTGTAAATCCATGTAGCCCCAACGATATTGATCATCATAGTCATCCTGTGGATTATCCGGAGTGATCTTAATTCTGTAGAATGCTAGACCTTCAGAAAAATCTCCGCATTCAAACCATGCTCGATCACTCTTTATTATCTTACCATTGCGGTCTATTACCGCAATGGTACCGTGGCTTTCGTCAATATCAACCACCGCTCGTCCATTATGAAATCCCCTCACCTGGCCGAACTTAAGCGGAATAACGATTTTACCATTCTGATCAAGAAAGCCCCAGGGGGCATTATACTGTTTCCCTTGTTTGAATGGTACTAATCCTTCGGAAAACTCACCTATAAATGAATACTTAGGCTTGACCACCCATTGTCCCGTACCTTTGTTGTATAACCCGGTAAGCGAGATTGGTCGGAAATTGCCATCGGCGGGATCACCCAATACATGACCTGCTTTGTCTAAATAAAGATCATGGCCGTACATTAAGACTTTGACTTTCCCATCCTGGAATGGGTGATCAGACTCATAAATATGGTCAGCATCAATAACCAGTTTTCCATTACGATCGATAAAACCTTCTTGGCTACCGGAAGCCATACCATTTCCTACCTCAGCCATTCCTTCCTGAAAAATTCCGGCTGAATCATATTGAGTGGACATCACAATTTTCCCTGATTTATCAATATAACAATTTGAGTTAACCACCGCCCAGCCTTCTGAAAAACTTTTAGCTGACCAGAACTGGGGGGAGATTATCATTTTGCCGTTCTTATCTATATATCCCCAACTTTTATTGTAATCATTGCCTATCTGTTCTTTCGTCTTGACCGGAGCCAGCCCTTCTGAAAAATCTCCTGCACTAAAATAATCAGGCTTTATGGCGAAATTGCCGCTCTTTTCAATGTAGCCCCATTTGTCTTTGTTGTGCAAAACAACGTTAACAACAGCCAAGCCTTCGCGAAACTGAGATGCGCCTTTAAACTCCGGTTGAATGACTATCTTGCCGTCTTTGTCAATATATCCCCATTTATCGTTAATCTGAACCGCGGCCATACCTTCGGAGAATACTTGAACATCCTGGTACTGCGGATTAATGATAATTCTGCCATCCTTATTGAGAAGTCCGGTACCTGATTGGGTCGAAACCTTGACAGAACCATCATTTTGGGGTATCCAATTATTGAATTGTACTTCCTCAACTACTTTTCCTGAACTATTGACGAACCCCCAAATCAAATTGCCGTTTTTCATGATTGCGGCTGCATATAAACCGTTATTACAATCGACCAATTCACAATACCGTGGTTTACATAAATACCGGCCGGAACGATTAATCAAGCCATACGTATAATAGGGCCCTTTGGTTGAAGATACAATGGCTATCCCATTGGAAAATCGATTGCATAATTCAAATCTTGGTGATATTAAAATATTACCTGAGGAGTTGATGTAACCCCATTTGGTGTTGATCTTAACGGCAGCTAATCCCTCAGAAAAATAATCGGCTCCATCATATCTATGTGAAATACTGCTTTGCTTTGTATTGATATCCTCATAGCCCCATAAAGTTCGAGACTCCACATTGCTATTAATCATGGCCTTTTTAGTAGTAGTGGGAATCTTCACCGATGCATTCGTGGATTTGTTGATTAGATACACATCATCAGCCAATACAGTGGTGATAATGACTATTACACAGAGAAGAACCATTACGTATTTGGATCTCATTGTAAAACCTCACATTGAACATCAAATTTCTTAATACATGATAAGTGAAAGGTTTCGTCGTTACTTAGAAAAAATGCACCACTTTACTAACTAGTTAATTCTTTTCCTACTTCGCCATATCCTTCCACTTCCCTGCCGTTTAATGGCTGTATAATGAAAAAGGCGCTTGCTTGCCGTGGGTGCTTCCTTTCTTAGGGTGATTGTTCAGGCAACGGTTATTTACCAATATACAGTAACCCTGGAACATGCCAATTACACTTTCCATAGTATGGTAAGGGCGAGAACCCCTCTATCTTGTTAAAGGAGGCGTTTTGTTTGGCTGATACAGTTGTCGGCGGCGAAATTGAAACCCTTACTAGGGATTGTGAATTCAGAGCAACAGGAAGCTGTGTTCCAGGCCCTTCAGGATCAATCGTTGGCGAACTGGAAGCGATTATCGGTGGAAGAGAATTTGACTATGTATTTCACTCAAGTAGGTGTACCAGTGTTACAGCAAGTCGTGGAGCAGGTACTATAAGATATGTACGCCTAGTTTATCGCAGTGCTACGGTTCATAACCTTACCAGCAACTTCACTACAACAGGCGCAACTATTGTTGTAGTGGCACGGCGTAGTTCCACTGGAAGGCGAACGGCTACCATCACTATATACAGGCCAGGAAGGGTTACTCTACAAGCATCAGGTTTTCTTGAAGAAGGCCAAGTATCTGTTTACCGGCAGGTCACTTGCAGTCAGTAACTTTGAAGCATTTCTTATCTACGATGAGGAGCGTCATAAAGGCGCTCCTCTTACTACGCCTACTATATAATGGTATTTAACGTTTTAGAAGATAGAGCTCGACTGGCCAAGCTATACCACTCTCCACTTTCCTGCCCTTCGCAGCTAATAATGAAAAAGGTGTTTGCGCGCCCTGGGATGCTTCCCTTTCGTAATAATCCTGGGGAAACATCGCAGTTTCAATGCTTTCATGTACTGTATCACCTATTACATTTTAATCAGCAAGATTATCTTTTGCTTGGAGAGCTTCTGCAATCACCGATTGCACATCTGTGCGGCATCATTGTCCTGCGGGGTTGTTTGTCAGACATGCCTGATCCTGGTCGACACCCATATGAATCTTGATTTCGTCCCATGTGCTACAGCATTGGTTATTTACAATGTGATTAAAAATATCTGCGGTACTTATTCCACGACAGTAACATACAGGCACAGTTTGGTCACTTTCCTTATACCAGACCCTAACATTAACATCATCCTTCAGAAAGACCTTTGGTCCAAAATAAACAACTTCGCAGAATGAAGTTTTGCAGATTGCGTAAACGTCATTATCTGCTATGTTTTCACAATGCTTTAAATGTGACTGCAGGGTAATAGGTTTTATTATTTGTCCATCTCGACCACAACGGGGACATATAGGCTGTTTCTTTACTATTATTCCATTGTCCATGCTGTCACCTTCTCCCAACAAAACATAGTAAGGAATATTGTATTTGTGGATTTGCTTTATAACACTCTACTTCGCTATATCCTTCCACTTCCCTGCCGTTTCACTATTGGCCGCATTAAAAAGCACTACCAATAATTAACACCTATGTTACAAGTTATTAACAGTCTGTATAAACCATATATTACCAGAAGAGATATAATGTTTTTGCAATGTTTTAATCCAACAACATTTAATTCGTATAGGAGGCGGTTCTAACGGAAATTCGAATCGGGGATGCATTATTACTAAATAGAAGGGCGGGATATTTTGTCGGTGCTTATTAACAAACGGGAAATCAAGAAACTCCGCGTTTATAAGGCTTTGTTTTTTATTGGGCTTCTCATTACGATATTTATAACCATCAGTCTTCCGGTTTATGGCATATGACCTGGCAGTTGTGAGCCTTCCGGCGGAAGCGCCTCACCGACACCTGTTACAACAGTCAATAGCGAAGTCTATCTGAATGTAATGAGACAGATCATTAATCTTCAAGGGAATACCTTTACAGTAGGCAATAATCCAGCCATGCAGCGGTCCTTGTCCAATTTATGCGGTTTTCGGCCTAGCCTTACAACGAGCAGCTCTGAGAAAATATCCGAAATACCAATTCTGAAGGCACTGCCCACTGCATGGGATTGGCGACAGCTGGGCGGTGTAACCCCAGTAAAAGATCAGGGCGGCTGCGGAAGCTGCTGGGCTTTTACCACATGTGCAGCCATGGAATCTGCGATTAAGATCAAGGATAAAACGACCGTCGATTTATCTGAGCAGAACCTTGTTTCCTGTAACTATTATGGATGGGGATGCGATGGAGGCAGCTTTGCTCACGAGTTCCACGTCAACCCGGGAGCTGTTCTGGAAAGCAAATTCCCCTATCAGGGAATTGATGCACCATGTAAGACCTGTCCATACTCCTATAAGCTTGATAGCTATAACTACGTTTCCGGTCCAGTATCTACTCCTTCGGTCGACTCCATAAAAAGTGCGATCTATCAATATGGTCCAGTCTGTGTAGCAGTAGCGGCTGATTCATATTTTCAGGCTTATACAGGAGGAGTATTCGATCATAACTCAACTGTTAGTGTCAACCATGCCGTGCTGCTGGTCGGATGGGATGACAGCAAAGGCGCCTGGATAATGAAAAATTCATGGGGAACCGAATGGGGCGAAGCCGGTTACATGTATATCAAGTACGGTGTCTCCCAAATAGGCTATGGTGCTAATTATGTCCTATACAAAGGTGGCGTTACTCCACCGACATCTCCCCCGCCGGTTCCGACGGGATTAATAGCCACTCCAAAGAGTACTTCACAGATCAATGTAAGCTGGGGCGCTTCACCTGGAGCTATCGGCTATGACCTCGAAATAGATGGATTTGTTAAGAATGACGTAGCCAGCACCTATGCCATTATTGGATTGGCTGAGGGTTCAAGCCACACTTTCCGGATACGGGCTAAAAACTCTGTCGGTGCCAGTGCCTGGAGCGCCTCAGTTTCGGCCACTACTCCCCGGGCCAGTGATTTGCCACAAGTACCTACTGGGCTGACCGCCACCGCTGCCAGTTCTTCACAAATCAACATTACCTGGAGCGTTGCGCCCGGAGCCTCTGGCTACGACCTAGAAATAGACGGAGCTGTGAGGACCTGGGTGAGTAGATCCATTGCTCATCTCTACCTAGCTCCGAATTCGACCCACACCTATCGGGTGCGATCCAAGAATTGGGCTGGAACCAGTGCCTGGAGCGCATTAGTCTCGGCTACAACTCCCGGCAGCAGTGTTGTGCCACCGATGCCGACAGGGCTGACCGCTACTGCTGGCAGTTCCTCACAAATCGACGTAAGATGGAGCTCTGCAATTGGTTTGACCGGCTATGACCTGGAGGTGGATGGCGCCGTGAAAACCAATGTGACGAGTCCCTACGCTCACACCGGGCTGGCTGCGGGTTCTACTCACACATACAGAGTTAGAGCTTTAAACTCTGCCGGCGCCAGTCCCTGGAGCAGCGTAGTCAGCGCCACGACTAGCGGCGGTTCCGTGGTACCCCCTGTACCTGGGGGATTAACAGTCACAGTCGCCAGCTCCTCACAGGTCAATGTAAGCTGGAACAGTGCGACCAGTGCTACCAGTTATGACTTGGAAGTAGACGGCACCATAAAGACCGGTGTTGCTAGCCCTTATGCTCACACCGGTCTTTATGGTGGTTCAACTCATACCTATCGAGTGCGGGCTAAGAATACGGCTGGCGCTAGTGCCTGGAGCGCCTCAGTCTCGGCTACCACCAGCAGCGGTACTGTTATACCACCTGTACCGTCAGGATTAACGGCAACTGCTGCCAGTTCCTCACATATTAACGTAAGCTGGAGTGCAGCCTCCGGTGCCACCGGCTATGATCTGGAAGTCGACGGCACTGTGAAATCTAGTATTACCAGTCCATATCCTCACACTGGATTATCAGCCTTAACTACCCACACTTATAGGGTGCGGGCGAAAAACTCGTCTGGCATCAGTGCCTGGAGCAGTTTAGTAAGCGCATCCACTAATGGTCCAAATCCCAGCCCAACACCGACTAATGAATGGAAATATTATACTTACTACTATGTAGGTGATGTTGTTACATATGCAGGAATCAGCTATACCTGCCTGCAAACTCACTTTTCATTTATTAGCTGGGAACCCCCTAATGTTCCCACATTATGGCGGCCCGGAGGCTCACCGGCACCCTTGGCACCATCAGTACCGTCAGGATTAACGGCAGCTGCCGCTAGTTTCTCACAGATCAACGTAAGCTGGAGTGCAGTCTTCAGTGCTACCGGCTATGATCTGGAAGTGGACGGTACTGTAAAATCCAGTATTGCCAGTCCCTACTCTCACACTGGACTATTAGCAGGCTCCACCCACACCTATAGGGTGCGGGCGAAAAACTCGGCTGGCGTCAGTGCCTGGAGCGCCTCGGTCTCGGCCACGACCTCCAGCAATCCGTCACCACCTGCTCCAACAACTGAGGAGTGGAGACCCTATAATTTCTACTTAACGGGACAGACGGCAACATACTCCGGGAGGAACTATAGATGCATACTGAGTAACATCTCGACACCAGGGGGAGAGCCTCCAAACAATCCCGGTCAATGGCAACTTGTTGGCTAGATGGGCTTACAATGGACTTACAATGGGCTGGTTGCTTCAGGCAATCAGCCCTATTTCCCTTGAGACCGAGTAACACAAGGGCTTGCCTCTTACCTGCCAATTAAAGGCTGAATAACGAAAAAGGCGCTTTCGCGCCCTGGGTTCTCCCCTTTTATGTTGAATGTATTCATTTGGTTTCTGGACTAAGTTCTGGAACACAATTCTTTTCGGTCCTCGATCAATTTCTCTAAGTCTTTGACAACATTGTTCATTTCATGTTCTATGTTGAAGTTAGCCCGCCCCAATTGCATGGGACAATGTAGATTATAGTCTAGGATTTTCTTTGAAATGCCCTCCAGTTTTTCACGGATCAGAATATAAAAGTTTTTCTTCTTTTGTTCATAGCGGTAAATAGCCAACCTGCTGCGTTTCTCGCTGAATACTATCCGCGTATATTTTTTAAAGCTGCTTATCTCCTGGTCCATTTTGGCTCTGAGTTCATTGATTTCTTTATATAGTTCGATCCAGTATGGTGCATATCCGGCGTTTTTGAGGATTTTGTGAACCATTTGAAGTTCCACCGGTTCAAACGGATTAAACTGCAGGTCAAGGGGCTTTCCCGCTCCTTCCAGGTTGTCAAAATCACCCTGCTCCATGGCCCTTTTCATATGTGCGCCCACTATATCGTGCTGCTGAATCAAGAACAGAGTTCTCTTATATTCAACATGAAATTCTTCTCTAATAGCCTTTTCAGATATCTTGTCTGCTACATACGATTTAATTTGCTCATCATTGTATTTATGCTGGTTCATGATCTGCTCCTTTCTTTAAGAACAACAAAATGCCTTTTACCAGACTAACGGGATCAAGCGGTACCGCGTTTTCGCACAATAATCCGTGTACCCAGAAAGATCGCGTAAAAGCACCTCTTCTTCTTTACTTATTCTGAATACGATCGTAGGTATAAATAGCACGGCGAATATCAGAGCCCAGTACGAACCCAGGGCCAGCGGCGTGAACAACATCATTAACAACAGCCCCGTGTACATCGGATGACGAACCACGGCATAGGGTCCGGTCTTAATAACCTGTTGGTCTTCTTCGACCTGTATGACGGTTGATGCATAACTGTTTTCCCTAAAGACAATGATGATAAAAACATAGCCTAGGAATACCATAGCATTGGCTGCTATCGCCAACCAGTCCGGCACTGCTGACCAGTGAAACCGGAAATCAAAACCTGGAATTAAGTAAGTGAACATAGATAACATTGATAAAAGACGTATGATACCAGGCTGTGGTTCTTTTTCTTTAACGTTCATGCGCCTTGATAAAAGCGCCGGATTCCTTTTCAGAAAATATGCCGTAATGAAAAGTGTCAGTACGGAAATAATCGACCACCAGATCCATGCTTCCCAATACTTAAGCGACCCTGCCGGTAAAAACAATACCAAGCCCATCACAATCATAATGATAATGGGAACCATATAGGCCTTAGATGCCGATAATTGTGTATTCTCCCCCATTGCTACTACCTCCCGATCCTGATAATTATAGAATGTTCACGAGTTTATTCGTCTTTGGATAAGAGAAGTTCTTTAAAAAGTCGTTGATACTTTAATTGAGCTGGCGATAACACTCCGGCCACCATCTCCTGATACAAGCCATTTAGAGGACGATCTTGCATTCCCGGATGGGAGTACATTTCTTTTACCGGAGGCATGCTGGTGACAAGAGCAGCGGCTTCGCGTGCAAAAGATTCGATCTGGGGATCGTCTTCGCTGAGACTGGCCAGCGCAGCCCAACGAGCACCTGACTCCAAGGCCAGTTGATACTGTTCAGGATGCGTCTTGAAATATTCGGCCAGGCCGCGAAAGCTCTCTTGGTATTCCTCACCCCACTCGAAATCATCCAGGATACCGTTCAGCTTACGGTGCTGATCATAGATTTCCGGGCATGTCTCAGCGTATTTTTCGATCTGTTCCTCGCCAAGTATCTCAGTAATCATTTGAAAAGAAGGAGAATCGAAGCTGTGCTCATCCAAAAGCGGCGCACCATCATTCAAGAGAGTATCGATCTTTATTAGCCGATCCTCCATGGCTTTCATCTCGTCCAGCAATTCGCGGCGCAGGGATTGTAAGACCTCGCGCGAGGTTTTGGGGCTCGGCAAATCCCCGATTATCTCTTTAATACGATTGAGATTTAGACCCAGGGATTTTAAATGTTTGATTAAACGCATCCGGTTCAAGTCTTCAGGCCCATATAATCGGTATCCCCCGGCAGACCGCAGGGCATCAGGCAGTAAACCGATTTTGTGGTAATAGTTAATAGTTTTTAATGTGCTTCCGGTCAGTTTAACGAAATCGCCGATCTTGATGCGGTTTTCCACTGCCATCCCACCTTCTTATGGTAAGTATAAACCAGACCCTAAGGGCCTGGTCAACATTATTTCTGATAATAATTGGAGCTTACCTCTCATTAACTACTTTTAACTATCAAGCAACATATACGTTTGGGAACTTGCTTTGTTCAAAATGGGTAATCTATTCCTGATATGAGACTAAATATCAGATGCGTGACAACAGGACTGTGCCCGTTGTACCTCGCATTTATGCCATTTACCATAGATTACCTGATCCTGTATAACAGCCTAATAAATGGTAACCTTACGCCGAAGAGATTTATTGGGTATAATTAGATATATAATTAATAGACTGTGTGATACACATATTTAAATTTCTTTATCGAAAAAGGCTATTATTCTAGGAGGAACGTCTATGTTTAAAGTGAATGACTATGTTGTATATGGCTCAACGGGAGTTTGTCTGATCACTGATATTCAGCAGGATGAATTTGCTGGGAATGAAGGAATCGAATACTATGTCCTGAAACCAGTTTACAGCGAAAACATGACCATCAAGATCCCTGTGAACAATGTAAAGGTCAAGATGAGAAAAACCATGTCTAAAGATGAGGTTCTAGCATTGATTGCTAAGATGCCCGAACAGGAAACACTTTGGCTAGATGACAACCGTGAAAGAAGTGAATATTTTAAGGCTGCACTTAAAACGGGAAAAAGTGAAGAATGGGTAAAAATCATTAAAACGATATATTTGGAGAAGACAGAAAAGGCTGCCATTGGCAAAAAGCTTTCTAAAACCGATGAAGACGTATTGAAATCTGCAGAAAAACAACTGAATGAAGAATTTGCACTAGCTTTGGGGATTTCCCCAGACGAAGTTCTCCCCTATATTCTCCAACACATACCACCTGATGCCTAGAGCCCGGCTGGCATGTCCTCTCTCGTTGGCCAGACGGTTCCACCGTTTCGAACATTATGTAAGCCCCTAATAAGGGGCTTTTTTATTTGGATTAGGGGGTTGCCCGCTGGTTAAAATAAGTAATGTGCTCTTACTACCGCATCTTTGGATTGGCACCTTGTATTATGCCAAGGAACAAACAGATAAATAGAATCAAGTAGATCACATATGGACTATGCAAACCCAATCCAAGATACAGAATCAGCAAACCAATAATGGCGCTGACTATTCTCAGAATGGATACAAAACGTTTGATTGCTTTATTTCGTCCCAGAAACACCCCGATAACGTAGAATAAAAAACATAATGCAAATAACCAAACGAAGCGATTTGTAATCATGACCACCCCTTGAGAAAGATTTAGTGAAAAGTTACGCCAATGAATCATACCCTTCCTACTTCGCTACAGCTCGCCACTTACCTGCCGATTAAGGATGCTGATCAAAAAAGGCGCAACGTTATATTCCCTCATTTATGTCTCTGGTGCTAAGTTAACATAATATATATTACGTATCCTTGAGGAAGTAAAATAATCATATTACTTAATAATCGATGTTAATTCCCCGGCATTGATGTAGGTCATCCACTTCTTAAAAACCTTGCTTTCGGCTTCAGCTGCTTGGGCCAGCGAATAAAAGCGACTATTCTTGTTGATCTTCTGGCCCGGCAGTGGCTGCACCTTGAGATTATCACCCATCGAATCGAGGGCTAGATAACCATTACTCTGCAGCAACAGTAACACTGCAATAACCGTAGATTCGGTCTCTTCACACTGAATAGACAATTCTCGTAATGAAAGCTCGAAGTTTTTACGGGTAAAGTGGCCTTTTAGGATTCCCATCACCCTATTGATGATCGAAGGTGGATCAGTCAATTCTGAAGGATAAGCAAGCACCACCCGAGCACAGCTGCTTTGCTTGACTATAGCTCGCAAGATGTTCAGATTAGGCGGGATCGACTGGAGAATCAGCGTCTCACACGGCTCAATCGAATATCGATCATACTCACCTTTATCTCCCTGCTTGCCTTCCAAGAATACCCCTCCAGTTGTCATATCTATCGACGGGAATGGTGATCCTGGCAGGTACCTTCTATCCTCGACCGTTATAGGAGCTAAGGTCGCTTTTTGGCCAGATTCCAACCCAATAAGTTCCAGCTGCAGCTCAGTGGTGCCGTTCATGGTGTTGGTCCCTATACCGTAATAGACATCCACCTGGGATTTATCCGGACATTGCACGACTGAATTCCATAATATAGCCGATATTAAGCTGTTATTTGAACTCTTCAACTGCAATTTCAGGTGTTTACCATCTCCGATAATCTGATGTGCGTAGACTTCTACATCTTTTGAACAAAAGACAGGACGTGGAAACTCCTCACCAAATGGAGCCAGGGCCCGGAGGGACTTATAAAAGCTGAGATCAACTTCATTGATAGATATTTCGCAATCTACAACCACAGTGCTTTCGGAAGTCCTAGTATATCCTGAGAACTGCTTAGTAACGGCATCAAGGAATAGATCCAACTTGTCTAGCTTGGTAGCTAACCCCGCCGCCTTGGCATGGCCACCAAATCGATCCAGGGTGTCCCCTACTGAATCAAGCACGTCAAATATATTGATATCATCTACCGAGCGTGCGGAGCCGGTTACGGTGATTCCGTCATCCTTCAGGGTCAACAGGATCACTGGTACCTGATGGATCTCGCATAACCGACCGGCGGCAATTCCGATAACTCCTTCATGCCATCCGGGGTTGTACTGAACAATGCCGTCTTTCGGGGCAAAACCTTCGAATTCTGATAGGACCTTGCTGACTAGTAGTTTTCTTTCTATGTTTAGGGAATCTATTTGAGACGCCAGGGCGGCAGCCTGTTTGCGATCATCAGATAACAGCAGTTCAACGCTCAGTTCGGCAGACTCGACTCTACCCGGGGCGTTGAGCCGCGGACCTAGCTGAAACCCTATAACATCTTCATCAATGTATTTTAAGCGGGAGACCTTCATCAATGCCTCTATCCCCGGAATGCGTTTATTAGAATTGAGAACTTCCAAACCTTTTCGAAGTAAATGTCTATTGGCCTTTTTTAAAGGTACGACGTCCGAGACAATGCCTAATGCAACCAATTGTAACGGATCGAATGGGAGGTCGAATCCGACAAGCTTTTGCAGAATGGAGGCCAGTAGATAGGCTACACCCACCCCGGGCAGAGAATGTAATGGGTGATTTTCATTCAACATCTTAGGATTAACCACGATATCGGCAGGAACTAATGGCTGAGGGATATTGTGATGATCGGTCACTATCACTTTCAGACCCAGTTCCTTGGCCAGCGTGATCTCGTCATAATTGCTGATACCACAGTCACAGGTCAATATCGTCTGACATCCGGTGTCGGCCAGGATCCTGATCCGCTCAGAATTCATGCCGTATCCTTCGGTGAATCTGTGTGGAACATGATATATAACGTCGGCACCAGCGGCTCTCAGCGTTCTTACCAAT
The DNA here is from genome assembly GCA_050259595.1 of Acidobacteriota bacterium. GTDB lineage: Bacteria > Bacillota > Syntrophomonadia > Syntrophomonadales > DTU052 > JBLNAX01. Next base: position 2,004 of record JBLNAX010000053.1, on the reverse strand, counting down.
AATGCGGTGGAAGTCACTCCATCGACATCGTAGTCGCCATAAACGGCTATTTTATGGTCCTTCTCTATATCGCTGGCGATTGATTCGGCTGCTCTCACTATAGAGGGGATGTCTTCAGCTTGATATGACGCCAGCTTATCACTATCAAGAAATTCCTCAACTCTAGACAGGCTCGTATATCCACGATTCCATAAGATCGCAGCGAGGCATTTATCCCCTACCCTATCTATGATATCTGTCGGTATATTATCAGTTGAGAGTATGAACTTCACAAAAACCTCTTTAGAACCCTATTTCTTCAATATCATCCCAAGATATCGATAAATCGTCGGGGTCAAAATCGATATCGCCTTCCTCGGGCTTGCCGTGGCAGATCGGCGAGTATTCACAATACATACAAGCCTTTTTGTTACCGGCAGTTAAGAACTCGTTCCATGGCTTATTCTTTATTTCGGTAATCAGTTCGTGCAGGGCTTTGCCATCGCGTTTGAATTGTGCAGCGGAATACTCCAGATATAAGGGTTCAGCGGGATAGTTCGGATTCCAATAGCACATTATCACGTTCTGAGGTGTTATGGAACGATCAGGCCACAGCTGGCCACCGGCTTCGACCATGAGGTAACGGTAGACAATGGTTTGCAGAGACCCGGTATAATAGCTTTTCTTAAGCTTATTGGCATCAGTTTTCCAGTCGTAGATGTAGACCTTATCCTCGAAAACCACCAGGTCATACCTGGCCACCAGCTTGATATCGGTATTTAGTCGTATCTGCTGCTCAGGGTAGAACTTTGATTGAGGGTTTAATGGTCTGAACTTCTCCAATTGTCGCGACCACTCGCCCATCTTTCCTTCGTAGTAGTCCATCTCGCCAGTAAGATAGAATCTCTCGCTGATAGCATGAAAATCATTTCCCTGATCTATGGCCGGAGTAGTCGGACGCGGCCAGTGTAATTCCTCAAGATACCGGCGACGGAACTTAAGCTGGCATGTCAAATATGTAGATAAAGCCAACTGGCTAAAGTAAAAGTTATTTCGATCGTCCATGTTGCCCCTCCACAAACCGCTTGAATTCGGCAAAAGTACTGCTTTGAGGAATCTTTTTTTCGAAGGATTTGGTATGACTGGTGATCATCAGCCGTTCTCTGGCCCGTGTTAGTGCGACATAGATAAGCCTTAAACTCTCACATATTTCGTTGTATTTGGCCTGTTCTACGGCACCAATCGCTGATTGCTTCTTGCCAGCAGCAAAGAAATCCAGCTGAGCTTTCGCTACAGCCAGAGGATTACGGTATTTTCCATCGACCGACCATACTTCGCCATAGGACTTGTTTGTAAAAGACTCCGGAAACTGATCGACCGCGATTCCCGGTATATAGACGGTGTCCCACTCCAAGCCCTTGGCCCGGTGCATGGTAGAAAGTGTGATGACACCAGATCGGGGCGAATAGCCCTGGCGATCTCGAAAATTACGTAAAACAAACTTCATGGTCTTGCTGAAGCCTTGAGTCGCGGTTAGAACGGTCAATAGATCCGAACCGGGCAGGTCGAGCAACACCCGGGATACTTGTACGGCGAAGGAGTTGACCAATTCGCGCTGTTCAGCATCCAGCTCCAATTCACCGGCTAGGTGAAGGATCAGCTCATCCGCCCTGAAGCTGGAATACCCCAGCCATCTTCTGATATCGCTCAATAGGGCTTCAAACTGGCCCCAGTATTCGGAAGCGATCAATTCTTCAGGTATCGAACTTAGTTCCAGTGCGCCGGTGATGGGAAACACCAATTCTTCAGGCATGTATGCCAGTACAAAGCTTTGCAGCTGTTCGCGATAATCGTTATCCAACTGATCCAATAACCTATCGATGACTTCCCAGAGATTTCGGGATTCATAAGGTTCGGCTAGAAAGGCTAAAATAGCTTTGACATCTTCCAGACTGTATTGAGAGCTCAGGCTTCCCTCACCCACCGACTCAAATTGCACATCCAAGCTTGTTAAATGCCCGGCGA
>JBLNAX010000052.1:0-23729 GCA_050259595.1 Acidobacteriota bacterium | reverse complement strand
GGTCTTGACCGGCTCTTTGTTTTCTTCTCCCGCAGGCTGTAACAGCTTTCGCTTCAGCCAATCCGCCTGCTGTTGCTCTAATGAGCTCATATGGTTCTTGACATCTACCCCCAGATCCTGGATCATCGTCACCAGGTCTTTACTAGGGATATTTAGATCTTTTGCCAGTTCATGCACTCTTACCTTTGCCATTCAACCACCCCCAAATCGCTAGCTTCATCTTGTCCCATTCCGTTTAACACCTGAAAGATCGCATCTGAAAAACCGTTATCGTTTATTGTTAAAGCTACTCGGTAAGCCCTTCCTAATTGGGCCCCCAGCCGGTATTTGTCACCCAAAACCAGCCAGGGAATGCCTCTTTTGGCTGAGGCTGAGACCAGTGAATCCTTGGTGTTTTCCGATATATCGCTGCTTATTATCAGTAGTGATGCTCGGCGCCTTAAGAGACTGGTTTTGGCTGCCATTGTCCCTGACGACACCTTGCCGGCCCTGCAAGCTAGGCCGATAAGTTGATATACGTCTTTTTTCAATCTACCACCAGTTCTTTCTTCAAGACTTCTAATACCTCTTGAGGTATCGCATGTTCTAAAGCCTTTTCCAGACGTTTGCCCTTAATGGCCTGGTTTAAGCAATTCAAATCGATACAGATGTAGGCTCCTCTTCCTGACTTTTTGCCGGTTTTATCAAGCAAAATGTCTCCCTCAGGAGTCCTTACTACCCTGATCAATTCCTTTTTATCTTTCATTTCTCGGCATCCCACACACATTCGCTGGGGAACCTTCTTGACCTTAGCCAAGATTACTCCTCCTTGATGACCTGGCTTTCGCTCTTAATATCTATCTTCCAGCCAGTCAATTTAGCGGCTAGTCGGGCATTTTGACCTTCTTTGCCAATTGCCAGCGACAGTTGATTGTCTGGCACTACCACTCTTGAAGACTTTTCAGCTTCGTTGACTTCCACAGACAATACCTTCGAAGGACTCAATGCGTTAGCAATATATGTGCCCATATCCAGGCTCCATTTAATAATGTCGATCTTCTCTCCGTTCAGTTCCCGAACTATGTTCTGCACCCGCATACCTCGTGGTCCAACACAGGCACCTACCGGGTCGATCTTATCATCACGGGAATATACGGAAATCTTGGAGCGATATCCGGACTCACGAGCAATCGACTTGATTTCCACCAGACCTTCAAATATCTCAGGCACTTCAAGTTCAAACAGTCTTTTTAAGAAGCTTGAATGGGAGCGAGATACAAATATCTGCGGTCCTTTGGCAGAACGCTTAACTTCATAAATATATGTCTTAACCCTTTGTCCTTGACCATAAACTTCACCAGGTATCTGGTCTTGCGGAAGCATTATAGCTTCTGTGGGACCAAGATTGACTATGATCAGCTTCTGCTCACTACGCTGGACAGTTCCGGCTACGATCTCACCTTCGCGGTTAGAGTATTCTTCAAAAATCAAGCTTCTCTCCGCTTCCCGGAGCCTTTGGATAACCACCTGTTTGGCAGTTTGCGCAGCGATGCGTCCGAAATTGGCAGGTGTCACTTCAATGTCAACTTCACTGCCTATCTCCGCTTCACTGTCGACAGCCTTAGCATTTTCGAGAGTTATTTGAGTACGGTCATCTTCAAAGTCCTCTACCACTTCTTTGCGGGCATAAACCTTGAATTCCCCGGTAGATCTATCCATTTCAACATTTACATTCTGAACTGATCCAAAGTTCTTTTTATAAGCGGTCTTAAGTGCAGATTCAATGGCTTCCAGCAGCACTTCTTTCGGAATTCCCCGTTCTTTTTCCAACTCAATCAATAGAGTCTGAATTGAATCACTGGACATTAACAAAAGCCTCCTCCTAAAATTCTACCACAAGTCTGACCTGTGAGGTTTCGCCTCTGGGAATGCGAACGGTTCTATCCTCAAGATCTACTAAAATCGAATCACCATCGAGTCCCTTTAAAACACCCACAAAATTCTTCTGTCCGTTGATTGGGGCTTTGGCTTTTACTTTGACCTTTTGCCCGCTAAATCTTTCAAAATCTGAATCCTTCTTTATGATCCGGTCCAACCCGGGTGACGAAACTTCTAGAAAATAAAACTGTTTGATAGCGTCTTCCCGGTCCAAAACATCGTTTATTACTTCACTGGCAGCCTTGCAGACATCATGTGTCACGCCCTCAGGGTGATCAATGAATACTCTGAAGATCCAGCGACCATTATCCTTACGAAATTCTATGTCAACCACTTCAATATTTATTTGGGCCAGGCCTTGTTCCAACAGCGGCTGTAATTTATCAACCGTGTCCTGGGGTTTCAAATATATCCACCATCCTTGTCACTAGAAAGGCAAACCCATTCAGTTCTCATTGTGCGCAGATCTATCTATGTGGATCTGCTGCTGCATCTCAACGATACAAATCAGGGCTGCGCTCTCAATAAGCAATATATCGCAGCACAACAGAAAAAGTGGGTCTTTGCCCACTCCTGCGACTCAATATACTGTCCGACTAAATAGTAGTATATCATACGGCAATTGAGAAGTTCAACCTTTCTGCCCCATTGTGTTAATAATCGGTGTTATTTAAACCTATATGGGGCAATCTATATCCAGCATCATTTTATCCGAAATACGGTCATTTTAAGGGGTGACAAGGCCTGAGCATATTCCGCCGCAAGCCCATAGATTTTCTTGACCAATCAGACCATGAATATCACCGGCTCCATAAATCCCTGGGTGTTTTCGATCTCACTGCTCTGGGAATCGGTGCTATCGTGGGGACCGGAATATTTGTTCTTACGGGCATCGCGGCTGCCAAATATGCGGGTCCAGCCCTGGCCATATCATTCGTAATCTCTGGTATTGCTGCTGTTTTGGCTGCTCTGGTATATGCAGAAATGGCTTCTGCAGTACCCATGGCCGGCAGCGCCTACACCTATTCCTATGTCACACTTGGAGAATTTATAGCCTGGTTGGTAGGCTGGAATATAATACTGGAATATGCTGTAGCATCGGGCGCTGTGGCGGCGGGGTGGTCCGGCTACCTGGTCACTATGCTTAAAGCATCCAATATTAGTATTCCGACAGCTTTAACTACATCCCCATTTCAAGGCGGGATCATCAACCTGCCGGCCATCACCATTACCTTGATTATGACAGTGCTGCTGATTATTGGCGCCAAAAAAGGGTCAGTGATCAACAGCATAATCGTTACCGTCAAGTTAGCAGTGATAGCTACATTCTTGATAGTCGGTGTGACCAGAATCGATCCAGCCAACTGGCATCCTTTCTTCCCCTTCGGAATACTGGGTGCAGTCAAGGGTGCGGCTATCATATTCTTCGCCTACATAGGCTTTGATGCAGTCTCTACCGCCGCCGAGGAGGTTCGTGACCCACAGCGCAATCTACCACGCGGCATACTAGCTTCGCTGGGTGTTTCTACTATACTCTATATAATGGTGGCTCTAGTGCTCACCGGGCTGGTGTCTTACAAGACTCTAAACACGGCCGCCCCGGTGGCTGCCGCGCTTTTAGCAGTAGGAATACGCTGGGGTTCATTACTGGTATCGGTGGGAGCTATTGCAGGACTGAGCAGTGTTCTGTATGCGACAATTTTTGCTCAGAGTCGAATCTTCTTTGCCATGGGTAGGGATGGGCTGATACCTCCATGGTTGTCCCGGGTGCACCCTCGGCTAGGCACACCCTACCGGATAACCATTATAGTAGGAATTGTTGTCTCATTGGTGGGCGGCTTTCTACCCATAGCGACAATCGCAGAAATGGCCAACATCGGCACATTATCAGCATTTTTCGCTACTTCTATCGGAGTGCTCTATCTAGAAAAGATATTACCAGCCGAAAAGTTTAATTTCCGAGTGCCTTTTAGTCCTTACATCCCAATTCTATCAGCACTTTTTTCTCTCTACCTGGCAATAAACCTACCAGCCGTCACTTGGATAAGGTTCGTAGTGTGGATAGTCATAGGTAGTTTTGTTTACTTCGGGTACAGTTTTCGTCACAGCAAAGTTAATCATGGCGATAAGCCTTTTAGCTGGTCATTACTTCGTCCGGCCTTCAAAAAAGAATTGGGAAATAAAGAATAGCTCTACTCCTTCGGCGGCGCATTCAGACTCTTACGCAAACTCTGACCTAATCTGGATAGAATGTTTTGCAGTCCGGAAAATAGTTTGTTGATGATGCCAAACCCGCCACCCATGCCGCTAAATCTAGCCATTCCTTGGCTCCTGGCCGGACGCACACTGGCAGCCCTCATTTTTTCGTACTGTTCTCTAGTTATTCTTCTATATCTGCCTGAAGGATGATAAAGAGTGACATATTCGATTGGCTTGATATCTGTGTTTACCTGAGGCAATGTCGATGACCCTGAACCATTGTTTGCTTCGGCTTTCATAGTCTCCTCCTCCAACTCTAGTGATGCATGTGTTCACAACAGCATCAATGAGATCCTTAGTTATGATATTCACTGACATTGATATTGGGAACAAGGAGGAAAGATAGTAAAATGGTTCAGAAAGGGCGGGTGTTATCGTTTGAAGCCATTCATAAGGCGGTTTTGCACGGCTTCGCCGGAAAGTTCACGCAGGGCATCGGCAGCGATCCAGCGGGCTGATTTGGAATCTCTGGATTTAAGCTCAATGGCAGTATTTATCGCCGCCTGGTTCAGCGTCCGATTGCGTTTGCCAATCTGTCGCAATGCCCAGTTTACGGCTTTTTTCACAAAATTCCTCTCGTCATCAGAGGCCTGCTTGATAAGCTCCAAGAATCCTAAAAAACGAGCATTTTGTGCTTTGCTATCATGTACCGCCAGCTCCGCTATCAGTACAAAACCGGCCCTTTTTACGAATGTTTCTTCGCGAACGCTCCATTTATTGATTTTCTCCAGCACAAATGGGGTTTTGGCAAACATATATTTACAGCATTGATCACAGACATCCCATGAATCGAAGCCTTTAGCCCATTGATCCAGCTGCTCTGAAGTGGTTTGCTGGGGATCTTCGACCATCGCCGCTAAGATCCTAGCTTCGTGAATGCCCGAGTCCCACAACTCCAAAGCTAGTGTGTGGTTTTTGCCGCATTCCTTGGCCATTTTCTTCAGGACCGGTATAGATATCCCCAGGGTGTTGTCTGGATTGATGCCAAAGCGGGCCATCCCCTCAACATTACGAGGATTTTCCATTACCTTAAGTCGGTAGATAATATCTACATATTTTTCCGAATACACTAGTTCTTCCTCCATGAGCTTTACTACATTAATGCCTTCATGACTCCAGGAGTGATCCACGTTTCGATAATTGCTGCGATAATTAACAGCAGTATAGGAAATACAGTCTTCTTAAGCTTAAGTGTCACCTTATAATCATTCATTCCAATAGAACATGCTATAAATATAGCCGGCAGTTCAAATATTCCATGGGGCAGAACCCCCGCTATCACCACCAGAGCCGAGAGATGAGCAAAAACCCCGACAACCCCTAAAAGGAACCCATTGTAGAGGCAGATCATCCCGGGAATAATACCTTTAGTTAGTCGACCCAGGATAACACACACAAGGACCACAATGACGTTCTTTTCAAATATTTTCAATGCCATTACTGATGGTTTGGCATGGCCAACAAGATCCTTCAGTTGTTTAAAAGTTTCTTCCAGTATTCCAGCCGCTTTAGGTTCCATTATGACACCGGCAATGATCCCTATGGTGAATAACACAGCCCATACAAGGCTATCTCTAAGCATTTCCTTCACGGTGTCAGCTCTCTATCCAAACAAAGTGCACTGCTCACTCTGAGGCAAGCCCTCCAAACAGCCGTTTCGTTCTAATATTTCAATAACGGTTTTATTGATCCTACTTCGTCTCTGCAGATCCTCTATCGATAAAAAATCTCCTTGGGCGCGGGCTTCCATTAGGCTCCGAGAAGCGTTGGCACCGACTCCTGGCAGAGCCGAAAACGGGAGCAGCAGACCGTTTTTATGGATTCTGAACTTGACCGAGTCAGATTCATATAAGTCCACCTGGTAAAACTCAAACCCTCGAGCATACATCTCTAGGGCCAGTTCTAAGATGGTTACCAAGTTTCTTTCCTTGGGCGAGGCTGCATAGCCCATCTTTTCTATGACATCGATCCTGCGTTTGACCTCATCGTACCCTTTGACGATCACTTCGTCAAAGTCCTCAGCCCGAATGGTAAAGAAACTAGCGTAGAACGCCAGCGGATAATACACCTTAAAGTAGGCAATACGATAAGCCATCATCACATACGCCACTGCATGGGCTTTGGGGAACATGTATTTGATCTTATTACAGGACCTGATATACCACTCAGGTATTTCCTTACCAGACATTATCTCGATTTCTTCCTGACTTAATCCCTTACCTTTACGCACATTTTCCATGATCTTAAAAGCCTGCTTCTTCTCCAGACCTTTATGTATCAGAAAAGTCATTATATCGTCCCTGGTGGCAATAACATCGGTCAGGGTGGCTGTCTCGTCACGAATCAATTCCTGAGCATTATTTGACCAAACATCAGTACCATGGGACAGTCCGCTGATACGGATCAACTCTGAGAACTTGGTGGGTTTGGTCGCCTCCAGCATCTGCCGAACAAAGCGGGTGCCAAATTCGGGAACGCCATATGTTCCTATCTGCGAGCGGATTTCTGCGGGCTTGACCTTCAATGACTCCACCCCAGAAAATAGCTTCATCGTTTCCGGCTCATCCAGCGGTATGGTAGTAGCCTTAAAGCCGGTCAGTTCTTCCAATGACCTGATAACTGTCGGATCGTCATGACCGAGTATATCAAGTTTGACCAGGGTATCGTGCAGTGCCTCGTACTGGAAATGGGTCGTGATTATGTCGGACTTGACATCGTCAGCCGGATGCTGGATCGGCGTAAAGTCATATACATCAAATTCCTTCGGCACAACTATTAGCCCACCAGGATGCTGGCCCGTGGTGCGTCTGACACCGGTGATGCCTTTCACCAGTCGGTCGATCTCGGACTTGCGGTAACGCAGCTTGGCATCTTCTTCATATTTCTTAACAAATCCAAAAGCCGTCTTTTCGGCTATCGTAGATATAGTTCCGGCCCTGAATACGTGGTCTTTGCCAAATAATTCCTCCACAAACTGATGAGCCTGAGCTTGGTAATCACCGGAGAAGTTTAAGTCTATATCAGGAACCTTGTCCCCTTCGAAGCCGAGGAAGGTCTCGAATGGAATATCGAATCCATCTCTTGCCAGGTCTTTGCCGCATTTGGGGCAATCACATTTAGGCAGATCCGCACCGCAGGACACAGTACTATCCTCGATAAACTGGCTATAGCCGCATTCACAGCGGTAATGCGGCACCAGCGGATTCACTTCAGTTATCCGCATCAAAAAGGCCGCGAAAGATGAACCTACTGAACCTCGCGAGCCCACCAGGTATCCGTCACTGTTGGATTTCTTGACAAGTTCATGAGCAACAACATAGAGGACACTGAAACCATGAGTGATGATCGAATGCAGTTCACGGTTGATTCGCGATTCAACGATTTCAGGCAGAGGATCTTTATAGAGATCACGGGCCCGATCCAATACTAATTGAGTCAGCTTATCCTCGGCACCTTCGATTTTGGGAGAGAAATGCTCCACTGGCACCGGCCGCATTTCCTCGCATTTATCGGCTATCATGGCCGGATTCTTTATAACGACCTCATAAGCAGTCTCTTCGTCCAGATAGGAGAACTCCTCCAGCATTTCCTGGGTCGTGCGATAATACAACGGTGCCTGGGATTCGGAGTCTTGAAAACCCTTACCAGCTTGTAGGATACGACGATATACGCTGTGGTGGGGCTCCAAGAAATGTACGTCACAGGTAGCGGCCACCGGTTTCCCGGTCTCATTACCCAACTGTATGATCTTGCGGTTCATATCTATCAAGTCATCCTGGGATTTGAGTATCTTATCGCGAATCAAGAACTCATTGTTGCCCAGAGGTTGGATCTCCAAATAATCATAAAACTCTGCGATCTTCTTTAGGTCTTCCCAACCAGCACCCTCCAGATATGCTCTGATGATTTCGCCGCGCTCACAGGCACTGCCCAGCAGTAGACCCTCACGATGCTCTATCAGATCATTACGAAATATCTTGGGGCTGCGGTAAAAATCATGTATGTATGATTTGCTGACCAGACGGTAAAGGTTCTTCAAGCCCGTCTTATTGGTCGCCAGCAGGATTATATGGTAAGACCGTTCTTCCTTGCGTTCATCGACCAGATAGCCCTCAACACCGAATATTACTTTGATTTTATTCTTTCGGGCTTTGTCGTAGGCTTCAGGAAAGGCCTGTACCGAGCCGTGGTCTGTAATTGCGATGCAAGTATGTCCGAATCTAGCTGCAGTAGCCATCAAATCTCCCACATCAGTCACGGCATCCAGTGCGCTCATCATCGTATGCAGGTGCAGTTCTACTCGTTTTTCTGGGAGTTCGTCAGTTCTTTGCTTGCTTTCGATCTTTTCCATGGCATCCGGAAACAGTACTACATCTTTTTCGAAGTCATCATACCTAACACTGCCTGATACTCTGATCCAATCACCTTTTTCAACGGTATCTTCATCAAAATTCTTAATCCATACCGAATCAGAAAAATCTGTTAGTGTGTATACGACCACCACTCGCCCGTCACGTAGTTCCTTAACATTCTTATCGATGACCATGCCCTCGACCATAATGTCTTTCAACCCTTCCTGCAAATCAGCAATGGTAAAGGGCTGACCTTTGACAGTAGAGGACATCTTCTTCTTGTTATTATTCTGACGCCGACGATTAGCAGGGATCGGGCTCTCTAATATATTGACCACGACTTCCTTTTCGGAGATCACGTTAATGCCCGCATCTGAAGTACCATTGTGGCGCGCTCCTACCAAAAGGACCATGCGGTACTCACTAGTGATCCATTCCTCTATTCGGTGGCAGACTTCGTTCTCAACCACCTTTTGCCATATTTCATAGTCCGTACAATGAATAATGAGGTGGTCACCTTCCACCTCAAAACTTATTTCTGATTGTAATTCCGGTAATTGCTGCTCGATAAGCGAAGCTATTTCCGAGCCTCTTTCCCTTATTATTGACCGGAGACAGTTAGTTGCATCTTTTGCTACAACTACCACGTCAACGCCAGATATTTCAGTTATAGACTCCTTGATTCGGTTGGCTACATCGGTAAGCTGAGATGCTGGGATCGGTTCATAGACTTCAAGGGTCAATCTCCATATGCCTTCCTCAGACATAACTTTGATGTTCTGAATAGTGACCGATCCTAGATCTTCTACCTCCTGGCAACCTAAACGTTCCCACAAGGTCTGTAATTCCAAAGGTGCAACCCCCTAGTTAATTCGTTCTACGCTGCGTACTCCGTCTACTTTAGAAAGTTCATCTAAAACAACCGTCGGGTCCATGCTAGACGGCAATTGAGCGAGGATTTCGACTTCCAGACCTTCTTCTTCATCATCAGATCTAGAAAGATGAATGTTTTTAATAAGGACTCCCATATCTCCGAGTGTGGAACCGATCTTTCCTACCTGTCCGGGCCGATCTTCGACAACTAATATAAACCCTTTGTATTCTCGCAATCCAGTGAAACGATATTCAATTTTAAAGAAATAAACCAGTACAAAAAATACTAGGATCGTCGTAGTTATAGCCGGCATATACATACCCGCCCCTACAGCTAGGCCAATACAAGCCACCACCCATAAACCGGCAGCCGTCGTAAGGCCCCGCACGGTGGCTCCTTCACGCATTATGGTGCCAGCCCCCAAGAAGCCAATACCGCTTACAACCTGAGCGGCAATGCGACCGGGATCGGCATTCACTGTGCTGTGATATTGGTAGTACATCTCGAGAGAGACGATCATGGCCAGTGTGGAACCCATACAAACCAGTGTATAAGTTCTGAGGCCAGCGGGGCGATTAAGGCTTTCTCTTTCCAGGCCGATAAGCCCACCCAATATACAAGCAAGAGCAAGCTTTAGAACCACTTCCAAGTCGCCCAAAACAATCCACTCCCCAAACCAGCAGTATGTTTAAATCGCGGCTTTCACTTCAGATACAATAACATCTAATACAGAGTTCAATTCGACAAGCTGGTTATCCTGCTCCCAACGTCTCTTGAATTCAACTTTTCCTTCTTTGAGTGCTTTGGGTCCTAGAGTGATCCTTAGTGGTATGCCGATCAGGTCGGCATCCTTGAACTTAACTCCGGCTCTTTCATCCCGGTCATCCAGCAAAACCTCGATACCCGCATTTTGCAGGGCTTCATAGAAAGACATGGCATGCTTCATCTGTTCTTCATCTTTGATGTTTACCGGGACAATGATGACATGATAGGGGGCTACAGACAATGGCCAGATGATCCCGTTTTCATCATTCTTCTGTTCTACAATGGCAGCCATGGTCCGCGATACACCGATTCCATAACAGCCCATGATACTAGGCTGTGTATTACCCTGCTCGTCCGAGAAAACGGCATTCAGTGCTTTGGAATACTTGGTGCCCAGCTTAAATACCTGGCCTACCTCGATTCCCCTGGTTTCCAGCAAACGACCTTCACAGTGCAGACATTTGTCGCCTGCCACTGCATTACGCAGGTCTACATAAGCCTGGACTTTAAAATCACGACCAGGATTAATATTCTTGATATGTTGACCTTCATCATTGGCACCGCCAACCGCATTGATCATTACCTCGATCTCAAGGTCGGCAATGACAGGTATCTTCAGCTCAACTGGGCCAATAGAACCAGTTCCAACCCCTATTATGTCACGCACCACTTCATCACGGGCCAGTGCCAGGTCACTTACATCCAGATAATTCTTAAGCTTGATTTCATTAAGCTCCCGATCGCCCCGTACTAGCACAGCATAGGGCTTTTCGTCGGCTAGATATATCAGAGTCTTTATTATGGACTTAGCATGGGTCTTAAGGAAAGATACGACTTCATCCACTGTTTTTACATTTGGTGTAGCCACCTTTTCCATGGCCAGCAGGTCCGGTCTATCTCCAGCTTCGGGTGCCAGGCACTCGGCCTTCTCAACATTAGCAGCATAATTACAGGTATCACAGTATACTATCACTGACTCGCCGTTGCTGGCTAGAACCGTGAATTCGTGGCTCACATTACCACCTATGGTACCGGTATCAGCCTCCACAGCACGGAATTCCAGACCCATCCGCTGATAGATCTTTTCATAGGCTTCGTACATCTTACGATAGCTTTCGTCCAGGCTCTGCTCGTCCACATCGAAGCTATAGCAATCCTTCATGATGAATTCTCGTCCACGCAGCAGTCCAAAACGGGGTCTTATCTCATCCCTGAACTTGTCCTGTATTTGATAAAGCATCAAAGGCAGGTCGCGATAGGAGTGGACTTCTCCACTCACCAGATTGGTTATTAGCTCTTCATGGGTCGGTCCCAGACAGAATTCACGGTCATGCCGGTCTTTGATCCTGAACATCTCATTCCCATAAGCCTGCCAGCGCCCGGTCTGTTCCCAAAGTTCACGGGGCTGTGCGATCGGCATGAGTATCTCCTGGGCTCCAGCTCGGTCCATCTCTTCGCGAACGATCTGCATGATCTTCTTAATGACCCTGTAGCCTAATGGCAAGAACGTATAAATACCCCCGCTGGCTTTACGGATCATACCCGCGCGGGTCAATAGCTTGTGGCTTATTACCTCAGCATCAGCCGGGTCTTCCCTTAATGTCGGCATAAGTAACTGTGAAACCTTCAATTGTGTTCCCCCTCATTGACGATATCTTTTATGGTAGAAAGCAGCCTTTCTGCCAGCTTATTCTCTTCGACCTTTTCAACGATTTCACCTTTTTTAAAGAGCAATCCCAGTCCTCGGCCGCCAGCTACGCCCACATCGGCTTCCCTAGCCTCGCCTGGCCCATTGACAACACAGCCCATGACCGCAACTTTAAGAGGTTTTACAATATCTCGTAACTGGGCATCGACTGTCTCCGCCAGGTCCTGCAGGTCGATTTCGCAGCGGCCGCAAGTCGGACATGAAATAAGCTCCACCCCGCGATTTCTTAAGCCCATTGCCCGGAGCATCTCGTAAGCTGCCCATACTTCCTCCACCGGATCGGCAGTCAGGGAAACCCTAATGGTGTCGCCTATTCCTTCCGCCAGCAGCAGTCCAAGCCCGATCGATGATTTTATGAGACCACGGGCCAGAGTTCCGGCTTCGGTAATGCCCAGATGGAGGGGATAATCAACACGCTTGCTAAGTAATCGGTAGGCATCGACAGTTCTTAGAACCGATGAGGATTTGAGACTGACCTTTATCATTTGAAAGTTCAGGTCTTCCAGTATCTTAATATGTTCCAGGGCGCTTTCTGCCATTGCTTCGGCAGTCACGCCCCCATGCTTCTCTATCAGCTTTTTATCTAGTGAACCAGAGTTGACCCCGATCCGAATCGGAACCTGGCGGGCAGCGGCTTCTTTTACCACCGCTTCGACCTTCCAGCGTTCCCCTATATTTCCGGGATTCAGGCGGAGCCCATCGACACCCGCTTCCAGGCTGGCCAGGGCTAATTTATAGTCAAAGTGTATATCTGCAATTACCGGGATCGGACTGAGGGCCTTGATATCTTTCAGCACAGCGGCCGCCTCCTGGTCCGGTACCGCCACCCGCACGATTTCACAACCGGCACCAGCCAATCGTTCTATCTGAGCTAGTGTGGCCTTAACATCCCGCGTATCGGTGCTGGCCATGGATTGAACAACCACCGGGTTGTCCCCGCCTATGGCCACATTGCCTATCTTGATTACTCTGGTATTACGCCGCATATCAACCGCCTTTGACCCATCGCCAAACATCATTTACCGAAATCAAAAATATCAATAAAAGTAGGAAAATCAGGCCTACTAAGTGCACCATGTTTTCTTTCTCAGGCTCAATGGGTTTCCTACGAACAGCTTCAATTAACGCAAAAATTATACGGCTGCCATCCAAAGCTGGTATTGGTATAAGATTAAATATACCAAGGTTAATGCTTATTATTGCAGTTAACCAGGTCAGATCCAGTAAGCCTTTGTGTGCTTCTCCACCCATCATTTGAGTGATCCTTATCGGGCCGCCCATATCATTCGCAGAAACTCCACCGGTAAACAGGAGCTGAAAGCTCTTTAGAATCCTGGCCGTGATATTATAAGTGGCTATAAATCCAGTCTTATTAGCCTCAATAATACCCACCTTAACTACTCTTGTGGAAGCTGTAATACCAATTAAATGTGCCTCCTCCATAGGGTCCCATTTTGTCTTCAAATTGTATGTGTAAGTTTTCTTATCACGTTCCACCTGGATCCTTATCGTTTTGTCTTTTGGTTGACTACGTATAATGGAAACTGATTGTTCCCAGGTTGCTACATGTTTGCCATTTACAGTTATTATCCTGTCTTTAGGTTTTAAACCAGCCTTCTCGGCTGCACTATTCGGCGCTACATACCCAATTACCGGGATATTTATCATTTCTTCTTTTCCGTATACTGAAAAGATAAAAATAAACATAAGCATTGCCACAAACAGGTTCATTAACGGTCCAGAAACAGCAACCACGGCTTTTTGAAAAGGAGTTTTGTTAGAATAACTATAAGGGCTCGGGGCATCGCCGATTTCCTCGCCGGTCATGCGAACTGATGCTCCTAGTGGGAACAAACGCCAACCATATACAGTCTTGACTAGTTCTCCTTCGGGTTTTTCCACACCTTCCTTGTCTCCGCCCCAACTAAACAACATCGGGCCAAAGCCCACACTGAACTCCCTTACTTCGATTTTCGCCCATTTGGCGGCCAGGAAATGACCTAGCTCATGTGCAAGAACAATTACAGTCAGGGCAATAATGGCCTGAATGACATCAAAAAAACCCATATTAGTAACTCAACTCCTTCAATAGTTCGCAGCTAACTTCGCGAGCCCAAGCATCAGCTGCCAGTATATCTTCTAGCCCTGGGTCATATATACAATCATGTTTGTTCATAGTTTTCTCAACCAGGTTAACAATACCTATAAAGCTTAGCCGCTTGGAGAGAAACTCCTGTACGGCCACTTCATTGGCAGCATTCATTACCGCAGGCATCGTGCCCCCCTGCCGCCCGGCTTGATAGGCCAGCTGCAATGCGGGAAAATTCTTGTTATCCGGCCGTTCAAATTGGAGCCGACCAGTTTTGAAAAGATCCAGCCTCTGAGCCGGAGATTCCCATCTTTCCGGGTATGTAAAAGCATATTGGATAGGTATCCTCATATCCGGCACACCTAGATGAGCCAGCAGAGCACCGTCATTGAACTCCACCATGGAATGTATGATACTCTCGGGATGGATCACTACCTCAATATTATTATAATCTACATTAAAAAGGTGATGAGCCTCGATAACTTCCAAGCCTTTATTGAGTAAAGTCGCCGAGTCTATGGTTATCTTTTGCCCCATGCTCCAATTCGGGTGACGCAGGGCCATTTCCGGCCCAACTTCACTTAATTCCTGAATATCAAATCCCCTAAACGGACCACCAGATGCGGTCAGCCACAGTCGTTCCACGGATTTGGCTTCATTTCGAATACATTGGAATATTGCCGAATGCTCACTATCAACAGGAAGAATGGTGGCGCCTGTCCGTTTCAGCATTGGCATAATGATCTCACCTGCAGCAACCAGGCTTTCTTTATTGGCCAGTGCGATCTGTTTGCCCGCCTGTGCAGCTTTAAGCGCCGGAAAGATGCCAGCCGCACCGCTAACAGCAACCAGGACTTGATCTACGTCCTCGAGCTGGGCAATATACTCAATAGCTTCCCGGCCATATCCGATATCCGCACTGCATTCCCGAGATAGCTCATCATAGCCCTCTTTATCGAACAAGGCTACATATGATACACCAAACTCGCGCGCTTGTTCTGCTAGACGCCGCGCGTTGCGCCCGGTGCCGATGGCTACCACTTCAAACTTATCGGGGTGCTTTCTTACCACATCCAAGGCTTGTTCACCGATTGATCCAGTTGAACCTATAATAGAAAGCCGTTTTTTCATCATCCTGCCCTCTTCCAAGAAATACCTTCAAATACACCTGCTCTTTGACAGGCTAACATAAATATTACCAGTATCGGCCCTAAAATCACACCAGCAAATCCAGCCGTTTTAAGTCCGATATACAGCGCGATCAGCGTAGCCAGTGGATGTAAGCCAACATTTTTTCCTATAATTCTTGGCTCCAATATCTGGCGTACTACTGTAATAACAAGATACACCATTGTGAGTCCAATCGCAAAAGCAGTATGTCCTTTAAAGATTTCCCAGGCGATCCAGGGGATAAACATTGAACCAGGCCCTATAACCGGAAGAATATCTAGAAATCCAATGAGTATTCCCACGGTAAGCGCATACGGCACTCCCACAATCGACAAACCGATGATTGTCAATATGGCG
This sequence comes from Acidobacteriota bacterium, assembly GCA_050259595.1. Lineage (GTDB taxonomy): Bacteria > Bacillota > Syntrophomonadia > Syntrophomonadales > DTU052 > JBLNAX01. Next base: position 8,238 of record JBLNAX010000052.1, on the reverse strand, counting down.
GTCAAGGTCACCAGAAAAGCATAAGCTCTAATAAAACCTAGAAACGCATCTATCATATCTCCAATTACTTTACGAGTTTTTCCCGCCCAACTTTCAGGAATGCAATCAATAAACCAGATCCATAATTTATGTCTTTCGTTGGCAATGAAATATGTCGCGACAACAGTTATGACCAAGAAAATGAATAACTCCGGCAGTGAGGTCAACGAACGGACCAGGTAATTACCTGAAGCAGCTATGATCGTTCTGATCGCATTTAATATTGCTTCAAGATTGGTCTGAAGTGTCTGATCGACTTCCAGGGGTAGATTTAGATTCAGATAGTAATGCTGTGCTCTTTCAAATCCCTGCATGATTACATCGCCTAGTTCAACATAACGCCTGGAAAAAGTGCCGTAGATAACGTTTATCTCACCAATAAGACGCCCAATAACAACGCTGACAATAACCATCAAGCCTCCGACAGCTATCAGAAGACTCACAAAGGTCGATAATCCTCGTCCCATTTTTATCTTATTCTCAAATAAACTTATTAACGGCTCTATCAGAATGGCAAAAAGAATGGCCAACAGAAAAGGCATTACCAGCCCGGGGGCTGCTCTCAGCATGCGGCCAGCTATGGGCAGTACAAATTCAAATAGCAGAAATATTATCAGCAGCGCCAGGAGTGCTACTGCAAGTCTAACCAGGTTCTTTAAGGATCCAAGTAATTCGGGATCCAAATATTATCCCCCAATTCCCGCTGCAAAATAATAAATCAAAGGGGCTACTACCAGCAGGCTGTCAAAGCGGTCTAAGAATCCACCGTGTCCTGGTATGACGTGGCCAAAATCTTTTATTTTAAAGGTGCGTTTGATTGCGGATGCAAATAGATCTCCTACTGGTGCCAGTATACCTCCGGCCAATCCCAGTCCAAAATACTGGTATAGCGCATGACCTGGCATAAGCCAGATGCCAGCCATTCCTACGGCTACCGAAAGTGTCAGCCCGCCCAAAAAGCCCATCCAGGTCTTATTAGGACTTAGTTCTGGTACCATCTTTCGTTTGCCCCACCAATTACCGGCAAAGTAGCCGCCGGTATCAGCTGCCCACGTCACAAACAAAGCCGTAATAATGACTGGGAAATGATGTGGCAGGAAACCAAGCCGCATTATGTAACTTGACAATATTCCGATATATAGTGCCCCTAACCATGTTACAGCTAAATCCATTATATGGTGACGTGGGTAGGAAATAACCAACACCATGGCCGAAATAATGACAAGTGCTGTCAATATGTGATTCTGCAGTTCCGGCCTATAAGCAACTAGGAAGGCCCAACCTAATATCAAAAATCCTAAGCTCCAAACCGGCTTATATTCGGCTTGCTGGGCAGCCAGATAAAACTCACGTAAACAAAGAATGGCTAGAGCAGCGGAAAAAACCAGCCACCAAATCCCACCCTGATATACGACTACCATTAATCCAAGTATCCCAATAACTGCAGATATTACACGTGTTCTAAGCATATGATTCTCCTATGTATACTACTATTTTGCTTCTACTCCCCCAAAGCGGCGTTCTCGTTTCTGATACTCGGCAACTGCTTGGGCCAGTACTTTACCGTCAAAATCTGGCCATAAAACATCAGTCACCCATATTTCGGAGTAGGCTATCTGCCACAATAAAAAGTTGCTTATCCGCATCTCGCCTGCAGTCCTTATCAGCAAATCAGGATCCGGCATTTCTTTGGTATAAAGGAATCCATCAAAACAATCTTCTGTGATATCGTTGATGTCAAGTTGGTCGTCTTTTACTTGAAGAGCTATGGCCCTAGCGGCTTGAATAATTTCTGATCGTCCGCCGTAATTAAGTGCTATGTTCAATATCAGCCCGTTATTATTGCGCGTCAGCTCGATCGATCGTCCCAACTCAGCCTGGATCCTCATCTCTAAACGACTCTTATCACCTATTACTCTTATCTGCACATTTTTCTCATGTAGATTTTGCAGTTCGTTGCTCAAGTATTCCAGGAGCAAGTTCATCAGGTAACTGACCTCGTCCTGAGGTCGCTTCCAATTCTCTGTTGAAAACGCGTAGACAGTTAGAATCGATATCCCCATTTCGCCGGATGCTTCTATGGTCTTGCGCAAGGCCTCGATGCCAGCGCGGTGACCCGCCTGCCTGGGCAGAAGCCTCTTCTTGGCCCAGCGGCCATTTCCATCCATGATAATGGCAATATGTCTAGGTAATCTAGTATGATCAATTATCGGCTCTTTGGAGCTTCTAGCGGCCAAATTATTCACTCCTATCCGAAAGAACGATCCAGTCACGCCCATTTGTCTATACTTCAACACATCTTGGAAAACCAAATCATTAAGGATTGCGTACCAGATCGATTATTCCGCAAAGTAAAACAAAACCCCCTAAACGGGGGTATGCTTAATTAACATTATAATGTTATAGGGCTAATTCTACCAGCTAAAAGGAACTAACTTGTATGCATGATCGATAATCCATCAGGTGTATGACGGGGATTTCCGTAACAACGAAAATATTCCCTTTTATCATTAGTCTGAGCTATACTTCCATTAGTTCTTTTTCTTTACCCTGGGCTAGTTTATCTATCTCTTTAGTATTATTGTCAGTCATCTTCTGAACTTCATCTTGTCTTGTTTTAGACTCGTCTTCGGCGATCTTGCCATCTTTTTCAAGTTTTTTCAGCTCATCATTGGCATCACGGCGCACGTTACGGACAGCCACCTTGGCTTCCTCGGCCCGCTTGCGAACCACCTTGACCAGTTCCTTTCGGCGTTCTTCGGTAAGTGAAGGAATAGCGATCCTGATCACGTTACCGTCATTGCTGGGAGTAATGCCTAGATCCGATTTCATAATGGCTTTTTCAATATCGGCAATGCTGGTCTTGTCCCATGGCTGAATGACCAGAAGACGCGGTTCGGGAACCCCTATATTACCCAACTGATTGATGGGGGTCGGCGATCCGTAATAGTCCACCATTACTCGATCCAGCATAGCAGGATTGGCACGTCCCGCCCTCATTCCAGCGAAATCTTTGGCCAAAAGCTCAATGGTCTTTTTCATTTTGCTTTCAGACTCTTCGATAACATGTTTAGCCATTATTATTCACCTCCAACATAAGTCCCGATCTCATCCCCCGAAACAGCCCTGAATATGTTGCCATTTTCCAGCAGGCTGAAGACGATGATAGGTATTTTGTTGTCCATACAAAGTGACGCAGCGGTAGAATCCATGACCCCCAGTCCTTTGTTGAGAACATCCATATAAGTCAATGTGTTATATTTCTTCGCATCTGTGTTCTTGACTGGGTCGCTGTCATATACGCCGTCGACTTTCTTGGCCATGAGAATTACTTGAGCTTCTATCTCAGCAGCCCGTAATGCTGCTGTGGTATCCGTAGAGAAATAGGGATTACCGGTGCCAGCCGCAAATATGACTACCCGACTCTTTTCCAGGTGTCTAATAGCACGGCGTCTGATATATGGTTCTGCAATCTGCCGCATTTCAATGGCTGACAGAACACGAGTCGGAACATTCAGATATTCCAATGCATCCTGCAATGCCAGAGCATTGATGACGGTGGCCAACATACCCATATAGTCAGCAGTTGCGCGGTCCATACCCTTCGCACTACCAGAAATTCCACGCCAGATATTGCCCCCTCCGACCACGATAGCTACTTGTACATTACCATCAATGACTTCTTTTACCTGAGCAGCAATAGAAGAGATGACCTTATGGTCTATACCAAAGCCTTCCTGGCCAGCCAGGGCCTCTCCGCTCAATTTAAGGACAATTCGGCTGTACTTGGGTTCCATTCAACTGGCACCTCCATCAAAGGACTACTTAATCTGAGCCATTACCTCTTCGGCAAAATTCTTTTCTTCTTTTTCAATGCCTTCTCCGACTTCATAACGAGCAAAACGGCGGACCGAGATGTTCTCGCCCATCTTCATGACCTTTTCACTGATCATGTCCTGCACAGTCACATCAGGATTCTTAATGAAATCCTGTTCCAGTAGGCAGGTCTCTTTGAAAAACTTTTCGATCCGGCCTTCAACCATTTTATCAACGATTTTTTCCGGTTTACCTTCTTCTAAAGCCTGTTGACGCAGGATGCGTTTTTCCTTCTCGATTATCTCTTCTGAAACCTCTGTACGAGAAACAAATTCCGGCTTAGCCGCTGCTATCTGCATCGCAATGTCGCGTGCCAATGCATGGAATTCATCGGTCTTTCCTACAAAGTCGGTTTCACAGTTTACTTCTACCAGCACACCGATGCGGCCGCCCATGTGGATGTATGCCTCTACAACACCTTCGCTGGCAATTCGGCCGGCCTTTTTGGCTGCCCTGGCCAAACCTTTGGTGCGGAGCACTTCGATTGCTGCTTCAATATCGCCATTAGTTTCTACCAGTGCATTTTTACAGTCCATCATGCCAGCACCGGTTCTTTCTCTCAATTCCTTAACCAAATTAGCTGTTACCATTATCTTACCTCCTCTAAACTTAAGAAAACCAGGTTACTGCTCGCCTTGGCATTAGAAGTAACCTGAGTCTGATATTGGTCAGATTTTATTGCAGTAATTCTGCAAAAAAAGGGTGACTTAAGGTTTTGCCCTAACTCACCCGATTTCGTCTTAGTTAAGCAGTTACCTGCTCGCCCTGGGTGCCTTCCCTGCCCTCGATGACGGCGTCGGCCATCTTGCCGCAAATCAGTTTGACTGCTCTGATCGCATCATCGTTGCCGGGGATCACGTAATCGATTTCATCAGGGTCACAGTTGGTGTCAACGATACCAACTACCGGTATGCCGAGCTTTCTGGCTTCTTGAACAGCAATTCGTTCCTTGCGGGGATCTACGACGAACATAACTCCGGGGAGTTCGTTCATCTCTTTGATTCCACCGAGAAAGCGCTCTAATTTTTCCATTTCGCCTCTTAAGCGAGCCACTTCTTTTTTGGAAAGTAGATCAAAGGTGCCGTCCTGCTCCATTCGCTCAAGTTCCTTGAGACGCATTACACGGCGTTTGATGGTCTTGTAATTCGTGAGGGTCCCACCCAACCATCTCTGGTTGACGAAGAACATTTCGCAGCGTGCGGCTTCTTCCCTTACTGTCTCCTGGGCCTGTTTCTTGGTCCCAACGAACAATAAGCTTTTGCCTTCAGAAGTTATCGACTTAACAAACTCGTAAGCCTCTTCAAACTTCTTGACCGTCTGCTGCAGGTCAATGATGTAGATTCCGTTGCGCTCCATATAAATGTACTGCGCCATTTTGGGGTTCCAGCGCCGAGTTTGATGTCCAAAATGAACACCGGCCTCTAACAGCTGTTTCATGGTTACTACTGCCACTAAGTACACCTCCTGGTTTTTCCTCCGCCACACTCATACCCGGAAAAGACCAAAAAAAGCACCCTTTTCAGGGTCGTGCGGCGTGCGTATTTTTTACCATTGGATAGTATAACACATAACAAAAGAGGTTTGCAACTTTAGCTGCCAACCTCCCGTCTTTTCTGAACATCTAATATCAACTTTATCTCGCCCTGGCCTTTATCCAGCAGCTCCGCTATCTGCGGAATCGTATAGCCTTCATTATGTAATCTCGGAACTATTATGTATGGATGTGCTCTGCGTATGTCTTCAAGATAAAATGGAACTTCGCTCGTTTCCTGTTTTTCAGCTTTCTTCTTAACTGGCTTTTCTATGGCTTTCTTCTCTATTATCTGATCAGTCTGACGCTTAGGACGACCACGTTTGCGCTTGGGTGTTTCGATCCCTGCTGGAATGGCAATCTCAGCAGTTGTTTGAATTGTCTCCAGTCTTTGTAGTCTCATATCTATCTTGTCGATCATGCCGTCAGAAACCATCACCGCATTCTGAATACATGCTTCCAGGTCCTGTCGAATTACTTTCGCGTCGTCCATCAGGGTTTTCATCTCATCGCTGATTTCCCTGACTATACGGTCCCTGGACTTAGCACTGTATACAGCTGTGGCTACGAGAATCAGAGCCATGATTATCAGCCAGGCTGATACGCTCATCTCTTCACCTCAAACTTTGATGTCAACCTTAGCGCCCCTTGGGTCTGCCATCTTCTTAAGCGCGTTTTGGTCCTTATTCTCCGTATTCTCCTCTGTTTCTTGTTTTCCTTCTTTTTTCTGTCTTTTTTCGGAGTTTTTTTCGCGCTCTGGTTTTTCCCTGATTATCGATTCTTCATTCCGGGGCGTCCGCCTGACCTCAGCCTCAGCTTTTTCCGCCTGGACCGCCATTTGTGCTATGAACTCCTGCTGCTTCTGATCATGCTCCTGTTGATGAATCTGCTGTACCCGTGATACCTCACTGGCCCGAGGCAGTAGGACCTGCATGTCTATTATTTTCATGCTCATGATACTCGCCCCCTCAACTAGCGGAGCACGCCTACCCTCACGTCGCCATCTTCTAGCACAAACATTGCGAATTTTATCGGGTCGTTGACGGTATAAACCGCCTGTCCGATGATAATCTGAACACCTGGGTATATAACATCCGTAACTTTGACCCGGCCTCTTTGGAGACGGCCAAATTCCTCTTCTATAGCTTGCTTTCTTTCCTCTAGAACCTTCAATTCTTCCTTAATAGTCTTAAATTCTTCTAATAGCTTAACAATCTGTAGTTTTTTCTTATCTGGTAGACTGTCCATACTGACTGAGGACCTCTGAAACATGGAAATGTTTTGGCTAATATTTTCGAAGTTCTTCTTTTTCTCCTGAAAAACCTGGAACAGTCCTTTATATTCTTCGCGCAAATGCGGATTAGCTCCTACTTCCAGCACCGTCTGCGGCGATAAGGGAGAACCTATGAACCTTGCAGATATCTCTTCCCCGGCTTGGAGAACACCGCCTACAATCGTTCCCTTCTTACCTTCAACCTTGATCGAGCCATTGGCTTTGACCATTGACTGAACGATGCCGTCTGTTATAACCACTTCCTGGCCCGAGTCTATGCTGGCATTCTCTATAAACTTGGTAAAGATGCTGCCTCCAGCCTTAATAATGGCTTTGTGTCCACCTGCAATACCATTCTTGACTAATATATTGCCGCCGGCTTCCACTGTAGCACCTTCTATGATACCGCTCACTTCGATATCACCGCCTGCCTTAACTATAAAACCAGAAGTTATATTGCCTCTGATCGACACATTGCCTACAAAATCGATGTTGCCCGAAGAAAGGTCGACATCTCCCGGCACTTCAAAAACTGGAAATACGGTGATCTTACCATCAACAATCGATACGTGTCCGTCAGTCGCCGCATACAGGTAGTTACCAGTCTCATCGTTGACAGTATTTTTACCTCGTGGCAGGAGTACGTTTTTCCCCGCCTTGGGTAATACCGGTTTACCGGTTACGGTAACTCCCGGAGTCCCTAATTTAGGTGGTACCCGTACTGCTAACAGCTCACCACGCTGTACATTATGTATAAGGTTAAGGTTCTTATAATCAACTCGCCCGTCTTCCAACTCAGCAGGCTTGATCTTATCCTGAGGTAAAGCAAACTTATATTCGATGCGCCCGTCATCACCATCGACAGCCGGAGTCCCATTGGCCACCACAGTAGCCCGGCCCCAATTAAATTCTGTTACTGCGTCTTTGACCCCCTGCAGATTGATGCCTTCCACAACTCCAGCATCCTTGAGCGCCTGGACAGCCTTCTCTAACTGAACCGGATTGCCGCCGTCACGCGGGCCATAGACAGTCAAATAGCCTTCCATACTGTTGCCGGATATGAAGACCTTTACTTCCCCGTCGATTGGGATTTTAATCTTGTCGTCCATGGGACCCTCCCTTATACCATCTGACTCTTTCTGCGGCTGAGTCTGCCTCTCAGACGTAATATCGACTTGGTATGAAGCTGAGATATTCTTGACTCAGATAGACTAAGAACCTCGCCGATTTCCTTTAGGGTCAGCCCCTCATAATAATACAAATAAACAACGGTTTTCTCTTTGTCTGGCAGCTTACGTATAGCATCTGCTAATATATCTTTTGTCTCTGACAATTCCACCTTGTTGAGGATATCATCGGTCTGGTCATCACTCAACAGGTCCATTATTCTTTTACTTTTTTCTCCACCATCATCACCGGGTAAGAAATCTTCTAAATATACTATCGTAGTTATACTAACATCACTTAATAGTTGTCTGAAGTGATCTATCTTCATTCCTAGAGCTTCTGCCATCTCTTC
>JBLNAX010000051.1:0-5984 GCA_050259595.1 Acidobacteriota bacterium | reverse complement strand
ATGCTGATTAGTCATAATTGGCCAGGCAATGTGCGTGAATTAAGAAATGTTATTGAATGGGCAGTCCTTTTTCATAATGATAACGAGATCAAAGCTGAACACCTTAAAATGAAGCTTATCGATCCATCTGCCACCGAAGATAATCAAGGGATGTTGGACCTGGATAAGCTGGAGCTACCGGTCGGCGGTCTAGAACTAGAGAAACTTACAGATTCAATCATCTTGCGAGCGTTGGAAATGAATGTTGGCAACAAAACCAAAACCGCACATTACCTGGGAATGTCGGTGCGCGCTCTGTCATATCGACTAAAGCAGTTAGGACGATAGACCGACAAATTTGTAGGACAAAAATGTAGCATTCAGACAGAATTGTCTGACAATATAATCGATCAAAGCAATACATAGACTTTAGAAGCTCGATGAGCTTCTTTTATTTTTCTTGATGATTGAGGGTTGGGGACGTCTCGCCGGATTTTATATTTAAATAACATCAAATTGGCACAGGTCTTGCAATAATGTATAGCCAGCGCTAGCAGGGGCGCTTAAGCGAGAGAGAGGGCCGTACATTTTAGATGGGGGGAATTCAGATGAAAAGAGTGCTTGTAGTTGACGATGCCGTGTTCATGAGGACCTCGATCAAACTGGCCTTACAAAAGAATGGCTATGAGGTTGTGGGGGAAGCGGAAAACGGTTTGGTTGCTTACGAGCAGTATGTGCAGCTTAAACCAGATCTCGTTACAATGGACATGACTATGCCTGAAGTAGATGGAATCGCAGCATTGAAGCTGATCAAGGGCTTCGATTCCAATGCCAAAATCGTAATGATCACAGCCATGGGCCATGAGTATATGGTGAAAGATGCTGTGCTAGCCGGAGCTACTGCATTTATTGTTAAACCTTTCAAAGAAGAACACCTTATTCAAACCTTAAAGCGACTGGACTAGATAAGTCTATATTGTTAGCTGGTAACTAATCGGGAGGTGATATTCTTGGCCGACGATTTCGGTAGAGAACCGATGCTTGATATGTATATTTTTGAAACGAACCAGCTGTTAGAACAGCTAGAGGCTTCGATTTTGGACAGCGAAAAGGCTGGCGGGCTGGAAGCCTCCATCAATGAGATCTTCCGTATTATGCATACCATCAAAGGTTCATCTGCCATGATGCTGTACGATAACATTGCTACGTTAGCCCATGCCATTGAAGACCTCTTCTATTATATTCGTGAAAAGAAACCAGAGAATATCGATTATACACTTCTAACTGACTTAGTTCTGCAAGTTATTGATTCCATCAAGGGTGATGTTTTTAAGATCATGGACAATAGACCGGCCGATGGCAATTTTGCAGAGCTGACAGAAAGAATCCACCAGGTTCTAACCGATATGAAGCCCGAAGGGGAGGATGCCAAACCGGTCAAACACGAAGAGCCTAAGACCATATATTATATTGCCTCAGAACAAGCCCCACCATCTCAGGGAGACAACCAGTACAGCGCACTTATATTCTTCGAAGAAGGGTGCGAAATGGAAAATGTCAGGGCCTTCCTGGTAGTCCATAATCTTAAGGAAGTGGCCACTGACATCCGCTACTACCCGGATAACATAATGGAAAGTGAAGAGGGTGTGGAGATCATTCGTCGGGAAGGCTTCCGGGTATCTTTTCAGACTCATATGATCAGTGAAGAGGTACAAGCCTTCTTGATGAAGATCGCTTTTGTCAAGGATGTCCTGTTGGATACCCTGGAAACCCTGGAGGAGGAAAAGGCAGATACTCAAGCACCTGAGAAGAAGAAGCCGGAAATCGTGCTGGATGATTTTATTGATGCTGCTGAGAAGTCCCAGGAACAGGCGGCAGCTAGAGCTCAGGAAAAAACGACGGGTAAGGAACCAGATGCGGCCAGTCCCAAGAAACAAAGCCTGATCAGTGTTAATGTTGGCAAACTGGATGAGCTGATGGACCTGGTGGGCGAACTGGTAATATCGGAGGCTATGGTGACTCAACATCCGGAGCTAAACAATTTGCAGCTGGAAAATTTCTGGAAGGCAGCCCGTCAATTGCGTAAAATCACTCACGACCTGCAGGATGTTGTAATGTCTATCCGCATGGTCCCGCTGTCGACCACCTTCCAGAAAATGAAGCGCCTAGTCCGTGATATGAGTAAGCGAGTCAATAAAGAGGTTGAGTTGGTCATAATCGGTGAAGAAACCGAAGTTGACAAGAATATTATAGAACACATTTCTGATCCTTTGATGCACCTGATGAGGAATTGCGTGGATCATGGCCTGGAAAGTGTTGAAGAGAGAAGGCAAAAAGGCAAGTCAGAAGCCGGTACCGTTGTATTGGAAGCCAAGAATGCCGGCGGCGATGTCTGGATCACAGTCAAAGACGATGGCCAGGGATTGGATGCCGAAAGGATCCTGCAAAAGGCCAAGGAACGAGGACTCCTGCATAAGCCCGAACATGAAATGACTGAACGCGAAATATACAGCCTGATAATGCTGCCGGGCTTCTCCACCAAGGATGGAGTAACGGAGTTTTCAGGACGCGGCGTGGGCATGGATGTAGTGGTCAAGAACATAGAGGATATCGGGGGCAGTGTTCTGCTCGACAGCACACCTGGCCAGGGAACCATGGTATCGCTCAAACTGCCGCTGACCCTGGCGATCATAGATGGCATGACTATAGGAGTTGGCAGATCTCGTTTTACGGTTCCGATGACGTCCATTCAAGAATCTTTCCGGATTCAAGAGGATGAGGTCATTCGTGATCCTGATGATAATGAACTGATTATAGTCCGTGGACAAGCTTACCCCATTGTCAGGCTGCACGAGCTTTATGAGGTCGATACTGATATTACACGCGTCGGAGAAGGCATCATAATGATGTGCGAGTATGAAAAACGCAAACTTTGTTTATTTGCCGATGTGCTGCTCGGGGAGCAGCAGGTGGTCATCAAGCCGCTGCCTGAGTACATCAAAAGGACCAAAGGCAAAGTCAGAGGCCTGGCCGGGTGTACTCTACTGGGTGATGGCAGTATAAGCTTGATACTTGATATCGCTGGACTAGTGGCCAGCTAGAGGTTATCGGGGAAGGAGATGAGAGAATGGCCGAGTTAATGGAAGAGATGTACGATCAGGAGGAAGATACCCAGAAGGGCATGTATCTGGTGTTTACCCTGGGAAAGGAAGACTATGGCATTGAGATTCGCTATGTCACCGAGATCATTGGAATTCAGGCCATAACCGGGGTGCCTGAACTGCCCGAGTACGTAAAAGGTGTTATCAACCTGCGGGGCAAGATAATTCCAGTGGTCGATGTCAGGCTACGTTTTAAGAAGGAACCCCGCGAATACGATGACCGCACCTGTATAGTGGTAGTCGACATTCAAGCCGTACCTATCGGTCTGGTGGTCGACCGGGTGTCCGAAGTATTACATATCAATGACAATGAAATTGCACCCCCACCGGAGCTTAATAAGGCATTCCAGAAGTATATCAAAGGGATCGGCAAGGTGGGCAACGAGGTCAAGCTGCTACTGGATGCGGAACGGCTCCTGGATGAGGATGAAATAGAAAAGTTAACAGATATTTCTCCATGATTTTCCGTATTTTGCAGCACACCTACCCCTGGGTTATTACGTCGAGAATAGAGAGCGAGTGAGAGGCAAGATTAATTAACCCGGAAATATAGGCAATTTCAAGTGGAGTCGGGGAAAAGAACGGATAGAAAATATAAGGAGGGTTCCTGAATGAAATGGTTTTATAACATGAAGATTGCCAGTAAACTGATTTTAGGATTTATACTGGTTGCGGCTATAGCTTGTGCCATCGGGGGTATTGGCTGGAGTCAGATCAAGGTGATCGATGCCAGTGATACGATACTGTACGAAAAGAATGCGAAACCATTGGGCGAGATCGGATTGATATCTACTGACTTCCAAAGGATTCGGGTAAACCTGAGAGACATAATCATGGATGAAGGGACGCCTCAACGACAAAAGTATGTAGATACAGTTAAACTATTAGACTCTGATATAGACAAAAACATGTCTTCGTTCGAAGCAGGTATTGCGAGTGAGGAAGTCAGACAAAAGTTTAATACCTTAAAAGCTGATATAGCAGAGTGGAAACCAGTACAGGACAGGATCATAGCGCTGGGCGTGGCTAATCAGGATGACCAAGCCCTTGCTCTATTAAGGGGCGATGGTAAAAAAATAGCAGATAACGTAATGGCTAACATAGATTGGATGGTTGATAAGAAGACCATCCAAGCTAAGGAAAGATCAGAAGAGAACACTGCAACAGCTAACAAAGCTATTAACATGATGATCGCATTCATTATTGGTGGTATTCTGCTGGCTCTAGCACTGGGACTCTTTATTTCCCGGGTTATCTCTAATCCGATCAAGAATCTTGCTGATATCGCTGAGAAGCTGGCAGTTGGTGATGTCGATGTCAAGGTCGAAGCGACCACGAAGGATGAAGTGGGCGACTTGATGGGGGCCTTTGGGGAGATGATCGCCGGTATCAAGGCCAAGGCGGAGGCGGCACAGAGGATAGCTAAAGGTGATGTCAATTTTGAAGTAAACGCGATGTCTGAAAAAGACGTGCTGGCCATCAGCATGAAGCAGGTAGTCGAAGCCCTGCGCGGGCTGATAGCTGAATCCGATATGCTGACTAAGGCAGCGGTGGCCGGGAAGCTCGACACTCGCGGCAGTGCCGATAAGTTTGCTGGTGGGTACAAAGATATCGTTGAAGGGGTCAACAGCACACTAGACTCTGTCATCGGACCTCTTAATGTAGCTGCCGAGTACGTGGACCGCATTTCCAAAGGCGATATCCCGCCGAAAATCACTGATACATATAACGGTGACTTTAATGAGATCAAGAACAACCTCAACCAATGTATCGATGCTATCAACCTACTGGTGGCAGATGCCAATGTGCTGTCAGTAGCTGCTGTACAAGGTAAACTGGACACCAGGGCTGAGGCTAATAAACATCATGGCGATTTCCGCCGCATAGTTCAAGGGGTCAATGATACACTAGATGCCATCATCGGACCGCTCAATGTGGCAGCCGAGTATGTTGAACGAATCGCCAAAGGTGATATTCCACCCGAAATCACAGATACATATAACGGCGACTTCAACGAGATCAAAAACAACCTGAACACTTGTATCGGAGCTATAGGTACACTGGTAGAGGAAATGGGCAACATCATCGATGCCTCTAAGGAAGGTCGCCTGGACGCCAGAGCTGATGACAATAAAGCGAACGGTGTCTATCGCAAACTGCTGCGGGGCATAAACGAGACCGTAGATGCCTTCGTCGGGCCAATCAATGTAACAGCCGAGTATGTTGACCGCATTTCGAAGGGTCAAATTCCGCCCAAGATTACTGATGACTATAATGGGGATTTCAACGAAATCAAGAATAATCTTAACAACTGTATTGACGTTATGAATGGTCTCCTTCAGGAAACTGACCTCCTCATTAAGGCAACACAAGAAGGTAGACTTGATACTCGAGGTAAGGCAGATAAGTTCGCTGGAGGCTGGGGCCAGTTAGTCGGTGGGGTAAACAACCTGATTGATGCGTTTGTAGGACCTATCAATGTTACTGCCGAGTATGTTGACCGTATTTCAAAAGGAGATATACCACCCAAAATTACCGATGAATACTATGGTGATTTCAACGAAATCAAGAACAATCTTAACAGCTGTATTGAAGTAATGAGTGGTTTGCTGCAAGAAACAGACCTTCTCATTAAGGCAACGCAGGAGGGTAGATTGGATACTCGAGGCAAAGCAGACATCTACGCTGGAGGCTGGGGCGAGTTAGTCGGTGGGGTAAATAACCTAATTGATGCCTTTGTCGGGCCGATCAATGTCACAGCCGAATATGTAGACCGGATATCCAAAGGGGATATTCCACCCAAGATTACAGATACATACTATGGCGATTTCAACGAGATCAAAA
>JBLNAX010000050.1:0-22935 GCA_050259595.1 Acidobacteriota bacterium | reverse complement strand
CGGTATCGTGCTTGGATTTTATCTGGTCTTCTCGGAAGGCCTCTTGAACACCCTCTCACCTGAGCTTATGACTTATTCAGTCATACTCATCATTGGGGTCGCGCTTTCATTGAGCATAGGATTCAAGAGATCTCGCTACTTCTTCATCCTGTTGATTTTCGGAATGAATTACTACCTACAAATAGAGCATCCCGCCAGTATCGCTATTAATACGCTAATGCCCATCCTTCTTTCGCTTAACATATTGATTTTCGCCCTGCTGGGTGACCGCGGAATCATCAGCTTTTGGGGCAGGATCCAGATTGCCTTTATTTCATTACAGATCATCGTTGTTTGCTGGTCAGTGGACACTAAAAGCCTCATGGAACTGGTCCACCTGCAGACCGCTTATGCCGCCACCAGCTCCCTGCTGGCTTATCCGCTGCTGCAATACTTGTTAGCAGGCATATTTATAGCCCTTCTGGCATTCTTCAGCCTGATCCAATTCGCCCGGCACTATGGCGGGTTCATGGGGCTGATCACACCAGCGTGTTTGGTATCTTTCTATTCTGGTGAACCAAGGGCTGTTGCTCTATTCACCATGGCCAGCGCGTTTTTGGTCATCGCGGAGACGATCAAAGATATGTACCAGTTCGCTTTCCTGGATGAATTGACTGGCCTTTATTCACGCAGAAGCCTGAATCAGGATCAGATAAAGCTGGGTGGGACCTATGCTATCGCCATGTTGGATATCGATCACTTTAAAAAATTCAACGATACCTATGGCCATGATGTAGGAGATCAGGTTCTAAAGTATGTAGCCGCTTTGATCAAAAAGACTCCCGGCGGCGGCAAACCCTACCGCTATGGGGGTGAAGAATTCACCCTGATCTTTACCGGGAAGAACAGAAACGAAGTGGTGCCTTTTTTGGAGGAACTGCAGGATATCATGAAAGCACAACCGTTTACCCTTCGGGCCCAGGACCGGCCGAAAAGGAAGCCAAAGACATCAACCTCGAGCGGCAGCCAACGGAAAGTCTCGATAACCATGAGTATCGGCGTGGCAGATAACGAGAAGAGGAACATTAAACCGGAAGAAGTAATCAAAGCCGCCGACAAGGCCTTATATCGGGCCAAGCACACAGGGCGGGATCGGATATGTAGTTGAAGAACGGAATTTCTCTTTTCTTCACATTGAGAAAAATGTTACAATCTTAAAAGTGTAATAATAATAGGTGGTGTAATAACTATGACTTTACATGCAGCAGTGGATGTAGAAGCAATTCTGGCCAATGAATCAGTTACAGATTATTGGGTCGGTGAACAACTCGAAGCAGAACTCATTCACGGAATCATCAAGGGGCTTGTAAATAGCTGCTCCAAGTAAGGAAACGATTCTACCTAGAGATCAATAAGGATTACATATGGGCTAATAATTCTTTGCCCCTTGTTTGTAAGATGTCCTAAACTCAAGCCTTTAATTTACAATTCGCTCGAGCAAATTTTTTTGCTCTTTTTTATTTGTTAAGTACACGTGTATTAGCGACACTTCTGAACTCTAACCTATTTTGAATCCCCAAAACCTGACTCCTAGAGCCATAACCGCATGCCCTATGGCGATCACTATGATCAACAACGCATTGATCCTATGCCAGGTAAACGGCACCTTTATGATCTGCCTCCCTGTTAATACCTGGAAAAATAGCAATGCCAAGAGTGTCAGGCCTCCCCATACAAAGGCTGGCTGGCCAGCAATAACCGGAACCGTCATTCGAATCATCCTTTCCATACATCGACTATATGCCCTAGATCTTGTCAATCCCCATTCGCTCTATGTTTAGGAATATCCCTTCGGCGAAGAGACTCCATTCAGTTTAACATTGAAAGCAATCATTGTATTGAGAAAATTCTAAAAAATCTTCAAACAGGCAGGAAAAATTGTTCAGAATAGTGAAGCATTTAAGATTAAGGAGAAGTTATTCCCAATCAATCAGAAATTTAGAAATGGCGGTGACCTGATGAAAGAGAATGCTGGTGTTGTTTATGATGATGTCAAGAATTGTGTTGATGAGGTAATCAACTATGTAGGGAAGGATATCACCTTCGCTATGACCCTCGCTTTAGGGAAACCAATACTCTTAATTAATGAGCTTTACCGACGGGCCAAAGAGGATCCGGAAATAACGCTTAAGATCGTAACTGCCCTTCCACTCGAAAAGCCCAAAGGTCATTCAGATCTGGAGAAAAGATTTCTAGGCCCCCTCGTAGATAGGATCTTTGAAGGTGTACTAGAATTCGACTATGTGCTCGATTTTCGAGCAGGAAAGCTCCCGAAGAATGTTTCAACCTATGAGTTCTTTAGTAAAGCTGGCGCTGAACTTAATTCCCCCGCAGCCCAGCAGAATCATTTAGCCTCTAACTACACACATGTTGTTCGCGATGCTATGGATTTTGGAGTTAACGTCATGGGCCAGCTTATTGGTTATCTGGAGAAGGACGGCCACACCATGTATTCCATGGGCTGCAACACCGACATTTGTATAGGTGGCATAGAAGGACTGATGAAGAAAAGGGCTGAGGGGGAGAAAGTAGCAATCATTGGCGAAGCCAATAAAAATATGCCCTTTCTATATGGAGATGCTGTAATAGATGCACAAACCTATGACATTATCCTTCAAGGACCGCAATTTGATTATGAGCTTTTCTGTCCTCCCAAAGACGCTGTTGCCATTCCAGATCATATGATAGGTATAAACGTCAGCACATTGATACGAGACGGCGGCACCATACAAGTAGGGATCGGCGCCCTGGGCGATGCAATAGTTGCTGGTCTAATGATGCGCAATGAACATAACGAAGTCTATCATGAAGTTTTAAACAAAGCCGGCATACTCAAAAGATATGAAAAACTGATTAGCAAGTGGGGCGATACCGGGACTTTTGAACAAGGTCTCTATGGTTCATCAGAGATGTTTGTTGATTCATTTCTGCAGATGTATAAAAACGGCATCTTAAAAAGAAAAGTTTATGAGAGTATACCTCTAATGAAAATGATCAACTCGGGATACCTTGCACCGGATAGAATCCCCGAGGATATTATAGACCAGTTGATCGAGATGAAAGCAATCCACTCTAAATTGCATCAAGACGATTTTGATTTTCTTACATACTTTGGCGTGTTGAAACCAGGGCTGCGTTATGAGAATGGTTCGGTCGTCGATGGTGATTCTGTTTATTCTGGCGACCTCGGCATTGATAGCAACCTGATCAAGATAAGAGATTTACTGGGCAAAGAACTGAAAAACGGCATGGTTATTCTGGGTGCCTTCTTCCTCGGCCCGAGATCGTTCTATAAAGCTCTTAATGATATGAGCGAAGAAGAAAGATCACAATTCGGCATGTCCGGTGTAGAAAAGGTGAATCAGCTCTACGGAGGCGAAGAACTGAGGGCTTTGCAGCGCAAGGATGGCCGCTTTGTCAATGCCGGGATGAAAGCAACCCTTCTGGGGGCAATAGCTTCCGATCAGCTGGAGGATGGCCGAGTAGTCAGCGGAATCGGTGGGCAGTACAACTTTGTGGCCATGGGCCAAGCTCTGGACGACGGACGGGTCATCATGATGATCAGGAGCACCAAAGGTGCTGGTAAGACTCTAAGGTCCAACATAGTATTCAATTACGGGCACTGCTCAGTAACTAAACATATGCGGGACATTATTGTGACTGAGTATGGGATCGCCGATGTGCGGGGCAAATGCGATAAAGATGTAATTGCTGAGATACTCAAGGTAACCGATTCGAGATTTCAGCAGGAACTACTGGATCAAGCTAAAAAGGCTGGCAAAATACCCATGGACTATGAGATCCCAGCCGAGTATAGAAACAATACACCGGAAAAGCTGGCTGCATTGATCAAACCCTATCAGGAACAGGGGTATTTCAAACCGTTCCCGTTCGGCACAGATTTTACTCCAGAAGAAGTTGCTTTAGGCGGCTCGTTAAAAGTCTTAAAGGCGTTGTCTACCGCAGATCCCATGAAGCTTTATAAAGGGCTCGCGTCAGAAATGCTTAAGCCCATCCCCGAAAAAGCAACTCCCTTCCTGGAGAGGATGAATCTAATAAATACCTCCTCTATAAAAGAGAAGGTCATGAAGAAGATGGTAGTCTTTGCCCTGCGGACCAACGGCAAAATATAAACATCTTTACATAACTAATAAGTCTATCGATATACTTTATAGCCCGGCAGCTAATGCCGGGCTATACTTTTTATTATTTCTTCCAAGTCGCCATTCGCACTATCTTCCCCGCCTTATCAATGTATCCCCAATTGTTTTGGATCTGGACCTTAGCCAGACCGTTTTCAAATCGGCTACAAAATCTAAATTGCGGCTTGATCACCATCTTGCCGGACCTGTTTATGAACCCCCAGTTGGATCTGTCTTCGGTCACGCTGGCCACTCCTTCATAGAAATCATCAACCAACTCATATTTAAAGTCGGTTATTAATTGACCCTTTTCATCTAAAAAGGCATACTTCTCTTTTTTATCTTGGACTACTGCTCTACTAGACCGATAGGAGTTCCAGTTAGTTAAATCATAACGCGGGCGTTCGACCCACTGTCCCTTGCAATCAATCACACCGGCTCTTTCATTAATCGAAACTATGGCCAGTCCTTCCGAAAACTCCCTGGCAAAATCGAATTGTGGACTTATCTTCATCTCGCCCGCTTTGTTTATATAACCCCATTTTTGTTCTACTAATACAGGAGCCAAACCATTTGAAAAATCACCTATTTGATCAAATCTAGGTTTGATCAGCACCTTTCCTTTTGAATCAGCATATCCCCATAAATCCCCTGATCCATAGGGAACCAAACCACATGTTAAAGTTAGCATACCGGCTCTCATTTCTGTCAAAGGGTTACCTTTTTTATCAATGTATCCGTTCATTTGTCCATCTTCAGGAGTTTCGATACAAACCATGGAGACGTCACCATTATAACCGTAAGTATAATTATATTGGGGTTTGACCACCACGGTCCCGCTCCTGTCTATGTATCCCCATTTTGAACACAATTCAACCTCGGCCATACCTGATTTGAACCCGCACGTACAATCCCACTGCGGCTTAATAATTAATTTCCCTGTTCCATCTATAAAGCCCCATTTCCGACCTATCCTTACAGCCGCTAGACCCTCTTGAAAGCTTTGTGCTTCATCATACTTGGGTAGTAGTATCATTTTCCCGGTGCCGTCTATAAAGCCGAACTTCCCATCAATCGCAATAGGGAAAAGCTTCGAAGGGTCTGGTGCTGCTTGTGCGAAATCTAACCCTTTGGGATCCACAGTAACACTTACACCTAAAAGAATCGTTATCACCAAAAGCACTGCCATTAGGCGCCTGCGAACAAAATGGGATGAAACCAACTCTTTCGTATGCCCAACAAACATCTTGACTCCTCCATGTCTTAAACGCTATTGACTAAAACTAATTCTCTATCCAACTTATTCTAAACTTGATTCCCTACATCTGGCTTAGATTCCTTCCAACAAATGGTCACATAATCGGGTCTTGGCTTCAGCATGTTTCTTTATGCAATTCAAGGTATCGTTCTTTTATTACATACTATCCAAGAAGAAAAATGTGTATTTTGGCAAAGTATGGGCAAGGATATTCTAAACTGCGTAATATGTATAACGATTATATTTGTACGATAGGAGCGAGTAAAATAGCTCATCATACCGCCAAATCAGGTTATGTCCAATTATTGGACCGAATAAATCGATTCCCACAGGGAGCACCACCTAGCGAAACTCTATTTAAGATATTGAGCCTTCTTTTCACGGAAAAGGAAGCTCAGATGGTGGCTCTGCTGCCTATTAAACCTTTCACTGTAGAATTAGCCAGTCGGATCTGGAAAACTGACTTGAACACAGCGCAAAAGAACCTCGAAACCTTAGCTAGTCGCGGCTTGCTGCTGGACGTTGATGACAACGGAACCCAACGGTATGTGCTTCCACCGCCGATGGCCGGATTTTTCGAGTTTGCTATGATGCGTACCCGAGGCGACATCGACCAAAAGCTTCTAAGTGAGCTGTATCATCAGTACATTAATGTCGAAGAGGACTTCATCAAAGATCTGTTCCAACACGGGGAAACTAAAGTAGGCCGGGTTTTTGTCCAGGAACCTGTTCTTTCCAGTGAGAACGCAGTCCATGTGTTGGACTATGAAAAGGCATCTAGAGTTGTTCAAAATGCCCCTCACATCGGCATCAGCATGTGTTATTGCCGCCATAAAATGCACCATATGAATAAGGTGTGTGATGCGCCTATGGATAATTGCATGACTTTTGGCAATACAGCTCGATCCCTAGCGGCAAATGGTTTGGCACGTCTAGTAGATAAGTCCGAATGCATGGAGCTTCTTGAGCAAGCCTATGAACACAACCTTGTTCAATTCGGAGAAAACGTTCGAGAAAGTGTCAGTTTTATCTGCAACTGTTGTGGATGCTGCTGTGAGGCGATGATCGCAGCTCGCAAGCACGGATTTCTCCACCCGATCCATACGACTAATTTTATGCCCCATATCAATAGTGACAGCTGTACTGGCTGTGGGCTGTGCATGAATGCATGTCCGGTGGAAGCCATGGCCCTGGTTTCTGCCAATACTCCACACGATGCCCAAAAGAGAAAGGCAAAAGTGATCGAGGATATTTGCCTAGGGTGTGGGGTCTGTGTTCGTTCCTGTCCCCAATCGTCTATCAGTCTCACATCGCGCAAGGAACGAGTTATCACACCAGTTAATTCTGTTCATCGCATCGTGTTAATGGCTATAGAACGTGGAACCTTACACAATCTGGTCTTTGACAACCAGGCTTTCGCCAGCCATCGGGCCATGGCCGCTATCCTATCAGCAATACTTCGCTTACCACCTTTGAAACAGGCCTTAGCCAGCCAACAAATGAAATCTCGCTATCTTGATACCCTTATCGGGTGGTACGAAAGGAATAGGGTCAATAGTCCAACCTGGAGTTCCAGTGATTAAGGACAACTATTAATACTGAAATAACCATAGGCTATATTAGATCCTGACAAATATTTTCCGGCGATAAAGGGCGTATAATATCAGTCCTTCGATGGATAAGGCTAACAGCCCTGAAATCAGTGTCTGTGCTCTCCCCAAATGTGTATACTGCGATATGATCCAACCGGTAATCTTCTCGAATGGTATGAACCTGACCGCAAAGTAGATAAAAATCGAGTTCAGTCCAATTACCATGAAAGGAAAGGCTTGCAATCGAAAGCCTTCAATATCTATCAACCAGTAGGACATAGCCAACAGTATAGCCGAGAGGCCACCCGTCAGCAGAACAAAAGAACTGGTCCAGAGATTCTTATTTATTGGGAAGAATGGATCGATAATAATTCCCAGAATCACTAATGTTAGTCCGGCTAAATATAAATATGCAGCACGCCGTTTTTCATCCAATGTCTTGCCAGCAAGCCAATCGGCAGACATAAGCCAATACCCGCTTAAAACCCCCAAGAGGCAGGTTGCGATAGCCGGTATGGTGGTCAACAGCCCCTCAGGGTCCCAACCCCCATAGAATAAACGTCCAGGAAGCCAGAGATTATCGATGTACCGAGCCAAATTCTGCTGTTCCGTCCAGATCCCTGCCCCATGGCCAGGCACCGGCACAAACCGCATGATCGCCCAGTAGCCGATCAGAATAGAAGCGACAGCAAAAGCTTGGACCTTGGGTTTTGTGTACAGAATCAGTATTGAAGCAAAAAAGTAGCATATGGCAATACGCTGTAATACTCCCATTATACGAATCCGCCCAAGGTGCGGAGGAAAGGTAATCTGGTCATAATAGATAATACCGACCAGGAATAGGATCACGGTTCGTTTGATAATGTGCATCACAACTTCTTTACTATCGTATTCACGTTCCATGCGTTTCTTTAATGATATTGCGCTGGAGACCCCAGTGATGAAGACGAATAAAGGAAAGATAAGGTCATAAAAGGTAAAGCCATTCCATTTGGAATGCGAGAGTTGGTGAGCGATCCCCGAACTGAGCGGCAGGTTAAGATCGACCAGCCCGGAGGCTAGAGCACCGGCACCAATGATCCAAAACATATCGAATCCGCGCAGTGCATCCAAGGAAATCAACCTGCCCTTCTTGGCAAGTTGTTCCGATTTCTTGTTGCTTGACATAATTCTTAAATCCTCGATTGGCTTAATACTGTTTTCAATTTAGTCTTCTCCTCCAACTGCTGAAGTATCCTGTTTTACACTCATCCGTTTCTAGGATATTTGGCAAGAAGCAGAAAATGGGTTAAAATTAGGTAAGTGATTGTAAACCTGCGAAAAACCTCTTATTCTTTTTGTACAATTTAAGAGTTTTATCCCGTGACAGGTATCGATTGATATCTGTCTTTTTGTTCTCTGCCAGTAGGTAAGAATGCAATCCTTATTTGACGCTCATGGGGAAGCCCTTTAGGGAACCGCACTTGATGTATCAATTGCGGTTCCCTAAAGGTCGAGACAAACTATTGTCAAGAGACGAGTGGAAAGAAGGAAATTACATGAAGATTGGCCTTGGCTTTGTTACCGGCAGGAATAATTTCAAGAGTGTTCTTAGGACCTACATTAGCAGCTTTATCGAAAATGGTTTGTATGGCCAGGGGATGAGTTTGGACGCATTCATAGCCTATGATCTGGGTTACATGGGCACCAAACTAAGCGATTATCGAATCATTGACCAGGGAGATATTCACCGAGTCAATAATGTGCACTATATCGGGAAGGAGACTATCCTCAACGATATTTCTTCTTTAATAAAGCACGGTGTATTGGATTTTCAAGAATCACAATTACTTTTCGGAGAAGGCTATGGGAAAAAAAGAAATATCATCATGTACAACGCCATTATTAATAAAATCGATTACCTTCTGTTTCTGGATGATGATGAATACCCCCTAGTCCCGATCAAGACTGGTGATAATAAGTTGACCTGGAGAGGCCAGGACATTGCAGGCTGTCATTTGCAATCAATCGGCAGCGCCGATGTCACAAACGGGTACCACAGCGGGTATATTTCACCCATCCCTTATATCGAGTACAATAATGTGATTTCAGAAGATGATTTCAGGGTTTTCATCGAGGCTTTAAGCAACGATATCCTTAACTGGGATTCGATAAAATGCAAAATGGCGGATGATGGTGTAACTTATGGTGACGAGCGGCTGCTCGAAAGCGGAGAAGTGGCAGAAGTCGAAGAAATCCACGGCACCAAATTTATCTCAGGATCCAACCTTTGTATCAACTTGCGTGCCAATCCCGAATCGATACCTCCTTTCTACAATCCACCGAAAGCACGTGGCGAAGACACATTCTTCAGCACGTGTCTCAGTGAGTTGAAGGTTCTAAGAGTCCCCTGCTATGCATTTCATGATGGTTTTCAGAACTACAACTGTCTTTTGAACGGGGTTCTTCCAGATCGATTAATCAGACAACAGGCTTTATCGGCGCCCAATATCCAGCGGTTTTTAAAAGCATCAATCGGATGGGCCAGGTATAAGCCACTTCTAACCTATATAACGCACAACAACGACTATGCTTATATCATAAAAAATGCCAAGGAAAAAATGCAAATAGAGATCCCTCGTTTCTGCGAGTTTTTTCATACGCCTGAATTCGAAATGATCATCAATGAGTTCCAGCATTATCATGATCACGTTGAGGAACATTTTGAAAGTTTCGAGAGGACCAAACAGGCATGGAAGAAGGTTGCAGCCTACGCCCGAAGCATTGATGTGCCACATCATTCTATCGCACCGGATGTAATTCCTTATTATAAAGAATTAGAGAAATGCTATCATATACTTGACCGATACCCGCTTACCATTGAGCCAGTGAAGATGGCTAAACCCGTGTTAGTTTAGCAATCGACTGTATCCACTCCACGACTTACTTAGAATGTAAAAGAGGGCAGGCTCTTTCTATCTTACGATAAAGCCTACCCTTTTGTGTAATAGGCAACTCCACAGGTATTTCCGAGTAACAAACACTAGTCGCAAGGGCTTCATTAATCTAGATTTTCATATGACTTCATCCACATCCCATATAATCAAATTAGGATCGGCATCCATAATCGAATCATACTGCTCCTTGATTCCATATATGGCATTAGGATCTAAGAGCTGATACCTTCTTGGCTTTTCGGCTCTATCTTCCTGTTTTGCCCAACCCAAATGCTTCACACGATATTCCGATGTAGCCTTAGGCAGCGCGAAAGTATTCATCGGAAATCTTCCGCAATGCTGGGGGGTTTCATTCCATTTATAGTTAAAATCCGGCTGGTATCTCATTAAAAATGGTCTATAAAAACTGTGGGCATCCCAATGCTTGTCCTCACGATAGTGAGTTTCATTCCACATATCATAAAGCCTAAAACAATAAGAATCGCAATTCTGCTCATCAAGCAGCATCTGCGCGTTAACCCAAAAACCTTCTTCTAACAATTCGTCGGCATCCAGGTTCAAAATCCAGTCAGGGTTTGTTTTTATGGTTTCACTCCATTGCTTCTTCCTGAGCTCGACTTCGCTGGCAAACATCGAATTCTCGTTTTGTATGATATGCAAGGGAATGCCCTGAAGTATTTCTCTACACATATTGATTGTGTTATCAGAACTTCCGTCATCAATAATAACAGCTTCATCAATATGCCCGACCAGACTATGCAGAACTTGATTTAGATAACGTCCTTCCTCATTTTTCACTATCATTGAAAGGGTAATTTTGTTCCCTTGTTCTTTAAATCGCCGCAAGAACGCTAGGTCTTCTTCATTCCCTTTGACATAATCTTGCACACCCTTTATATCTCGTTCTCTATAAATGTGATATGCAGGATAATGAGTATCAACGAAAAGCTCAATGCCAAGTACAGCTGCACGTATGCAGAAAAACCGGTCTTCGCCATGTATAGTTAAATTTTTTATAGGCATGAAGCTAACCCCTTTTACCAATGCAGCTCTACTAATCAAAGTACAGGCTCCTAATCCACCTACTTCGTATAAGCCCGGGATTCTAAGCTGGTTCAGAAACTTGAATTGTCGTATCTCCATCTCTTTTTCACCCAGCTTTTCACCTAAACTCTTAGGAATTAGATCATACTCGTCAAACATCCAAACATTAGGTTCTAAGGGCCTATCGTTATGCCACTGACTCCAAAATATTTCTGAGACTATATCCTTATTCGCATTTTTTAGATGCTCTATCAAATGAGGATGTAAAACCAAGTCTGAGTCCACAAAAAACAAATAATCATAATCGTTTTCTATAGCATACTTAATTATCATATTCTTGTAATTGGCTACCTTAAGCATTAAGCTATCGTCCCAATGATGGGTTTCGTCGTTACACAGGTAAGCCCCTTGCTCTTTACCACGTATGGTAAAAACCTTTGACTCTTCTCTGTTAAACTCAGCCAACAACTGGCTGGATTCTTCATCGGCATTGTCATCAACAAACATATAATCCATAGAAATACTGTGCCTATTAAGCTTTTTCAGCGACGTTAAAAAGGCCTCCAGTATTTCTGGCTTTTGGTATACTGGACTGCCTATTAATACTCTTTTTTTATTCAATTGACTCCTTTATTCCAATGGTTTATTTCTTGGGTTTCTTTGCTGAAACTGTTTCAGCTACAACTTGTGGTTGCGCAGCAATAACTTTCTCAACTGCTTTCTTCTTCTTTTTCGTTTTGTTCGGATTTTTGTCAACCCATTTGCAACTCAACTCCTTTCTGTTTTATTCATTTTTAGAAATATTTGTAATTAGCGGGTATGTTTTTACTCACTTTGCAAACTGAGATGAATCAGTTAGAATCAGTAGTGGAATGCTTTGCCAGTCTTAGAGACCATCGTTTGGAAATGATAAAACCGTGGCGGGCAAGCCCTTCACGGCTGTGGATTTGCACGGTGATGTCAGTAGCAAAATACTGCAACTTCTTTTACGAAAGCATGACTGATGGCTAGATATCTGTATTCAGTATAACACTTATATTAAGACAACATTAGATATGTTGTGAAGATTCATAAATACCACCTTTCTATTTCAAAGGCTTTTCCCTCACCCATTCGCAGCAAAGATGGTATAATTAGTTGTTAAGCTACGAAATAAAGGATGA
The DNA here is from genome assembly GCA_050259595.1 of Acidobacteriota bacterium. Classification (GTDB taxonomy): domain Bacteria; phylum Bacillota; class Syntrophomonadia; order Syntrophomonadales; family DTU052; genus JBLNAX01. The sequence goes on along the minus strand of JBLNAX010000050.1, from coordinate 10,761 downwards.
CCATTATGAACAGTGAATTTAGCAATTTGGGCATTGCGCCCCCCATTTTGAAGGCCATCAAAGAGATGGGCTTTGAGTCACCTACTGAGGTACAGAGCGAAGCCATACCGCATGTTCTTAAACAGGAAGACGTTATCGTCATGTCCAAAACCGGCAGCGGCAAGACAGCGGTTTTCGGGGTTCCCTTACTCCAAATGACCGACCCCAGCGCCGCAGGACCCCAAGCGTTGATCCTGACCCCGACCCGGGAACTAGCCGTGCAGGTAGACAGCGATCTTAAACGGATGGCTAAGCATCTGCCACAACACCATACTACGGCTGTCTATGGACAGCATAATATGCATGACGAAATCCAAGCCTTGAATAAGGGTGTTATTGTTGTTACCGGAACCCCTGGCCGGGTCTATGACCACATTTCTCATGGTAATCTCAAAACTAAAAACATACGGTTTCTGGTCCTTGATGAAGCCGACCGGATGCTGGATATGGGCTTTTTTGATCAGGTGGTCAGAATAATCAAGACCCTCCCTAGAAATAGGGTAAGCCTGCTCTTTTCTGCTACTATTCCGCCCGAAGTGCGCAGAATATGTAGAGATTACATGAAAGATCCGATAACCATTGAGATCGAATCGCAGACTAAGACGGTGGATACCACCAAACAGGTATACTACCGAGTAGATAGAAACGAAAAGAACACATGCTTGAACCGACTACTGCTGCTTGAACACCCCGAAAGCTGTGTCATATTCTGTAACCAACGTAACACTGTCGATAAGGTGCAGAGGTTTTTGGATCACAAGGGGTATTCTTCTCGGGCGCTGCATGGTGATATCCCCCAGGTCAGACGGTCGAAGACGGTCCAGCAGTTCAAGCAAGGTAAGTTTCATATACTGGTGGCCACGGATGTAGCGGCTCGCGGTATTCACATCGAGGATCTGTCACTGGTAATAAACTATGATATCCCATTTGAAAATGACAGTTATATCCATCGGATCGGGCGTACCGGCAGATCCGGAAACGTCGGACGTGCTGTCAGTCTGGTTACCAGTGATGAAATAATGACTCTCTACGAAATAGAAGAGCATATCGGAGCCATGATCGAAGAAGCTGAATTCGCTTCGGATGCTGTTTCGGATGAACATAAGGCAGCAGTCGAAAAGTGGCTACAGTCGAATATACAAAAGCGCAAAATGATGCTGGGTGCTGCTGCTGAGCCGAAACCCCCTGGTACTCCTCAACAAAAGCGTGCTCAATCCTATCCTCCTCATCAGTATCCCGAGAGACAGAGAGAGCCACAGCCGATCAACAGGAACACGAATAATAGACCAGTTGCAGCGGTTAATCCCAAACCACAGACTGTGCAGGATAAACCTATCCAACATACTCCGAAGCCGGTTTCTCCTCGGCCTCCAGAACCTAATGTGGTCCATTCCAAACCAGAGCCTAGTCCTAAGAGTCCAGCTTTAGAACCAAAGCCAACATTCTTTCAGCGTTTCCTCCACCGCATTTTTAGTCAGCGAAGAGGAGTATAGCAGGGAACAACAAACCCCGGATCATGCTGGCCCGGGGTTTAATATTTTGCATAGCATATTTCATTCTGGTTTTCTTATTCTAAACCTCAATTTGCGCTTTTATTTCCTGGATTATAACTAGTCTATTATGTTTTCCTATTATGCGTTATATGTCTTGAGATTCAAAGAACGAGGAGCAACCAAAACCCACTCCCGTTGCTGCTTCCACTGCCCTTAGGCCAAAATATAAGCCGGTTCCGAAGAACCGGCAAAATCATCTGACTGCGATTAATCACAGAGTATATAACAGCTTAATTGCCATATAATACTCTGCGTTACAACTCCGGTAATACAAAGTTTCATTGACAATGGCCAGACTTTTTTACTTAGCTACCAGCGGATGATTCTTCAGAATCGTTTCCACTTCCTCATACCCACTCGGAAATGCGTAATTGTAACGTGCCGGGAGCGCAAAAACGTATTTCGCATTACGATCGAGCTCGCTGGGTCTGATCGGTGCCGCACCGATATGGAAGTTATCCTTCTGCAGCGACTCCCATTGACCGACGGTAAATACCATTATGGGGATGTCCTGACGCGGATGCTTCACTGTCCACTTAGGATGTCTGATCGAGATCAACGGTCCGGTCTCCATAATCTTTTCCCCGCCTATGGCCAGTCCCTCCCATTTGTTCGTTACAATAGCATAGCCCTTCCAACTAGATGGCAGAGAAAAATCAAACCCATATTGAGTATTGTGGTATACGATCGAAGTATTCTGTCTCTGGTCCTTTCCAGTACTCTGAGGCACAATTTTCTTTTGAGTATTACCCGCACAACCTACTAGAGAAACTGTCAGCAAGAGTATTATAAGCAGCGCCAATACTCTTTTCATTGTTAATACCTCCTAAGATTCTTTCATGCCGAATGTTTTAATTATTTGCAACAGTTAACTATAATACGCGCTATGATGCAATGTCTTACTAGATCCGCGAGGATAATCTTTCCATCAATTCCGGAGCCTTCTCCAGCAGGTGCTGAAACAAATCCCTTTGTAACGAGATGAGTGTGGTTGGCATTAGTGTTGTTACATTGGCGGTTCGAGTAACGTTCTTGATCAATGCTATTTCTCCGAAAAAGTCCCCGTCTACTAAAACCGCTAACCTCTCCACCATATCCGATCCAGCCTTTTTCGTAACCTCGACCTTGCCCCGGACAATAATATAGAACTTATCCCCAGGCTCTCCTTCGGTAATCACGACCCTGTTCGCGGGATAATATTCGGTAACAAACAACTGCGAAATGCTGTCCAGAAACTCGTCGTCTAGTTCGACAAACAAGGGAATGCCCCGGAGCCTTTCCCCTGTTATCTCGGCATTGAATCCGTCTTCACTGATAGCAAAGCCGCTCTGGCTCTGCCACATATTCTTATAAACACTGCTTTCCCGATCCAGCAGCTCGTGGTGTGAGCCCTCCTCAACAACAGTTCCTTTATCAAATACGATAATATGGTCTGCTTCCTTGGCCGATGAAAGGCGATGGGTAACCGAGATGACCGTTCTGGTTTTGGAGAGCCTTTTGATCGTCTTATTGATGGCTGCTTCGTTTGCGGGGTCTAGAGCCGAAGTAGCTTCATCAAGGAGTATGATCTGAGGATCCCTGACAATGGCCCGGGCAATAGCTATACGCTGTCGCTGGCCACCAGACAGCATACCGCCCCGCTCCCCAACCCTGGTCTTATAACCATCTGGCAAAGACGATATGAAACTATGGATCTCTGCTGCCTGTGCTGCTGATTCCACATCCTGGTCACTAGCACCAGGTCTCCCAAGCCTGATGTTTTCCATAATCGATATATCAAACAGTATGTTCTCCTGAAAGACAATTCCGATCTGAGCTCTCAGCGAATCCTGGGTCACCTGGCGAATGTTGTAGCCGTCAATAGTAATCGAACCGGAAGATGGATCATAAAACCTCATTATCAAATTGATTACCGTACTTTTCCCGGATCCGCTGGGTCCGACAAAGGTCACATAGCTGCCTTTCGGTATAGCCAGGTTAACATTGACGAGGTTGTATACCGGTGGTTTGTAACCGAATGTTACGTTCTCAACCTCAATCGCACAGGCAAAAGGAGGCAGGCAGGTTTCACTTTGATCAAAAACCATAGGTTTCTCATCGAGGATAGCTTGAATTCTTTTCATACCAGCCGATGCTTCGAGCACTTGCGGCACCAGCCAGGTCAGTTCATTGATCAGACCGGTTATATTTATAAGCGTGGTATTAAACGCAAGCAATGAGCCCACCGTTAGACAGTTATGGTATGCCATTATCGAACCAATACAAAGGACTATTACATTCAAAAGAATGACACCAATATTGGTGGTAAACAGTATTAAAAAGTTTGTGGAATTAGCTTCTTTGGCAGCCAGTTCATATTCTTTCAGTTTGATTCGGAACCTGTCCAACAGCAAACCCTGAAGGCTGTAGGCTTTTACTACTATTTGCGAGCCGATATTCTCCTGGACAATTGTAGCTATTTCAGACTGTTCATCTTTTAAATGAAAATTCAACTTTTCGGCACGGCTTTCAAGAATCTTAGGTACCACCAAAAATAAAGGCAGCCCGATAATCGTCAGCAGCGCCAGCTGCCAGTTCAGATAGAAAAGTAAGCCAGTGCTCGTAACTAGCGATAATAGAAAGGCCAATTCCATGGGCAGGTATAAAAGGACCGCATCTATTGATCGGATGTCCGTATTGAAACGGGACAGAATATCCCCGCTCTTTGTGGCATGAAAGAATTCCATCGAAAGCTTCTGTATATGCGAATACATCTTTAAATTCAGGCTGCCAATAATGCTGGCTTTTATGCCGCTATATAGGTGACCAATGAAGATCACGCCGGTAACAAGAGCCAAAAAGACACCCAGCAGTAGCGATCCAATGATAATAAACAGCAAACCCTTTTGATGGGGCACTATTGCATAGTCGACGAGAAACTTTACACTTAATTGAAAAAAGATAGTGAATCCAAGGTAGATTAATATAGAGCCAATAACAAGCAGGCTCTTGTACCTGAAAGGATAAAAAAGTTGGCTGATAGACTTAAAAAAACCTATCATAATATCACCTCACCAAAACGCTTTACATGACCTGATATGTGCCAGTATTTCTTTGGACATGGGAGAAAAAGCAGCTATCTTGTCAAGGTCAACAGTGGAATTCAAATACTGCAGGATAATGACATCACGCCCCTTACCACCGAAAGGGAGGATGCCAGAAAAGATAAACCCCATCTTTTCAAACATCTTTACAAAATGAGGGGTATATGGGTCCTCAAGGTTCAAATAAATATAAGCAGCGACCTGTTTTTCTTCCCCAAAAATGTACTTCAGTTCTAACTCGATCTGCGCCAGTGTGTCGTGCCCGTAATCCACCACATACAAGATGACAACGCCCATATTTTCGTTTATTAGTTCTACTATTCCGTCGGTTGATGGTGGGGACAATTGTTCAACATGACAAGCAATAAAAGGGTACCCCAGCATCGTGTATATTTGTTCTATCAAGTTCTGGTGATGCTCTGGTATATATAGTTTTACTAAAGGTTTCGGCCTAAATGGAATAAAATTAACCACTGTACTGTCTATATAATGACTCTGTAATTGTTTGCAGGAAGGGTCCTTTATGGGAACAGACCCCAGCAAAAGTCCGCAATCACTGCCGAAATGATTAGCCACTCTTTGAAAGATCGTATGGTTGGTCAGTGATAGTGAAAGTACACCTTCGATGTTGAAATTCTTTGCATAGTCAATAATGAATTTGGCTAATTCAAATACAATGTGGGTATGGCTATACTTCTCTGGAGTACATGCGTTGTCCATTAAAGCTATATTAGATTCATTGAAAAATTCTAAATCTAGATGCCCGGCTAGATCCCCATCTTCAGTTACAGCAACCAGTGAAAACAAAGATCCATTTTGGTTAAGCTTGATTATCTCCTCATCCTTATAAAAGCCAAATACATCACCAAAAGCCCGCTTGACCATTTTGACTACCTCTGCAGCCTCTGCCGGTATTATCTGGCGAATGGTGACTGTCATTCCGTGTTCTTCGTCTCCAACCCATAGGGTTTTGGAAATAGCACGATCCATGAAGATTCTCCCCTAACAATACCGCCGATCAACTACAAACATCACTGCTTACACTATCAAGATGCTTCTCAAAGAACCTACAAATCCAATACTCCCTATTGATTCCCTAAGCCACCGACAATTTCCTCCATTACTCGACTTTCCTCAACCAAGTAATACCAGCATTTCTTCGCACTTTATCTTATCCCTGTATAACAAAAGAACCCTTACGGGTTCTTTAATCGAGCAATACTCAATATTTATTTCTCATCAATATAATGACGTTCTCCGGTTTCAGAATTGTAATAAACCCTCTGTTTCTTGCCATCAACCGGATCGATGGAAACCTCGTCGGTCTTTTCGAAACCTGGAGGCAATTCCCGCTGTCCATTGTTGCGGTATCTTTTATCCCAAATAAACCAGGACAACAAAGCTATTATTAACGCCCCACCCCAAAAGATGAAACCCATGTTATGACCCCCATCCAAAAAGAACTAACCTTCTTTTTCAGCTACGACGGCGGTTCCGTAAGCCACGACCTCGCTCATAGTCTGACCGATTTCACTGGAGTCAAATCGCATCATTACCACCGCGTTGCCCCCCATAGCTTGGGCGTTTTTGACCAGTCTATCTATGGCCTGTTTACGAGTGTCTTCCAATAAAGAAGTGTATTCATGAATCTCACCACCGAACAGACTGCGCAGACCCGCTACAATGTTTCCCCCCAGTCCACGACTGCGCACAACAACGCCAAAGACTTGCCCTTTGACCTCTTTGACCACATAACCTTTGAGATTTTCGGTAGTCACCACTATCATGGCAAAACCTCATTTCATTTTTAGAAATTATAGCACATTTGATAGTCTTCCCTACCGCTGGATCGTTCAGTAGAATAACCTGAAATTCCGATAATTCCATGATATTTCTACCTTTGAGATTAATGTTCTGCGTCACCTTAAGATATAATGATAGTTGTCTGGCTGATAATCAATAATGGACTAAGGAGATACGTATGTCAGAGTATATAGATCAACAATTTTCCGATACCGACTTCAGCAATACCGACCTGCAGGATCAGGAGTTAAGAAACTGCACCTTCACGCACTGCCGTCTTATCGGAGTTAATCTGATCGAAGTTCATACCATTGGCTGTAATTTCAGTGAATGCGATTTTACTGGCGCTGCTCTAAATGGCTCCGTTCATGAAGACTCTACCTTTGCCAACTGCAAGTTTACGGGAGCCAATTTGTTTGTCAGCAAGTTCTCAGAATGCAGAATGATCGGTTCGGAATTCATGGAGAGCAAGTTCGATGGCATGACTATCGTGGGTGGGGATTGGTCATATACTTTTTTACGGCATGCAAACCTCAGCCATCAGGATCTGCGCCGTGTTCAACTGGTGGAAGCTGATTTATACGAATGCAATTTAGAAAAATCGGACCTGCGTGATGCCAATCTGGCTAGAGCGCAGCTGGCTAAAGCAAAGCTCTTTGGCGCGGATCTGCGCGGCGCTAATATGGACAATATTGACTTCAAATCATTTGAACTAAAAGGGGTCCGCCTGGATATGGGTCAGGCCATCCTGGTAGCCCAGTCTTTCGGAGCCAAGGTGGACTAATGATCAACATAAGTAATGCCACGAGATATTTACTGATTTTAGAGATAGGTACCATATTATGTCTTGAATGGTTAATGCCATATCATGTAATATACAATTAATATAATTTAAAGTTGAGGTGAGTGTAATGTTGGCCATGAAATTTTTGTTGTTGTTTGCTATGAAATTTATAATTATCCTTCTGTAATTAGGTAAACAAAACGGGTGCCGCGCAGCACCTTATTATTTGCATCCATTACAAAAAGCTGGTTTTTTGAAACCGGCTTTTATATTTTATAGCGAAGTTTACTATCAATGAAAAGTTCGCGTGCTGTGAATTTGTACCTTTTAACAAACCATTGAGCTATACTTTTGTAGGTAACCTTTTATGAAAATGCAGATGATAATGGAGCACTGAATTATGGCACGGGTTCTAAGAATACTACAGAGATTAATGATGCTTGATAAAGACTATTGGGATGCAATCCCCAGCCGCATGGTCTCAACAGCTAGACGGCTATATAATACTGTCATTGACTACCTATATATCGGCGAATCCTTAGTCGAGATTGTCTATTCTGAAGAGCTGATGGTCACTGGAGCATACCAAACACAAAGCACCGAGTATTTGGCACTCTTTCATGCTTTCGGGAAGATCAAGATAACTGAATCTGATGTGATTGTTGATGTGGGTTGCGGTAAAGGCAGAGCAATTTTGTGGCTGCTGAAAAATCGCAAGGTTGATAAGATTTTCGGTATCGAATTGAATGACGAGGTTGCAGCGCAAACATCAAAACGATTTGAGAAATATGACAATGTGAAAATAATCAAAGGTGATGCAATTGAAAATGTTCCTCTAGAAGCGAGTATCTTTTATCTCTACAATCCCTTTGTTGGAACCATAGTGAAGAGGTATAAAGATAGACTAGAGGAATTATTCTACGCAAGAAAACCAATAACGATAGTTTATCATAATCCAATATATCTCGAAGTGTTTTTAAACGACCCCAAATGGACGGTTGAATTTTTTAGATATGAACCAGCATTTATACGCAAATTACTTCGTTTTCGTCAGCAAGATACTGCGATAATCAAATTGAACCAGCCATGATTTCAAGACTGCGAAGATTTTATCTCAATAAATCTTTTAGCTTGATTTCAGGATGATGGTATCGCGCATAAGCTGGGGTCTTTTTCCCGTACTGCAGGGACTCTTGGGGACACCACTGAATACAGGCCAGACACTGCTCACAGTTTTTTTGCCAGGTAAGTTTATCATTCTGCAGCGTAATATTATCACTAGGACAGACCTTTACACAAATACCGCATTGATTACACCGCTCATCGACCCAGAACTTATTGTCCATCTCAGGTATATGTGGAAAACTAATTTTGTACAGCCATGTTAACACTATCCTTTGCCAGAGAGGGCCTTTCTCGACCGGCATCATGATTCTGCGGGCAATTCCCTGGGCGATGGATGAGATCTTAGTACGAGCCGCAGTAAATAGTTCATTTTGTTTTTCCGTAGACCCTGGCCCTCCCCATGGAATATAATTCGATGGCAAAACAACCGACCATCCCCCGGAAAGTAATAATCCCTTGGAGTCCATGATTTTGTCAAGTTGTACTAAAGTGTTAGATACTTGACCCGCATTGTTCGCTATGGCAAAGATATACTCTGCTTTCATGGCCGGCAATTGGTCCAGGAAAGCTAAGACCCTTCTTGGTACACCCCATATATGTACTGGAAAAACTAAGCCTATTACCTGTGACTCAACATTATGCTGCTCTTTATCCCAACCAACCATAGAGACAACTTCGGTATTTCCCAGTTCGCGGGCCAAAGCTCGAGCCGTCCACAAAGAATTACCCGTACCGGTAAAATAGAAAATGGTTGTCTTTGGTGCTTGATCCATATCCACACTCCCCACTCTTTTATCACCCTCTAAGTATGATCAAAGTTATGCCAGTGAATAAACATCTACCCTATACTAATTATATCTCTTTTCTATGCTCTCCTGGCCAGCGTGATATTCCTGCGTATATATGAAACACGAAGACAAACGAATGTGAAAACGGGATGACATCTGCAATCATTTATTAAGTGCGCACATCGGGTTCAGACGAGCACTCCTAATCATTAGCTCGTTTTGGTAAAATGAAACAAACAAAAACTTGGAGTATACTAAATGAGAAAGAAAGCCTTCGCGATAATATCGATAATCGTTTTCATCACAGCATTGTGTTCCGGTCTATACATATACCGCAGTATTTCCTCTGTTTCCGAAATGTTCCGCTTAAACGGCGAACTACAGGCAGAAGGCTACTATATGGCCGAGTTCGAATTTAAAATGCTTGGTTGTGCCTATTATCTTGATCATGGCCAGTATGTAACAGCTTTCAACAAGCTTAACAATCTGCACGACAAGCTGATAACTAAAAAAGGCTTGATCAAAGTGCCGAGCTTCGCCAATAAGAGAGAAGAAATGCAGTTCTATTTGAACTTGCAGAATCCCAAAACAGGGGCTTTTATGGATGACTCTTATCCAACCTTTTTTTATTTTGAGCCTACCCTGAATGTAGTGGACCACCTCGAACAGTTAGCCGCAGAGACCGGCCAACCGCTTCGTCTTAAGTATCCTTTAACATTTATGAAGCAGTTTGATAGTCCGGAGGAATTGAAAATAGTAATGGATGACTTGTCTACTGTGGGATGGATAGGGTCCAAGCTTCCCAAGACCAACTATATGATGGCCTCATGTTATCGCAGCTACGACCTGCTGGAGCGTAATCACCTATATGCGTTTTCCCCGGAATGGAAGCATGAGCTGCTCCGGTGGTTTTACAATAATCAGGACAGCAGAACAGGATACTGGGGGCCTCGGCTGCGCAGCAGTGGAGAACTACTCAGCGGAGGGGATCTGAGTCCCACATATAAAATCGTTACTATGTTTGTAGATGAGCAGGGCAACAATATCTATCCCGAATTTCCATTGCGTTATGAAGAAGCTATGTTAAAAAACACCCTGAACAAAATAGCCCAACCGATGCCTGATGATGCGAACTTAGCGGAGGTGCATGAATGGCAGCTGACCAGATACCATGGCCTGAAGCTGTTGACATGTTATATGTGGAAGAGCTTGTCTGTCCAAGACAAAAACGAAGTCAGGAACACTATTGAAAATATAATAGAAAACAAGTATAAAAACTTCTACCTAAAAAACCAGGGTGCCTTCACTTACTATCCTGGCAGTCAGGAAGCGACGCTAGAGGGCGCCAACGATATGCTTAGTTTATTGGACTTGATCGGGGCGTTTTCTGCGGAAAAGCAAATGCGGTTATGGGGTTCACCGAACCAGACCATTACTGACCTGGGAGAATGTGAAATCGTGCAGATTAAAGACCGTGATTTGAATAGACTCATAAATGCTCCTGGTGTCAATTCCCTTCGTTATTACAGCACTGATCCAGAGCTTTCTAATGATTTTACTTCGGGGGTTCTCGGCCTTTGCTATCC
>JBLNAX010000049.1:0-8415 GCA_050259595.1 Acidobacteriota bacterium | reverse complement strand
CCTGGATCAAGTCCGGTGCTCCGACAGCCACGATTTCCTATAGCTCTACTACTGCTACACCCTACAATGTAATAGCGACCTTGACTCCTTCGAAGCCAGTAACAATTACCAACAATAATGGCTCCAGCAAATATACATTCACTGCCAACGGCAGTTTCAAGTTCGATTTCGTTGATTCCTCTGGGAATCCTGGCTCCGCAACTGCTACTGTCAACTGGATCGATAAGATTCCACCCACGGCTTCAGTCACCTATAATCCGCCTACTGCCACCAATGGCACCGTGGTCGCGACTATGGTTCCCAGCGAGCCGGTGACCGTGACTAATAACAACGGTTCCTTGAGCTATACCTTTACCGCCAACGGCACTTTCACTTTTAGCTTTAAAGATGCGGCTGGCCATGTTGGCTCGGTTATAGCTACAGTCTCATGGATCGGCAGTACAGCTACATCTACCACGATCACTTACAGCCCCAACACACTCACCAGCGGCAATGTCGTAGCCTCACTGGTATCGAACAAGCCGATAACAGTAACCAACAACGGTGGCTCAAACGTCTATACTTTTGCTGACAATGGCAGCTTTACATTCCAATACAAAGATTCTGCAGGAGCCGATAAGACAGCTACCGCTACCGTTACCTGGATCGACAAAACAAAACCTACTGCTACGATCAGCTACAGCCCGTCTACCGAGACCAGCGGCAATGTTGTGGCTACACTGATTGGCAGTGAACCAGTTCAAGTAATAAACAATGATCTCTCGCCCACATTTACTTTCACTGATAATGGCAGCTTCACCTTCCAGTTCAAAGATCAAGCAGGTAACATCGGCTCCGCTACCGCCACCGTTACCTGGATCAAGGCCGGTACTCTTACTGCCACGATAAATTACAGCACCAAGGTAGCTACCAACGGCAATGTCACAGCATCCTTAGTTACATCCAAACCGGTAACCATTACCAACAACTATGGTTACAGCAATTATACTTTTTCAAATAACGGGAGCTTTACCTTCCAGTATAAGGATTCTTCAGGCAACCCTGGTTCTGCCACAGCTACGGTGGATTGGATCGATAAGATCCCTCCATCAGCGACTATAACCTATAATCCACCTACCGCGACCAGCGGAGTTGTTGTGGCCACAATTGTCTCTAAAGAACCGATAACCGTAACCAACAACGGCGGTTCACCGAGCTATACTTTCACTACTAATGGCAAGTTCACTTTTAACTTCAAGGACGCAGCAGGCAATACCACTTTTGCAATTGCCAGTGTAGTATGGATCGATAACATTGGTCCATCCGCTAACATAAGCTATAGCACGACCCAGATCACCAATGGCCAGGTAGTGGCTACGCTAGCTCCCAATAAACCTGTAACCGTAACCAATAATAACGGTGCATCCACCTACACGTTTAGTGACAATGGGAGTTTTACGTTCCAGTTCAAAGATGAAGCTGGTAACAGCGGCACTGCGACCGCGATAGTTAACTGGATCGATAAGACTCCGCCCACAGCGACTATAACCTATAGCCCGTCTACTACCACCAGCAGTAATGTTGTAGCAACAATGACATCGAGTGAACCGGTTACCGTCATCAATAATGATCTGGTACCGTTCTACACATTTACTGCAAATGGCAGTTTTACGTTCAGATTCATTGACAGGGCTGGAAATGTAGGAACAGCCATCGCTACGGTCAATTGGATACAGAAATGATTCCAGAATCTTAGTAATAAAATCAAAAGAGCTGAATCTATTTAAGATTCAGCTCTTTTTGGTTATTGGCAATAGCTTTTGTTATGAACGTTAAAACACCGGATCAAACATTTTCTTGGGCGCACCACAAGCCGGACAAGTATCTGGCGGTTCATCACCATCATGAACATATCCACACCGCCGGCAACGCCACTTGTCGGCTTTGGCCGATGCCCCTTTGCCGAAGCTGCGCAGAGCCTCCACAACATCTACCTTGCGGGCAATCATTATTATACCCACCAGAACGCCTTCGCGATAATAATACTTTGCGTAAGAACCGTCCTGAGGATCATTGATCTCGACTACCTTACAGTCATCAACATTAGATATGTCACCTAATGAGAATACTTCCCATTCAAATGCCGCCAACATCAAAGACAGCAACGGCTGCTGGTACTCCAACCAGTCTCCGGCTGCGGAAGCCCCGGCAATACGACCCATTTCAGCTGCCACTGGCCATAATCCCGCATTCACTCCATCGATCTCAGCCACGTCACCACAGGCGTAGATGCCAGAAGCACTGGTTCTCATGGCCTTATCTACGACAATAGCACGATTTGTATTTATTCCGGCTTCCTTGGCCAATTCTATATTGGGTGTGACCCCCACAGAAAATATGACCATGTCGCAGATGATCTCCCCGCCATCCTTAAACTTGATTCCCGCGACTTTGCGATCACCGGTTATTTCTTCAGCGGCTGCTCCCATGGCCAGCTTGATCCCGGCCTCAGTTATGATTCTCTCCAACTTGGCAGAGCCTGCCGGATCGAGCTGGCGCGGCATGATACGCGGGGCATACTCGGCTACTGTCACATCCAAGCCCAGTGATTTCAACTCCCAAGCCGCCTCCAGACCCAGCACACCGCCTCCAACTATTATGGCTGATTTCGCTTGCGCGGCTGCTTGTTTCACAGTGCGAGCATCATCCAAAGAACGCATCACAAAAACACCTGGCAGATCGGATCCTGGCATACTGGGCAGGTTCGGCCGAGCACCGGCTGCTAGAATCAGTTTATCAAAGGTGACCTCACTTCCATCGGCTAGGACGACCTTCTTATCTTTAGCATCGATTGCCTTGACTTCGGCATTCAGGACCACCTCAATATTCTGTTGGTCGTACCAGGCTGCGTCTTTGACGAACAGTTGCTCATTCGTCAACTCTTCCGACAAGTAATCCGATAGAGCCGGTCTGTAATATGTAAGATGTGGTTCTACCGTTAGTAGCTTTACCTGTGCAGTACGGTTGCGTTTGCGAATGGCCTCGGCGGCCGATAGACCGGCAATACCAGCTCCTACTATCACAAACGTTTCACCACAGTCCTGGATGAATTCGTCTTCCATGAGCACTTTATCAAAGTTGTCAGACGTAACTCCACAAGCGGGGCAGACATCAGGCGGCTCCTCGCCCTGGAAAACCTGCCCGCAGACCATGCATTTCCACTGGGTCTTGTTGGCCGGCTGTACATGATCAAGCAGCTTGCGGCCAAAATCAATGCCCCACTCAAAGACCATTTCCAATTGATTCTCTGATGGCTTGAAATTAACCCGCAGTCCAGGCACCACCGACATACGCAGACTGTGCAAACGAGCCTCGATATTGGGCACTGCTTCGCCGCTCCAACCGTAAGAGCCAAAAGCTCCGGCTAGTTTGCCTCCGTGTACCACCGGCGACAGCTTGATCAACATATCCCATACATTGGGCAGCGCATCACCTACAATCGTCGGGGAACCGATGAGCAGAGCATCGGCAGTATTGATTTCCGGGAGTACCTGATCGACCGGAGTTTCTACCAGATCATATAGACGAATATCAAAATCCCCCATCATCTGCATGCCTTCGACTATACTGTTGGCTATTTGTCGGGTATATCCATAAGCCGACACATAGGAGACGACCACTTTAGGCTTCTCGTTAGGGGGCAAAGGTGTAGTCCATTCGCGATAACGTTCGATATACTCGGGCAGTTTATCCCTTAAAACCGGCCCATGGCCAGTACATATGACATCTATCGGCAGTTCTTTGATCTTATCCAGCGCCGCCGCCATATGTGGTTTAAAAGGACCGATTATCATATCAAAATAATACTTATAGGATTCTGTAAAATCAAAATCTATAAGGTCATTAAAGACCTTCTCATCGGAATAATGTGAGCCAAATGAGTCACATGTAAAAAGAACCTTATCCTGAGCCACATATGTATAAATAGTGTCTGGCCAGTGTAGGAAAGGAACATCGTAAAAGTGAAGGGTCTTGCCGCCGAGATCAAGGGTATCTCCCTCTTTCACCGGAATGTTCGGCACATCTCGATTGGCTATCCCCCGCAGGAAATTAAGTGCGACCGAACTAGCCACCACTTTGATATGTGGCGCTTCCTTGAGCAGAGCTGCCACTGATCCTGCATGGTCAGGCTCGGTATGATTCATTATCAAATAATCAACTTTCTGCAGGTCAACTACCTGTTTCAGCCGATCCAAGTATTGTGGCAGGTATTTCTCTTTAACTGTTTCGATCAATGCTGTCTTTTCTGACCCTTGAACTAAATAAGCATTATATGTGGTTCCGTAATCAGACCACATTACGATATCAAAAACTCTCAGTTCCGGGTCCAGGGCTCCTACCCACCAAATACCATCCTTGATCTGTAGGGCTTCACTCATGTACTTACCTCCTTACAATGCAGTGTTTCGATCGATACGATCGGCTGGCAGCATTCAATGTATTGGCTTTATTCTAATATAAAATCTATAGGTTAGCGAAATTATATTCCAATAACCAGGAAATTAAATTTTTTTATTAAATGATCTGTTCTATGTTAAGTGCTAGGCCTTATCGTTCATCATTATTGTTGAATCCTGGACACTTGATCTAATGCTTTATATTAAGGCAAGTAACAGTTATTTTATATTGCATCTGAATATGTGTATAAAGGAATTCATGTAATTATTGTCGAAGGATTTCAAAATATTTGTAATGCAAGAAAACCTGACCATAATACACAAATGAATTCGAAGTTCCAGTAAAGGAAGGACAGAATGGTGAATAGGCTCATATTGGCATGTGTTCTTATAATACTTCTCGTGACTCCCCTTACCGCTTGGGGTGCAGATGATCAATGGCGCTTCAGCCGTGAAGTCACCACTGCTAGCGATAATGAGTATACCGAAGTATTACTAGACCCTGAATTGTACAAGAACTCACGCCTAGATATAGCCGACCTGCGTGTGGTGGATGATACCGGTAAATTTATCCCCTATTACGTAGTCAGTGCCTCAGACCCGGAAATCGATGCCGCTCAATACATGCGAAGTACAAAGCTTCGGTTCAGTGCCACGACACAGGACAAGATCACAACCGTAATAATAGATAATCCATATCGACTAAAAATCAACAAGCTGCGTTTTGATATTTCGGGCAATTATGTGCGCGATTATCATCTAGAGGGCATAGATCGCAGCACTACCTACGGGTTATCCAGTGGCCAGCTTTTAAGAATCGATGTAAATGGAGAAAACGAGTCACAGACCGATATCGATCTAGATCCAGAAAATGGCGGCCGCAGTACGAGATTCCGGATGGATGTGGATAATCAGGATGATCTGCCTTTAAAGTTAAACAGCATAACCGGTTTTTACTATATCGATAAAATCGTTTTCCCCCAGGAGCCGGGCGAGACTTATCAGATATACTACGGCAGTGAAACAGCAGAAAAGCCCTATTATGATATCGAAATGTACAAAGCCAGTATCGAAAAAGGCCCGCGCAACCAAGGATTACTGGGCAAAGAACTTCGCTTTGAGGAAGCCCATAAATGGTATATGCTTAACACTCACAAGCTTTTTAATATCTTAATGATAATTACAGCAATCGTATTGGTCTTCATCATCGGTCGCAAACTGGTCAGTTCTAAAGCCGAAGAGACTTAAGCACAATATCGGTTGATTATTCAGCACTCAGCCGATATTGAATATAGTTTTTAGCCTGACATGCCGGACAGAATATCAACCTTTCCAAAAGGTTTTTCCATGATTCATCGAACAAATCCATAGTTTTAAGGTGTTCTTGATTACATTCCGGGCAAATGACATTAGCTTTGGAATCTTTGGCTAGCTCTATCCCTGCATCAACCCACTTTTTATTATTGGTTTCGGTCACAATAACAACTCCTTATATCCCACCGATTTGCCTGTTTCTATGAATACGACTTACTCAACAAAAACTCAATAAAGGATGCTGGTACGATCCTTTTCAGGAACACGATCGCCTTGTATTGAGTCTCAATAAAATACTTAGGTTTAAGCGTTTTTTTATCCACCAACCTGCATATCAGAGCGGCCACTCTTTCGGGAGCCATACCATTCATTTCATCGCGTTTCATAGTCTGGATCGATTTCATGGTCATTTCATAGTAAGCTGATTCTTTAGCAATATTAGCTGCCTGCAGACGAGCCGCTGTAAAGCCCGACTTAACATCACCGGGATTGACACTACAGGCTTGTATGCCAAAGGATTTGCCTTCCATTCTAACAGCACTAGTAAGCCCATCCATGGCCATCTTGCTCATACTGTAGAAGGCCTGGAACGGAACCACGAACTCGGACGCTACCGAGCTTATGTTGATGATCATGCCCTCCTGCTGCCGCCGCATGATTGGCATGACTTCACGGCACATCCGGTGCGTACCGAAAAAGTTCGTCTCAAACTGTATCTTAGCCTCATCCACAGTAGTATCCTCGATCCCACCACCAAAAGCAAAACCTGCACTATTCACGAGAACGTCTATTCTGCCTACCTGATCGACCATTCTTTTGATGCAGTTTTCTACTGAGTCCTGATCGTTTATATCACAGCGAATAAGCTTGTATTTCAGAGTTGGGTCAAGATGGGTTTCATCTACTCGGCGGCCGCATCCATATACAGTGTGTCCTTGGGCAGCCAGCATTTCTGCACATAGAAGACCGATCCCTGAGGTGGCGCCGGTCACCAGAATCACTTTTGGCATTCCATTTCCCCCCTCCACTTCCTAAATTTTAATCTTCCTGGCCCAACAATTCAATCTTCAAGCCAATTTTATCGATATTAGTTGTAGGAAGCATTTCCTTATGACATAATCAGATTTAATTATTCAGGAAAGAGGGGTGATCATATGTTGATATACGGCAAACAGATCCGCGACCAAATGAAACGCGAGTTTGTTGACTGGAGCAGTGGAAAAGCCCTGGAAATAGTGGTTATTCGTTTCGGAGATGACCCTTCTGCCCTTTTTTATATTAAAGGAATACAGAACTACACAAAAGACCTGGATGTGAATGTTAATATATTTCAATTCCCTGAAAACTACTCAGAAGAACGCCTGATCACTCATATCGAACAGTTGAATCATGACCCGGCAGTAAATGCTATATTGCTGCAGAAGCCTTTCCCCTCATCTATCGATGAATATCATATCATAGATAGTATGAACCCGTTAAAAGACATCGAAGGTGTCCACACGGTCAACCTGGGCCGGTTAGTGCGCGGTGAACCAGGCATTCAGCCAGTCACCCCTAAGAGCGTTATCAAGGTTTTAAAGAGCAATAACATAGAAGTGGCCTGCAAGAACATCACTATCCTGGGCCGCAGTGCCAATGTCAGCTCGCCTCTAGCATTGATGCTGACCCGCGAAAACGCTACTGTTACAGTCTGCCATTCTAAGACGCGTGATATTCCGCAATATACTCGCTCCGCCGATATTGTGGTCGCTGCGGTAGGCAGGCGTGATTTTGTTACATCCGATATGATTAGTCCATCAGCTGTAATTGTCGATGTAGGCGCCAATGCCGGAGAAGATGGGAAAATGGTGGGCGATGCTTCTGCCGAGGCCATCACCAAAGCCGCCGCTGCTACAGCTGTACCGGGAGGAGTCGGTGCGCTTACGGTGGCCGAACTCTTTGACAACCTGCAGGTAGTCTACTCGCTGCAGCAGGGGCATAATTTCCACTAGCTCTTTGGGCTTTCTTTGATACCCCCGCACTTTCCATCGAGTGGGCATTCGGAACATTTGGTCCGGGTGTTAGAGCAAAAATAGTGGCCTATGCCATCGATCTGGGCGTGATACTCATTGTAAAACTGGACATCCGGTTTAAGATACTTCATGAAAAATGCCTGCATATCCTCATAGCTGATGTTTTCTGTAAAAAACCCGAGCCTGGAGAATATCCTGCGTGTATAAGCATCAACCACGAATATGGGCTTTTCAGCGGCATACAGGATGATCGAATCCGCAGTTTCCGGTCCGATACCCGTTATGGCGAGCAGTCTAGCCCGCAGCTGCTCCAGGCTTAAAGCAAACATTCTGCTTAAATCCCCCCCGAATTCATCCATCAGGACCCAGCAAAAGCTGCGAAGTTTGGCAGCCTTTTGTTTGTAATAGCGGGTCGATCGCACAGCGTTTTCGAGAACTTCATCAGGCGCATCCAATATGCCCTGAGGGTTTAGAATATCTAGGTCTTTCAGATTCTTGATCGCCTTCTCCACGTTAGTCCATGATACGCTCTGGGTAAGGATCGCGCCGACTATCACCTCGAAGGGAGTCTCGCCCGGCCACCAATGACGGGGACCAAAATGAGCATACATCAGATCATATATTTCAATCAATCGTTGTACTGTTTTACGCAA
>JBLNAX010000048.1:0-19874 GCA_050259595.1 Acidobacteriota bacterium | reverse complement strand
AACGCTACATTCGGCAACGCTACTGAGCTGCTAATAACTATATTTGCACTGCAAGCGGGCCTTTTTGATGTGGTTAAAGCATCGATCGCAGGCAGCGTTTTGGGCAACATTTTGTTAGTGCTGGGCCTGTCGATCTTGGTGGGTGGTATAAAGAATGGTTCGCAAGTGTTTGATCGGGTGCATGTTAATAATCAGACTAACCTGATGTTTCTTTCGATCATCGCACTGATTATTCCAGCCGTGTTTTTTCATGGCCCGGTAAAACCGGAAATATTGAATGAATTCAGCCTGGTAGTAGCTATTATCTTGATCCTTATTTATTTTGCTGGCTTATTCTTTGCACTTCGCAGACGCCATGAAAGCTGTGAGGTCATTGCTGAGGCTCAGTGGAGTAAGGGAAAGTCCATATTACTATTAGCAGTCAGCACAGTCATGATCGCTCTGGAAAGTGAGTTTCTGGTAAGTGGTATCGAGAATGTTACTGCGACCCTGGGGTGGTCGGAGTTTTTCATTGGGATAATCGTCATACCGATCATCGGTAATGCCGCCGAACACTTTACAGCCATAGTAATGGCGGCGAAAAACAAGATGGATCTGTCCTTTGAAATAGCCATAGGATCCAGTACACAGATCGCTATGCTGGTTACGCCGGTTTTGGTTTTTGTTAGCTTTCTCATTGGCAAACCAATGAGTATGGTTTTCAATTACTATGAGATCGTTGCGATAGGGTTGGCAGTCTTAAGTGCGCAATTCATCAGCCAGGATGGTGAATCAAACTGGCTCGAGGGAACCTTGCTGGTAGCCGCGTATATGATTATTGGGTTCGCATTTTTCTTATTGCCAGTTGGTGCTTAATGATGTAATTGATATATTCTAGCAAAATCATGTAAAATAGTTGCAGATGGTCTCGGGGGGAAATGAATGTTTGCTGGGAATGAAAACTGTGCTGCCAATATCACAGCAAAAAAGACAGCTTGTGCGATATTGGGCATTTGTATTCTCATGAATACCATAAAAAGAGTTGATAAAGGCGAATAACATATGCAGAGCTCGGGGTGAATCCCGGGCTTTGTTGTTAATCCAAATATTGAGTTTGATATCTTGGATCGGGGGATTTGGAAATGGTGAATCGAAAGCTTTTTGAACCGGGTATGATCGGCAGATGCAAAGTTAAAAACCGCATTGTTATGGGGCCTATGGGCAATATGAATATGGCTGACCCGATTGGCCGCCCGCTGCCCAAAATGATTGAATACTTTACCGAAAGAGCTCGGGGCGGTACCGGACTTTTGATCACTGGACTGGTTCCGGTTTCATATGGCATCGATCCTACAGTTTCAGAGGATAATGATACTACATATTTCCCCCGCATCGATGGCTCTTCACGCACCCGTCTATCCGGGTGGCGCGATCTAGCAGCTTCGGTCCATGCCTATGATGCCCGGCTGTTTATACAGCTTACCGCAGGACTGGGCAGAGTGGGATCGCCCGAAGTCGCATTAAAAGGTAAGATCCCTAAGTCAGCATCATTTAACTGGAATTTCTATGTCCCGCAGGTACCGCATCTGCCGCTCACTGATATGGGCATTAAGAAGATAGTCAAAAGTTTTGGCCAATGTGCCGCCAATGCCAAAGCGTGTGGAATCGACGGCATCCACCTGCATGGCCATGAAGGCTATTTGATGGACCAGCTCACATCGGCCCCCTGGAACCGCCGAATAATGGGGCGCTATCGCAAAAAGTTTCAATTTGCACTGGATGTGGTAAGCGAGATAAAGGAACGCTGTGGTTCAGATTATCCGATCATTTATCGACTAGATCTTACCCAGGCTTTGCTTCAGGCATATGGAGAAGAAGTCTTTAAAAAGGATTTTCACGGCGCTGAACGGACTATTGAGGAAGGCTTAGAGATGTGCCGGGTCTTAGCGGAAGCTGGTGTTGTTGCCTTTGATGTGGATAAGGGTTGTTATGACAACTGGTTTTATCCACATCCTCCGGCTTATTTCAACGATCTACCTTATGTAGAGGAAATGGCCGGACGGCTTAAGGAATACTTCCGTTCACAGTCAATCGAGGCGGGAGTCATAGCGGTTGGTAAACTAGGTAAGCCAGACCTCGCCGAGGGGGTCCTGCAGAAAGGCTGGGCTGATTATGTGATGCTAGCCCGCCCGCTGTTGGCGGACCCTTTCTGGCCGCAAAAGGTAAAAGAAGACCGTGCTTATGAGATCAACCACTGCATAGGTGATCAAGAAGGATGTATCCAGTCTTTTCTCCTGGGGGGACACGTTTGCTGTTCCGTCAATCCCTATGCCGGGTTCGAGGATACTAAGAAGCTGGTAAAGGCTGATAAAATGAAAAAGGTCGCGGTGGTCGGTGCTGGTCCGGGGGGCTGTGAGGCCGCCAAAACGGCATTCCTGCGCGGGCATGATGTGACATTATATGAGAAGACAACTCGGGTGGGGGGGCAGTTACTTACCGGTAGCAAAATGAAGATCAAGCATGATCTAGCACTTTATATTGACAACCTGCAGTATCAAATGGACCTGCTGCAGGAATTCGGTTTAAAAATCGTATATGGCACCGAAGTCTCGATATCTGAACTGACTGGACAATATGATGTCATTATCTGTGTCAACGGGTTGACTCCTGTGATACCGGCTATCCGCGGGTTGGAAAACATACGGCACGCCGAATCAAGGTTCTTCCTAGATAACGACATGCTCCTGCCACAGGATGCAGAGAGGATAACTGTTATCGGGGGCGGGGTAGTAGGCTGTGAAGTGGCTTATTCGATCGCCTATGAGCAGGGATTGGCGGTGAATGTGGTGGAAGCCCTGCCTGACTTGATGACTGGTGTGGTGCATGCTAACCGGGCAATGATGTTGTGGATGATGATGGGACGAGGAGCGCCCACTGACCGAGCCAAGGACATTCTGGATATCCCGGTTAGAGCTTATACATCATCAAAGGCGATCAGGTTTGAAGAGGGCAAGGTCATAATTCAAGCCAACCGTAAGCGTAACGATCCATTTACTCCCTGGACGACTCTGACTCCTGAGAATATTCATAATCCTTTTGCCAAGAAGCTGGACCCCAATAATATCGAAGAAATTGCGATTCCTACCGATTATGTGGTTTTTGCGGTAGGTGGTACTCCCAACGATGCCTTATATGAAGATTTGCTGCGGGCTCATGCGGCTCCCGAGATCTATTGTATCGGTGATGCGAGACAGGTCGGACGGGCCTGGGAGGCCATTGATCAGGCCAATGAGGTGGCCCGGTTCATATAGTTGGGACGATTATCTTAGAGAAAATAAAAGGCCGGTCTCCCCGTGAAACCGGCCTTTGTATATCTTAACCCATCTTGTTAGTTATGTGCCACAATCGTACTTAGGCATAGACATCGACCAACTTGCCGAAAGATTGGTTGCTATTGGCACCACTATCGCTGCGGACAGTGGTGCGAACGGTGGTTCTGGTTTCCCCGCCGGATACGTATGTGCGACCACATTCAGGGCAGTTGTCAGTAAATATTTGCACAGACTGATTAACGACCTCGCCGCCTTTTTGGGATGCCTTGGCTCTTTCGCGGTTAACATGTTCGTTCTCATGCGACATGACAGCGGCCCCCGCTGTTGTGGGGGAAAGGTGAGTGGGAGATTTCATCGAGACTCCGGGATCATCGGAACCATCCTGGTACCGACGGCTGCTTCAGGTTTTACATTCTTTAAAACCAGCCTGTTTAGCGGCTTTTTCTGAGACAATATTCTTATCGACTCCACCGATTAGTTTATCGGAGGACTTACCAACCACATTAGAGCCTGCTTCCTGAGCGCCTAGTGTTACCGCAAACTTCGAATCTTTAGCCTGGTTAGGTGGAGAAACAGATGTAGAAGTATACTGATTACGGCTAGGTGTGTTTATATTCACACCATAGACCTTGTATAGACCCGTTGAGGAAACTGGATTAATTCTATTTACTCCATCCACCATCTAAAACACCTACCAATCGAAGCTCGATGGCTAGCCGTTTCTGGACTTCTTTAGTTCAGCAACAGGAACTCCGCCTACGCCAATATTATCATCATCCAACTCCTGAATTACCACAATAAATGCACTGAGTGGTATATTGGTAATTTCAGCTGCTGATTGGCTTAGCTTTTCAATAAGCTCAGTTTTCTGAGCATCGGTCACCTTCCCGATATCAAGCGATATAGCCGGTATTCTGACCTCACATATTATCTCATTTTCTATTTCTATGTTACCTCGTGCAATAAGTCGCGTCAACCCGTGAAGGACCGATGATTGTCGATGGTAGCGGCTTTGAAAAGCTTGACTTTCCCGTTGGTACGCAATGATTCACATTAAAACCCTGAATATTGGCAGTATCACCTATTAAAAGGGTTTTGGAATTACAATGCAGAAGAAACGAATAAATATGGTAAGAGACCCCTTTGGAGGTTTTTATTTTTGAGAATCGCCGTTCTTGTAAAGCCAGTTCCTGATCCGACCACCTGGAGCGAACTCCACCTGGATGAGAATAAGACAGTGATCCGGCAGGGTGCTCGGTTTATAATAAATCCTTTGGACAAGCATGCTCTGGAATTGGCTTTACAGTTTAAAGATAAATATGGAGGGCTGGTCATAGCTTTCAGTATGGCCCCGCCTGATGCCAAGGACTGTCTTATGGGAGTTCTAGCATTAGGGGTAGATGAAGCATATCTGCTGACTGACCCAGCATTCAAGGGTTCCGATACCCTGGCCACCGCACGTGTTTTGTCGGCTGCGTTACAAAAGGAGGGGCTTTTTGACCTGATTGTCTGTGGAGCAGAGAGCGCAGATGGTTCTACGGCTCAAGTTGGGCCACAGACCGCCGTTCTCATGGGTTCACCCTTTGCCTCATTTGTTGATGAAGCCGATATACAGGAACAAAGGCTGGTTGTGACCGCTGATTACGGAAGTTATAGGCAGAAAATGACGTTGGAACTGCCTACTCTTATTTCAGTAACAAGAAAAATAAACCGCCCGCGTACTGCTACATTAATGGGGATCATGGCTGCATCCGGCAAGTCTTTGCGTTGTCTAACTGCTGAGGACTTGCCCGACTTGGACCTGTCCGGCATTGGACTGAATGGCTCAACCACTAAGATGGGCAAGTTTCGCCAGTCCCCGAAGCGCACCCGCCAAATGTTAGCAGGCAGCACCGCTGAAAAGGCCCAGGAGCTGATCGATATACTGCGTTCGGCAGGAAAGGGGATGCAGTAATGAGAATGGTTTGGGCATTCCTTCAGATCGAGGATAATCATCTTATACCTGGCTGCTCTGGATTGATCAGAACAGCACGCCGGGTGGCAGATAAAATGGGTGTCGGATTACATTGTATATGCCCTGGCTTACCAGGTGAAGAGGATATGGAACGGCTCCAGGCTTCAGGGGCCGATCAAATAACCCAAATCACGGGAATCGACCTATCACAATATAACAGCGAACTTTACTTGCATGCATTGACGTCTATGTGTCGGCAACTAAACCCCGGTGTCGTGCTCTTCGAGGCCAATCACGGGGGGAGAGAACTGGCTCCGGCTTTGGCGGCCGTTCTGGGAACTGGCTGTTCCGCTGATTGTCAAGAGTTAGAAGTGGATGAGCAAGGGCAATTGCTGCAGATAGTACCGGCTTTTGCGGGTGGAATGATGGTGGAAATAATTACTCCAGAAAAGCGACCGGTGATCTGTACAGTGAAGGTAAGTGCTGAACCCTGGTGTCTAGAACCCGGACCTTTATGCGAAGTGACCGAGCATTATATAGAGCCTATAACAAGCCGTATCCAGGTGATCACGGTGGAAGAGAAAGCCGCTGCAGCAGAGAGTCTGGCTAATGCTGATGTGATTGTTGCTGGTGGGGCTGGCGTAGGTGAGTCCAACTGGCATTACTTGCAGGAGTTAGCTAGTATATTAGGTGGTGCAGTAGGTGCTACCAGACCGGCGGTTGACGAGGGATGGGCTGAAGAAACGCAGATGATCGGACAGAGCGGGATTTCAGTGTCTCCTCAGGTATATCTGGCTTTTGGTATCTCCGGGGATATTCAGCATGTGGTAGGTATCAAGGGGGCAAAGTTGATAGTTGCCATTAATAGGGATCCCCTGGCCAGAATATTCGATCATGCTGATATTGGGATAGTTGAAGATGTTAGTGAGTTTCTACCGCAACTGTTGTTAAGAGCAGCGGATATTAAGGAGGGCTAAAAATGGATTTTGGATTCAGTACTGAACAGGAAATGCTGAGGAATGCGGTGAGGGAGTTTGCGGAAGGGATCATCGCACCACGGGTGGCCGAGATGGAGGCGACCGACGAGGTGCCTATGAATATCATCAAAGAGATGTGTAAGATGGGCTTCATGGGGGTCGAGGTCCCTCGCGAGTACAGTGGCACCAGCATGGGGGCGGTTGCCCGCATGATCATAGTAGAAGAACTGGGGCGGGTCAGTGCTGCTATGGGCATGGCTTACCAGTGTTATACATTCGGAATGGGCGGAATCGTTGACTTCGGTTCCGATGAACTAAAGAGCAAGTATCTGCCGCGCTTGGCTGCAGGGGAACTACTGGCAGCCGGGGCTATTACCGAGTCGACTGGAGGCTCAGACCCCACCGGGATCGAGACCAAAGCTGTTCAGGAAGGCGATACCTGGGTCATAAACGGGCGCAAAGTATTTATAACTAATTCTCACTGTTGTGATGTGGCCATGGTGATTGCCCGTACTGAGGAAGAACCCCGCAAGTTTACTGCATTTATGGCAGAAAAGGAGCAAGGATTCAAGGGCGGTAAAAAAGAGCAGAAGATCGGCTTTAAGGGCTGCTGTACAGGTGAAATGGTCTTTGAAAACTGCAGGGTCCCAGCTGAGAACATAATTGGTGACGTGGGCAAAGGACTGCCTATCGCTCTATCCTGCATTGGCAACTACGGGCGTCTGGGCATGGCCGGCGTATCTCTAGGTATAGCACGAGCGGCTTTAGAAGAAGCCATAAAGTTTTCCAACGAAAGGGTCGTGAGCGGTAAGCCTATAAGCAGCCTGCCCACTATATACAACCGAATCGCGGATATCCACTGTCTGGTCGAGTCAGCCAGCATGCTGGCCTATAAGGCGGCTTGGCTGCGCGATGCCGGTCAGAAGTCCGATGTAGCACTGGCTGCAGCCAAGCTTTACTGCACAGAAGCAGCAGATACTTGCACCCGGCTGGCCATGGACATTCATGGCGGTTATGGCTGTATGAAGGAATACAAGATCGAACGCTTGGTCCGCGATGCCAAGCTCTGTCTCCCGGCCGACGGCACCAGCGACATCCAGCGTGTGGTCATCGGCAAGACACTGACGGCAAAGAAGAAGTAGGGGGGATTCGCGGTTTTACACAGAGAAGTGGCCCGAAAATGCTTTGATTACGGAAAGGCTTGTGCGCCCAAATTGGTGGAAGGTTTCTTAGACAAGGGGACGCACGATTATTGAACGGGGACAGGCCTTGATGCTTCCGCTATGCTTCAGCTTATAGGGAAAAAGGACTGTCCCCATGCCAGGCTCAAGCGTCTTCCCCAAGTCTCAGAAGAATTGCTACACAATCACACCGTATACAGCACCTCCGCTTTCGGCGAAACCGTCATCGCCTGCTCGGTAAAGAATTCCTTTAATTCCTTCATTGTCTCCGGAGTATACACATACTTTCCATAGCCGAACTGGCCGAACTTAAAGCGGCGACTCTCCTCGTTCATATCCAGCGTGGTTTCGGGAAACACCGATAATATCCGGGCTTTAGCTCGTGGTGTGAAACGATAAGTCACAAACTCAAAGCTGACGGCTTGGCCGTTCATGGCCTGACGTACCTGGCGAAACATCCTGCGATACTCATCAGCCCAGCCAGGAAACAGCATGATGGGTGCCACCAGGAATCCCACTGGATAGTTAGCGGCGGCCATTCTTTGGGCAGCCTTGAGCCTTCTCGCGAGAGACAGTGTACGATGTTCGTATTCTTTGATGATTGGTTCAGCATTGATACTGAAGCGCACCTCAGTGTTGCCATTATGCCGTGCATCAGCCACGGTATCCAGATCATCGAACTTGGTGACGAAGCGAAATCGCGCCTTATCCTGGGTGCTGAAGAAGTCTATGACCCTGGCCAGCGTTCCTGTATAAGGCTCCACGGGAACCGGATCTGAGGTGGCCGAACCCTCGAAAATAGTTTTTTCTGGCAGCCGATCTGCAATGTGCTGAGATGTCCGATCTAATATTTCCTCAATGTTCACATATAATCTTACATAAGGTTTCGCGCCTAAAGTAGTGGCCAGATAGCAGTACTCGCAAAAGCCCGGACAGCTGGTCACCAGGGGCAGCTGAAAATGGGCTGAAGGACGGCAGGTTTGAAAGTCCTGGGATTTACGCACACCTACCACCAGGGTCTGCTTGGCTTCGAAAAAGGCAGTGCGAGGGTTATCCCCGGGAATGCCAGTAACCCGGTTGTGTGATGATGTATGTGTAATTGGAATGTTTTTTGTTTTGAACAATGAAAACAACTCTTTGCCTAGCGGATATTCCAGAGATTGCGGCTCAAAAAAGACCCTTTTAGGTTTAAACAACTTAGACCACCTCGAATCTATTCTTTACTGATTAGACAGCGACGATGCGGCTGTTTAAGCAGAAGGGACAAATTACAATGATTTGCATGCCGCATATCGGGAGAAATTAATAGAACTAACAAGGATCGAAATCGGATTATAATAAGCAAACTCGAAATAGGAGTGATCGTACTGTACAACGTTTATTTTGATTATAGTGCTACGACTCCACTGAACCCCCAGGCATTAGAATCTATGATGCCATACTTGCAGGCTCATTTTGGCAATCCCTCCAGCACTCATGAGTATGGCCGGAATGCACGCGAGGCGGTAGAAAAGGCTCGTCGGCAAGTTGCCGAGTTCTTGGGTGCGGGGACCGAGAATATTATTTTTACCAGCGGTGGCACGGAAGCCAATAACACTGCTATACTAGGCGCGGCTTATGCCAACTGGACCAAAGGGAATCATATCATTACCACCAGTATCGAACACCGGGCAGTTCTTGACCCGTGCAGGTTTCTGGAATCCCAGGGATTTAGGGTTACCTACCTGCCGGTGGATGAATCGGGCATGGTGGAAATCGAGGAATTGGAAAAGGCTATAACCGCTGATACTACTTTGATTAGCGTGATGTATGCTAATAACGAAATAGGTACCATCCAACCGGTAGAAGACATTGGTCGTATTGCCCGTAATAAAGGAATAATCTATCATTGTGATGCGGTGCAAGCTGCAGGTCGGGTGCCAATCGATGTGAACCGTATCAACTGCGATCTATTGAGCATCTCAGCCCATAAGTTTTACGGTCCCAAGGGAGCGGGCTGTCTATATATACGTTCAGGTTTGGACCTGATGGCCTTGCTGAGAGGGGGCGGTCAGGAAAGGAATCTGCGGGCGGGTACGGAAAATGTAGCTGGAATCGTTGGCTTTGGTGAAGCATGCCGTATTGCGCTGGCGGAGATGGGCCGCTGGACCTGGGAGTTGATTTTTATGCGAGACATGCTGATCGACGCCATAAATGAGCGTATACCAGGTGCCTACTTAAACGGGCACCGTTACAAAAGACTCCCTGGCCATGTCAGCTTTTGCTTTGACAATATAGTGAGTACTGACCTGCTGTCCATGCTTGATGATAAAGGGATCGCGGTCTCCAGCGGTTCAGCCTGTCATGCCAAATCACCACGACCTTCACATGTGCTGAAAGCCTTAGGATACTCAGATGAGCTGGCCTTGTCCGCACTTAGGATCACACTCGGAGCGGGCAACAACGATGATGAGATCGAATACTTCTTAGCCATACTGCCGGACATTATATCGGTGATTCGTGATGTTGCACCAACCAGGCCTCATCAGCATGACTGCCCTTGTGAAGAAGATATCGATCAGCCCAGACATATGTAAATACGACCAGAGCCGCGGAAGGCGCGGCTTTGGCCTTTGCTTTTAGTCGTCTTCTACTAGTGAAATAGCCTCTGTGGGGCAACTGTCTACACATAACCCGCACTCTATACATGATTCAGGGTGAACCACCTTGGATTTATCTTCAACCACCTCAAATACCACCGGGTCGCCGGGGCATACCTCTGCGCAATCCCCTTCGCCAACACACTTTTCCTCGTCAACCACGGGATAACCCATACAACTTCCTCCTTAACAATGTAGTACGCCAACTATAATGCCCAATTGCAGGCAAATTCAAACTATTGAAGGAAGATATAATGATAAAAAGAAATATATGGTCCATGAAGGCAGAGGTCAACAACCAGCGTCAAAATAGTAAAACCTTGAAAGCAGGTGAATCATGAGAAAGGCAGGAACAATCACAACTGCAGTGGCATTGGTGGTTTTGGGCGGGCTGTTGCTGATCAACCAGCTTGATCCCGGTCTGACCTGGGCCCAAGATCCTGTGAAATGGTGGCCGCTGCTGCTAATTGGACTGGGTATCGAGATTATAATCATGCGCGCACTTAATAAGGAACAACCGATCAAAGCCGACCCGTTGATATTTGTATTCCTAATTATTGTCCTCATAGCTGGAATTTATGGGCAAATACGTGGGCCGATCTGGAACCAGATCAGTGATTCTGGGGTATTTGGCTGGAAGTATTCAGATGAGAAGCATTATCCGGTCGATGCCACCGCCAGTGGTATCGATACGCTTACCATCGATATGCCAACTCAGGATATCAAACTGGTTGCAGGGACTGAAGGCAGTGTTAAGGCGATTGCCAAATTAACAGTCCACACTAATAAAAAGTCATCCTTACCGGAATCATTGATCCAAATCCAAAGACAGGGCAATCAACTCAGATTAAATGAAATAGACCGTGAATGGCGTGATAGATTTCAAAACCGCAGCCTTTCCAGCGTCGTCTATGTTCCTAAAGGGATCAAGATCAAAGTTGTATCAGACAGCGGAAATATCCAGGCGGAGAACTTATCAAACCCCGTTACAGTTGAAGCTGACAGCGGTAATCTAGAAATGAGTAATATCAGTGGTGATGCCGATTTGCGACTTGAATCAGGTAATGTGAGCCTGCGCCAGTATCGCGGCAGCGCTCGGGTCAGTACGGAGAATGGAGAGGTTGCGATCACGGATTCGGAAGGAAGCTTGGAAGTGGTAGGGCAGAACGGCAACATCGAATTAAATGAGGCTTATGGCCAGCTTAAGGCCTCCACCGAATCAGGTAATGTCGTGGTCAATAATTCCAAAGGTCTAACCAGTGATTGCAGTCTGAATACACAAAACGGTAACATTGAAGTAAGAGCAGGAACCTTGAACAATTGCAGCTTTGCTGCCCAGGGCATGGACGTAAACCTGCCGCCATATTTGGCAGGGCAACAGGCCCAATCAGGTGAACCACCGGTTCCGCCTTCCCGCGTAGTGAATATCACACTGGGAAAGGCCAACAAAAGTATCGAGCTAAGAACTCAAAATGGGACAATCGTAGTGAGGTAATTTGATGCTGCAGCAGCCTTCGGATGAAGAACTTGTCAACCGAATAGTAGGCGGGGAACAGCAGCTTTTTGAAGAGCTGGTGGACCGCTATCGCGGTAAGGTGGCAAGTCTCATCTACAGTATAATAAATTCGCGCGAAGAGCTGGATGATGTGGCCCAGGAGGTATTTGTATCGGTTTACAAGAGCCTCCGCTCATTTGAGAACCGCAGCACATTCAGTACCTGGATCTACCGGATCACTGTCAACAAATGCCGGGATTGGCAGCGCAAAGTGTACCTGCGCAGACCTACTGAATTGCTGGGACTGCTAGGCCAGTACCGGGCATCGCCAACCCACGGCGGACTAAAGGTTGAGGACCGAGAGGCGGTGCGGGAGTCGGTGCGCGGACTCCCAGATAAGTACCGAACGATAATAGTTCTTTATTATTACCACGATCGATCATGTCAGGAAATAGCGGATATCCTGGAGATGCCGAAAAAAACAGTGGAAACCCGACTCATGAGGGGTCGAAATCTTATCCAAAATATGCTGGATGGAGGAGGTGAAGCGGTATGTTCGGAAACCATGATCTAGAAGAAGCCCTGCGGCAAGCCCGGCCAGAGATCGATCTGAAGCCTGGTTTCAACAAACAGGTGATGAGGACAATCGCTTCGCTAGAGAAGCCTTCAATGTCGGTTTTCGACTATGTCCAGCAGTTGCGAGTAGCGGGAGTCAGCCTGGTTTTAGCTGGTGTTATGCTGCTGATGTTAAATACCACGACACTAGGTCAGAACGTAGATTCTCTGGCATATTCGGTTAAAAATGCCACTTCTAAAGTGGAAAAATATAACCTAAAAATACCGTCGATCCAAAACCTTTGGCATAACCTTTATAAAGGAAAGAGGGATAAATAGTGAAAAGATTCAACACTTTACTGGTATTTATGTTTGCGCTGATGCCCGGGGCGGGTTACATGTACCTGGGATTGATGCGTAAGGGTTTGGAAGCCATGATATTGTTTTTTGGCGGGATATTTGTTATTGATTTCATTGGATTTGATGGGCTAATGCCGGTATTCATCGTGCCTTTGCTTTTCTACTTCTTTTTCGATACCTTTGTTACCCGCAAAAAGCTTGAACATAATGAGGATGTCGATGAAAACGGGCTTCTGAACATGATGGCTCTTCTCGGCGAGAATAAGCAATACTACATCGGATTAGGTTTAGTTTTAGTCGGTATCTTTGCGGTTATGCACAATCTCAGCTACGATTTCGGCAGCTTATCACAGTACTTTGATATGGCTCGTAAATATGTGCCTTCATTGCTGATGATCGCTGGGGGAATATTCCTACTGACACGAAATAGGCGCAGCAGCACCAACTAGGGAGCAGAGAGGCTTCAAACGCCTGAGAAAGTATAATTAGACCAATAGCTGTTGAATAAAAAAACTCCTTCTGCAAAAAATAGCCCTAGTTGTAATCAAGCAGGAGGTGATTAAGTGGGCGAGGATCGTGTAAAAGCCGAGCGTGAGCGTCTCGAACGTGATCGTGAGCTGGCACGCGAGGAGCAGAGGCTCGAAGAACAACGCCGCGAAGAGCAAAAAAGAGAGGAACATGAGAGAGCGGAAGCCCGACGACGATAATTGTCACTAACACTTCTGTTTTCCTCAACCGATCAACATATTTAGGCCCTCCCGAAAACCAATTTATGGTTCTAAGGAGGGCTTTCGTATGTTAAATTAAGTTATATAGATTTTGATTTCAGATGAAAGGTTTTCAAATGTTGTTCGTAATAGAGTTGAGGAGGTGGGTCGGGTGAATACCCATTTTAATCTATTTGGCCGGAAATCAAGCGGCCTTAATAAAATAACAGCGATTATTTCGGTAATGCTTATACTGGCATTATCCATGAGTGCCGCTTTCGCGGCCAGCCCCATCACTGGCAAAGCTAATAGTGATGGCGTTTCATACCAGTTAGCGGGGGACAAGATCACCCTGAGCTGGGGTCAAAAGCCGACCGGTGGTTTTTCGATCTCGATCGTTTCCATGGCCCGTAAGGGAAACACTCTGACCGTGTACTACAGCCTGAAATCCCCGAAGGCAGGAGATTTTGTTACCCAGTCTTTGACCAACCCCAAAGTCAGCGCACAGATCCCCAAAGGCAGCATAGTGGTTAAAAAAGTCGTTTTGATCAATAAGGCTAGTTCGGCTTCACAAGCCCAACCAAAGAAGGCCAATAAGCCAGAAAAAATAACCAGCCTTCCCTCAGTAGGCAGTTACAACAATTTGATCAAGTTAATGACTGATGCGGGGTGGACCGGGCGGCGGATGTACGGTGACATAATGATGAAATCCATGAACACCGCGGTTCCAGCCCCGACAGCCGTAGCCAAAGAATCAGCCACAGATCAGTCCACCGGTTCTGCCGGGCAGGATTATTCGACTACCAATGTTCAAGTCCAGGGTGTAGACGAAGCTGACGTGGTCAAGACCGATGGACAGTATATTTATCAGGTAAATAAAAACAGAGTGCTAATTATTAAAGCTACTCCGCCCAATAAAATGGAGATCATGGCCTCTGCCGACTTTACCGGGCAGAACTTTTATCCACAGGAGTTATATGTGGACAGTAATCGCCTGGTGGTCATTGGGGCTTCAAGCGGACCGGTAGCTACTAAGATGCTGCCGCCCAGTTTCAAGGCAGCTCCAGGCCTGATCTGCCCGCCGCGGCCGGTAAATCAGACTTCTAAAGCGGTGATTTATGATATCACTAACAAGCGTGAAATCAAGAAGATCCGCGCAGTCGAAGTGGAAGGGGATTATCTGACATCCCGCAAAATAGGTGATAACCTGTACATGCTGGCCCAAAAATGGCTGCCGTATTATAATGCCGAGGATAAGACAGATCTACGGCCTTACTACCGTGATACGGCTGTCAAAGATGCATTCCAACCTATTGAATACAACAGCATCAAGTATTTCCCTTGGATGGTCAGTGCCAACTACCTGGTTGTGGCAGGCATAGATCTGGAGAGTCAAACCGAAGCACATATCACTACATATCTCGGCTCCGGGGAAAATGTCTACTGCTCGTCTAAGAATCTCTATGTCGCAGTAAATGATTATAATCCCGCTCCTGTTAAGCCTTTGATGGGTAAAATTGCAGCAAACGCATATAACAGTGAATCTACCACCCGTGTCTTCAAATTCAGTTTGAATGGACGCACTGTGACCTTTACCAAAAACGGTCAGGTACCGGGAACACCGCTAAATCAGTTTTCTATGGATGAAAACGGTTCATACTTCCGCATTGCTACCACTGTCGGGGAAGTTTGGAGTTCGGGTGAACATGCCAGCAAGAACAATGTTTATGTCCTGGATGCCAATATGGACACCGTAGGCAAGCTGGAAGGCATCGCACCTGGTGAAAAGATCTATTCCACCCGGTTTATGGGCAACCGGCTGTATATGGTCACATTCAAGAAAACCGACCCGTTCTTTGTTATCGATATGAAAAATCCTCAACAGCCTAAGATTTTGGGTGCCCTGAAGATACCCGGGTATAGTGATTACCTGCACCCGTATGACGAGAACCACGTTATCGGATTCGGTAAAGATACAGTCGAATCCAAACAGGGCAATTTTGCGTGGTATCAGGGCATGAAGATCGCTGTATTCGATGTTACCAATGTCAGCAAGCCGGTGGAAATGTTCAAAACAGCTATCGGAGACCGGGGGACGGATTCTGAGCTGCTGAGAAACCACAAGGCATTGCTGTTCTCCAAAGAAAGGAATCTTTTGGCCCTGCCGGTCACGGTGATGGAAATAGCTGATAAGAAAGCGACATTGGACGAAATGCCGCAGTATGGCAGCTTCAGTTTCCAGGGTGCTTATGTATATAGTCTGGACC
The DNA here is from genome assembly GCA_050259595.1 of Acidobacteriota bacterium. Taxonomy (GTDB): domain Bacteria; phylum Bacillota; class Syntrophomonadia; order Syntrophomonadales; family DTU052; genus JBLNAX01. The sequence goes on along the minus strand of JBLNAX010000048.1, from coordinate 4,428 downwards.
TGAAGAATGGTTTCCGCCTCAAAGGCCGTATCACTCATCTGACCGAGGATGATTACTTAAAAGCCGGAAGCTACTGGAGTGACATTGACAAAAATGTGGAGCGCATCATCTACATCGGTGATACTCTTTATACGCTCTCAAAATCAAAAATCAAAGCTAATGGGATGGATAACCTGAAACAGACGGGCGAGCTGTCATTAGGCTCGTAAATCCTGCTCAACATATAAGACGCCATAAAAAGGGGGTTTGCGAGCAAGCAGACCCTCTTTTCTTATTGGACAAATATACTGAAAAGTGCGACTAAATGAGTAAATATGCGTATTATATTGTTGTTTATCATCCTTTTGTGTATCTTATAAGTAGTAAATGTAATTATATTGATCAGTCTAAAAAGTGTAGAATATGGTATAAAATTAATAGCCATTTAAAGTAAATGTTAATGTTTTGTTCCAATCAACTCGATATTAGTTCTAGTTAGGTGGTTCTCAAGTCAGTAAATACTACCTGGGAAGTAGGAATTTATTAAACGATGTAGAATTCCATATACAAGCAGTTAGATACTTGTTATGGATTCAACGATCAGCTCCTGAGAAGTGGGAATAGGGCTTTCATTGAATACGTTAGTATTATGGAATGCTGGGTGAGCGGTAAATATGGCAAAAGTAATCAAACTGCATGTACCCGTAAAGGGAGTACAAATTGTAGAGAATAGCCTGTCACTCTACACTGCCGGGTTAGGCGATTTCCTGACCGCGGCGGTACATCCCTCTAACGCCTCAAAGAAGGATATAACCTGGAAATCTAGCAATTCAAGTGTCGCAACTGTTTCACCGGGCGGCTGGATCACTCCTGTCGGCAAAGGATCATCAATAATCACCGCTACCACTGTTGATGGCGGTTTTTCCGAAAGCAGACCGGTATATGTTGATTATGATTACATACCGGTGATTGGTGTTTCTATCACCCCGCGTAGTCTAAACCTGGTCAACAGCTGGGCAATGGAGCAGCGGCTATATTATACTCTAACTCCGGTCAACGCATCCGTACCGTTTGTGAGCTGGAGCTCCAGTGATCCTAGTGTAGCAACTGTGAGCAGCAACGGAACGGTGCAGCCGATGAAGCCTGGAGTGACCATTATATCAGTTCGGACCAAGGATGGGGGATTTACCGACACATGTAAGGTCACCATAACCCCTTTCCCGCTGCGAAGCATCAGTCTAGATCGCAATAATATAGTAATTCAGGTGGGTGAGACCGGCAGCCCGCTGGTCTACGCATGGACCCCATATGCGGCCAATCCCGACCTGATCTGGACATCTACCGATCCAGAAGTAGCTGATCTTGATTTTTCACTAGTCAATCAGACCATGGTCATTCAGGAACCCCGCGATAAGAAGAAGTTTTATACATTCAATGATAAATGTTGTCGGCTCGGCCCTAATGTCATTCCGAAGGGACCAGGCCGGGCGATCGTTACAGTCTCTACTGAAAACGGTCAGTTCGTAGACTCCTGTGAAATAATCGTGGCTCCGGCAATAATTCCGGTTACCGGTGTGGCGTTGAATGTCAATCAGCTCGAAGTTTCTGTGGGTGACGAGCCTTTCAGCCTCACAGCGGCAGTATACCCGGAGGATGCTTCCGAACAGGATGTGATCTGGGATTCAAGCGCCCCCGAAGTCGCACTGGTAGTTGATGGCTTTATCAAGCCGATGGCACCTGGCAAAGCTGTCATAACGGCAACGACAGTAGATGGCGGATATGCTGACAGCTGCTTTGTTAATATAGTGCCAGCAGTTATCAGGGTTACTGGGGTAAGTCTTAATATCAGGGAGATAGAGGCAACGGTAGGGGATGAGATCCTGACACTGGTGGCTTCGATATTCCCGACAGACGCTAGTGAACAGGGCTTAGTCTGGGAAACTAGCAGCGAAGATGTCACCATGGTGGAGAACGGAGTTATCTTGGCACTGACACCAGGTCAGTCCGTTATTTCAGTAACAACTATAGATGGGTCATTCAGTGATACCTGCCTGGTCAATGTAGTGCCGGAATATATCGCAGTGACTGGAGTCACCCTGGATAAAAAGAAAGTTGAAGCAAAAACGGGAGACGAGTCCATATTATTGCAAGCCGAGATTCATCCGCCAGAAGCTACCAAGCGGACATTGACCTGGAGTTCCAGCAATGACCTGGCGGTCCGAGTAAAAGATGGAGTTCTAACACCTGTAGCGGCTGGGAAATCCGTTATTACCGTTACCGCTGTGGATGGAGGGTTTACTGATTCCTGCGAGATTATTGTAACCAAGGCCTTTATCGCGGTTAGAGGGGTCAAGCTGAACAAAGCCGTGCTTGAGGTTACGGCCGGGGACAAGCCTATTGCACTGGAGGCAACGGTCTTCCCTGAAAATGCCACAATGAAAGGGCTGGTCTGGAGTTCCAGCGATGAGTCGCTTGTACAGGTAGGAAATGGACTGGTATTACCTCTGTCTCCGGGTCACGCAGTTATAACGGTGGCTACAGTGGATGGAGATTTTACTGATACATGCAAGGTCATTGTGGAGCAGGAAAGGCTTGCTGTAAAAGCTGTAAAGCTCAACATCAACGAGTTAGAGATCATTCGAGGCGAAGGTACCTGGCAGCTGGATGCTGTCATATATCCTGAGTATGCCTATGAACAGGGCTTGATCTGGGCTTCAAGCAATGAAGCCGTTGTTACGGTTAATCAGGGAGTGATAACCCCTCACGCAGGTGGAACAGCAGTAATAACTGTAACCACTGTTGACGGTGGGTTTTCTGATAAATGTGAGGTGACCATCCTTCAAGAGCGGGTGATGGTATCAGGTATATCCTTGAACAAGCACCGGCTGGACCTGATCGAAGGTAAAGGTGAGGCAATATTGGCTGCTGAAGTTCTGCCGCCCAATGCCGAGAACAAAACGGTTCTATGGGATTCGAGCAATGAGGAAGTGGCTGAAGTCCACTCTGGTGTCGTTTTCCCACTGTCGCCTGGCAGAGCAGTGATTGCCGCCGTTACAGAGGATGGCCGATTTATGGATGAGTGTGAAGTCTTTGTTGAAGAGTTCATTCCGGTTAGAAAAGTACATATCGATCCCGATTCCAAGGCACTGAATTCCAAACAACCATTTGTAGCGTTGGAAGCGTGGCTGGATCCAGAATATGCGACAAATCAGGTCATTACATGGAAATCGAGCAACGAAGAAGTGGCTAGAGTTGATAAGGACGGGATGGTCAGAGCCGTGGCCAAGGGCAAGGCCATAATCACCGCAGCCGCAGACGAAGGATTAGTCACTGCCGAGTGTAAGATAACGGTATCCAGCATAACCCCCGTCAAGGGTGTTGAACTGAATCACGAACTTATGGTGGTCGAGCCAGGAGCTGCGCTTGTTCCGCTGCGAGCGATGGTGTATCCGCGCAGTGCGACGAATAGGAGTGTGATCTGGTCCTCCAGCAACCCCGAGGTGGCGGCGATGGAGGACAACAAGCTGGTTATCCGAGTCCATAATGGAGAGACCAATATTATCGTAACTACCGAGGAAGGGGGCTTCTCGGCCACCTGTAAGGTAATTGTAAAGCTGAAGTAAGCAGTATTATAATACTGATAAACTTTAAAAGGCGATGGCTTAGGCTATCTCTTTTTTTTATGGGCAGTATTGGGCACCAAAAACGCGAAAGTTGGTACTTTGCGTAGATGGGTTTATGTGAAACAATATATGTTGTGAGTGAAGTTATTGTTGGAGGGACGGTATCATGGGCCCAGTTGAATTATTTAACATTTCATTCTTTTTAGCATTATCTGGAGCACTTATGCCGGGACCATTGTTGACGGTTACGATCGGGGAAGCGGCTAAAAGGGGATTTGTTGCCGGTCCCTTGCTGATGATAGGACATGCGATTTTGGAATTGGTATTGGTTATCGCTTTGTCAGCTGGCTTGGTGGCCTATCTGTCAGTCGATCTAGTCTCCCAGATCATCGCGGCGTTGGGTGGGGCGTTTCTCCTCTATATGGGCTTTGGTATGATCAAGGACTCGCTGACCGGTAGGGTCAAACTAGACATCAGCCAGCCGCAAGATGCAGATAATGATACTGTAATAATCAAGAACGATAAGGGCTGGGGATTGATAGCATCGGGTGCTTTAGTGAGCCTGTCCAACCCTTACTGGACGATATGGTGGTTGACTGCGGGCTTAAGCAATATCACAATGGCTTTGAAGAGTGGAATGGGCGGTGTGGCGGCTTTTTACACCGGACATATTTCAGCTGATGTTGTATGGTATTGCTTGATTGCGGGGGCTGTGGCCGGAGGGCGAAGATTCATAAGTGATAAAGTGTACCGGGGAGTCATAGTTGTCTGTGGCCTTTTCCTGGTCGGCTTGGGCTTCTATTTCCTGTACCAGGGGATAATCTTA
>JBLNAX010000047.1:0-5946 GCA_050259595.1 Acidobacteriota bacterium | reverse complement strand
ACGTGACTGGAATCATCCAGCTGCCTGAGGGAGTAGAAATGGTAATGCCAGGCGACAACATTCAGATGGGCATCGAGCTGATTACGCCGATCGCTGCAGAAGAAGGCTTGAGATTCGCTATCCGCGAGGGTGGCAGAACCGTAGGCGCTGGTGTTGTTACTGGTATCTTAGCTGATTAGGCACTTTTTGTCAGGGAGCTTCAGGCTAGGGACAAAAGTGAATATCTTCGTTGTTACGGAAATCCCGTTCAATCAACGTACGTCAAGTACGCCTCAATCACGGGCTTTCCTAACGCCTTGATCTTCACTCCCGTCATACGCCTGCGATTTTGGTAAACAATCTCGGACAGGGGTGGAGCGAAGCCCCTGTCTTTCCTGTTGACACCGGGATTTCCATTGTGATAAATTATAAGATGCGATTGCCCTGACAGGAGGTGCCAAATATGAGGGTAGCTGTAACAATGGCGTGCACACAGTGCAAACAGAGAAACTATATCACCACCAAAGACAAAAGAAAACATCCTGAAAAGATGGAAGTCAGGAAATTCTGCCGTTTCTGTAATTCCCATACTGTCCATAAAGAAGGAAAGTAAACCGTAAGGTTGTGAAGTAATTGGCGAAAAATAAGCCGGATGAAAACATGAATAATAACGGGGCGCCGAAGGTTCTCAAAGCACCTGCCAAGAGCGCACCGAAACCCGTACCTAAGAAGAAGGTAGAAGAAAAGGTCACTTTCAGCGAACGTACCCAGGGTATCAAGGACTTCTTCAACTCTATTGTGAATGAGATGAAAAAGGTCACCTGGCCTGATAGACAAGCGCTAACGGCGTATACCGCGGTAGTTTTATTTGCGGTTGCATTCATCTGCCTGTTGATCTATGTTTTCGACTCAGGTATCGGTTTCGTTTTACAGAAGCTCTTTGAGTGGGTAGGCAAACCTATCTAACAATAAAATTTTGGGTTAAGTCCCAGGGGTGGTGTTCACCGTTATTTCAGAAGAACATGTAGATGAGTCTGCATTGGAACAGACAAATGAAGAGATTGCTGAAGATACAGCAGAACCAATAGCAGCAGATGAGGCCATTAGCCAGGATGTTGTTAAGGATGACGAAGATGAGCCGCATAACGCTGATCGTCGCTGGTATGTAGTACATACCTATTCCGGTTATGAGAACAAAGTCCGGGCTAATCTCGAAAAACGTATCGAATCCATGAACATGGAAAGCTCGATATTCAACGTCATCATCCCTGAGGAGGATGAGGTAGAATATAAAGGTGGCCAGAAGAAGGTCACGAAACGCAGGATTTTCCCAGGTTACGTTATGGTTGACATGGTTATGTCCGACGATTCGTGGATGACTGTTCGTCACACTCCGGGGGTAATCGGATTTGTTGGCAGCGGTACCAAGCCTATCCCGCTGCAGCCTCAGGAAGTGGAAAGGATTTTGCGCCACATGGGTTTGGTTGGCGGGAAGCCCAAGATCGATCTGCAGCTTGGGCAGCATGTCAGAGTCAAGAGCGGTCCTTTCGAAAACTTCGAAGGCATCGTCAAGGAAATCATGCCCGACCGCGGCAAGATCAGGGTCAACATTTCGATGTTTGGCCGGGAAACCCCTATCGAGCTCGAATACGAACAAATAGACAAGATCGTTTAAGGAGGTGGCGAAATGGCAAAGAAGGTAGTAGGTGTAGTCAAGCTGCAAATACCCGCAGGCAAAGCAACTCCTGCGCCCCCGGTAGGTCCGGCTTTGGGTCAGCACGGGGTTAACATAATGGCATTCTGCAAAGATTATAATTCACGTACCGCTAATCAAGCCGGTTACATTGTACCGGTCGAGATTACCGTTTACGAGGACAGATCTTTCACGTTTGCGCTGAAATCCCCGCCTGCATCAGACCTTTTAAAGAAGGCAGCTGGTGTAGAAAAAGGCTCTGGTGTTCCGAACCGCACCAAGGTTGGCAAAGTAAGTAAAGCCAAGGTTCAGGAAATCGCGGAATCTAAGATGCAGGACCTTAATGCGACAGATGTCCAAGCGGCTATGAGAATGGTTGAAGGCACTGCCCGCAGCATGGGTATTGAAATTACTGAATAGTAACAATGTGGGAGGGCTTAGAAGCCTGTTTGACCACTAGGAGGTTGTATTAGTGAAAAGAGGCAAAAAGTATCAGGACGCGATCAAACAGATCGATCGTGAAAAGCTGTATGAACCCAACGAAGCTCTTGAGTTAGTTAAGAGCATGTCCAAAACCAAATTCGATGAGACTGTCGAAATTCACATCAAATTAGGTGTAGACCCCCGCCACGCTGACCAGCAGGTTAGAGGCACAGTTGGCCTCCCGCACGGCACTGGCAAAACCCGTCGGGTTTTAGTTTTTGCCAAGGGCGATAAAGCCAGAGAGGCTGAAGAAAACGGTGCTGATTTTGTTGGCGCGGAAGACATTGCTGAAAAGATCCAGGGTGGCTGGTTTGATTTTGACGTAGCTGTAGCAACCCCGGATATGATGGGTGTGGTAGGTAAACTGGGTAAGATTTTGGGACCCCGTGGCTTGATGCCAAATCCCAAATCGGGCACTGTTACCATGGATGTAGGCCGCACCATTAAAGAATTGAAAGCAGGCCGTATCGAGTTCCGTGTAGATAAGACTTCGATCGTACATGCTCCGATTGGCAAAGTGTCCTTCGAAGACGAAAAGCTGCAGGAGAACTTCGAGACTGTTATAGATGCTCTTATTAAAGCTAAACCGGCGGCAGCAAAGGGCACATACTTGAAATCAGTAGCCATTTGCTCCACAATGGGACCGGGTGTTAGAATCAACCCGTTGGTTCTGAAGTAAGGTATAATCAATATCTATTAAAATCATATAGTGGTTAGCTGTAGACAGCGGGTGGCATGTCCTTAATATCCCGCCGAGGTTGACGTAAAGGTTGATTATAAACCTCTGCGCTCGTTTGTCTGCAGAGGTTTTTATATTTTATGAGTGATCAAGGGAGGTGAAAATTAGGTGCCCAAAATCGAAGTTAAACAACAAAAAGTCCAGGAACTAGAAGAAAGAATCAAAAGTGCGAAAATGATAATCTTTACTGATTATCGTGGACTGAGTGTGAGTGAGATAACCGGACTGCGCAGTCGGCTGAAAGCCGCTGGGGCGGAATACAGAGTTGTCAAAAACACACTGGCTCGCCGTGCTTTTACCAATGCTGGCCTGGAGGAACTGCTCCCCTTCACTGAAGGACCGAATGCGCTGTTGTTCAGTGATGAGGAATTGGTCGAACCAGCTAAGATTTTGTTTGACGTAGTCAAAACCAGTAAGAAGCTTGAAGTCAGATCTGGAATGGTCGAAGGCAAAGTCTTCAATGCTGACCAGATTAAGAACCTCTCCACACTTCCGCCGCGCGAAGTACTGGTGGCTCAGGTTCTGGGCGGACTGCAGGCTCCGATCTACGGTTTCGCTTATGTGCTTAAGGCAAACCTTACCGGTCTGGTACGGGCGCTGGATGCTGTTCGCGAACAGAAAGCTTCTTAGTTAGTTAAAGATTAAAATTTATGAATGGATTATAAGGAGGTTATTACTTAAATGAGTAAAGTTCAAGAGGTTATTGAAGTAGTAAAAGGTTTGACAGTATTAGAACTGGCAGAGCTGGTTAAGGCTCTGGAAGAAGAATTTGGCGTTAGTGCTGCCGCTCCGGTAGCTGTAGCTGCTGGTCCTGCCGTAGCTGCTGAGCCGGTTGAAGAGCAGACTGAATTCGATGTTATCATCCAGTCCGCTGGCGAGAAGAAAGTCAACGTTATCAAGGTTGTTCGCGAATTGACAGCTCTTGGCCTCAAGGAAGCTAAGGATCTAGTTGATGGCGCTCCTGCAGCAGTTAAAGAAAAGATCAACAAGCAGGAAGCTGAAGATGCTAAGAAGAAGCTCGAAGAAGCTGGCGCAACAGTCGTTATTAAGTAGTACTTCAGCATAAATCTAGCAACTAAAGACCGCCTATCATATGATAGGCGGTCTTTTTGTTTTCGTGTATCAGATCCCCGTTTGACGGCGAGCTGTTTCGCCAGAATGCCGATGGAATAGAAAGCCTGCGAATTAAAAGGCGGCTGATGTCGATGTTGTCTCGACGAATGCAGCAGGATCGAATATCGAAGATATGAGCTGCTGCTTGATCTTCACTCCCGTCATACGCCTGAATATATTGTTCGTAATCTTAAGACCGCTTAGAAATAAGCGGTCTTTTTATTTGATGAGCTCTGGGAGGGGGGCATTCCTCGTTCATTATAACGCTGAAGCGATTACGAAAGCATCGAGGTGTGTCCCCTTTCATTAAATTCCTACCAGTTTTGTTTATTTTAAATCCTGGTTGTTATAAAATATATATTGTGTGATATCCAGGGGGTATTAATTTTCTCAAGAAATTAAGAAAAAATTTGTAGAAATGCTTGACTGTGATATCTTGATTTGATAATATTAATAATTGCGATTCGTAGATTTAGAGAAGTATGATATGCAATACTTATTGAAGTATCTCTAGTTTACCATAAAGCTGTATAAAAGCGAGGTTGCCCCGTAGCCTTGCTTTTCACGCTTTTGGGATTAATTTAATAGGGGTGAAGAACTTAATGAGCCAAGTCGTTAAATGCGGCAAAAGGGAAAGACTAAGCTACTCCAGGATCACAGAGGTAATAGACCTGCCTAACCTCATTGAAGTACAGCGGAACTCCTACGAATGGTTCCTCAGCGAGGGCTTAAGAGAAGCCTTACTTGAGGTTTTCCCCATCGAAGACTTTACCGGCAATCTGAGACTGGATTTTATCGATTACTTGCTGGGTGACCCGAAGTACAGCGTACAAGAGTGCAAAGAAAGGGATGCCAGCTACCAGGCTCCGCTAAAGCTAAAAGTCAGATTAACTGATAAGGAAAACGGCGAACTCAGGGAATCCGACGTGTATATGGGCGACCTGCCGATAATGACTGACAAAGGAACCTTCATTATTAATGGAGCGGAACGTGTTGTTGTTAGTCAGCTGGTCAAATCGCCGGGCGTATACTTCAATGACCGCTTAGATTTGGCTGGTAACGTTTTGTACGGGGCGACTATCATTCCTAACCGGGGCGCATGGTTCGAACTGGAAATGGACAGCCAGGGTGCAGTCTATACTCGTATCGACAAAACCCGTAAAATTCCGGTTACGGTTCTTTTAAGGTGCCTCGAATTTGAAACCGATGATGCAATTCTTAAACTTTATGATAATGATGAGACCATCGTAAAAACGCTGGAGCGCGACACTACTAGCAATCGCGAGGAAGCGCTTATCGAATTCTACCGCCGCTTGCGTCCAGGGGAACTAGCCACTGTGGAAGGTGCACAGCAGCTTCTATCTAACCTGTTCTTTGATCCCCGACGTTATGATCTAGCTGCCGTAGGCCGCTACAAGATCAATAAAAAGCTTGAGCTTAATATTCCCGTTGAGACTAGAAACTTAACCATTGAAGATATTACCGCCACCATTGGCTACCTCCTAAACCTGGTTAAAGGTGAAGGCAAAGTTGATATCATTGACCACTTGGGCAACCGTCGGCTACGCTCAGTAGGAGAACTTCTGCAGAACCAGTTCCGTACCGGTCTGGTCCGTATGGAGCGCGTAGTCAAGGAAAGAATGAGTATCCATGATGTCGAGGCTCTGACTCCACAGGTGTTGATCAACATAAGACCGATCACCGCAGTAGTCAAAGAATTCTTCGGCAGTTCACAGCTGTCACAGTTCATGGACCAGACCAATCCACTGGCCGAATTGACGCACAAGCGGCGTCTGTCAGCCTTGGGACCGGGTGGCTTGACTCGTGAACGCGCTGGTTTCCAGGTGCGTGACGTTCACCACTCCCATTACGGCCGGGTCTGTCCTATAGAAACTCCTGAAGGGCCGAACATCGGCTTGATCGGTTCGCTTTCTACTTA
>JBLNAX010000046.1:0-75450 GCA_050259595.1 Acidobacteriota bacterium | reverse complement strand
AGTACGATGAGAAGATGTATGGAGGAAAAATATAGCTGTAGTATTTAAATTTCATAATAATTGTTTTTTTCCTGCAAAAACAGAAAAAATATATAACTTTTTCTACAAGTAGATCATTTTCGCAACACTCTTCCAGGATCACAACGGAAGTATACCGAGCATTAACAATGCCCCCCTGATTGATCGATGGATCGCTTTGATCATCACTCGAGGCCGCCCTTATGGCTATTTGTCAAAATCATCCAGCTCAGGCCACTAGGTGAACAATCTCCTCAAGTCCAGCAGTAGGCGCAACTAGCCGAAAATAACGGAAAGCATAAGGTTAACAGGTCAGGCAAACGAAAAAAGGCCGTACTCGAAATCGAATACGGCCTTTAAACATACATTAGCCTTAGAATAATCAAGCAGCACCATCCTCCAGACATGCACTTAGTTTTTCGCCCTTTATTACCTCGACCATTGACGCTAGTACGGAAAACGGAAACAACTTTTCGTTTTCCACGGCCAGACATGGATACTTGCTTTTGAGAATGGTAATCATTTCGTCTCTCGTCATTTCGATCCACCTCCTGCCTATTTAATAACTCCTCCAATTTGCACTTCTATAATATTGTTTTCGTAATATTCTGACGTTTTCTATACAAGAAAGTTCCCAAATATCCAAATAATACTGTATACAATCAAAAACGAAGATTTTGATGTCTATAAATCTCTTTACACCTCTATGAACACCTAATACCAAGGTCAGCTTATCATCAATTCTCTACTCTTGTTCAGTATTATATTCATGGCTCATGAGTATTGGAACCGCATCGAAGGGAGCAAAAATAAAAGAGTGGGGCTTACGCCCCACTCTTTTCAGTTACATACCTAGCGGCTTACTTTCTTTTTGGCGCCGGTTTCGGCACTACATTAACATTGCACTGGGCACTGACAGTACTATCAGAGCTTTTTATAATGATTTTGGTAACACCTATACCAACAGGTCTGACTATACCGTTTATATCGACCGTTGCGACCTTGGAATTGGTCGATACCCATTGGACCGCCTTATTCATTGCAGTGATGGGGCTGACTGTCGGCACTAATTTGGCCGACGGTCCGCCCAAAGTAAGGGTCAGGTTAGAATGATTCAACTTTATACTGCTGACCGGGACACCGATGGTTACTTTGCAGACAGCCGTAAAACCTCCATCAGCTGTTTTTGCAGTCACTATACAATCGCCTATCGCTTTCGGAGTAATAACTCCATTGCTATCTACTTCGGCTATGCCTTTATTACCGGATTCCCAAGTTACTTTCGTGTTCGAAGCCATACTGGGAATCATTTTATAATTGAGTTTAACCGGGGAGGTCTTCTTAGTAAGTTCCAGTACATACCTATCTAATGTTATTCCTTCAACTGGCACTCCAACAACCAGACCTTTGACCCTAACAGGTGCTATAACTTCTGCCGATGATCCCCCGTTTAACTGTCCCCAGCCATTACGGCCCCAGTTCCAAATCGAATCATCATCCTTCACTGCAGCAGAAATCCAGCCCCCGGCTGAAATCGCTTTGACATCAGTGAATTCCCTGCAATAATCGGGCTTAACTCCCGCTTTAAAGTGATCATTAGATGTCCCCAACTGACCATAAGAGTTGTCGCCCCATGCCCAAACCATACCACTGCGGTCAAGAGCAAGTGCATGATACGAACCTGCTGATATTGCAGCAATATTTGAAAGATCTTTGATTTTCTCAGGTGTGATTAATGGGCTGTTGCCTATTCCGGTTCCCATCTGACCCCGGCTGTTATCGCCCCATGCCCAGACAGTCCCATCATACCTTAAAGCCATACTATATTTGTAGCCTGCCGCAATGGCTACAATGTTGTTCAGGTTAGAGACTTGCCGTGGTAATACGACCCGGGCATTGGTAACCTCGCCATTACCTAACTGACCCTGGTCATTGTCTCCCCAACCCCAAACTGTTCCGTCTTTCTTGATGACCAACGCATGACCGTTGCCAGCAGCAATGGCCTTAGCATCGGTCACATTCCAAAGTCGTGTTTGATTGGTGCTGGAAGCACCATCAAGAATGCCAACCTCCGATCTAGCACTCCAATCTATCACTTTTCCGTCGTTAGTAAGCGCAAGTGCAGTCGGGTAGGCGACGCTTATCGAATCGATATCAGCCAATCCTTCGATTTCAACTGGAACCCTTTGGTCATTTCCGTATCCCTGTAGATACGTGTCATTTCCGGGCACATATGCTGTTGTCGCTTTCCAGTTCTTGCCCCAACCCCAAACCTTTCCATTATCTTTAATGGCAAAGCTGGAACCGCCATAAGCGAATATCTTTTTCGCTCCGGTCAACACGTTGATGGGACCACCTTTGAAATCTGCCTTTCCATTTCCCACCTGACCACAATTATTGACCCCCCAAGCCCAGACTGTCCCGTCATCCTGCAATGCTAGAATATGATTGTCACCACAGGCTACGGACGGTATGACAGAATCCCTGGCCGAAAGTGGTATTGCGGCTAAAAGTAATGATAATGCCAGAAAAAGCGATATCCCAGCATTAAAAACGTTGCGTCGCCGACTTATCACAAAATTACCCCCTGTCATATTTGATATCCCGATAACATGATCATACAGCTAGAATATTCGCCAGAGTGGAGTCTATTCCCTTTGAAGTATTGACCTTCCATCCCCTTTTGATTAGCAGAAGCCTTGATCCCATAATTTAAGGCCCCATAAGGGGGCCTATTCAAAGCTTATAAGGAACGCAGCGCAAATATTAATAAATTTGTTGATTGTAGTTTTCGGGGTACCTGGGGGACACATCTTTGTAAATCTCCTGGATCGGTTCCATGTCCCGCTCATAGTCGCCGGTCGGGTAGACAATTCCGTAGACGCAGGCGATCTTCTCCTTATAATCCAGGTAAGTCAGTACCAGCGGAACACCAGCCTCCAGTGCCGCATGATAAAATCCGGTTTTCCATTTATAAGCCGCCTGGCGGGTTCCTTCAGGACAAAATATAAGATGAAAATCTTCATTTTTATCGAAAAGATCAACAACATAGCCAACAAAATTGCTGTTCGAGTTTTCGCGATTGACCCCTACCACCCCCATGGCCTGCATGACTAGACTCAGGGGAAAAAACAGCCAGTCGTCCTTGACCAATATTCTAATGTTGATACTTCTCAGCCAGAAAGCCAGCTCTCCCAGGATGAAATCGTAATTGCTGGTATGTGGTGCAAATACGACAACACTCTTCTTTATTTCTGGAGGAACCTCCCCGATATTGGTCCATCCAGTAATCCAAAAATAGAATCTCGCAAAGTTTCTTCGTACTAAAATATGTAATCCCTCCCGGAATAAATAACTAGTCTGCCATTAGCCAAAATATAAACGTCTAAATCATAATTCCACCTGTTCGGTAAAAATCCTTCAACATATTATTCGAAACGAAACATTTACCCGCGCATCAACGCTACTCCAATAACAATGGCGCCTACCACAAAACGGTAATAGGAAAAAGGCCTGAAAGTCTTAGTTTGCACATACTTTAATAAAAAGCCAATGGCAATGAATCCGGTTATCGCCGACACAGCCATAGCCACGTAGAACGAGACATCCAACGATTGATTACCACCAATAATCTTGGGCAGCTTAAGCAAACCCGCGCCCAGTATGATGGGTGTGGATAACAAGAATGAAAATCTCGCTGCGGCTTCTCTCTTAAGGCCGGCAAATAAAGCGGTTGACATAGTTATTCCTGAACGAGAAACCCCAGGAATGATCGCCAAAGCTTGTGATAATCCGATAAGAAAGCTGGTTTTAAAACTTATGTCATCGATACCTTCATTTTGGGAGCTTCTCCGATCCGCCCAATATAGAATTATCCCCATAACAATAAGCATGATCCCTATCAATAATGGAGTGCGAAAAACCGTCTCCGCTTTGGATTCCAGCAGCAATCCTATTGCAGCCCCGGGGATGCTGGCGGCCACCAGAAACCAAAAAATGCGGCCTTCAGGATTCTTCCAGCCCCGCAAACCCCCTAAGACCAATTTGAGCCAATCCCTCCAGAAGTAAGCGACAACCGCCACCAAAGTACCGATATGCAGAGCAATATCCAGCGTGAGTCCATTTTGTCCCTGAAATATTTCAGTAGGCCAATTAAACAGCCATGGCACCAAAACCAAATGCGCTGAACTCGATATAGGTAAAAACTCGCCTAGTCCTTGCACTAAACCCATTATTATCGCCTGAAAAATAGTCACTTTAGAATACCTCCATACCGGACATATAGTTTTGTCCCCCTATAATTTGCTTATTCTTCGGTACTTAATGATGATCTCCCGCACCGCAATACAGATGATCAGCCAAATCCCTCCGGCAGCAAATCCCGCAATCACATCACTAGGATAATGTACCCCCAAATAGATCCGGCTTATGCCGACAATTACTATCACCAGAAAAGCTACCACCATGCTGACCCGGCGCAAGAGTATATTGGGGGAATCACTCCATACTAGATATGCCAGGAACCCATACAAAGCCATCGCATGCATAGAATGCCCGCTGGGGAAACTGTACCCGGAAGCCTCCGCCAATCTTTCAAAAATCGGTCGACTGCGATGAAAGAACACTTTTAAACCGTCATTCAGCCGCCACGATCCCCCCAGCACCAGTAAAGGCATGGCCATGTCCAGCCTGAATTCCAAATACCTGTACAATACAAGGGTGGCCGCAAACGCCACGATCAGATTTAACGGAAATGTCCCAAACTCAGTTACAACTTCCATAAATGAGGTCAATCCCGGGCTGGTCCAACTGCGAACTATATGGATGATTCCTGCATCAAATGGTGCCAGCTTGTTTTGCAGCACAAATCCGGCCATTTCAGAAAAGACCAACGCTAATCCCATGGCCAGAATCACGTACAAAAACTTACAATAATTAGACTTTAATGATAAGTACTTTACCTTCATCTTCCTATTACTGAACCATAATTTGTTCTCAAATGCAACCATCCGACATTGACAACTACCGACATTATCGGCCAATATACCGATATTTATAAAGTCCAGAATCCTGCAGGCTGAATGACAGAAGCAAAGATCAAGGCATGAAAAACCCCGTGATTGGCAGGTGCTCATCATTCGCACGCGTCTGATTCGATCCACCAGCATTAGGCGCGGCAGTGCGCCGTCAGGCGTTTTGCAGGTACGTTCATTAAACTGGGTTTGAAATAACGCAGAGATTCGATTTTGTCATCGGCCTGTGGGGGAACATAAGTCCCCCCATTCATTATCCTTTTGGAAGAAATCTTTGAAGAAATCTGACTGTTTCGTACATCCTGGTAACATTTGATCCTTTTATCAGAACCGTACTTTTGGGTTTGACCTTTCTCAACAGTTCACGGTTCAACTGATTGCGGTTAACAAAATGCTGTACTTTTTTAGGTGAAAGACCGGCTTTGATAGCCTGCCGGGCAATTATTCTCGCACTGTTGCCAAATGTGAAAAGATGATCCACCCGCCTTCTAGCCACGTAATTCCCCACGTCGATATGTCCTTGCACTGTGTAACGCCCTAGTTCCGCCATGCTGCCAAGGACCAGGATCTTGGGCCCTTCAGCTATGTGCTCGATAACGTCGATAGCCGCTTTGGCTGAATTGGGGTTGGCATTGAAGGTATCGTCGATCAATCGTATGCCCTTACGGGGAAAGGAAATATGGAGCCGGTGTACGGGTTTATGATATCTAGCAAGTCCTCTTTGCATCTCACTAGTCTTAAATCCCAGTACGTCAGCAACGCCGATAGCAAACAAAGCATTATAGACATTGTGGATACCAAAAGTCGGAATTGTAAATGAGTGTATGCTCCCCCGTAATCGTATTTTAAAACTCATACCTTGTTTAGAATATTTGACATCAAGCGCATGGTAATCCGCTTTGTTCTTGATTCCCACCTTTAATAGCCGGCCTTTGAAGGCGCCGAACCTCATTTTTGTAGAGTTTGGGTCATCCGCATTAACGAATGCGATCCCCGTGCTTTTCATATTACGGATAATGTCTGATTTAGCCCTGATCAAATAATCCAGTTTGCCGCCGAAATTCCCTAAATGCGCAGTACCGATCATTGTAACTATGCTGATATTCGGCTGAATGATTTGACAGCTGGTCTTGAGGTGCCCCCAGTAAGACATACCAAACTCTAAAACCACTGCCCGGTGATGGGGGCGGATCTGCTTGACATGCCACCTGTGAGCCCGGCGGTTGTTATTATTACTAAGGGATTTGAATACTCTCCAGCGGGTCTGTAGTATTGAGGCGATCATTTCTTTGGTCGTTGTCTTACCGGAACTACCAGCTACGGCTATAACAGGCCTTTTCAGTATCATAGTCCCCATAAACTACTCCTCCCCTTCAGCAATACCATGATGTTGGACTTTCTCCATTTTACGTACGAATAGTGGCAGGAGTTACAAGAACTGGTATCGGCTCGCATATTTTGTGGATCACGATCTATGTCTTCAAGCTTTCCTCAAACTCTAAGAGCAAAGACGGCCGCGCCCGTAAAAACTTGACCAGGCTGGCCAGCGAGTTAAGGGTCGTGGGACTGATGGTGTGTTCTATTTTTTCAGTCTCCTCCAGCAAGTTTTCTGTGATACCGAGGATTTTCAAGAAATCCTCCACTATCTGATGGCGGGCCATGAGCGCTTTGCCCAGCATTAGTCCCTTTTCATTCAGAACCACAACTCCATACTTGCGATATGCTACCGCATCGAGATCCGCCAGCTTTTGCACCATTTTTGTAGCCGACGGCGGCTGCACATTGAGTGCTTCGGCCAGGTCATGGATCCGTGTGAAGCCATCTTTTCTGGATAGCCGGTAGATCATTTCTAGATAATCTTCCATGGAAGCAGTCAGTTCATCGTCTTTTCTCATGTATTCGCGAAAGGTATAGAAGTCTTGATCGCTCATATAACGCACCTTTTTTAATCTATTTGATGCATTATATGCACCTTTCCATCAACGAGTATTAAGAATGTACATACTCTTCACTTTGCTTAGACGTTTTTCATATTGTACACTCGGAAGCCATTTTAGCCTGATGAAAAACTGATAGTCACGGTTAACTTTAATTGATCCAAATGGCAAGGAGGTATTCATCTTGGCCAGCCCCCATTTCGAAGGAATCGCATATGATCCCATCGAGACCGTGCTGCCTGCTACTGTGGCTCGTAGCCGCTCCTCACTGCTGACCCGGTTAAAGAGCTTGATGAAATACCTAGGACCGGCCTTTGTTATAAGCGTAGCCTATATTGACCCGGGTAACTTCGGCACCAATATCTGCGGCGGGTCTAAATTCGGTTATAATCTAATCTGGGTCATCCTCTGGAGCAATCTAATGGCGATTTTCCTGCAAGCCCTCTCTGCTAAGCTAGGGATTGCCACTGGGCGCAACCTACCGCAAGTTTGTACAGATGTATTCTCCCGTAATGCTAACTGGTTCTTCTGGATCGTTGCCGAGGTCGCAGCTATAGCCACTAACTTAGCCGAGTTCTTAGGCGGAGTGCTGGGGCTTTACCTGCTGTTTCACATGCCATTGATTTATGCGGCGATTATCACCGGCGCTGCCACCTTTTTCATAGCCGGAATGGAAAAATACGGCCAACGATGGGTCGAAGCTATTATCGTATGCCTGGTTACAGTGATCAGCGGCGCTTATGTGATTGAACTGTTCCTGGCTAAGCCCGATTGGGCGGCAGTAGGACTGCACACCCTGATCCCTTCACTGCCTAACAGTGAAGCTTTATTGATTGCCGCTGGAATGCTGGGCGCAACGGTGATGCCGCACGTGATCTTTCTGCACTCCCAACTGGTCCAATACCGTAATGGATTCACAACTGAAGCTCAACGCATCAGGCATTTTCGCATGGAAACTATAGATATCGTGGTAGCTATGAACATCGCTTTTATCGTTAATGCCGCTATGGTCATCGTGTCGGCATCAGTCTTCTTTGCTCAGGGACTACAGGTCGAGACTATTGAGCAAGCCCATCGTTCACTGACCCCGCTGCTAGGTTCATTATCCAGCGCGGCCTTCGCTATTGCCCTTCTGGCATCTGGCCTCTCATCTTCAGCAGTGGGCACGATGGCCGGCGAAACCATTATGAGGGGTTTTATAAAACTTAACATACCCGCTACAGCCGCTAAATTGGTCAACATGCTGCCTGCCATGATAATAATCGCACTAGGAATAAACCCCATGAAAGCCCTGCTGATCAGCCAGGTTGTTTTGAGCTTCGCCCTCCCCGCGGCGATAATTCCTTTGATGCTCATTACCCGCCGGAAAGACTTGATGGGAGTTTTCGTGAACAAACCCTTTACCAATTGGGCTGGCTGGGTCATAACTGCGCTAATACTGGGGCTTAATGGCACCCTCCTATATTTCACCCTGAACAGTGTATTTTAGCTTGATTAGATTCCTTTTAATCTTGCCCTAAGATAAGTCACCGTTTGATCCATTCTCAGATCGTGGGACCCCTTTACCAATACCGTAGAACCAGGCCTGATCAACTTCAGAACATGCTTATGCAGACTGCCTCTGATCAGAAAATGATTGATCCTTTCTGGAGCATAACCAGCTTCGACTGCCCCTTTACCTATCAAATCAGCATGCGTTCCGTATGCTTCAAGGAAATCCACCTTCTTACGGGCTAGATATCTCCCTACCCGTTTATGGCCGGAAACAGTTAGCTTGCCGAGTTCCAGCATGGTTCCCAAAATCGCGATCTTCCTCCCACCTCCCACTTGCTGCAGCACATCCAGGGCAGCTTCGACAGCATGAGGATTGGAACTGAAAGTATCGTCAATGATTCTGATCCCATTATCACAGTGATGTACCACCAACCTCCGCTGCGGTTGATTGAATCTTCTCAACCCTAGTTTGATATGGGCGGCATCGAAACCCAGTCTGTGGGCCACAGCTATCGCGAATAGCGCGTTATAAACATTGTGTTGGCCATGGCAAGGTATAAAGAAATCGTGGATCCTCCCACCTAAGCGGACCTTAAAGGACATTCCCTGCGGCAGATGTCTGATGCCGGAAGCCATATAATCCGCTTTTTGATTAATACCTATCCTTATCACCCTGCCCTTAAAAACGCCAAAAATAAGGCGCTGCGAATTACGATTGTCGGCATTCAACAGCAGCGTCCCATGAGGATCCATGTGCTGGATAAGCTCAGACTTAGCACGTATCAGGCCATCAAGTCCTCCCATGTTACCAATGTGGGCAGTTCCCACCATGGTTATAATACCGATATTCGGTTGGATGTAGCTGCAGTGCCGTTTGATCCTGCCCCGGTAGATCATGCCATATTCCAGCACGACCGCTTGGTGAAAGGGTCGTATCTGTCGGGCATAACTGCGGGTATCCCCAAATAGATTCTTATTCTCTTTAGATTTAAAGACCTGCCAGCGGGTTCCCAGCACCGAAGCAATCATTTCTTTGGTGGTGGTCTTGCCCGAACTCCCGGTTACAGCAATGACTGGTCGGCTCAACTTCAATGTTGCCATGATCCACTCCCCTTTGAGCAATGATAAGAAAGCCCATTTTCTAAGGTATTGTATGAAGCGGCATAGCTTTTTTGACACAATTTGGCAAATGCTGTTTTCTGCTAGGTGTTTAGATTGAGCCCATGAAATCGACGTGGCGGTATTTAATCGGCGGGTTTTTCTAAAATACTAATTCCTTACTCCCTTTATTATAACCGTCAAAACGTAACAGGCGAAGGCACATAGCACAATGGTAGCTCCGGTCGCCGTCTCCCAATAGTAGGAGAGGACCAGTCCAGTAATTCCTGAGATAAAGCTTATCAAAACAGCCGTTAGCGTGTAAGACCTCATACTGCTGCCAATATTACGGGCTGCCGCCGCTGGAAGGATCAGCAGTGAGTTGATAACCAGGATCCCCACCCACTGAATGGAAACGGTCACCACCATGGCTATGACAACGGCAAAAGCTGTTTCCATGACGAAAGTATTGATTCGGCGGCTTCTAGCCACAGCCGGATTAAAGCTCACCAGGAAAAGTTTATTGAAAACCAGCACCCATAAAGCCAGAACCACCAGCAAAACCAGCAGCAGCAGGACTATCTCCCCGGGAGTGATGCTGAGTAGATCGCCGATCAAGTACTTTGAATATTTGTTAAAGCCCCCCTGCCGTGATAGAACGACAATGCCCAGTGCCACAGCAGTCGCGAAGAAGACCCCAATGACCGTATCTGGCGACGCTTCTGTTTTAATGTGAGCCCAGGAAATCAAAACCGCTAATAATACCGAAAAAGCCAGCATTGCCCACATGGGGCTACCTAATCCCAAAAGGACCCCGATGGCTATCCCCGTCAAGGCAGCATGCCCAATGGCATCCGAGAAGAAGGCCATACGGTTGTTGACGACCATCGTACCAGCCAGGCCAAATATTGGTGATACCAGCAGTATCGCCAACAAAGCATTTTTCATAAAACCAAACTCTAGCCATTGAAAAGGCAATATGTAGTTTAGAAGCGAATACCATAGTTCCACTTATTGCTCCCCCTTTGGGTGATGGATATGCACGGCAGCGGCAGGCTCGCGGGGCTCCTCCAGATGCCAGCAGGCTCCGAAAGTATGGAGCATTTGATGCCCGTTCAGTACTTCATTAGGTGGTCCCTGAGCCAGTACGGTTTTGTTGAGCAGAACGATCCGGTCCGCATAACGGGAAAGCAGGTTGATATCATGTGAAACCATTAGGACTGACAGATCATAATCACAACGCAGGTCCGAAACCATCTTATAAAACAAATCCATTCCCTGCACGTCCACACCAGAAACAGGCTCATCCAGCAACAGTAGATTAGGCACCGGATCCAGTGCACAGGCCAATAGGACTCTTTGTAATTCCCCTCCTGAGAGTAGACCAATTCGCCGGTCGATCAGGTACTCGGCTTTCACCCGGGACAGATTGCTCAATACTTTATCCCGCACCGAGCGTGGCCGCAAGAGCCATACCGGCGCCCATGATATGCATGATGCACAGTAATCGAAAACACTAGCCGGTGAATTCTTATCGAAATCAAGGACTTGCGGAACATAACCGACGATTGGCCTACCTGTGCGGCGATCACTGGCATCGAGATAGGATATACTCCCCGCAAATGGCACCTCACCTAAAATTGCCTTTAGCAATGTGGTCTTCCCTGCACCGTTCGGGCCAATCAAACCAGTCAATTCACCACAATGGAAATGCATGTTAACATCGTCCAAAATAACATCACTACCAGCTGTGATCCTCAGGTCGTTGATCTTAGTACAACACAAGCTGCACTTGTTGACCGCCTTTATCCTGTTCATTAACTGCTCAGTGCCTCCTTCAGAACCGAAAGGTTCCTGTCCATAATTTTGATATAAGCATCAGGATCATCGGGGCCGTTTACTGCTGGATCCAGAGAGTAAACTCGAACACCGGTCTCCCGAGCGATGACCTGGGCGGAACCAGCCGGATATTGGGGCTCGGCAAATATGGCTCGCACCTTGATCTTTCGTATCATCTTAATGGTGGCAGCCAGCTCACCAGCACTTGGTTCTGATCCCGGTTCCCTTTCGATAACTCCGGCTACGACAAGTCCAAACTCCTGGGCAAAATACGGAAAAGCCTCATGAAAAGTGACGATCCGCTGGCTTTTGAAAGGCGCCAATTCAGAATGCATACGATCACGTAGAGCCGTCAGTTTTCCGATATATTGCTTACTGTTCTTCTGGTATTGGGCGGCATGGACTGGATCAGACTTAACCAGTTGCTCAGTGATGTTCTTCACCTGCTTGATGGCCAGTTCAATACTTACCCATAAATGCGGGTTGTCTTCCCCATCCTTGCTCTTGATTCTTGGTATATCATGGCCAGCATCGATTATTTTCAATTCCGGACGCTGGGCTGCTACCTTGTCCAGGAAGCTTTCTGCCCCTCCGCCACTTATCACCATAAAGTCAGCCTTCTGCAGTTTTTTCATGTCTCCAGTCGTCAACTGGTAGTCGTGTAAACAGCCTATATCAGGCGAAGTCAGGTTTTCTACACGCACCCCCGTAATATTACCGGCGATGTTTCGGGTCATGGTATAGACTGGATAAAAAGATGTCAGGATCACAACTTGCCCATTTAGCGGTTTCTCGGTGATCCGGCTGACCTGCTGTCCGCACCCCATACTCATTAACAACCAACAAAAGGTCAGCACTCCCACTAAACATTTATATAAACGAGAACCTGTCTTAAAAAGCATTTATCTTTTCCCCTTGCAATCCCGGCAGTAACCGGTGATTTCGAAACTGTGGGACATGACTTCAAAGTCACTTTCTTGGGCAACGACTTTGATCAAATCGTTCATGGGACAACATTCGATTTCTTCAGCCCGACCGCACTCAACACATACCAGGTGATGATGATGCTGCCCGTCATTAAGCTCAAAACAACGGCCTTTGTCGTGAATATCCACCCGTTCAATCAAACCCAGCTCTGTCATGGTATTAAGATTGCGATAGACGGTTGCTGCCGATAGATTAGGCTGTATGACTCTGGCCTGAGCCAAAACCTCTTCAGCAGTCATATGCTCCCGGCAATTCTGCAGTATATCAATGATCAAGCGCCGCTGTGGTGTTACCTTACATCCCTTATTGCGCAAAGTTTTTACCGAATCCGGCACACTGACTCCCCCCAAATGATAATAGTTACTATTTAGGATT
Organism: Acidobacteriota bacterium; assembly: GCA_050259595.1. Lineage (GTDB taxonomy): Bacteria > Bacillota > Syntrophomonadia > Syntrophomonadales > DTU052 > JBLNAX01. Next base: position 62,669 of record JBLNAX010000046.1, on the reverse strand, counting down.
ATAGCTCGTTTAGATTCATGTAACAAGTTTTCCCCGTAGTCTGGAAATAAATCATTGGTGGAGAAATATAGGAACCCCGCTAATATGTCGCCCTTTTTCTACAATATTACCGATAAAAGCTTATTGATTAATTTTGGAATTCTCCTTAATATGACGTCAGGATATCATTTAATTTGGCGTATAGTAATTGACACAGATATGCGTCAGGGTCACTGAATCAGCGCGCCTGCCAGCGCCTGATCAGCACCAAGGGAGGATTATTATGCGCACTCAGATCATTGTTCATAGCAGGTTTCGTTGGCTTTCAGCCATATTGCTTATCACCCTATTGCTTTTATCAGGGCCTGCAGCCATAGTGGCTCAGGCCTCTGCGTTTGGCGCAGTCACATGGGACCCAAGCAAGCTATACGGGACACAAGCAACCACCCTATATGACAAAAATAATAAATCCTTTTTCTCTCTACATGCTTCAGAGAACCGGATCAGTGTTCCCTTAAAAAGAATCCCCAAGAACTTGATCAATGCTTTTGTAGCCACCGAAGACCGCGATTTCTACCAGCACCATGGCGTCAGCGTAACATCGATCCTGCGGGCTGCGGTGGTAGATATAGTCAAGGGCAGCAAGGCCCAGGGAGCCAGTACAATTACCCAACAGTTGGCCAAAAATGCCTTCTTAAAGCCGGAAAAGACCTTTAGCCGTAAAGCGCAGGAAATGATGCTAGCCATAGAGATCGAACAAAAATACACTAAGAATGAGATCATGGAGTTCTATGTCAACAAGATCTACTTCGGAGCCGGAGCCTGGGGCGCACAGACTGCTGCCCAAACCTATTTCGGCAAGGATGTTAAGAACCTAAATCTCAGTGAATGTTCACTTCTAGCGGGGCTGGTGCAGGCTCCCAGCCGCTACAACCCCTACCGCAATCTTTCCCTGGCCAAAAAGCGCCAGCGGGTGGTTCTGAACAATATGGTCACCTGCAAATATCTTACTAAGAAGCAGGCGGATCAAGCATTTGCTGCGCCGCTGAAGTTTATGGCTGAGCCGGATAGCAAGCAGCAGTACGGTCACTATGTGGACTATGTAGTCGATGAAGCCGACCGCATCCTACGTAGTGAGGGCTACAGTAATCCGCAGGAAACCATTTTCAAAGGCGGGCTAAAGATATATACTGCGATCGATCCCAAATTTCAGGCTTATGCTGAAAAGATATATGCCAATCCTGCAAATTTCCCAAAGGGCAAGAGCAAACAGGGTCAAATAATCCAATCAGCCATGGTACTGCTTGACCACCAGACCGGTCAGATAAACGCCCTGGTCGGTGGCCGCAATACTGCCCAGCAGCGGGGCTTTAATCGGGCAGTCGATGCTCTGCGCCAACCCGGTTCCTCATTTAAGCCTCTCGTGGTATATGGCCCGGCTCTAGAAAAGGGTATCAGCCCTGATTACATACTAGACGACGCTCCGGTGTCATATGAATTCGGCGGCAAGACCTGGAGCCCCGGGAATTATGATGGGAAATACCTGGGACCTATCAGCATGAGAACTGCCATTCAGTGGTCGGTCAATGTATACGCAGTCAAACTAGCCGAACAAATAGGAATCAAGAATGGCTTGGCATTTGCCAAAAAGTTAGGTATTTCCAGCCTGGTCTTGAGCGGAGCCCGTAATGACAATAACCTATCAAGTGCCCTGGGGGGTATTACCCAGGGGGTATCTCCGCTGCAGATGGCGTCGGCATATGGATGTTTCGCTAATCAGGGCTTACGGGTTAGTCCTTATGTGATAGTGAAGATAACCGATAATGAAGGAAATGCGATATACAGCCACATTCCACAGAAGCAGCAGGTCATGAAGAAGGAGACCGCCTGGCTAATGACTAGTTTGCTGCAGAATGTGGTCCAGGCAGGTACGGGAACCAAAGCGCAGATACCGGGCATTGACTGCGCTGGTAAAACAGGCACTACTCAGGATGATCGCGATGCCTGGTTCGCGGGTTATACACCACGCTACAGCTGTGTGGTCTGGATGGGATATGATAAGAAAGAATCCATGAACAATACTTATGGTGGTTCTTATCCAGCGCGTATCTGGAAAGCGATCATGACCCGCGCCATGGCCGGAAAAGCGCAGAAGGAATTCAGTATGCCATCTAACCTGTCACCTGTTTCGATTTGCGGGAAATCAGGTAAAATAGCCACCGCAGCCTGTCCACCGGAAGATGTGACGATCAAGTACCTGGCCAAGGAGGCTATCCCTCAGGAAAGCTGTGATCTGCATGTTCAGATCGAAGTCTGCTCTGAAACCGGGAAACTGGCGGTCTCAGGCTGTCCTAACCCGGTCAAGCGTGGTTTCTTAAAAGGTGCTATTGCCGGTGATTCTGAAGCAGCACCGACCGAATACTGTAGCATTCACCCCGGCGACCCCCTAGTTACCCAGCAAAAACCCATGGTTATTGTCTGCACCGATCCGCGCCACACCGGAACACCATACCTGGCCAATATACCGAAAGAAGGCGAAAATGGCGGATGTCCCCGCGAATTGATCCAGGAGAAGGAAGTGGATGATCCGGGGTCTATACCGTACTGCCCTATTATTGAGCATCAGATCAAGAAATGAAAAAAGCGGCTTACTGCCGCTTAAGTCTTGTCAGTCGATTAATCCATTATTAATGCTATTTATCTAACCCCGGGTGTATCCAGCTGGATTCCTCGCCGATCTTGCTGTAGTTCTTCTTGATCCAGTCGCTGGCGGTCTTATAGCCTTTGTCATGCAGGAAGGACAGCCACTCCCAGGAGATATTGTAGCGAGCCGAGCGATTATAATCATTCAACAACCCACCGGTATTCATATAATGCATACGCACCTTTTCCCCGATGATCTTGTTTTCATCAATGCCTTTGTTATACATGGCAATAGCGTCCATTTCCCGCATTAGGCTGGAGTTGAAGCTTATTTCAGCCTCTCGCTCTTCGATGTGTTTGACCGTCCATGGCAGTCCATGATTCACCGACTCGATCTCTACGATCAAAAGATCCTTACACTTGGTGTTGACGATCAGTGGAAACATGGCGGGATTGCCGGTAAATCCGCCATCCCAATAGTACTCTCCATCTATTTCGACTGCTTTGAACATACGTGGTAAACAAGCAGAGGCCATAACCTTGTCAGCATTGATTTCTTTGTACGGAAATATCTTCAAGTCCGAAGTCCGCACATTGGTAGCCGAAAGGTACATCTTCACCTTATCCTGTTGGCGAATCACATCAAAGTCTTTGACGACTTCTTTTAATACCTCTATCATCGGGTTGATATCAAGTGGGTTCCATTGATAAGGCGACAGTACTGATGTCATAGCATCAGCCGCCATGGCAATGGGATTGAAATTGATATTCCCCATACTGAGCATTTTATCAAGTAGGGTTTGCTGAAACGGAGACATTTTTTCGAGCTTAGACAGCTTACGCCAGAAGTCATTAAGAGTTTTGCGTGCACCGTCATTTCCATTTTGTATCAAACCAAAAACCATACACGTAGCATTGACCGCTCCCGCGCTGGCCCCGGAGACCCCGATAACCTCTAGATCCTTCTCTTTTAGAAGGCGGTCCAAAACACCCCAGGTGAAAGCACCATATGATCCTCCACCCTGTAAAGCTAGAATAACACTCTTTTTCGCCACTTCAGAAATCCTCCATGAATCAACTTACAATTATATTTATCGTATTAAACCAGGTGAGTTAATTAGTGTAAAATTTTTTCGCCAAAATATCCAATTCTGATGGTATATTGGTGGTCCCACCGGGTCCCATATACAATTCCGACCTGCCTCGATCACTCAAGAATCCGTAATTGTTCGATGGCACAAGCGTCTGAGGGATTCGACAAAAATAGTGACCACGGTCACTGACCTTAGTCATTGACTTTAGTCCATTCATTGTATAAAATAGTATACAGGTTACCAAAGCAATGAAACCAAACTGTTTTTTGCCCCGCCAACCGCCTGTGCAGGGGCCTTTTCTCTTGTCCGGCACTTTACGCGGATTATAATCGCAGAAGCAGTCTTGAAGCCGTTAACATTTTTTGGTAAGATAACGGCAGCTATTGAACGGGGGAAGAAGAAGTGCGTGCCAAAGGCCCAACTCCTCGTCAACTTCAAGCATTAGTCACACGCCAAAACATATTCGAAGCCGCGGTCAAGTTATTCGCTTCCGCTGGTTACGAGAATGTTACTATTGATGCTATCTGTGAAGAAGCAAAGGTCTCCAAAGGTTCGTATTACAACCACTTTACCTCCAAAGAACATATCATCATCCAGCAATTCATTAATGTCGATGCTTTTTTCCGCGATGCCGCTGATCTTTTGAATAACAACCATGTCTCCTTTGAAAATCGTATTTATGCTATAGCTGATTTCGCCAGCGCCTCTATTACTGCTGTTGGATATGATACAGTCAGAGCTGTCTATTCGGCACTTATCATGCCCGGTAAGAAAACCGGATTTGCTACCTCCGAAAACATGGCTGTTTTTCATGTGTTGGAAGAAGTGATCAAACAAGGCCAGATCAATAAAGAGGTCCGAACAGACATCAGTGCCTATGATCTCGCTATTTTCATAATAAGCTGCTATCGCGGCATAGTATACGATTGGTGTCTCGAAGAGAACAGATGGGCTCTGAAAGACCGTACCCGAGTAATGCTCACCATGCTCCTCCCAGGTATCCTTGTTCGCTAGACAACCCACTTCTTTGTTCTGCAACCCTTTTAATATGTAATTTTCCGCTATTAGTCTTCAAGCAGGAGAATTCCTGTCTTTGTGGAAGATTTTAACGTCGGCATAATTATCAAAATATTCGTTCGCATATCCCTAAAAACCACACTACTATCTGCATCTAACTGAGAATAGACTATCTTAATGCCTGCTCTATAACTCACCGCCGACTGTTCTCATCTATTTAGATATATAAAGATAGAATTGGGAGGGTATGTTGCGTATGCTTTCACATCGGGATGTAGACCAATTGATGAGTAAAAATCCCACGTTCGAGGACATTATCTGCAGTCTTCCATATGGTCCTCAGCTTCCAAAAGCCATGATCAACGAAACCAAAGTAGTTATAGCAATGGCCCGCAAGTTCAACGATGAAGTAGTACGGCCTCGTGCATTAGAGCTGGACCGCAGGACCCATGAAGATCCTGATTACCTGCCCTGGGAGCTAGTTGAGGAGGCCAACCGCAGGAACTTATACAGTATTGGCATCCCCAAACTATTCGGAGGCCGGGGCTACAACCTGCCCGCCTTGTCACATCTGCTGGAGGAGCTTTCCTCGGAATGTGTTGGTATTGCCAACGTGGTCGGTGTTCATTATCTTGGTGTAGCAGGTATCTGTGCATCCGGCAACACCCGACTGTGTAACAAAATATTTCGAGATGTGCGCAGGGGTGAAAAGACAGGGGAGCCTTGTATAATATCGCTGGCCATTACTGAGCCCAGTGCCGGCACCGACGTGGAAGATGTAGAGCTGATAGACCGCGGCAACATTCGCTGTCATGCTAAGAAGGTCAAGGGCGGCTACATTGTAAACGGCACCAAAGTATTCATCTCAATGGGTCATGTATCTACCTGGTGCATGTTGGTGGCCTACGGTGAACTTAAGAAGCCCGGTGATACAGTGGTTTCAATGATGGTCAAGACCGGCACCAAGGGGTTTTCCTTTGGAAGGCATGAAAATAAGATGGGACAAAGGGTTTGCCCAGCCAGTGAACTGGTCTTTGAAGACTGTTTCATTCCCGATGAGAACGTTCTGGTCGACCCCTGCCAGGCCGACACTTTTCCAAAATCATACCGTGATTTTCATAGCAAGTACCTTGATTATGTATTGTGTATAACCCGTCCTGCTGTTTGCGCTTTTGCTACCGGAGTAGCACGCGGCGCCTATGAACGGGCAGTAAAGTTCGCTTCGGAAACAGAAGTAAACGGCGAACTGCTTATCAACCAGGAATGGGCGCAATCAATGCTGGCAGAAATGTACCGCAATATATTCTTAAGCCGGCTAGCCTATGTCGAGGGCAACTATGCCAATGGATTGTATGGCATGTATGGGCTTCTGCAGCAGAAATTCATTTATTACTACCTAAAATACACCCCACAAATCTGCATAGACATCTTCACCTCACCATTTTTGAATATGAAGTTTTCCACCAGGATAATGCGCAGCATTTATTTCAATCAAAGTAGCCGTGACCAGCAGTTTAGCTCCGGTCTGGCATCACTAGCCAAGATCACAGGAACTGATACGGGGGTAAAGGTAAGTCAAATGGCACTGGAAATGATGGGCCAGGCTGGACTCCGCCAGGACCAGGGAGCAGAGAAATTCCTTCGTGATTCCAAGCTCCTGCAGATCTATGAAGGAACCAACCAGCTAAATAGGCTGAGCCTGTTTAAGAATCATATCGGCCGCCTGTATGATCAGGTCAAGATGTTCGAGGAGGGTGATCATAATGTTGGTTAGTTCCGAACTCAAGGCCTGCCAGGACCTGGCTGTCATTTTCGCGAATAAAGAGCTGATACCGAATCGAGAGACCAACGACAAATACCCATTTGGTCCATTCTGGGACGATATACTAACCGAAGCTAATGAAGTAGGCTTTTTCAGTATCTGTGCACCCTGCGAGATCGGTGGGACTGGCCAGGGCATGGCTGCCCTTTGCACCATACTGCAAGCACTTTGTCAGTCTGATGCCAGTCTTGGGGGAATCATCTTCGCTAACACCACAGCCCAGGAAATCATGCTTACAGCAGGTTGTGGAGAAGAACTCGCCGCTGTTCTGGCCGAAGCCGCACAGGCTCATGATTTTCTGCTCGCATTCCCTTCCTTCAATAACCCCAGTGAAATGAAACCAGATGTGAAAGCGCGCAAAGATGGCGATAGCTATGTATTAGATGGCACTTTAGAATACTTGGTGCTGGGAGGTCTGGCCAAATATGCCATAGTTCCAGCATTCATTGAAGGCCAGACGGTTTATTCATTCTTCCTGGTCAAGCTGACCGGCGGAGGCATCACACTCGGCGAACCGATCTTCAGCCTAGGCCTGCATGCATGTCCGGCAGTTGATGCCAAGTTCAGCGCCGCCAAGGCCAAGCTAATAGGAATCGAAGGGCTAGGGAACCAGTATTTCTCGGCTATTGTTGATAAAATGAGCACGGCAGCCGCGGCCATGGGTGCAGGGATCATGCAGGGCTCCTTTAATGAAGCCTTAGCCTACTGCAAAGAACGTTATCAGGGCGGCAAGCCCATCGCACAGTGGTCGGAAGTGCAGATGATACTGTCCAGCATAGCGGTAAAAGCCAAAGCCGCCGAAATGATCGTTTTGCATGCGATGTATGCCGTCGATAATAGGGAGCCCGGGTGGGCCAGCACTTCCCGCGCCGCCGCCATACACATCCTGGAGCTAGCCTGTGATGCGACCACCGACGGCATTCAAATGCTGGGCGGTTATGGCTATATGAAGGATTATGGCCAGGAAAAACGCTTTCGCGACGCTAAGCAAATCCAAGCTTTGCTGGGTCTGCACCCCATGAAGAAGCTCTCATTTATTAGATCCATGCTGGCTGAATAGTGAGGTAAAAAGGATGGCAAGAGAGAATTTATCAGATCTTTCCCCACTTTATAAATATCAAGAGGGCATGGAGTGGAATCCGGTCGAGAAGGTCATTCTGGAACGGCGCAGCATCAGAGCTTTCAAGAAAGATCCACTACCCGACAGCCTGCTGCGGCGCATCCTGGAAGCCGGCCGTTTCGCACCCTCAGCAGGCAATGCCCAACCCTGGAAGTTCGTCGTGGTGAAAAACCCGGAGATTCTGGATGCCATAGAGCGGGAAACCCGCAAAATAGCTAAGCTACTGATGTGGTTTTTGGACTATGACCGCAACTGGTTCACCCGTATCTTCCTAAAGCCCTATACCAAGTTCATGATTCGGGTAATGCCCAATTCCCTGCACCCAGTGCCGTTTTCACTGCTCAAACGCATTGCTGAAGGGGAGGCCCCCGCATACCACGGAGCACCCACTTTGATTCTAATGATGATGGATAAGCGCGGAGTATCCTGCCCCGAGCTGGATCTGGGCATTGCCGGACAGAATATGGTGCTATCCGCCCATAGCATGGGAGCTGGAACTTGCTGGATCGGTATGCTGCAGGTGTTGATGTACATCCCAAAATGGCGTAAGTTTTTCGGAGTCAAATATCCCTACGAATTAAACGTCTGTATCGGGGTTGGTTGGCCAAAGGGCCAATTGGACGGCCTGGTGCCGCGAGAGGTGCAATTGGTCGAGTGGTATGATGGCGGCATAAACGATAAACCCAGAGTGGAAAGGCAGGGTGAATAGATGAGCTATTTAACATTCAGTCAGAAGCATAAAGTGCCGGATTACTTTGACTCTGACCAGATTTATGGTGGTATATTGTCCTTTGATGATGAGAAATGCTCTCGCTGCGGGATCTGCGCCTCCATCTGTCCAGCTCGTTCGATCATCGATCCCGAGGATATTTGCACCGAAAAGAAGGCACTGCCTGCACTGATGAATATAAAAAGTGTTACTCTGTGCATCGCCTGCGGATGCTGTATGGCGGCTTGTCCTAAGGACGCCATAAGCACCGTCCGTGGATTCAACACCAAATACTATTTCAACAAGATCACCCAGATGCCGGAGTTGGTTTATCCTAAGAAATATTGATATTATTATCGATCATTGGTACTGCAGGGGGCGGCCAGGTGCCGCCCCTTAAATTATTAACAGCATCCACCATTGTTATCGTCGCCACTGCAGCCACATGTGGGCTCGCCACCGTATATAATACTATGAATAATAGCAGCGGCACATCCCACCCCGGCTTTGACCGTTATCGCATCAAATGGGCAGTTCTTAGAACACGCACCACATTCCATACACGCATCTCGATCAACGATCTTGATCTTGTGGTCGTCAATAGCCAGCACTTCATGCGGGCAGACTTCCAGGCAAGCTCCACAGCCGGTGCATTTATCTTCATCCACGCTAAGGGTGACAACATTTTTTAGATATCGCGTTTTCATAAACTTCCTCCTCTATAACCGGCTCAGAATGATACTTACGACGGTAGCCACTATTCCCACCCCAGCCGAACCCATCAGCAATGGCAGGGAATATCTCATCTCCTTCTCCACTCCGGAAAGCGATGTATAGGTCGAAGCGCCGGTAAAATTCATCGCTAGATAGGCAGATATGGCAGGCAGTATAAGCACGAAACCTGCCGCTGTCATCAATGCCACTAAGCTAAACATTCCGTTTTTCGAAGGTATCGCCCCTTGCCAATAAACAACTGCTAAAGCCCAGATAAAGGCCACCAGCCACCCTTTCCAGGCAAACGCCCGGCCCGGGATCCAGGGCAGGAACATAGGAGTAATAACGGTTCCCAGCAGCACCGCTCCCAAATAGGGATAAAGGGTGTTCCATGTGATATTGACCAGTTCCGTAACCTGAATCAGCATCAACACACCTAGAATCATCAGAATGGGCTTTATAACCGCCACCAGCTCTATGGGAGTCAATACCAGGCGATCCATCATACCGAACTCGACCCGCCTCATTTCAGGCGTTGCTTTCATGTTAGCGGCCATAAATGCCTGTATATCCGCAGCTTTAACCGGACCATAGACTACCTTAAAACCGGTCTGCTTTTTCACCTCATGGGCTGACACACCCGGTGCACCAAGCTGGGGCAGGATTATCGTTCGATGTGTTACGATCTGGTGCAGACAGGCCACATTGACTCGTTTGATGACCTCGGCTGTACCAAATGTGCCCTTGCCAGCGGCACACCACACGTTGATACCGTTTGTATCGAGGACGAGGATCCAAGCATCGATACCACTTAGTTCCTGGCGCAAACGGTCAAAAGTCATTTTATAATTGGCTGTCACCAGCACCGGAGATTCATTATTTGGTTTACCCACACAATAAAGACCTGGAGTTACGACATAGTTCATACGGTTGATATCCCAGCGGGCTTTCCAGGAACCCAGAGTATCGGCCAAGGTCAATCCGGGCGGTACTCTAGGAACATCACCAACGGGTGTTTTGATACGATCTATTATCCACGGTGCATCCGGCATTGCTGGGATCATCGGTTTTAATAGATCAGGTGACAGTTTGATTGCCGAGCTTGCAATCCTGGTATCATCAGCCACAGCATCCACCTCCTGTAGTCTGGCAGCAGTTCTCCTCGGCACAGTTGGCTCTGAGGGCGCCAACATAGAGTTTGACTGACTCATAAACCTCATGCCTCTTTTCCTTAGGGATCATACTGTCCACATTAGCGATAAACCCTTGCAAGCAGTCCCAGGCCCTATCCCGCATTGCCTGCCCTTCGGGGGTCAAGCGTAAATCGATGACACGGGAGTCCGCACAGCATTTCTCCTTGACCATCAATTCCTTCTTTACCAAGGGCTCGATCAACCTGGTGGTTGTACTCTTCTCCACTGCTAGGACCTCGTGCAGATCAGACATGCGCATACTTCCATTTTGAGCGATTTGGTTAAGAATCATGAACTGCTGAAAAGTAATGTCTTCCCCGCAGATGTTCTCCTGATTGCAGAAGCGGACCGCTTTTGTCACCTCAAACAGAAGCCCTAAGAAATCTTGCTCTTTGAACATGACCGGCCTCCCTTAGCTTTCGTTGTACCCTACAACTTTATTATGGTTGTATATTACAACCATATTCAAACAAAGTCAACAAATAAAAAACCACCTTTCACTAATAAGCAAAAGGTGGCCAGTATACCAAATATAAAACTCTAGTAGGCTTCGAAGTTTTTGCCGGGGTTGCCGCAGATCGGGCACTTGTCCGGCGCATGATCAGCCGCTACATAGCCACAGATGGGGCAGAGATGGAATGATTCGGCCGGAAAATCCCCGCCGCCTTCTAAGGCTGCGATGGCTTTCTTATAAAGCTCAGCATGAGCCTTTTCCGCTTCATTGGCCAGGTGGAAGGTAGCTCTAGCAGGCTTGTTGTCTTCAGCTTCGGCTTGTTTGATCATCTCCGGATACATTTCTTCGAACTCGTGAGTCTCGCCTTCCAGCGCACCTTTAATGTTCTCCAGGGTGGTCTTATTTCCACCCATTACTTCGAGGTGTTTCAGTGCGTGAATGGTCTCGGCTTCTGCGATGGCCTTGAGTAAACGCGACATCTGGGCCAGACCTTCTTTTTCGGCTTTACGAGAAAAGGCCAGATACTTGCGGTTAGCCTGGGATTCCCCTGCAAATGCTTCTTTTAAGTTATCTTGTGTTTTGCTCATTATTCATCCCCCTAATTTTGAAAATCTACTGGTACATTAGAATATATCATACCCGGAATATAATTTCTGTCGTTTGACGTAAAAAATATGTAATAAAACCTTAAATTTAATCATTCAAGGGACAACAGCTCTCGCAATTGAAACAGAAGTACTGAAAGCCAATGAATTGGGCCTGGTACATGCTCCAGAAGTCCTCGGTTAAGAACATTTGCTTTTGTTCTTCCGGGGTTTTGTCAACAAACTTGGACCAAAAGCCAATAATCTTGCCTAGACCATAGGGCTGTGAGTTTTTCAGGCATTTAGCCGGATCGGTTATGCCTTCAACATCCAACGCTCCCCCTGGACAACCATCCACACAAATCCCACAGTCGGTGCAAATGTCCTCCGTGACCGGTGGATCGGAAGGTAAGTCAAGGTCGGTTAGGATTGCACCAAAGAGCACCCGTGACCCAAACTTCGGATGAAGCACCAGATTATTGCGGCCAAACTTGCCCAATCCGGCAGCAATCGCGGCATGTCGCAGGGAGACATCAGCTACAACACCCATAGTTTTGGGACTCATTTCCATGGGGTATGACAAAGGCACACTCATGGCCATAGCACCGCATTCCCGTTCCAGAAAACGTGCCAGCTTATAGTTTACACCGCGGCCAAACTCCATTATATCCATGCGCCCACTGAAGGCAATACGCGGGTTGAGGCTTTTGATATGAGATCCTTCGCGAATTGCCACCACCACCATTGATTTGGCTTCGGGGAACATGCTGGCTATATCTTTCGTACGAGGGCTTTTATAGTCCGCCACGCTGGCAAAGCCCACATCATCGACACCTAAGCTCATTGCATACTCACGGATTTTTTGTTTGATTTCAGTCAAAATCATTGTCGGTCTCCCCCTCTATCAAATTACGGTAGACATGCTTAGAGACTTTACCATTGGCCTCAGCCATGTCTTGACTATTAATGAGAAACTGTATGATATCCTCATAATAATCTGGTATAACTTTGCGCGGCAGATGAACAAATTCTGAGAAGGCCTGATTCTTAAAATGTATGAATATACCACTTCTTATTATAGACGCATCCGGCATCAGAACATTGACTCCTCTACTTTCAAGTTCACCTAAAAGCTGAGAAGAATTATGATTGAGAAATCCCAATCCGGTAGAACTAATCTTTACTCCTATGATCTGTGATCCCATCAATATTCTTTTCTCCCTGGCTATTGGGACCAACCCGATATATTGATAAGCTATTTTTTCTTCGTCAATATTAATCGTGCCAGATACCGCAATACTTAGAAAAGAACTCAAAACCCAACTAATGCCCAAGGCTACTAGAAATTCAAGAACAGTGTCACTGGCGAAACCAATCTTTAGGAAGGAGCTTACGGTGTAATGCGTTGCATATCCTAATAAAGCCAAACCTATCACAAATCCAATGAATTCCCCATATAACCTGTCCTGGAGCACTTCCATCTTATAGACTCTTGGCTTGCTGGTATCGATCATAGCCGCTTAACCTCCTAAGCCCTTTACTCCTGGTTCAGCTTTATAAACGCCTCTACTTTGCCCTTCTCCTGAAGCAGAGTAAAAAATAGTTCCTTTGCATCGGCTGGAACTACGGGCAGTTCTTCGCGGAGCTTCATAGTCAGCGCCCCTGTCGGACAGACCGAGACACATAATCCGCAGCCAATACAGCGGTCTATTTCAACCTTAACTGTGTCCTCATTTTCATGAATGGCATAAACCTGGCAGCGTTCATCCATGCAGGCCATGCAGCCGATACATTCATCTTCCTTGTAGTCCACAACATAGGATGAAATGGCTACAGCATGCGGGTTCTTACAGACATTGATTCCTCTTAGCAGCGTACAGCAGCATCCACAACAGTTTCAAATAACAAGTGGGCCGCCTCTAGAATTGTTGGCACAGTGCACTAAGCCCGATTCCTCGGCCATATCAAGTGCCCGCTGTGCCTCAGCCTGATCTATATGGCGGGCATATCCCCGCTCAACCAAGAATTTAGCAACATCCTCAAAAATCAAACATACGTCCAAAGGCTTATCACAGGCACCCACAGCCTGACGGCAGGCGCAGTCGGTCAAAGCTATATAATTAGCCGCGGCTATTAGGCTTGATACCTGCTCATACTGCAGGACTTCTGTTGTCGCTGGAATAGTACTTTGTACCGGCACCACCCTTACATGCGCGGTAGTGTTTCCGGAAAAAGCGTCTCCCAAGGCTTCAGTATGATAATCATGCCAGAGCTTGCCCAGTTCTTCTTTATTAGGTGTCCGTTCCGCGACCATGAAAGGAAACTCGAACAAACCAGGAATGGTCGGCAGCAGTGAATACTTACTTTCCCCGTCTTTGCCAACCTTGGCCATAATAATAGCTTTGTCAGCCATTCCCTCTAGGATTACTTCAAGCTCACCCGGAGTGCGCCCACTTTTCCCGGCAATCGCACTTAATGGTTGATTGGAAAACTTCAAATAGCATGCGACCTCGGCCTCTTCCGGGGTAAACAAGATCCTTAAGATCTTATCCATGAATCCGCTGGGCGGGGCTCCAGCCGGGTGCGCATCCAGGCGCTGGCGTAACTGTTCATAATGATCCACTATATCCGTCTCCCTTCACATCAGCTTTCATATCGAGTTCTTAATTCATGTTCAATAACCGCCAATGAATGGTCAAATCTCTCGGCATCACCAGCTAGGCTCTCATTAAGGTGCTTATTAAACTCTATTGCGATCTTCCCAGCTTCCACGGCAACATCCCGCCCCTTGTGAGTTATGAAGACCTGTACACTTCTCCGGTCGCCAGGGTCTTCCTTGCGAACCACTAGACCTTCTTTCAGCATACGGTCGATGAGCCCGGTGATCGCCGGACTATCGAGCTGCACGGCATTGGCGATATCCTTTACACTGCTGCCGTCATGTTCCACCAGGTGGAAAAGCACAAAAGACTGCACCAAGGTAATGCCGAATTCACTAAAGCGGTTGTTATAATACCTGATTATCCGCCGCTGCAGCGTGCCCATCCTAAAGCACAATAAGTCCGCAAATGAGGCCATAAGCATCTCCCCGTTTCGTATTATTAACACGTTATCTATTTATATGTTAATTCATGGCATGTGAATAATGCAAGTGGAAAGTGATTTTTGTGCTGTTCACTAAAGTGTGTGTGCAACTAGAGTTTGAGATTTGGCAACCAGAGTTTGAAAAAATGCAACTAAAGCTTGAATATAAACGAAAAGGGATTCACCGCTTGGGCGAATCCACTTCGTTTAAAAACCTATAAATCTTTAACTAATCATTAAATTCTCTGTCTAATGCTTTTGACAGCCACTTAATATCGGATTCGTACATTGACTGAAGTTCTTTGTAGAAAAGCCATGGTATACTACCTTGAGGGTACTCAGAGGCAGCTACTTGAGCTTGATCCAAGCTTGTCACCGACTGGCCTAGTTCTTTACCCACTTACCTCTATTCAATTAACCTCGATAGTTTCGATACAAAGGTAATCAAAATTTTCGAGAGCAAGATTTCTGATGGTGCTTTCCTATTTTTCTGGGAAAGCATAATCCATTTTCTTTATCAAGCTTATGCTCACAAAATTCTCAATAATCATCAAATACCTCTTGATTTCGAGTTTTTTAGGAAAAAGTACCTTAAACAGGTCTCAAATAGCGTAATTCAAGAGTTAAGAACTAAAACAGGACATATTACCTCAGTCAAGACAATTGAGTCTTTCGAGCGAACTGCTGCGGTATGATCAAATGATTACAATTGCTAAGTATTTCTGTTAACGCGACAATTTGATATTATGTAATAAATAAATGGGGGTCTTGGTTATGGAAAATAACAGTAGAATAATCGTCGATTACACAATCTGTGATTTGTTAGTTTTTAATGAAGATGGCAAACTCGAAAGACCAGTCATAGCGATTTATTTGGATTCAGAAAGTGGCGAATTAGTCGATCAAAGACTACTGAACCACAAGGAATTCATAGAAATGACCAAGAAGGCTGACGAAACGCAAGGTCCCGCCTTTGATGCATAGTGACTTAATAGCTGGGCAAGGACTTAAAAGAGCCCTTTGTCTCGGAGCTGAGTGTTAAAGGCTTGTCCTCTTCTCCAGCGCCTCTGAATAGCCATCACCCTTGACTGTCATCTTCGCGAGTGCGGAACCCAAATCACGAAATTCTTCCGACGTCAGTTCACGGCTTACTTTTCACCTTGCTAATATTGTCTTTTAAGACTCTCCCGGTATTTTGACTCCCACCAATTGTACACCACAAGGAGGATCGTACTGCTGACAATCATCAAAGTATGATATACGCTGTTCCATTTATAATAAACCAGTATCCCTTTTGCCAAAAGAATAAAGCTAATAATTAAATCGATCAGGCCGATCAAGATGATTACTAAGTTTCGTGCCAACTTGCTTTCAAATATCCAGAAACCTAACCCTCCTAATATACCTGAAACACTGCCCATACTGACTGCCACTACCCAATTATCCGCAATAAAATCAGGAAAAACTCCCGGCCGCCATAAGAAAAAATTAAGCACCGTACCTAGAATTGTACCCGGAAACGCCATAATTACGTAAGCGGCTGGCATTATCATAATGGTGTCGGGTATTGGTGGCGAATAGTCGATCATTCTGCCAGCGATATAATACAATAACGCTGCACCGAGAGAATAGAGAATGAAAGTAAAAATGTGGTGAAAATGATGGTATTCTATATACCCTAAGCGAACAAAAACAAATTCGAGTAGAGATAAGGATATCGGGTAGATAATAGCGACCCACCATCGTCTGTATCTCGCAAAATAATAGCAAAAGATCACTGTTATCAAAGGAAGTATGATCAAGTCTGAAACCAAAATAGCATTTCTGATATCCACTGCGGGATTTTCAAACAAACCTAAATGCAAGCTGTATAAACGTAATACGTAGCATAAGACTATATCGAGTATATCGGTGACTATCAAGGATATGAAAACAATGCTCAATACAGAGTGCCAGGATAACACTCTATATTTTTTGATAAAGAGAAGCCCTATTATCAACAATGCCGATAAAATTAAGTACGCCATTTTCGAAAAGATTCCTCCACACGTAGGTTAACCGCAGAAAAACTGAAACCTTCTGCGCTTATTAACTTATGAATATCCTACCCCTTAAAGACTAGGTTAATTACCTCAGCTTTGCCTAAATAGCAGCCCATGGGAAGGGGACGGCACTGATGTTACGCTGCCAAAAAGCATAAAAGCCGATTTTCTAGAAAGAAAACCAGCCTTATTCATTGTCTGGTAGAGTTGGAGGGTGCAATTTGGTAAGCTACACAGCCCCAAAATCTAACTTTGTGAGATTAACTAAAGTTTGAGAATGAACCTAAGCCCTAAAATCATCTCGATATCTCTTCAAGATGTCCCCCCAAAATGTCGTCACCCTTAACACACCACAGCTAATCTTTAGCTTTTGTAAAGACTATGTAAAAATCGTGTTATACACCCTTGATTTTGCTTTTCACATGATATATTAAAGGTAACAAGCATTATACTACCGGAGGCAGAGCGAAATGCGAGCAAAAATACTGGTGGTCGATGACGAGGAGACCCTGGTAAAGCTAATAACACACAACCTTAATCGCGAAGGTTATGAGACCATTAACGCATTTGATGGTGATGAGGCATGGGACAAGATAATGAAAGAATCCCCTGACCTCGTGATACTAGACCTGATGATTCCGGGCCGCGATGGCATGGAACTCTGTCGTCAGCTACGCTCAGATAAGAATTACACCCCGGTTATAATGCTTACTGCCAAAGACGATGAAGTGGACAAAATTCTAGGCCTAGAAATCGGTGCTGATGATTACATGACCAAGCCCTTCAGTGTGCGTGAACTCCTAGCCCGAGTTAAAGCCATCTTAAGGCGTCAGAAGCCCAAGGAAGAAGCCAGGGTTGAAATCATTAGTGCCGGAGATATCGTTCTTAAGCCCGAGAAATACGAAGTCTATGTCAAAGAGCAGCGAATCGACCTGACTTTAAAGGAGTTCGAGCTGCTAGAGCTACTGATCCGCAATAAAGGCCGCGCTCTAAAGCGCGATTATCTGCTTGATACCCTCTGGGGTCACGGCAGTGATGCCAATACACGGGTCCTTGATGTTCATATAAGCAAACTTAGGGACAAATTAAGGTCCGACAATGGTTTCGAGTATATAACAACGATTCGTGGAATCGGCTATAAATTCGAGGAGAGATAATATGTTTAGATCTTTTAAATGGAAGCTGGTTCTAGCATTCATAGTCCCTATACTCGTACTGGTCTTTACGATTGGCTTTGCTATGGTGCGAGTAGTTGACCAGTTCTATCTTCAGCAGGTTGAAGAGCAGTTGACTAATGAAGCCCAATTGATCGCTGATCAAACTAGAGCCCTCGAATATTCCGAAAGATCTAAGGAACTGAAAACCATTACTGCCCAAGCAGCCAAGCAGTCACATTCTCGGGTAACCGTGGTTGCGCCCAATGGAATGGTCATGGCAGATTCAGAGGAAGATCCTGCAAAAATGGAAAATCACGCTACCCGTCCTGAAGTCCGTGCCGCCTTATCAGGCAAGACGGGCTCCATCACTCGGGACAGTTCTACCCTGCATATGCGAATGAAATATGTGGCTGTTCCGGTTACAAAGGATGGTCAGGTAATTGGTGTTGTCCGTATCTCGCTGCCTTTAAAGTCCATCGATGAATTACTTTTTAGACTATGGTGGATCATTTTTGTTGTTATGGCACTGGCAGCCATCGTTGCGGCATTGATCAGCTATCGAATAGCCAGCAGGCTAGCAGAACCCATTACACACATAACCCAAGTTGCAGAATCAATCGCCGATGGGAATCTCAATGGCCGAGTATATTATCAAGACACAGACGAAATCGGTATTCTAGCCGATGCCATGAACACCATGGCACAGAAGATCGAATCGCATATTAATGAGATTTCCGAGATTAAGGCGCGTTTGGAATCCGTATTAGAAAATACCGTGAACGGCGTAATATTAATGGGTCCAGATAGTCATATCCTGCTTATAAACAAAAAAGCCTGTGAAATGTTTGCTGTAGATGAACCGTCCGCAACAGACCGACACCAGTTGGAGATTACCCACAGTTACGCCATTAATGACGCGCTTGAACAGACTACCAGGGAGAAACAGCCTGTTCATACGGAATGCACATTGCATATTATGGGAGAGAAAACAGTTCAGATTCATACCATACCAGTGTTCAAGGAAAATGCCGGTATCGAGAGCCTTCTGCTTATAATTAACGATGTCACCGAGCTTAAGCGGTTGGAGACTATTCGCAAAGACTTCGTAGCCAACGTTTCGCATGAGCTCCGTACACCTATGACTTCTATTAGCGGATTTGCAGAAACCCTAATGAACGAAAATGCAGATAACGAGACAGTTTATGAATTCTCACGAATCATTCATGACGAAGCCGGAAGACTATCCAGGATGGTCAATAGTCTGCTGGAGTTGTCGAGAATTGAAGCCTCAAATCCTGAACTCAAGCTGACACGGTTCAGTGTGCAAAATCTCATAACCAACACTATAGCCAAGCTAGAACAGCAAATCGATAACAAACACATTACTGTTGAGCTAAGACTTACCCATTTAGACTTGGAAGTTGAAGCTGACCGTGACCGGATTGAACAGGTCGTGATCAATATCCTGGACAACGCAATTACACACAGCCCAGAACATGGCCGCATTAGTATATATGTACAGGCAGAACCCAATGAACTAAAGGTGACTATTTCCGACGAGGGCCCCGGAATCCCTGCAGGGGAAGAAAAGCGCATCTTTGAGCGTTTCTATCGCATCGACAAGTCACGTGCGCGAAAAGACGGCGGATCGGGTCTTGGACTTTCAATTGCCAGGAATATAGTCGAGGTTCACAAAGGAACCATTGGTGTTGAAAACACCAGGTCTGGCGGGGCTTCGTTCTACTTCACACTCCCACTGTCATAGAATTTACACTCCCTTTACATTCTTCATACTCAATCTTTACAATCCCATAAATCCTGATTTACATTGCTTTTTTATAATGAAATTGATGAAAGAGATAATGTGGAGGTTTGATTTATGAAAAAGCGATTCTTAGGAATTTTGTTAGCTATAGTGCTGATCAGCTCTTTAGCTTTAGCTGCAGGCTGCGGCAGTACGGAACAAAACGGCAATTCACAGGCATTGAATGGCTCGATAACTGTAGCCGGATCTACATCTGTACAGCCCTTTTCTGAAGCATTGGCAGAAGAATTCAAGAACGATAATCCCGGAGCCACAGTTAACGTACAGGGTGGAGGCTCTACTCAGGGCATAACTGCAGCCAAGTCCGGTGCTGCAAATATCGGCGCGTCTTCACGCGAGTTAAAACCAGAAGAGAAGGCTGGATTAAAAGAAATAATCATAGCCAAGGATGGTATCGCGGTAATTGTTAATCCTGCCAACAAGATATCCAATCTAACACTAGTCCAACTGAAGGGCATATACTCCGGTCAAATCGTTAACTGGAAAGAGGTTGGCGGCAAAGATGCCAAAATTACAGTGGTATCTCGCGAAGCAGGCTCAGGAACCCGTGGTGGTTTTGAAGACATTGTGATGAAAAAGACCCCTATTACCAACAAAGCTGTTATACAAAGCTCAACTGGTTCTATTGTCACTACTGTAGCCAACGATCCCAATGCTATTGGATATGCGTCCATGGCCTCGGTTAACAGCACTGTGTTAACAGTAGCTGTTGAAGGTACCAAACCGTCCGAAGATACTGTAGCTAAAAATCAGTACAAGATATCCCGGCCCTTCATCTATGTAACAAAAGGCGAGCCCACAGGTATAGCAAAAGCCTTTATCGACTATGTGTTGAGTGAACAAGGCCAGGAAGTATTGGCACAAGAAGGTGCGGTAAGAGTTAAGTAAAACCCAAACTACGGAGTTGATTATTATGTCCAAGGCTTCAATCATGAGCTACGGGGGCGGAGCCCATTACCTTAAGCGGGACCCAGCCTCAGTCGGCTTCAACAAAGAAATAGTAATCGAAAAGCTGCTCTTGTTTAGTGCCATGGTCTCAGTGGCGGCAATTGGGCTAATAATCTTCTTCATATTCAGCAAGGGATTACCGCTCATAGCTAAAGTAGGCGTTATAAACTTCCTGTTCTCTACAAACTGGGACCCCACAAATGGCCAATTTGGAATTGCCACCATGATCGTTGGCTCATTAGCGGTTACTTTAGGAGCACTGGTTTGGGGTGTTCCCCTGGGATTGGCTTTAAGCATCTTTTTAGCTGAGGTCGCACCGCCCAAAATCGGAAATGCCATGAGTTCAATGGTTGAGCTTTTAGCCGGTATTCCATCAGTTGTTTATGGCTTCTTTGGCCTGGTAATCATTGTTCCGGTAATTCGAAATTATTTCGATGGACCGGGATTAAGTATACTGGCTGGTGCCATTATTCTGGGCATTATGATCCTGCCCACCATTGTCAACATTGCCAGGGATGCATTAAAAGCAGTTCCTAAAGAATACAAGGAAGGGTCCCTGGCCTTGGGAGCTACTCACTGGCAGACTATAACCAAAATAATGCTGCCTACAGCCCGGTCTGGGATCATAGCTGCTATTGTGCTGGGCATGGGGCGTGCAATCGGCGAAACTATGGCTGTAGTATTGGTAACCGGCAATGTTACGGCAATGCCGAATTCAATCTTAAGCCCAGCTCGTACGTTGACCAGTAATGTGGTTCTGGAAATGGGTTATGCCAGCGGAGATCATCAACTGG
Organism: Acidobacteriota bacterium; assembly: GCA_050259595.1. GTDB lineage: Bacteria > Bacillota > Syntrophomonadia > Syntrophomonadales > DTU052 > JBLNAX01. Next base: position 41,490 of record JBLNAX010000046.1, on the reverse strand, counting down.
CACTGTTCGCTACTGGTACAGTGCTTTTTATTTTCGTCGTACTAATGAATGTCGTTGTGACAGCCAGTTTGAAAGCGAGAGATTAGTATGTTAAACAAAACCAACAACTGGCTAAAAGTTAAAGAGAAGTTCATGATATCGATGATATGGCTGGCAGCCTTGTTCGTTGCCCTGAGCCTATTTGCGATTGTAGCGTACATTGCTTACAAAGGCCTGGGTTCGATAAACTGGGAGTTTATCTTCGATAATCCTTCACGAATGGGCAAACAGGGGGGCATCTTCTCTACAATTATCGGCACCTTTTACCTCACTGCCGTAGCTCTTATGATTAGTACTCCTTTGGGAGTAGGAGCAGCAATTTATCTAAATGAATACCAGCGCCGTCAGAGTCGATTTACCAAAGTAATCGAAATGTGCGCTGAAGCACTGTCGGGTATACCCAGTATCGTGTTTGGCTTGTTCGGTTTTGTATTCTTTGTAATATTCCTCGGCTTGGGATGGTCGGTCATTTCCGGCGGGCTCACATTGTCGCTGATGATACTGCCCACCATTATCCGTACCTCGCAGGAAGCCATTACCTCGGTGCCTGCTGAGTATAGAGAAAACAGCCTGGCACTTGGGGCTACTAAATGGCAAACCATTGTTAGAATTATTCTGCCATCTGCCCTACCAGGGATTGTAACTGGGGTTATTTTGTCAATTGGGCGGAGTGTGGGAGAGACAGCTGCCGTCTTACTGACTGCAGGAAGCTCGTTAGGAATTCCGATATTACCTACAGATCCTGCACGGAGCATGGCGGTACACCTTTATTATCTGGCTTCGGAGGGAATCAGTATGCCCCGTGCTTACGGCACTGCACTGTTGTTAATAGTAATAATCTTCATGGTAAATTATCTGGCTCGTCTGAGCCTGCATGGGTTTTCCCAAAGGTTGAAGGGTTAGGGGGGATAGTCATGAACAGAACTAAGATAGAAGTTAAAGACCTGAATATTTACTATCAAAGCTATCATGCTCTGCATGATGTCAACATAGAAATAGCGCGCCATAATGTGACGGCATTGATTGGGCCTTCAGGATGCGGCAAATCTACCTTTCTGAGAAGTTTAAACCGCCTTAATGAGCTAATAGAGGGCACCCGTACCGAGGGTGAGGTCTTATTAGATAAAGTGGATATTTACAGTTCTGATATAGATGTGGTCAAACTGCGCAAGAAAGTAGGCATGGTCTTTCAAAAGCCCAGTGCTTTTCCCCTTTCAATCTACGAAAACGTGGCCTATGGGTCAAGAATCCATGGCATAAATAAAAAGGCCATGCTTGACGAGATTGTGGAACGCAGTCTGCGCCAGGCTAATCTATGGGAAGAAGTTAAAGATCGGCTGCATTCATCAGCACTCAGGCTCTCCGGTGGCCAGCAGCAGCGTTTAGTTATTGCCAGGGTTATTTCAGTCAATCCCGATGTAATCCTCATGGACGAGCCAGCATCAGCCCTGGACCCTATTTCGACCTCCAAACTAGAAGATCTGATCGCCGAGTTGAAAGATCAATACACCATAGTGATAGTCACCCATAACATGCAGCAGGCAGCCAGAGTATCGGATTCTACAGCATTCTTCTTAAGTGGAGATTTGATCGAGTTTCAACCCACTGATAAGCTGTTCGTTAATCCCAAGGATAAGCGGACAGAAGACTATATAACTGGACGATTCGGTTAGGGGGAGTAGAAAATGGTTAGAAGCGGATTTCAAAGAGAACTTGAACATCTCCAAGGTGAGCTTCTGAAAATGGGTACCCTGGTTGAGGAATTGATCTTTAAGGCCATCAAATCAATGGTTCAGAAGGATTATAACTTAGCACAGGAAGTAATCAGGGATGATGACATTGTAGATAATTTGGCAATGGCAATTGAGCAGAATTGCCTATCGATAATTGCTCGGCAGCAGCCTATGGCCAAGGACTTAAGGAGAATTGGAATGGCCCTGCGTTTTGTCATTGATCTGGAGCGAATTGCAGATCATGCCGGGGATCTGTCTAAAATAACCCTGCAGCTTAGGGATCAGCAGTATATGAAACCCTTAATTGATATACCCCGAATGGGTGACATTACACGCGAAATGCTCAAGAAAGGGCTTAAAGCCTTCACCGATGAAGATACCAGCGTAGCCTTGAGTCTGGTTGAAGATGAAAGAATCATGGATGCCCTATATGATCAGATATTCAGGGAACTGCTTTCCTTCATGATGATGGACCCTAAAACCATTAACCAGGCTACTGCACTATTGTTGGCAGCCGGGCACCTAGAGCGAATCGCTGACCATATAACCAATCTGGGAGAGATGGTCATTTATCTTGTAGAAGGTCAGAGGGTCGACTTTAACCGAATGGCCCATGAAAAGGAGCAATAGTGCCATGAGTCAAAAGCAAAAAGTTCTTTTCATATGCAATCAGAATTCAGGTCGGTCACAGATGGCCGAAGCGCTCCTCAGAATGCTCTACGGAGACCGTTTTGAGGTCTATAGCGCTGGAGTAATTCCTTCGCAGGTAAACCCCTATGCTATCAAATCTTTGGAGCAGCTAGGGGTCGATATGTCCGCACATTATGCCAAGAGCATTAATGAGTTTAAAGATGTTGAGTTCGACTACGTGGTTACAGTGTGCGATATAGCTAAAGAAACCTGTCCCTTCTTTCCTGGCAAACAGGTAATACACCACAGTTTCAGCTCAGCATCGACAGAAGGGACGGAAGAAGAAATACTAGCGTCCTTTGGTCGCGTTCGAGATGAGATTAAAATGTGGCTTAAAACCACTTTTGAGCCAGATCAAACATAGCGCTATGTAGCCTTTAAAAGTACTTGCAATCACAGACTCCTAATACGGAGATATTGTAAAGGAGGCGGGGAGATATGAATTGGTCAATGTTTTTCGAGATCATCTCACACCCAGTTGATGCGGTATTTATCGGTGATGGGGAGTTATTCTTTATCTATCTTGTTGTACAGGGTATTGCCAGTCTGATAGCCTATCTTCTGCACAGACAAAGAGGCGATGCATACGGCAATCTGGTCGTCCATTATTCATTGGGACTACTGTTCGGACACTTATTCTATCTCTTATCAGTTGCAATGGTGCTAGCTAGCACTAGTTTTATGCCTTAATTATGATTTGAAACTGGTAAGCTGTCATATACGCTAGAATAAGGCAGTCAGACTGAAAATCAGCTAACAACCCTCTCCAAATTCTTATCTAGAACAAATATCTCTACACGTTCTCCTGTTTTAGTGCTAATATCACTGTGGCAGCTTATCACCTGGCAACCAGTCAAAGACAGAACAATCTCTTGGAGCTTCGCAGCAACGGTTTCACTAATTATTACCTGCAACTGTTTTACAATCTGCCGTCCTTTTTCTGTCTTAACCAATTCCTCTTCCTGGGTAGTAAAGACTCCTTTCTCCCGTAATATGATCATGTCTCCTTTTATGAATACATTTACACTATCCGGTCCTTTCCCGGTGACACTTTTCCGAAAATCGGCAACAACTCTACTAATATCCGACTCAAGTTCACATTTCTTAAAACTATCCATTACTCTTAATCTCCTGCACTTGCAGCCTGTAACCGACACCTGGCTCAGTAATTATGTAGATGGGTTGATTAACATTGGGTTCAATCTTTTTCCGCAGTTGACCTATGAAAATCCTAAGGTAATGATTTTCTTTTGCATAATCTTTACCCCAAACTGCCGTTAGGAGTTGTCTGTGGGTCACTACTTTCCCAAGGTTTGTCGATAGCACTTTGAGGATTTCATATTCAGTGGGAGTCAGTTTTACTTTTTCTCCACTAATGCTTATTTGCCGGTGGGCAAAGTCTATGACCAGATTACCATTTACGATAACCGGCTCATCTTTTGTATTTGCCTTATGACGCAAAGCCACCCGAAGACGAGCCATCAACTCACCCATACTGAAGGGTTTGGTCAAATAGTCGTCAGCCCCTCTATCTAAAGCCTGAATTTTGTCGTTATCCTGTTCCCTTACCGAAAGAATCAGAATTGGGGTAGTAGACCACTCCCGAAGACGTGTAACCATCTCCAAGCCATCCAGGTCAGGAAGCCCCATGTCAAGGACAATGAGGTCAGGCCGGTCGATTGCCGCTCGGTTCAATCCCTCTTCTCCTGTAGAAGCTTCAATAAAGGTAAATCCGTGTGCATTTAATCCCAAATGTAGAAGCTTACGGATTTCAGGCTCGTCATCAATAACTAGAATCTTAGCACCATCAACCATTTAAATAACCTGCCTCAAACAAGAGTGGCCGGAATGGCATGGATGGGCTTAATGGTACAGTGAAAGTAATGGCAATGCCCCCGCCATCCCTATTCTGGGCCCATATCCGTCCGCCATGAACTTCTACAATCGCCTTACATATTGAAAGTCCTAGTCCAGTACCGCTCACTCGCCTAGGTGAGTTCAAACGGTAGAACTTATCAAATATCTTCTCCTCATCACCCGGCGAAATACCTTGACCACGATCGGCAATAAGCACTTTCAGTTCACTTTCGTTTGCAGATACGAAAATTGATATCTCGCTTCCTGTCTCTGAATACTTTGCTGCATTATCCAATAGGTTAGCTAGAACCTGTTCAATCAAAGCAAAATCGACCTTTATTAATGGTAATGATGGCGGGATCTCAATTTCGATTTTTCGATCATCGAGCAGTTCTTGATTCTGTCTTAAAGCCACACCAATTATATCTTGAACGTCGTACCAATCCTGGTTAAGCTGCAGCAAGCCGCTTTCCAGGCGGGCGATGTCTAACAGGTTGGCCACGACCCGGTTCATCCTGTTAGCACCCTGTTTGATAGTATACAGCAATGTATTCTTCTCCTCTGTTCCGTACAATTCCGGATCATCCAATAAACTAGAAACTGCGCCGATAATGGAGGATAGCGGTGTTCTCAAATCGTGTGAAATTGAATTGAACAATGCAGTTCTTAACCTTTCGCTCTCTTCTAAATTACTCATTTCCTGGGCTTCGACGGCCAGCTTAAGACGACCTACGGATATTGCAACCAAACTGATAATTGCATCCAGAAGCCCCCACTGCTCCGTGGTTTTGAACTGCAGACCAGGCTTGACCCCAATTACTCCTAACATCCGCCGTTCAGATTTCAATGGAAAGTAAATGCCTTTAGCACCAGGCAGAGTATTCGTCCCGCGTCCAGTAACTTGATCATGCTTGAAAGCCCAATTGGCCACTGCCACCTCATTACCGCTTACCACCATATCATTCAAAGGGTGACTGGCAGACACTATTTTAATTCGATTCTCTGTCTCAGCAATATACATAACAGCTTCACTATCCATTGTTTTGGCAAGGTAGTCGACAACCTTTTCAGATAATAACTCAATATCGGTAATAGCCGCCATTTCCTTAGCCAGATTGTATAACGCCCGAGTCCGCTTTTCACGAGTTGAGGATTCTTCTATTCGGTATCTTAGTCTCTGAGCCATTGTTCCTGTGGTAATGGCAACTACCATAAATACAACAAAGGTGATTAGATAACGAGCGTCGTGTACTGTAAGCCGCAAGTATGGAGGAACAAATAGCACATCAAAAGCTAGGACTCCAGCTAAGGAAGCTGTAAGCGAAGGCCCTAATCCAAGCTGTGAGGATGCATATAATACGGGTAGGAGATAAAGCATTGCAATATTAGTAAGTCCCAAGTTATCGCCAAAGACCTTTCCAATGACAGTAATCAATGCGACCTGTAATAGGACTGCTAGGTATCGTGTTAATATTACCTTTTCCTGCTGGGGTTCCATTTTGATGCCCTGTTCTTTTGGCGATTTTTCTCCTGGAATGATATGAACACTCATACCAGCACTGCCACGAATGACATCCTCTACAACCGATCCCTGCAAGATTTCCATCCACCTTGGCCGGAGCGGTTTTCCTAATACAATCTGAGTAACGTTGCGCTGCTTGGCAATAGAGAGTACTTCCTCAGCAATATTGGCCCCGGTAAGACTTATAATTTCCGCACCCAGCTTCTCCGCCAATTGCAGATTTCGTTCAAGACTCTCACAAGCTTTCTGATTACGTGGGATATACCGAGGCGTCTCGACGTACACAACTAGAAGTGCAGCGTTCAGGTTGGCCGCCATTCGTCTTGCACGCCGTAAGACATGCACTCCGAACGGGCTGCTGCTGATACAAGCTAAAACCTTCTCCCCAGCAGGCCAAATGTCATCTATATCATGCTCGCGCCGATAAACCTCAAGTTTTTGGTTAACACTATGTGCTGCTTGCCGTAAAGCCATCTCGCGCAAGGCATTAATATTTCCTGGCCGGAAGAATTTCCGCAGGGCCTGAGCTGCCATATCTGAAGCATAGACTTTTCCTTCTTCCAGCCGTTGAATTAATTCTTCAGCTGGAATGTCTATGAGGTGGATCTGATCGGCATTTTCTAAAAACTGATCAGGTATTGTCTCTCTAACACGAACACCTGTAATTTGCGCCACTATATCGTTTAAGCTTTCTAAATGCTGGATGTTAAGCGTAGTGTAAACGTTTATACCAGCATCGAGCAGTTCCTCGACATCGGTGTATCGGCGGGGATGCCTGGAACCAGGTATATTTGTATGTGCTAGTTCATCCACCAGTACTATTTGAGGGTGTTTTTCGATTATTGCATCAAGGTCCATCTCCTCGAATGATTTATAGCGGTAATCAATTTTACGAGGTTTTATAGAAGGAATACCTTGAACAAGGGTTTCTGTTTCTTGACGACCATGAGCCTCGACCCATCCGATAGCCACATCAACACCTTCAGCTAGCCGTTCATGAGCAGCCAACAGCATCGCATAGGTCTTGCCCACCCCTGCAGCCGCTCCGAGGAAGACTGTTAACTTGCCTCTATCATCTTGTTTGATTTTGGCAAGAATTGCCTCAGGATCACGTTTTGAACTCTCATTCACGCCCGACACCTCTTCCGAACAAACCGTCATACAATCAGCCTCATTGGCTAACACTTCTCTGTCAATTGTTTTAACTCCTACTTTTTACCACTATTCAATAAGCTGTTCAACTCCAGGACTAAGTTTACTCCCGTATCACGTTCCGGAAAAACAACTCTTGACACCCCTAACTTATTGAGGAATTTCTCGTGTATATCATTCACTGCCTTAGCGATGACAACATGTTTATTAGGCCAGTTAATCGACATAAACGAAATGATTCCAGACTGGACAAAGTCATCTACAGCACAAATGATCACATCAGCAGCTTGAATCCCTGGAATTTCTCTAAGTGTTTCTTCTTGAAAAGAGTCAATGATGTATGCACAGTCTACCAATTCCTTGATTTGTTCAACTGCAGCTTCGTCGGTATCAATAGCTGTTACACTGTATCCTAGTTCCGTTAGGCATGAAGCCACAGTTCTACCAAATACATTTAAGCCAAATACACAAACCCTCTGTCCCATAAAACTCCTCCACCTCACCATAATCTCCGATTATCTATTTACGACTTACATCAGGCACCTTATCCAACAAGAGGTTAAGCTTTAGCACGTTAACCCGTGGTTCGCCGAATATACCTAACTGCCGCCCATCTATAGATTCATCAACCAGTGTACGTACCGACTGCACTGTCATTCCTCGCTCATGCGCAACTCGTGGCACCTGTAGATACGCACTGTCCGGACTAATGTCCGGGTCTAGCCCGCTCCCAGAGGATGTCACAATATCAGCGGGCACCTCTGCACCAGATTCTAAGCCATTTTCCGCTCTGACTGACTGAGTGCGATCATACACGGCTTGAATCAGTTGCTTATTTGTAGGCCCTAGATTTGATGCGCCAGAAGCCAATGCATCATAGCCGTCACCGGCATTTGAAGGACGCCCATGAAAATATCTGGGACTAGAAAACTTCTGGCCAATAAGTGTTGATCCCACAAGTTCGCTGTTGACCTTCAGCATCGATCCATTGGCCTTATCCCGCAGGGTGAGCTGGGAAATTCCAGTTACCACCAACGGGTAAACGATACCGGTTATCAATGTCATAGCAATCAACATTAAAAAAGCGGTTTTTAAGGTATTCTTCATTTCCACGTCCTCCTATACCAGGTGCAGAGATACAAGCAGCAAATCAATTATTTTTATGCCAATAAAGGGTGTTATCAAGCCGCCCACCCCGTAAATAAGCAGATTCCTGCCCAGTATTGCTTCAGCCCCTACTGGCCGGTACTTTACACCTTTCAAGGCTAGCGGTACCAGGGCGACAATGATCAAGGCATTGAATATCACAGCCGAGAGTATGGCACTCTGCGGGGTAGCTAATTTCATTACATTCATGACCTGCAGCAAAGGGTATGAAGTAACAAACAACGCCGGAATAATGGCGAAGTACTTGGCTACATCGTTGGCAATGCTGAAAGTGGTCAGAGAGCCTCTGGTCATCAGCAGCTGTTTGCCTATCTCTACGACCTCTAGCAGTTTGGTGGGATTGCTGTCCAGATCGACCATATTACTGGCTTCCTTGGCCGCCTGGGTACCGCTGTTCATCGCCACTCCGACATCTGCTTGAGCCAAAGCTGGCGCATCGTTGGTGCCATCACCTGTCATAGCTACCAAATGGCCCTTTTCCTGGTACTCGCGAATCAATGCTAGCTTGGTTTCCGGAGTGGCTTCGGCCAAAAAGTCGTCAACACCGGCTTCGGCGGCGATCGCTGCGGCAGTCATGGGATTATCTCCGGTAATCATGACCGTTCTGATTCCCATGCGGCGCAGTTCGGCAAATCGTTCCTGAATCCCGCCTTTTACAACGTCTTTTAAGTAAATAACACCGAGTATCTGCTTCCCTTCGCTTACGACCAATGGGGTACCACCCTCGTGGGCAATTGCTTCCACACTGTTTTTTACTTCAGGTGGAGTATTGCCGCCCATTTCGGCAACATAGTTATTAATGGCATCGAAGGCTCCTTTTCTTATTAGTCGATCCGGTAGGTCGACTCCACTCATACGGGTATGGGCACTGAACGGAATAAAGCTTCCGCCCAGTTTACACATATCACGTTCCCTGATTCCAAATTTCTGTTTTGCCAGTACCACAATGCTGCGGCCTTCCGGGGTCTCATCAGCCAGGGAGGCCAGTTGTGCGGCATTCGCCAACTGCTGCAGGTCTACTCCAGGTGCTGGGATAAATTCCGTCGCCATGCGATTACCCAAAGTGATGGTTCCGGTTTTATCCATAAGCAGGACATCCACGTCACCCGCAGCCTCTACTGCGCGTCCGGACATAGCCATTACATTTCGTTTTAACAAACGGTCCATACCCGCGATTCCAATAGCACTTAGTAATCCACCAATGGTAGTCGGAATCAAGCACACAAGCAGGGCAATCAGCACTGGAACAGCCACCGATGTTTTCGCATAAATGGCGTAGGGTTCAAGGGTGGCAACCGCCAGCAGAAAAACTAGAGTAAGGGCAATCAGCAGTATCGTTAAAGCTATCTCATTGGGGGTTTTCTGCCGTTTGGCTCCCTCTACCAGATTGATCATATGATCCAGGAAGCTCTCCCCAGGGTTAGCTGATATTCGGACTTTTATCCAGTCTGACAGCACCTTGCTGCCTCCGGTTACCGAACTGCGGTCTCCTCCTGATTCCCTGATTACAGGAGCCGATTCGCCGGTGATAACGCTTTCATCTACAGATGCAATCCCCTCGATTACTTCACCATCACCAGGGATAAGGTCTCCGACTTCCACCAGCACAATATCGCCCTTGCGAAGTTGAGAGGCAGATATCTGCTTGGTTTCGCCCCCGTTTATTTTCTTTGCGAGCGTTTCACTGCGAGCACGGCGCAATGACTCAGCCTGCGCTTTTCCCCGGCTCTCAGCCATTGCTTCGGCAAAGTTGGCAAAAAACACGGTTAACCACAGCCATAATGCCAGCTGAACATCAAACCAGAGAGTTGCATGCCGTCCCCCGGAGATATCCCTAAGAACGTAGTAGGTTGTGAGGATAGCTCCAATATATACAACGAACATAACCGGATTCCTTAGTTGAGTTCGAGGGTCCAGCTTGCGGAACGAATCCTTTATTGATGCTCTAATCATGGCCCAACCGGCCGGTTGTTTATTTGATTTGGAAGCACTGATTGCCACTTCATTCACCTCAGAAACCTAGAATAAACCACCTTTTACCATGCTCAAATGTTCGATAATCGGACCCAGTGCTATTGCTGGGAAAAAGGTTAATGCCCCTATAATAATCACAATCATCATAAGGAGGATAGGAAACAGCCAGTTAGTTGTGTCAAAAGTTCCGGCTGAGGGCGGCAGTGACTGCTTTTCAGCCAGATTCCCGGCAATTGCCAGAGCCGGTATGATGACTCCAAAACGTCCGACCAGCATGGCTATTGCGAGTGTAATATTATAAAAAGGTGTATTGGCATTGAGTCCTGCAAAAGCGCTCCCATTATTAGCAGAAGCCGACGTAAAGGCGTAAAGCATTTCCGAGAATCCATGCGGCCCCGGATTTATCACTGACGATGTCCCCACACTGCTAATAGCTGCTATTGCGGTACCGACTAATATTGAGACAGACGGAATCAAAATAGCCAAGGTCGCCATTTTAACGTCAAAACTCTCGATTTTCTTTCCGATATATTCGGGTGTTCGACCTACCATGAGACCTACCACAAATACAGTTAGAATAACGAACATTAACATCCCATAGAGCCCGGAGCCAACCCCGCCAAAGACCACTTCCCCCAGCATCATCTGCAGCAAGGTAATTAGGCCACCCAGAGGGGTCAAACTGTCATGCGAAGCATTTACCGCTCCACATGATGCAGCCGTCGTAACCGTTGCGAAGAGGCTGGATGCCTCAGGCCCGAATCTTACTTCTTTACCTTCCATAACTGTCGGTGAGCTGACACCCTGTTTGGCTATTGAAGGATTCCCATTGAGTTCTGAGCCGTATAGAACCGCCAGGCTCCCAGAGAATAGGAGCAGCATGGCGATCAAAATTACCACACCCTGTCGCCTGTTACCAACCATATGACCGAACGTAATGGTCAAGGAGGCGGGTATTATAAAGATGGCTAACATTTCGGCAAAATTGCTCAATGGAGTTGGATTTTCAAAGGGATGTGCAGAATTTGCATTGAAAAATCCTCCGCCATTTACACCAACCATTTTTATAGCTTCCTGCGACGCTACTGGCCCCATGGGGATGGTTTGTTTAGCGCCCTCAAGAGTTTGAACTGTTTTATAAGGATAAAAATTCTGGATAACTCCCTGAGATACCATGAAAACCGCCAACACCAGGCTCAGCGGCAGCAGCACCCGCAAAGCACCGCGGGTTAGATCTACCCAGAAGTTTCCCAGTTTATCAGTTCGATTCCGGGATATTCCCCTGATAACGGCAATTGCAACCACCAAACCGGTGGCCGCTGACAGGAAGTTCTGGACTGACAAAGCTCCCATTTGTGTGAAATAACTCATGGTTGTCTCGCCCGCATAAGCCTGCCAGTTAGTGTTCGTCACAAAGCTAGCCGCCGTGTTAAAGGCCAGTCCAAGTGAGACAGCCTTCATTCCCTCCGGATTAAGTGGCAAATATCCCTGCAGTATCTGCCAGACTACTACTACTGCAATTCCAAGTAGATTGAACAAAATAAGCGATAACGCATATTCCTTCCATGTCATTTCCTGATTTGGAGTAACCCCTGTTACTCGGTAAATGACAGATTCCACCGGGTTGAGAAGAATGTCTAGAAAAGTCTTCTCCCCTGTAAAAACTTTAGCTATATAAGAGCCTAAAGGAATAGCCAGGGGTATCAGTAATACAAGAAAAAGGAGTATTTGCAGCACATCTAAATCCATTACAAATCCTCCGCTCTAAGTAATGCATAGGTTAAATAGATGAGCAGTCCAAAAGCGACTACTCCACCGATGATATAGTCCAAATGGCATTACCCCCAAATTGGTAGTACCTTCTTGCCCTTATTCTACTTCTAACCCAGATTAATAATCCGTAAGGAATCATTCGATAGGCATAAAGAAAGTGTAAAGATTTATACGGAAGGACTTGTGGGTGGATCAACTCTACAGACAGATGCTGTTTTTCTCAAACTTTAGTTGCATTACTGCTGTTTTTCTCAAACTCTGGTTGCATAAATATCAAACTTTAGTTGCATTTTGGGTTGAGAAATCCCATTCTTATGGGATTCTTATTTTCAAACTCTAGTTGCTCCGACATAAAGTTTGAGAATCCATTAAAAGATTTGTGAATGAAATTAATAGAACATAATTGAGCAGGATGTGTTCATGAAAACTCGTTTGATTAAGCCCAAATACCAGGGATGGCGTTATCCTTTTAGTTAAAACTGCGAATACTAACGTGGTTAATGGTGGAATAAGAGAAAACCATGAAGATTCCATACTATACCACCTTTGCTTTCATTGGACCAATATATTATTTCCACGGTTTTTTGTTTTATGTAGTGTCTTAATGCGCTCAAAACCACACCAGCCGAGAGATGCGGCAAGTACCTTACTAACGGGCTTGGATTAAAATCATGTGTCCGGGTAAACTACATTGAAATTGATGTAAGAAAGGAAAAACATTATGTCCAATAATGAAAAGAGTATTGTCGCCTATTTCCCATCCTCTGGGCAGGTCGCCAGTGCTGGTGATCAACTCCGTTCAATTCTTCAAATCACCGATCCGCAATCAATGACTATCGAACAGCTTGGAAATGCAGGAGCTGACAACTCCACTATCGGCCTGGGTTCGAACATTGAGGATAGCGACACTCATGTAATGACTGTAACTGTACCGATGATGATGACAGAGCGAGCCATGGAAATTATCCGCTCGCAAGGCGGTACTATCAGATAATACAGGCTGACCAGACCCATCCTTATATATTGCCAAAAGGCTGTCCCCAAAGACCGAAATGGCCAAAAAGGGCAGCCTCTCATATTCTGAAATTTACAACTCAGGTTGTTCTATAATAATTGCTAGCTTTCTCGCCAGGTCCATGTTTTCACTTCACCTAACCCAATCTCGGAGCTTTATACAATTAGGATTGGCATGACCTTGCGTTCTATCATAGCCTTGAGCACATAGCCGAGCATTCCGCATTTATGCCCACATAACTAACCAGGAGAAATGGTCAATCTGGTAGAAGGTACAAGAGTAGATCTTAACCGTATGGCCTGTGAAAAGGAGTAATGGAATGTTGACTGAACAACGGAAACAAAAGGTCCTTTTTATATGCAATCAGAACTCAGGCCGTTCGCAGATGGCTGAAGCACTATTAAGGATGCTCTACGGAGATCACTACGAGGTCTCCAGCGCCGGGGTAGTTCCATCTGAAGTTAATCCTTATACAGTCAAGACTATGGAGCAGCTAGGAGTCGATATGTCGGCCCATTATGCCAAGAGCATTAATGACTTTAAGAATGTTGAGTTCGATTATGTAGTCACAGTGTGTGATAAAGCAAAAGAAGCCTGCCCCTTCTCCCCTGGCAAACAGGTAATACACCGCAGTTTCAGCTCAGCTTCAACTGAAGGGACAGAAGAAGAGATACTGGCTTCTTTTGGGCGCGTTCGAGATGAGATCAAAGCCTGGTTGGAAACCTTTTTTAATCCTTCCTAAGACCCACCACTTACTTGAGTAGAAAAGTATTTGCGCCTGAATCCCAGAGCTACATTAACAAGAGCGATCATGGCCGGCACCTCGATCAACGGCCCGATAACGGCGGCAAATGCCTGGCCGGATTGGATTCCAAACACTGCTACGGCTACGGCTATGGCCAGTTCAAAATTGTTGCTGGCTGCCGTAAAGGATAGTGTAGTCGTCTGCTCGTAATTGACCCCCATCTTCTTGGAAATGAAGAAGGATGCCATGAACATTACCAGGAAGTAAATGCATAGCGGAATTGCAATTCGTACTACGTCCATGGGCAGAGCGACGATGTATTTGCCTTTGAGGGAAAACATTACAATTATTGTGAACAGTAAGGCGATAAGGGCAATAGGGCCAACTGTCGGCACGAATTTATTATCATACCAGTCCTTACCCTTCATAGGTCTTAGTATTATACGGGTCAGGAAGCCTGCAGCAAAGGGAATGCCCAGGTATATCGCAACACTCTTGGCAACTTCACCGATAGAAACGTGAACAGTCATACCCTTTAATCCCAACCAGGTGGGGAAAACGGTGATGAACAGATAAGCATAGATCGAAAAGAAAATGACCTGAAATACGGAGTTTAAGGCAACCAATGCGGCTGCATACTCATTGTCGCCGTCAGCTAGTCCGTTCCAGACGATAACCATCGCAATGCAGCGAGCTAGTCCGATCAGAATCAAACCGGCCATATATTCGGGATAGTTGCGCAGGAACACTACAGCCAGGATGAACATGAAGATCGGGCCAAGAATCCAGTTCTGGAACAGTGACAAAAGCATCACCTTGCGGTTTAAGAACACTTTGCCGATTTCTTCGTATTTTACTCTGGCCAGCGGGGGATACATCATTACTATCAACCCGATGGCAATGGGTATGGAGGTCGTTCCCACTGACATGCTGCTCAACCACTTAGAAAAACCAGGGTAGAGAAACCCCGCACCCACGCCTATGGCCATCGCGAGAAATATCCATAGTGTCAAATAACGGTCAACTACGGATAGACGTTTGGTTACCGATTCAGTCATCAACAAAAACCTCCCGAAATAACTTTTCCCTTTAGCCTCTTAAACCGGCAGCAGCCAATTAAATATGTACCCAACCAGCATTATCGCTGTGGCTACGATTCCGACGAAGATGGCTATCAACTTAGGTTTGAGTACATTACGAAGTATGATCATTTCCGGTAAGGACAAGGCCGTTACCGCCATCATAAAAGCAAGTACCGTGCCCATCGCCATGCCCTTCTCACGCAGCGCGGCAACTATGGGAATGGTTCCAGCCGCATTGGAATATAGCGGGACTCCCAAAGCTACAGCTATCGGCACTGCGAGTGGATTATCCGAGCCGGCCCATTTTACTAAATAATCTTGGGGCACAAACCCATGGATCCATCCGCCTATAGCAATACCGACCACCACATAGGGCCACACCTTGCGCAGAATCTCCAGCACATAGTCGTAAGCATACTGCAGCCTCTCGCGCCAGATCATTTGAGGAACTTCTATTTCGCCAGAGTTTATCTCATAAACATATCCCTCAACCAGATGCTCCAATTGCAGCTTGCCGATGGCCAGCCCGCCGACTATTGCAACCACCAATCCAGTAACAAGGTAAATGGCTGCTATTTTAAACCCGAACATGCCAAAGAGCATTATCAGCGCCACTTCATTAACCATGGGAGATGATATCAAGAAAGAAAAAGTTACACCCAGCGGAACCCCCGCTTCAATAAACCCGATGAACACCGGGATAGCCGAACAGCTTCAAAACGGGGTGACGATCCCCAACAATGCTGCCACCACATTGCCGAAATACTGGCGGCGGTAGCTAAGTATCTTCCGCGTCTTCTCAGGCGGGAAAAAGCTTCTGATTATCGCTACCACGAATATGATAATGGACAGCATGATAAAGATTTTTAATGTGTCGTAAATAAAGAAATGTACTGCTTCGCCCAACCTAGTTCCGGCTGTGAGGTGAAGCGTTTTCCATGTTATTAAATCAGCAATCCATGTAAGCACGATAATCCCTTCTTTACAGTCAATTGCTCCGGTTAGAGCCTATTTCCCAGCTAGAACCTCTTCTATCATGGGTTATGCTTCCTCGCTGATCAGTTTCTTAAGCTCATCACGTTTTGGGACCCGGCCAGTAACCTTGACCTTATCATTAATAACCAGAGCCGGTGTGGACATTACTTTGTAAGCCATGATTTTCTTAATGTCCTTGACCTTTTCCACATCCGCAGCCAGGTCCAGCTCTGCTAAAGCGTTGAACACCTCTTTTTCCAACTGTTCGCATCTTGCACATCCTGTCCCCAACACTTTGATCTCCATCAATTTTCGCCTCCCACTTTATAAAGCCTGTGCCTTGGACTCAGCACACGTTCCCGCTTTGCAGTTATTAACGTTTTCGTTGCTATCCAGTTCCTGTAGCCTTGCATTTTCGTTTTGAAGATACTCCATACCGCCCATGGGCTCCGCCATAAAGGAGAGGAATGGCTTGATTGCTCCATTCTCCAAAATCGAAGAGTCAAGACTAAAAAACGACTTCTGCTTATCTTTGCGTTCCCTGATTATCCCGGCGTTGCGAAGAACCTTTAGATGCTGAGAAACCCGGGGCTGACTCATGTCAAGAACTGCCTCCAGTTCACAAACACAGAGCTCTTTGATGGAAAGGAGTTTGACGATCTTCAGCCTGGTGGGTTCCCCCAATGCTTTAAAAATGGATGCGGTTTCTTCAATCACGGGTATCACCTCTGCCTACATATTTCGAAGATAATTATATTATACTATACTTATATATCTTTCTTATCTCGAGAGCAGTTAAAAACGTTTAGCTATTGGGAGATACAACCACCAGATTCGGATTCGTTAAAACGAAGTTACATATGTATCATAATGCGTTTACAACTAGGTTGAATGCTACAGCTGCATGTTCATCTACTTGGTCATAAATCTTGGCTCTTTTGACGTCTGAAAGCATTTGAGAAATCTCAAAATACCTGTACTCTGCTACACCCAGCTTCTCAGCAACTTTTTTGCCGCAAGCTATTGGGCAACCATCGATAATTATCAAATCCGAGGTGTTAGCAGAATCAATATAGGAATCAACCTGCGCCCCCAGAGCGGCAAGGCAAGACATTTGGCCTGAACCTTCCTTCTGCATTCTTACCGCAACAGCATTGGTGATCTGCCCCAGATTGGATGCGCCTGAACATGCCACCACCATACGTTCCCTGGCAGTTGTACAACAATCATTCTTCATTACTCATACCCCCAGAATCAAATGCGCGCATTTATATCGTTCTTTGATTATATAAGCATTCGCTTATATAATCAAGCACTTTTGTAAAAACATATTTTCAGCGCATTGACCACTTGGCGTCACAATATTCACGATTGTAGTTTCAGCATTTCCTGCACAGACTAAAGACAGTCTGAAAACGGCTTGTCATGTGTGATATGTTAATTGCAGTAGATCATCAAATTCGTGAAAAGATTGGGAGCAAAGCTTTATGGATGGGAAAAAAGCTCTATTAGTTGCGGCTGCTGGCATATTTGCCGTTTCCAGTGTGCTTTTTATGTATGAAGTCGTTCTGACCCGCATGTTTTCGGCTATTCTTTCGTATAGCTACGTTTTTATTGTAGCCTCCATCGCCATACTTGGATTGGGTATTGGAGCGTTCTATTTCTATCAAAAAGGATTTTTACATGAAACAGATGCCCAGAGCATTGATTTAAAGCCAATGTTTTGGTTGAGTATAATGATTCCGTTCAACATTCTGGTCATGTACAAGGTGCCTTACCAGCCTATATTGATAGGCGTTTATGCTGTTCTGGCGATTGTTACGTTTGCGTTCGGGGGCTTCTTTCTATCATCCGCTTTCAAGGCCTTAGGACGCTACTCCTATATACTTTATTTTGCTGATTTAGCAGGAGCCGGCCTTGGAGCTTATGTTGTCTTGCTTCTATTGGATAGATTCAGTCTCTTACCTTCGGTTTTATATGTCAGTTCTCTGTTAGCGGTGATTTGGATCAGCCTTGATTATGTACAAACAACGCTGCGAAGACGCCCATCAGCTGTTTCTATTGCTAGTTTGGCAGTACTAATAATATTATCCGTCTTTTCTAACCAACTGGCAGCCGGTTTTACTGCGTATACGGGTGTCCCCAAAATGATCGGACTTTTCAAGGAAGCTGGAAACACTGTACAGCTTGAGCACTGGGCATGGGATTCACTCGGACGAACTGATGTTATTCAAACGATGGATAGAGATCAGAAGATAATCCTTCTGGATGGCTGGGCAGCCGCACCCATGCTTAAATTCAACGGTAACTTTGGCACTATTCAAGGTCAAAAGACTAAGCCCGGCTACCTGTCATTTGTACCGGAAAGGCCCCGAAAAGTTCTGATCATCGGCAGCGGCGGGGGTAACGATATTATTTTAGCCAAACTCAGCGGCAGTAACGATATAACCGCTGTAGAGATCAACCGTAAAGGTGTAGAAGCAGCCATCCAGTATAAAGCCTACAATGGCAATGTTTATGGTTTGCCCGGTGTTAAGACCGTAATTCAGGATGGACGTTCATTCATGGCCAGTACTCAGCAGAAATATGATGTGATCTATCTTTCGTTAGTCATGAACCAGTCCTCTCAGGGGACAGGCCTGGCTTTGTCAGAGAATTATCTATACACCAGGGAGGCCGTACAGCAGTACCTGAATCACTTAAACGCGGACGGTAGATTGGCGATTGTCCTCCATGGCCCGGCTGACCTATTGAAGATGTACACCACTCTTCATTCGGTTTTGAAAGGGAACGGGGTGTCCAAACAAGATATTTCACAGAGGTTAGTCATGGCCGGAACAGCAATGGGTGCCGGGCATGAGAATATGATACACTACCCACTGCTGCTGTATAAGAAAACCTCCTTTACCCCGGAGGAGCAGGATATTTATAAAGCAGCGGCTATCAACGGCAGTGTTCAAGCCATCTATCCGCCTACTAAAAACGGTGTCCAGTCGATCGAAAAGATAGAAAGATCCAATATGATGGCCCCCACATCGGATAATAAGCCATTCTTCTTTAATGAGACAGAGAGCATACCAAGCTTTTTGTATATAATGTTGGTTTCCGTCCTAGGATTGGGATTCATTTGGATAAAACTAGCCTGGAAGCCTCCGGGGGCCGGCATAAAGAACACTCTTGTATATTTTGGAGGCCTGGGATCAGGATTTATACTGATCGAGCTGGCTTTGATTCAAAGATTCGTATTGATCCTCGGGCATCCCACTATTGCCTTTACAGTGGTAGTTGCTTCTCTTTTAATCGGAGGTGGACTGGGCAGCCTTATTGGACAAATATCATCAGTATCGGAATGGATATCTAAACACCGCTGGTTCCCGGTGCTTCTCGTCGCAGCCCTGGCAGCAATAACCGAGGCGGCTATTCCCAGTGTATTCGGCAATGCAACCGGCTCAACGGCTAGAATAATCGCCACGATCATAACCTTGCTGCCATTAAGCATGGCCATGGGAATACCATTTCCCACCGGTATGACAGCACTACAGCAAAGTGGACAAGAAAGCATTATACCTCTAGCATGGGGCATCAATGGATGGTTCAGCGTTATTGGGTCGATCCTGACTATGATCATAGCGATTGCCTTTGGATTCAACTGGGTTCTTTATTCAGGTGCCTTAATCTACGCTGCACTGGCAATCCTGAATCAGCCTTTGGCTTCTGATGCCTATCTTGAAATGGAGTAGGGCAATTCAATATAGATACAGGGCCTTATCTTATGGGGATATTGTTGCCCTGCCCGTTAAAGCTATGAGAGTCATTTGTTCGGTGTGCTATATGTAATTGAGGCTAAGCCAATATAATAATCAGTTGATATGTATGGCTGGAACCATCCAGCCAAAATAGATAGATATTACATCATGGACATGCCGCCGCCACTGCTAGAGCCACTGCTGCCCGTATTGCTCATGTTATTCATTGGCATCATCATCATGCTGTTCATCGGCATGCCCATGTTCATCATTCCCATACCATTCATCCCCATGCCCATGCCACTGTTCATTGGCATGGGCATATTACCCATTGAAGATGGAGACGCGTTCATAGTCATGCCATTCATAGGATACGCACTCATTTGCATGTTGCCCATAGAATTAGCGGGCATATTCATGCCGCTCATGCAACCGCCGGATGAACCCATACCGGTGTTAGTCATTCCCATATTATTCATGCCCATGCTGCCCATTCCATTCGTACCCATGCCATTCATAGGCATGTTCATACCCATGTAACCTTGGGGCATACTCATGTTCATGCCACCCATGCCGTTCATACCAATTCCCATTCCGCCGTTCATCGGCATACCACCCGAAGCACCCATCATCGTGTTACTACTCATGCCTGATGGGGACATAGACATCATGTTATTATTAGCTGTTCCCGAACCGAAAAGGCCACCAGGGGAGATAACGCCCAAAATGGCTACAACAATTATCAGCCCGGCAAAAGAAAACAAAGCCAATCGTAACCAGGGATTGTTCTGCATAATCTACCTCCTTTCATTTTTATTGCCCGCTATTCTGATTTCCAAAGAAGTTCAAGTTTCCACTGTCGTACTGGTTCTTAAGATAGGCAGCTCCTGCCAATATCAATGATACTACCAGGACAAACACCAGGACTTTGACTAACAGCATGAGAAGACCAACAAGACTCAAAGCTGGATTGTATCCGTATCCCATGCCAAATCCAGACCCAAAACCTGGCTGTGACAGTCCGCTGAATACAGCGGAAATCAAGACAATGCCCAAAATTGCTATAGTAATCACGGAAATAGTCTTCATTACAGGATCATTGTTGAGTGATTGCATGAGTTGCGAGTTGCCTTTAAAAAAGCTGTTCTTTATCCAAATAACTACCCCGACAATTACAGCCAGCACAAGCACTACCATTAAAACCTTAGTCAGAAATATAAGCAGCCAACCCAGTAAACCGCTGCCACTGAAACCGTATCCATAGCCATATCCCGCCATATGCTCAGCCATCATAGTACCCACCTCCTTGTAACCTAATTATTGTTTTTTAACGGACACTAAACCAATCCCCTTCGTTCCGTCTTCAGAATAGCCAAAACCCTGTAAACTAGGATAATTAGTGGCAATATGGCTTATTTGTAGAATGTGATCCACAAGCATCGTTACTAGCTTTAACGCTTCTATACTTTTTATGAAGGTGATTGTTGCCAGTATAAGCACAGCCTTTAAGGAAATTGGCTTTGGGAAAGGACTAATAGTTGTACATCATTGGCATGCTATAGGGATTGTACATCATGCCATTCATAGGCATCGGATACCCGTAAAAACCTGCCTGCCCATTCGTACTTCCCATCATCTGCATGCCCCCCATCGGGATAGACGCCGCAGTATTCGCCATCATTCCGCCACTATGCATGGCATTATGTGAGCTTTCACTCACTCCACTCGGTGAAACCAGGCTTAACAGGGCAACGGTTATTATTAAGCCCAGGAAGGAGAACAAAGCAAGCTTCAACCACGGACTATCCTGTATATTGTCACCTCCCTTGGCTTTATTCTGTTTATTACTGCTGATAGATTCTACAGCCTGTTTTATAAGCCACAAGCCAATACTTCCCAGGCCGATTATTAGGAGAGTTATGAGAATCGCCATGTAAAGTGAGCCTGCATTTCCTAGTAAATTCATACCATCACCTCTTGAGTAGAATCCAGGTCAATCCCAGAAACAAAGCTCCCGAAACAACAAACGGGAGCAATGACACGATCACAATAGTAGTAAGTCGGTGGATGTTCTGCATATGACCACCGCCGCTGTGGTGGCTGCTCATATCCATATTCATTTGCATCGCCTCCGGTCCGAATAAGTCCCAAAAGGCAATATTCTCGGCGTGATGAGACCGCATCATTTGGCCCATACTCTGGCCCATCATGGCCATTCCCGTTTCCTTTCCCGCATTAAGCCCCCATGCTTGAAGCAGGGCAAGGATAGTAATGGCTCCAAATACAACGGTTAACTGTAAAAAATGTTTCTTCTTATCGGGCATTCCTGCTCTCCCTGAATCGAAGGAGAATAGCGGCAAAAATGGCCGTCATAACCAGCGGCAGGAATAACAGCGCGGAAGTGTTTATGATCTTTTTTAAAACTTCGTCATGTTCCAGTGACATGGAAAGGCCCATTAGAGAACTGTGCATAGCCCCCATCATTCCGGACATGAACTGCATGGTTTGCTGTTCGGAGGGAGGCGGGCTGCAGGCCGAGACGACCATTACCGAAGTTATGAAAAAGAAAGCAGAAGCAATGCCCCAAATAACGACCTTGAACCAGGGTTTCTGCATCATAAATTGCTCGCCCCCTCTGCACTTTCTGGCCGGGTTTTACCTTTATTTTTTGCTTTCTTCGGCCACAACAAGGCATGACTCTTCTCATATATGTGCCAGATTACACTAACAATTGCTAAATAAGTTAAGTTCTCATGGACAAACATAGCCAAGGCGAGAGCCGCATGATTCGATTCCATGCAGACCCATATGATGGTGCCGGTTATGATGAACAGAAGAGTGGTAATGAAGGCAAAAAACCGATATTCATCAGGGCCAATCACCATCCAGGGTTGTTTCTTTTTTTCATTCTTGAAGACCCAGACAACCTCATGCATTACAACGACAAAGGTCAGTATGATGTAAATAGCGGCCATTACTCGGTGTATGTAATCAGCCTGGGCTAAATTATAACTGAGAATCCACCCGTACTTGGCTCCTATCATAGCTAAGCCGCTCAAGGCTAAAATAGCGAACACCACGCTCCATACCCAGTGGATTAAAAAATCAAACTTAATCGTCAAAATCGCTGGGCTCCTTTGCATTGGCAGTCACTGATCTTGTTTTCGGTTTTACTGTTACAGGCGTTTGTTCAAAGTCCGGGTCAGACGCTTGGCCTGGTTCCAACTCCAGATCCGGCACGGGCGGTAGAGCTGAAGGTGTCATTCCTTTCGCTTTCACATAAGACAACACACCCAGTATGAGAGCCCCCAGCGTCGCCAAGGCCAGAATATTGATCATAATCGTTAATAATCCAGTTATGTTGAAAACGCTGCCGGTACCATAGTAAAGGTAGCCAGCCTGCAAAGACGCCTGGTTGCTCGGTGGCCCATAATAGACGGACAGAACAATGACTATTCCCAGAATTACGGACCCGATCACGACAATGGTCTTTAGTATTGGGTCGCGGTTCATGGACTGGGCCCAGTCTGAATTAGAGTCCAACAAATTAGTCTTGATCCAGGCGCAGATGCCTACAATTACCACCAGAACCACGACAGCAATTAAAACTCGGGTAAGCAGCATAAGAATGTCGCCCATTAGTGTTGCTGAGCCTCCCATTCCCATGTGCTCGCTAGAACTCGTACGGAAGTAATCAAACACCCAGGTAAAGGTCAGAACTCCAAGTGTGAGAGTTATAAGGCTGCTCCATATCTTAGCGTTTATAGCGAATCACCTTCCCGGGGTCCATCAGACGGCTGAACCCTGCCAGCCCGCAGCAGGTTCATCATGTAGTTTAGGATGCTGATAATCAAAATCATTACGATGATAACCATCAACACGGTGAGAATCGTCCCCATATTGAGGCCTGCTAACAGTCCACTGGATGGCATATTCATACCCGGCATGCTCATCATGCCGCTCATATCCGATGTTTGTATCATTGCCGAAGCTTGCCCCAATTGATTGGTAAAGTCTTGATCGAGCTTATTCAGAGTCCGCATGCCCTGGGCCAGGTTATAGATTCCACGGTGCAACTGTTCCATAGCACTGGTATCATACTGGTAGCCATTGGGCGAAGCATAGGGATTATCATTAACAAGAACATTTATTTGATTCAGCATGCGAATTGCAGACTCCAACTTATTTCTATTCTGTAAGGCGGCATTATACCGGTTCATCCAGGTTGTTTGATCTGGAGGATTAGCCTCAGCTGCTGCGGCTTGATCGGAAAGATCAGCATTAAGCTCGTCAAGCACTATCCTGCCTTGCGCCAGATTGAAAATAGCGGAATGAAGCCTAATCAATCGGTTCTCATCAAACACATAGTTAGTGTTAGGTGAAGCGTTTCCGGTATTGTTGGTATTAGCTGTATTCTGATCTGTTGTAGTACCGGTTTTCGGCGGAGTAACATTTACGGAGCTGTTACCATCCGGGTAGATGTTAATGGTGCCGGTTCCCTGATTATACTGGCCATTCCGGTTCCCAGGCATGAATAATGAGTTAGGTACAGTTGTCTTGGAGTAGGGATCTACTGTTATGAGGTCCATAGCCTGATCTACAGTAGTTAGAGCATTCTGCAATTGATCCCGGTTAGCCGCCGCAGTAGCATTTGGCTTGGTTTCAGGAGTTGTAGTAGTTGTCTTGGGCTGCTCGGTAGTAGATGGGGTCATGTTCATGCTCCCGTGTTTCATGCCCTTCATATAGAACTCACTATAACCGATGTAACCGAGCCCGCCCACAATTATTAGTACCAAAATAAATATTAATAACCGTCGCAATATTTCCAAATTCCCAAACTCCTTATACCGTCATTTTAGGGCTGCTACATCATTCCTGTCATAGAATGGTGGATTAATACTCCAATTACTCCGAGAGCCACTAGACCAGCTAAGATTAATAAGATTTTCATAGTTTTGCTCATAGGATATATCCCTTCCTTCGGTAGCAACTTGGTCTATTTTTTCCGAAGATTATCAACATCTATTCATATAAATCGCAATTTCGCTGTGTGAAATGCCACATCTCTAACAGGTACTACAATTGAGGGTAGTTTGGAACTATGGGCGTTATATCGATGGCACGGTTTATGCATTAATAGTTTGTTAGAATACAGGTTTGAAAATCGAGAATTTATTGGAGGTGGACACAATGTGTATGCATAACTTAAACGATCATAATGGAAGCGGAAGAAATCAGAAGACCAATTGGCTGCCCTGGCTGCTGGTAGCAGGGATGGGCATAATCTTATTCTTAAACACCACTGGTAGCCTCAGTGCCGCTAAGCTGGCGGAATATTTGCCATATGCATTATTCTTTCTCTGCCCGCTAATGATGCTGTTCCATGGCTGCGGTCATAGTCATGCAGAAAATACCAGGTCAAATGGCAGTTGTCATGATCATGAATCCCATAAACCCGATAGTCAGGTCCCTACTCGTTAACCCGCACCCTTTTCACATTGCCGGGTCATGGCCTGGCTATTTTTTCGTGGTTAACTGTAGCAAATGGGGCTATATTGTGTTCGAAATGCCACATTGGGGAATTAGGGCACAATTCCCATCATGTTGAGAATTGATTTTGGGAGTACTGTAATCATAAATTACCTCCGCAGCTTCAGCAAAGCTTAATACAGGCTATAATAGCTAATTCTGATGTGCAATAAAGATAATGTACAATTGACCACGAAGGAGGGAGTAATATGGGAGAGAAGCGTAGGTTAGTCATCTTGGGGCTCGTTTTGCTCCTGATTACAGGGGTTCTGACCGCCAAGTTCACCCTGGCTAGCAACAAAAAGATAGAAAGATCAAACAAATCCGCCAGTTCTTTGCTGGGAAAGGGCGTTAAACCGGGAAATAGTAGCGGAAATAAAGCAGTCTCCGCTTCGCCAACCCGGACAGATGGGCCGTTTTTTAAGGCGATCGGCGGTACCAGCAACAGCTCCCAATCATTTACGCTGCCAATTCCATCCGAGGTTCAGATGGCTCTGGATGAGAAAAGACCGGTGTGGCTGCTCTTTAAGTCAGCAACATGCCCGGCTTGCATTGAACAGCAGAAGACTATCGACCAGATAATGCCTGAGTTTAAAGGGAAAATAGAATTGATTACAGTTGATGTAAATGATCCGGAAAACTCGGAGCTGGTACAGGCGTACGGAATAAGGTATATCCCAACCACCTATTTGTTCAACACTTACGGCAAGATATTTTACCAGCAGGTGGGGGCTATTCCTCCAAACGAGATTCGGGCCAAACTAAGATCCCTATTGGAGGCGGAGTGATGTTACAGTGGCTTACTCAGACCCTTCCATTCTATCTGGAACATTACTGGACCTTGGCTTTTGCCCTAGTCTTTCTGGGCGGGATAATTACCAGCATTGGGCCCTGTAATTTGGCTACGATACCTATTGTTATCTCATATGTGGGGGGCCAGACCGAGCTGGAACGCAGGAAGAGCTTTTTTCTGTCACTGTTCTTTGTTTTAGGTACTTCCACTACTTTTATGCTATTGGGTATCGTTATAGCAGTGATAGGAGGAATTTTCGGCCCCGCGCGAAGCATTTTGTTTTATATAGTAGCTGCCGTCTGCATAGCTGTCGGTCTTAGTCTATTACGCGTCTGGCAGATTAGTATCCCGTGGGAAAATGCCTTGCGCAGGAAGAATCCCAGGCGTAAAGGTACTATTGGGGCGTATATTTTAGGACTGATAGTTGGTCTGGCTTCTAATCAATGTGGAACCCCGGTGTTATTTGTCATTCTCTCGCTGGTCATGCTTAAAGGGAGCATGGCCTATGGAGCGGCATTGCTGTTCTTATATGCGCTGGGGCGGGGAATACCGGTCATCATTGCCGGAACCTTCACTGGAACATTAAAGAACATGCCCGCTATTGCCCGCTGGTCCAGCATATTGGAGCATGCAGCCGGGGCAGTCATGATCCTGGCAGGGGTCTACCTGCTATGGATTGCTTAAACTATAAGACCTCTGCTGCCGCAGAGGTCTTATCTTGATTAATTAGTCTAAGCTCGTATTTTTCACGTTTTACATATTGGTTAAAGCAGTCTGGCACTGATTTATACAAGCATCAATAGACTGTAATGCTTTGGAAAGCTCATCCTTGGCCTTACTGCTGGATGAACTCTGACTCAGCATGCTTAGATCATTCTTGGTGTTTTTACAATGGGCTAAACAAGATTGCAGCATATATTTGTCATCCATGGTTTCACCCCCTTTACGGGGATATTCTTAACTTTGGTTCAGTTAATTATTCAAGTCTGATTCCTTCTCGATTCCCAATGTTTCTTATTAGCCATCCTGCAAAACAATTGCATCGGTTGGACAAGAATCCAAACACAGGCCACATTCGACGCAGGAGTTGGGATTAATGATAGGGGATTTCTCGTTGGCAATTTCATAGACGTTCGGATGTCCCGGACAGCCTTAGAAACATTCACCGTCATCAATACATTTTTCCTTATCAATTACCGGGAAGCCCATGTAATTCTCCTCCTTTCTAGTTTGTTTTCCAGTTGGCGAACCAGTTTATTTGTGATGCTAGATATTCGTTTGATATAGCAATATAGTCGCCCTTGTCTGTTTTGTCCTTTTCGAGAATCGGGACCGGATTGCAGCCGCCTTTAACCTTCTCGATCTGGTCTATATGAAATCTGTTGCCGCAATTCTGGCAGACCAGATAGTCCCCCTCCTGAATATAGTAACCTCTGCCTGAATCCCAGCAAATCTGACAAGTATTCAAGGCAGTTCTAATTGTACCATCGGTTGCTTTTACGGCTATAATCTCCATTTTGGTATTGTCCACTGTATAGGGATAGAATTTAGCGATTGAACTTATCTCACTTTTGACTATCTTGACAGTTTTGTCGTCACTGCTGGTACCGTTAATTGGTGGCGCGGAGCTCGTATTTGGATCCTGCTTATTTTCAGTAGTGGTTTTACTACCCTGTTGAACTTGGTTTTGTTGGCTGTCGGCCGTCTTCGAATTTGACTGAGACTCCACTATTGTTGTTTTTTCATTGCTTGGCTGAGATTTATCCTGACTATAGTTTGATTGGGCATTTGGCTGAGATTTCAGCTCTGACTTATTAATAAAATTGTTTGTTTTGGAATCTTTTCCGTTTGAAAATGCGAGATATCCAACAAATAGTACTGCAATAATCACAATTCCAAATAGAACTTTTCGACGTTGTTCGTTCTCCATTCAACTACCTCCATTACATATTAATTAGTATTTTTTATTGCAATATCTGTGCCATAAACTAAGAGCTTCATTCTATATGGTTATATGCTGTTATCGCAGTCTTTAATTGATCAGTTAAGCCAGCGATAAGTGTTAAATGCCCCAATATCCGTGTCATATCCTACACTTAAAAATACAACAAAAGAAAAACCGGGGATGCTCCCCGGTTTTGATGCTTTGTGTATGTGACAACTGATGCTAGTGCTCGGGCGGCCAATCGCCCTGCTCTTTTATCAAAAGACTTTCCAATGCTATCTGCTGTTGTATTGAAATATCCCTGGTGGTGCCGATAATCCAACCCCGCATAAAGGGTGGCTGCGGTGGATGCTCCATTGCTGGATTAATGCTTATTAGATACTGCCGAAGCGTCTCAGGAATCGGACACTGTGCTGGAATAATGATCTCAGGTGCATGAGTAGCCAAGTGGGATAGGGTTGCGGCAAAGATGCTCTGATATATACGTTCTTCCGCAACAAAGGTAAACACATCACCAGCAGCGTTGGTTCTTCCCCAACCAAAACTCCTGTCAGGATCAAGGAATTTAGCCATGTTAATAGAGTAGTCGGTAATTGTGTCCCCACCGATCCTCATGATCTTGGCAGCAGGCAGGATCTCCTGAACCTGAGCCATGACAGAAGTCGAGATACTGCCATCTCTGCCCATTATATATACATTTGACGGTCGTATATCCGATAATGCCTGGACAGTAGCTACAGGGATTTGGTTCCGTTCAACGAAGAGTATAGGAGAGCCCCCATGGGAGGCTAATCCAACCACCGGTTGGCTATCTGCTGGTGCATCAACTGGTACAAGTATTATTGGAGGATTGGGCATTTGTTCCGCCATCAGCCGGGCCACTCGAGCTGCAGTTTCCGCCGGGTTATCTCCGGCGATTAGCTGTGGCCTATAACCGAGCCCCCGTATCGAGCGTTCCACAGCCCGACTTATATTGCCTACTATGTATACTTGAGCGGGCAGCACTTCACCCTGGGGCCTGAGGCCAGTGGGGCGAAGTCGCAAAATCTCGTCCCTGGTTTGGTTACTAAGTCTCCCCGCTTCTGTACCCAACAGCGCGGCATTATTGGGAAAATGCTGCAGCGGCACCCCAGCCACCGCATCCTGCCATCTGTTTAGGCTTAAAAGCACAACTGCTCCTGGCTTCCAGAACACCTTGGAATCCGGCCACACCAAATTTGAGATGTTAACTGCCAAGTCAATTGCATCACGCCCGTAAATGCGCACTGTATCGACAGTGATATCTGTATTTAACCTAAGCACGTATACACCTTCCATATGTTTCGTATAGTTTCTAATTACAAAATATGCATCTGCAGTAGCCGTTGTGTTTAGAGTTGGAAAAGGTGGAACAAAACAAATTCTAAGTTAGCCAGTTTAAGAACATGCTCTACTCCAAATCAAGTCGATGTGGTTGTTTTGGGGGAGGGGCCCCATTCTTATAGGAATGAAGCCCCATTGAGTTGGCTTAACTATCTATTATTAGGGACTACATCATTCCCATACTGCTAGTTTGCATATTTCCCATGCCATTCATATTGCCCATCTGCTGCTGGTTGTACATGGGCATTTGCATATTCCCCATCTGCATGTTGCCCATTTGCTGCCCGTTCATGGGCATCTGCATACCATATCCCTGCATTTGTTGCTGCATATAAGGATTATTTTGCATCATGCCCATACCCATTTGTCCTTGGACCTGACCATAACCCATTCCATAGCCGGCCATGCCGTAGCCATGCCCTTGGAAGTGCATACCTCCCATACCGTTTACAGAGGTTGCGTTCGTGCCGGGCATATTGGACATACCTTGCATGTTAGCCATATTATTTTGCTGCCCAGTAAGTCCAGGTGCTATCTGAATGATAGCAACCAGTATAATTACACCTATAAAAGAGAATATTGCTAGCTTTAACCATCCATTGTTTTGCATGGATATTCCTCCTGTTATTCCCCAATTATTGCTGGCGGTTCAGGGTCTCTTGATGTTGGAACTGTAGAACCTATAGCGATAGATGATTGTTTTTCCAGTGTTGCTTTATTTACTGAACAACAGACTTCACTCGGGGATCGATCCTTTATATAGTTCACTACTGCCAGAATCAAAGAACCCACGATAAAAATTGCCAGCAATTTGACCAACAATGTTAAGAGTCCTACTAAACCAAACCCGGCATTATATCCAGCCCAGCCGCTCAATCCGAAAAGAAGCGCAAAGCCAGGCCGCGAACCACTGTTAACCATAGTTAAAATAAGGGCTATAGCTACAACGGCAAGAACAACGGTCAGCAGAGTTCTAAGGGTTGGATCGTTATTTATACTTTGTAATACAGAGTTTTCCTCTGAAGTGCCTTCGTCTGTGAAGAAAGAATTGTTAAGCCAAACTAGGATACCGGCTATGATCGATACTACGAGCACTATTGCGAGAAGCTTTGTCAGAAGAATCAACAGACCCCCGACAAAACCTCCACTAAGCCCAATGCTGCTTGTGTATCCCATGTTCATACAGGTCCCTCCTAATGTTTCACATTAATAAAGATTGGGTGCTGTAACAAATCTTAAGCAGGGAATCTCCTCCTTCCCATCGCTCACTGTGCGGGTGGCTAGTATTCTTACATCATGCCTGTCATAGAGTGGTGGATGAGAACTCCTACTACCCCTACCGCGACCAGCGCAGCAGCGATGATCAGCGCTTTCATTGTTGTACTCATAATTAGCCCTCCTTTCGATGAGGAACGTTCTAAGTAATTACTTTGCAAGACCCGTGCCAAATCACCGATCCCCGAAAATTAGGGCTTTGTCATTCATTGCCTTTGTGGAAGTGTGGCAAGCCGAACATGACAATGTGTGATTTGCCGCAATTTATTGGGGATCATGCACTGCATTATTATGGAAAGGGCGAAGAGACCGGGGTTCGTGATATAATATCTACTAATAAGGTGGGATTTGTCTAGTTGGAACAGGCACCCATAGCGGAGCCGGCCAAAACAAACGATCAAATTATAAGGATGTGTTGGAATGAGTGACCGCTCGATAGCCGTATTAGCAGTTGCCGCACTTATTGTTGCATGTTTAGCCGGGTATACCTGGTATTCTAACAATTCCATGTCTATGCCGATGGACGGCATGCAGCAACAGAATGCCATGGATATGGCCAGTAATCAGGATATCAGCGCTCTACTGAATAATCATAGTTATGCGAAGAATCTCATAAAGCCTAAAGCAGGGCAGACGATAAAGGCTTTTACATTAGAAGCCAAGGAAGACACCCTGCACATTTCCGAGAATAAGACTATACCTGTATGGACATTTAACGGTACTGTGCCGGGACCGGCAATTCGAGTAAATCAGGGTGATTATGTAAAAGTAACTGTCAGAAATACCTTGCCAAGTCCTATTACAGTTCACTGGCACGGTTATCCGGTAGTCTCCGGTATGGACGGAATACCGGGCGTAACTCAGGACGCAATCAGAACAGGAGAGACATTCACTTACGAATTCTCAGCTGAAGTTCCAGGGACATACTGGTATCACTCCCATCAGGAGGGCGCTAAAGAGGTTGATAAGGGACTATACGGTGCTTTGATCGTAGATCCAAAAGAAGGAACACAGGAAAAACGCGATTATACGCTGATTCTTGACGAATGGATGCCCAATCAAAGCGAAGACATGAATATGAGCAGTATGGGGTCCACGAACAGCATGACTGACATGTCCGGTATGGATGATATGACTGATATGAAAGAAAACGATTCACCAATGCCTGATATGGCAACAAACAATGCCTCACCTGTAACCAAGGCACTCCTTAAAGAAGAGAACATGATGAAAGACCAGTACAATATATTTACGGTAAATGGCAAGTCCGGCAAGATGATTGACCCGCTCTATGCCGCTAAAGGAGAAACGATACGGGTTAGGCTGATCAATGCTGGTTATCGTGCTCATGGCATCCATGTACCAGACGAAAGTTTCAAGGTAGTCAGCACTGATGGACAGCCCATCGTGGGAGCCAGCACGATCAAAGATCAGGTAATCATGATTGGCCCGGGAGAAAGGTATGACCTCTTAATTACGGTAACCTCAAAAGATAACTTCTTTCTCGATTTTCATGACAGCAATAAATACAATGATCAGATAAAAATCCCGGTAATAGTTGAATACGGTACTAATCAGTTTAAAACTGGGTTGGCTAAGACACTGAAGATTTTTGATTTGAGCACCTATGATAAAAGTGAAAACACAGGAATTAAACTCACTGACAAGTTCGCTATGGATTACAATATGGAATTAGCTGCTAGACTAGGAGATAAAGGACTGCTATACACCATCAATGAGAAAACCTTTACAGACGCTCCTGCTCTGAAGGTTAAAACCGGGGATCTAATCAAGATGACCATCGTTAATAAGAGCCCCGTTGATCATCCCATGCATTTGCACGGCCATTTCTTCCAGGTGCTGGCCAAGAATAACGTTCCAGTGAATGGTACCATCATGAAGGATACGCTGTTGATCAGGCCTGATGAGAAATATGTGATAGCGTTTAAAGCCAATAATCCAGGTCTTTGGGTTCAGCACTGTCATGAGCTGCACCATGCTGCAGCCGGAATGATGCAGATGGTGGAATACACCGATTACAAATCAAATTACACGCCGAATCTGAGGGACACATTTAATAAGCCTGAATAGTTTAAAATGACAAACCGGGGTCTACAATGACCCCGGTTTGTCATTTTATATTAAGCAAAACGTGTCTTTATCTCTTATTTAACTCCGAAACAATGGCTTCCAATCCTACTCTTTCAATGGTGTCACCGATTCTTTCGCCCTCCTGCCGCAAATCCAAAAATACCGAAAGCACCTTCTCGATTGACTCATTGACCTGATCTTCGGGTATATAACTGGCAATCACTTGCCCGAGTCGCGGGCGGCGTCCGATTTTACCGCCGGCATAGAGGTTATAGCCTTTTCTTCCCTCGCGAATAGCATCGTGGGGGCATGCGGCAATACATTTCCCATCTTTAATACATTTAGATTGATCGATTACCGCCACATCATCAATTATTTCAATTGCTTGGATCGGGCAGGCTGCCTCGCAGATTCCGCAGCCAATGCACAAATCCGCATCAATTATTGGTTCCATCACGCCCACCAGTCCGATATCGTTTTCCTGGGGCTTGGCACAGGAATTAGGGCATCCCGAAACCGCGCTCTTGACCTTGATCGGAACTTCGCGGCCAAAGAAAGTCCTGTCAATCTCAATAGCGGTTGCCCGCGAGTTCATGATCCCAGATTTGCATACTTCAGCTCCAGGGCAAGCAATGATAGTGCGAATACGGCTTCCGCTAGCGCCAGCGGGCAGGTTTTGGCCTTGAACCCTGTCGTTAACCGCTTCGAAGTCGCTGGTCTTAATCCAGGGAATCTCGGCTCCCTGGCGGGTAGTCAAGTGTATGTAGCCCTGGCCGTATTCATCAGCAATATCCGCAATTTGGCGCAGCTGTTCGCTGGTTAGGTTGCCAGCCAGGCTGCGCAATCGCAAAACTAGCTTATCATCCTGTTTCTGGCTCAGAAAGCCGGATTTTTTATAGTCACTCATGTCTCTTCTCCTCGTTCAATCTCCCAAGTTCAGGCGTTAACTGTATAATGCTTAATCAATATTTCCGCGACCTCTTCCCGGGTAAACTCCGCCGGCGGTTTTATGCCGTTGGACAGCATTTCCCGCACTTTGGTTCCGCTTAAGAACACGTGATCCTCCTGGCCATGGGGGCAGGTCTTGCTGCTGGCCATACCGCTGCATACTTTGCAGAAAAAGGTATGCTCATAGAACAGCGGGGTGATTCCTAATTCCTCAGGTTTGAATTCATCAAAAATAAGCTGTGCATCATATATGCCATAATAATTGCCTACCCCCGCATGGTCCCGACCGACGATGAAGTGGGTGGCGCCGTAGTTTTTACGGACCAGGGCATGAAAGATAGCCTCACGCGGTCCCGCATATCGCATAGCTGGCGGAAAGGCCGACATAAAGGTGCGATTTTTTGGATAATACTTTTCCAGCAGAGCGTTATAGCAGTCGACCCTGACCGCGGCTGGTACGTCGTCACCCTTGGTTTCGCCCACCAGCGGGTTTAAGAACAAGCCGTCCACGATTTCCAGGGCGCTTTTCTGCAGGTACTCATGAGCTCGGTGAATAGGATTTCTCGTCTGGAAGGCAACAATCCTCTTCCAACCTTTGTCGTCAAAAGCTTTCCTGGTTTCGATAGGGTCCAGGTACAGTTCCGGGAACAATTCATTATTTGTCCGGTTCACCAATCTGATTTCGCCACCTACCAGCAGTTCTTTGCGCTGGTTCAGGCGCTGAACACCAGGATGAGCCGCATCAAGAGTCCGGTAAACCTTCCCCGCTTCCTTATCTTTATCGTATGTATAGATCTCTTCCACCTTAATTAAGCCCAACAATTGACCGGTTTGGTCATGCAATGCTGCTTCCTGTCCGATAGTTAGTTCTTTTGCCTGTTGTGAGGAAATTCCAAGTGCAATGGGGATACTCCAAACCAGGCCATTGGCCAGCCGCATATCATTAACAACACCCTTATAGTCTGCCTCTTTAAGAAACCCAGTCAATGGGCTGAAGGCTCCATTAGCGATCAACTCCAGATCAGATGCTTCCCAACTGTCCAATACCAGCTGGGGAAGGGTGGGAGCCAGTGTGATAGCCTGGTCGCGTTCTGGACCGGTTAGGATTCGATTTATTAGTGTTCCTCCATGTGCTGCAAGAGACATTATAATGGTCCTCCTTCTTTTACTGTTACGATAAATTCTTCAGTCCTACCGTCAGGATAAAACAAAAGCCATTCGAGTGAACACCCGCTGCGCTTGGCCTTAAGGCTGGCGCCGCGTCCGCCGATCTGAGTTGGCAAGGTGAGCTCGATAGCCTGGCGTGGGCATTCCTTGACACAAGCCGCGCAGTCCCAGCAATCTCTGGGATCTCGGAGTACGCAGCGATTCTCGATATC
Source organism: Acidobacteriota bacterium (assembly GCA_050259595.1). Taxonomy (GTDB): domain Bacteria; phylum Bacillota; class Syntrophomonadia; order Syntrophomonadales; family DTU052; genus JBLNAX01. The sequence continues at coordinate 6,698 of JBLNAX010000046.1, read as the reverse complement.
TATGTATAAAAGATCGCCCGGGCATACCCTTACACAGCCGGGTTCTTTGGCCTTTCCACAGCCATTGCACAGGGCACGGTTTATTCTAATACTCATAGAGATTCCTCCCAACCCGTCCACGCCCGTTCTACTATCTGGATGGTATTGGTGTTATGATCATAGAGGGAATTTACGAAAGTCATCCAGCGACCGTCATCGCGGTAAGGGTAATCGATTCGTTCCTGATATGATCGCCAGCGTGTCTCCTTACGGTAAAGCAGATGTTCCACAAGTACACTAGCCACCAGAACCCTGTCAATAACCTCATGGGCTTTTACAAGGTCGTGTATATTTCCAGCCGCTAAACGGCTTGTTACATCCTCTTCAAGGGTTGCCAATAGCTTTCTCGCCATCAGTAGCTTGGGTTCACTAAGCTCGTAGTTGGTTGATATCCCGCCGGCGTACTCATCCATGATTTTTTGCAGACGCTCTTCGAACTCATCAGGAGTGACCCCTGAATCCCGGTTCAGCGGGCTGAAGACCCGATCTAATTCTGTTTGGCTGTCGGCATCATTGATTTCAGGCTGTTGTCTGCCCCTAATGTAATCGAGGGCCGCCAGAGCTGATATTTCACCCTCGGCGAAGCATCCCGAAACATATTTTTTCGGCGCTCCTCCAGCTACATCGCCAGCGGCGAAAAGCCCGCCAATGGTAGCCTGCCGGTTAACATCCACCCAGTAACCGGCCTGTCCGTGTCCGCCAACCACATACGGCTCAGACCCGCAGATCTCCACCGGGCTTTCATTGGGCTCGAGTCCCGAGTTAGCCCATTTCAGAACCATTCCTGGTGCCATACTGAGATAAGCTTCTTTGAGCCGGAGGTTATAATCAGCCGATAAATGGGTCAGGTCCAAGTAACATGGTCCGCGATCGGCTTTATTTTCCTCGATGGTGGCGTACATCCTCATAGGGGTTGAATCATTTTCATAATTCTTCTGGTATTCTTCACCCTGCGCATTGATCTGCCGGGCATTGACCCCCTGTGCCACAGTACCGGTTGGTGCTATAACATCCTTAATTCTTAATGCAATAAACCTCATTTCAAAGGTAGTCATTTCCGCGCCCGCCCGCAGACCCATGGCTAATCCGGTTCCTACGTTGAACGGGCAGTACCACATCTTGTGCCGCGCAGAACCATCATTATTGGGTTTGTAAATCCCAGCCGCCCCGCCGGTGGCGCAGATGACCGCCTTGGCGGAAATAACGTAGAATTTCTTCTCGCGGGCATTGATGGCGTAAACTCCGCTAACCTGGCCCTCATTCACAATGAAGTTGGTGGCGACGACCCGGTTCATGATTTGGGCTCCAGACTTCTTCAAAGCCGCCGCTATGACTGGTTTTATGGCTTCGCCTACGATTTCCACACTGCGCTTGCCGCGAGCTTTTAAGTTTCCGGCTTCGTCTCTAATGAATGGCAGTCCCCAGGAAGCCAGTTTTTCGGTAACCCGGTTAAGACGCTCACCCACCGAGTAAACCAGATCCTCCCGCACCAGGCCTGCAGAATCGTCCCTGACATATTTCAGATAACTTGCAGGAGTCTCACCAGGATTAAGATAGGCATTTATAGCATTTACCCCAGCCGCCAGGCAGCCGCTGCGGTCGACATGCCCTTTCTCAATCACCAGCACATCGGTTTCCGGGCTGGTTTCTTTAATAGTAATCGCCGCAAAACACCCCGCGGTTCCCCCGCCAATGACCAATATGTCTGTCGAAATGTTCACGAGTTTTATTTCATCGATGATTGCATCCAGTTTGTGGTTGACCACGTTTTCCACCTCACATTAAGGCCGAACCAATCATTTTAGTTCAGCAAACCGTGCTTAGCCAGGTAATATAGGACTTTGTCCACTGACTCTTCAATGGTCTCAGAGGCAGTTTCCAGGGTTATTTCCGGGGCTTCCGGTTCTTCATAGGGGGCTGAGATGCCGGTAAATTCCTTGATCTCACCAGCCCTAGCTTTCTGGTATAAGCCCTTCACATCACGGTTTTCGCATTCTTCAAGCGGGCATTTAACATAAATCTCAATGAACTCTCCTTCTTTAAGGAGTTCACGTACCAGCTTACGGTCCGCTTGATACGGCGATATAAAAGCAGTCAGAGAAATGACCCCAGCATCAGAAAAAAGTTTCGCCACCTCGCCGATCCGTCTTATGTTTTCTGCGCGGTCTTCCGGCGAGAAACCCAGATTCTTATTTAAACCGAAACGAATATTGTCACCATCAAGGACATAGGCAAGATGAGAACGTTCAAAAAGCGCCTTTTCGACCTCACGGGCAATGGTCGTTTTACCTGAACCGGATAAGCCAGTAAACCACAGCACCGTGCCCTTTTGCCCTAATAGAGTCTCCCGAGCCTTCCTGTCCACTTCTCCAGAATGCCATACAATGTTGGTTGATTTTTGTATTGTCATTTATGTAGATCCTCCCTTGTTCTTTTTCAGCTTAATTCTGTGATAGTCCCCACCGATACCTGATAGCCCGTTCGGCTCGGCCAAACAGCAGTGTATCGATCAGCAAGCCTACCACAATGATTACGACCATAACTGCAACCACTTGATTCATATCATGTAAGTCCCGGCCAATAGTCAGAGCATACCCCAGGCCATCCTTGGGCGATAGTAATTCTCCAGCCATCAAAGCCCTCCAGGCAAAAGACCAGGCCTGTTTCATCCCGGTAACGATAGCAGGCAATGAAGCAGGAATGACAACCGTTGTATAAGCCTTTAGCCCTTTGGCGCCCATAGTATCGGCTACCCGCTTGTAAATGGGCGGCACATTCTTAATGCCCGAAACGACCGCCATAGACATAGAAAATAAAGAGCCAATTATTATAACAAAGATTATCGAGTCCTCTCCCAGACCAAACCACAGAATGGCCAGGGGCAGCCAGCAGATACTGGGTAGGGTCTGCAGCCCTAAAATCAGGGGACCAAGCGTTTCGTCCAGGAACTGAAACTTAATAATCAGCACTCCTAATAATAGCCCTAATGCCACTGCCGCTATATAGCCTATTACAACCCTTTTGAGACTGGCAATGATGGCAATGAACAGCCAGTGTTCGTTAACCCCTGAAATTAGGTTTTCAACAACACCCAACGGTGAGGGGAATAAATATTCCGGCCAAATACCTGACTTAAATACCAGTTCCCAGATTGCGATCAAGACCAGGTAAAAGACCAGTTTTTTGAAGAGACCAATCACTATCGAATTCTGCTCTGGCAACCTTCTCCACTTCCTCTTTCAGTTCACGTAAGATTTGTGTGCAAACAAAAGCCAGGTCCAGATTTTCGGCATCCCGTGGCCGGGCTAGTTTGACTTCGAACTCTTTCTTGATCCGCCCGGGATTAGCCGACATGACCAGCACACGATCGGCCAGCAGGGCTGCTTCTTCAACATTATGGGTGACAAATATTATCGTTTTCTTGGTCTTAAACCAGATTTCCTGAAGCTCAGTATGTAGAATACTCCTGGTCTGGCTGTCTAAAGCAGCAAATGGCTCATCCATCAGCAGAACATCAGAATCAATGGCTAGGGCTCGTGCTAAAGCCACCCTTTGGCGCATCCCGCCAGACAATTGATGAGGATAGGCCCGGGCGAATCTGGTCAGGTGCACCATCTTTAAGTAGTGACATGCCCTATCACGTCGTTCTGCTTTGGGTATACCGGCTATTTTCATTCCGTACTCGACATTATCAATCACTTTGAGCCAGGGGAACAGGGCTGCTTCCTGGAACATTACTACTCGGTCCGGGCCTGGCCCTTTGATTTCGCGGCTATTTAGCTTCGTTGCACCAGCACTTGCTGTTTCCAAACCCGCAATAATATTGAGAAGGGTTGTTTTGCCACACCCCGAAGGGCCAACCAGGGATATGAACTCTCCCTGATCGATTTTTAAATTGATGTTGTCGAGGGTATTTGTTGGGCCATTATGCGAATAAAAAGTTTTGCTTATGCCCTCAATCTCTATCATGACAATGCTCCTAAACCCTTTCGATTATTTAACCGGCGGGAGTTTCTTCGCTTTCAATACCTGGTTCAGAATGCTGAGATTAATCAGCTTGTTGACGTCCGGATTCTCTTTGATATAGCCGTTGGCCTTGGAAAGCTTAACGAAGTCACGGATGGAATCAGACTTGGGATCATAGGTAATTACGATTCTATTAAATGAGCTCTTTAAGACATCATCAGCAATACCCTTCTGGGTCAGTTTCTTAATTTGACTGTTTACCACTTTAGCAGCAATGTCCTTGTGAGCGTTGATACGCTGAGTCAGTTCGACATGAGCTTGCAGCCATTTCTTAACCAGGTCCGGATTCTTAGTCAAAAATTCTTTGCTGACAATGACTACCGCGGTAGCATACTGTCCATTTCTCCAAACCTGTTTCTCATTCAGTGCTATACTAGCGCCTGCTTCTTTTACAATTCGAGATCCCCAGGGTTCGGGAACCAAAGCGGCATCGACTTCGCCCTTTCCAATCAAGGTAAGGATGTCTGCATTCTCAGCCGGAATTATAGTCACAGTGCCGCCTTTGGATGCATCTTTGAGCTTAGCCTGGGCAAGTAGATTCCTTAAAGAAATGTCTTGAGTATTACCTAACTGTGGAACCGCCACCTTTTTGCCGTCCAGATCTTTCACAGCTTTGATGTTTGATCCTTTGCGGGCTACCAGGACTGCTCCTGCATCAGAAGCACCGGCTATAATCTGCAGCTGCCCTTTGGACTGAACGAAACCGTTGATAGTAGGGACAGGTCCGATATAACCGAGATCCAGCTCTCCTGCCAGCAGTGCTTCGATCTCAGCCGGACCTGCGTTGAATTGATGTTCCTCGATTGAAATCTTAGGGCCTAATGCTCTTTTAAAAGTACCATCACCCAGCCCTACCAGTGCTTGAGAATGGGTCAAATTAGGGAAATAACCAACTCTAATTACTTTGTTAGCAGAATTGTCTGCAACGGCTAGCTGCCCAAAGGCCAAGCCTCCAAATAAAGCTAACAACGCAACAATGGACGCGATTTTTATGTAAGAATTCCTTTTCACTTTTCTTCCTCCAATTTTAATAATTTTGTCTTAACTGTCATTGTTTTCTCTTATATAACAGACCTTGGCCATGGGCCAAACACCTCCTTGATTGAACCGTTTGTACTCGGTTTTGGTTAAAACAAACGGGTCCCCTATTATCCAGATTTCCTGAGGGGGAACCCGTCAGAATGCCTATTCTTCTTCCTGGAACAGAACCGTGGACAAATATCTTTCTCCGGTATCTGGGAGCAGAACAACTATTGTCTTGCCCTTATTCTCTGGCCTTTTGGCGATCTGGGTAGCGGCGAAAGCTGCAGCTCCAGACGAAATGCCCACCAGCAGGCCTTCGGTTTTGGATAGTTTGCGTGCCGTCGCGAATGCTTCCTCGTTTTTAACAGTAAATATTTCATCGATGATGGTCGTGTTTAGTATATCCGGCACAAACCCCGCTCCGATGCCCTGGATCTTATGCGGACCAGGGTTACCGCCTGACAGCACTGGAGAATCGGCTGGCTCGACAGCAATAATCTTAACCTGGGGATTCTTGGTCTTTAATGCCTCGCCTACACCGGTAATGGTTCCGCCGGTGCCCACGCCGCCCACAAAGATGTCTACTTGGCCGTCAGTATCCCGCCATATTTCTTCTGCAGTAGTCTTACGGTGTATGTCTGGGTTTGCAGGATTCTTAAACTGCTGGGGAACATATGAATTTGGTGTTTCGGTTGCCAGTTCTTCGGCTTTCTTTATTGCACCTTTCATGCCTTCAGGACCAGGTGTTAGTACTAACTCAGCTCCCAGAGCCTTTAAAAGATTTCTTCTTTCAATGCTCATGGTTTCGGGCATAGTCAGTATTAACTTATAACCCTTGGCGGCCGCAACAAATGCCAAGCCTATGCCGGTATTGCCGCTAGTCGGTTCGATAATTACTGAATTGGGGCGAAGTGCGCCTTTATCCTCAGCGTCTTTGATCATGGCGTATCCAATGCGGTCTTTAACACTGCCTAGTGGGTTGAAGTATTCAAGCTTGGCAACCACTGTTGCATCCAGCAGCTCACTGCGGTTGTAGTTGCTTAATTCCAGCAAGGGTGTATTACCTATCAGTTCAGTTAAATTCTTGGCTATCTTTGACATTTTCAAATACCTCCAATTTTTGTTCGCGATTCATTTCCTATAATTCCGATGTATTTTGTGTATATTAATACTATAATGGCAACCCGTTCCCGTGTCAATAGTTTCCTGAGAAAGAATTGAATTCCCCAAATTAACGCGCAATAATGCAGCTATCACCTATTAGCAGTGTGATAGCTTGTTAAAAATATCTCCGAGAAACAAAAAGGCCATTCCACCAAACAATAGGAATGACCCAGGATTCACTCAGAATATTCGATTGGGGAATAAAGCAATTTAACTCAGTGCATTAGTAAAATCATTGATCAAGTCATCAACCTCCTCCAGCCCAACCGATACCCGAATCAGATTATCCGTAATACCAAGCCTTTCGCGTTCCTCTCTGGGCATGGCGGCATGAGACATAGTAACCGGATAAGAGACGATTGTTTCGACTCCGCCCAGGCTGACAGCTACCGCAGCCAGGGAAACCTTTTCCATAAAACTGCGAGCCTGCTCTAACGTATTGGTTT
>JBLNAX010000045.1:0-6225 GCA_050259595.1 Acidobacteriota bacterium | reverse complement strand
AACCGGAACCGCAAATCTGACTAGATTGAAGGCCACCCCTAAACCTATCTGCTGGTTCAGGGTGGTGTGTGAGTTATGTACATACATGCCTATACAGTGCTGGGCTACTACGGCTAGAAAGGCTATCCCGCGGAGATAGTCCAGTTCTTCGATCCACTTCTTCCCCATCTGAAACCCCTTGCACAACCTTAGTTTAGCGGCACGAATTGGGAGAAAAGGTGCACCTAACCTGAGCCGCCAAATAACTTTTTCAACAATAAGCGGCAATATTCCTCTATTACCGAATGGCCAGAATCCGGCAGGCCGAAAGACGGAAGCGAAGATCAAGGCATGAGAAAACCCCGTGATTGAGACGTACTTGGGTACGTTGATTGAACGGGGTTTTTGGAATAACACAGAGATTTGTTTTTGTCATTGGCCTGACCCCTCCGAATGGAGGGGCAGTTTCGCTTATGAGTTAGCTTGAACCTAAAGAAAAATAGAATGTTGCTCCCTTTCCGACCTCACCTTCCGCCCAGATGGATCCACCATGGCGGTCGATGATGCGGCGTACGATCGACAAACCCACTCCATTGCCGGCAAACTCATCATTGCTGTGCAGGCGTTTGAATACATCAAAAACTTGGGATGCGTATTTCATATCAAATCCAACGCCATTATCTCGAACATAGTATACCTTTTCTCCATGAAGACTTACTGCTCCGACCTCGATCAATGCTTGGCCTTTAAGGGCAGTATACTTCCAGGCATTACTGATCAAATTCTCTATTACGATCTGCATCAGGCGTGGATCCCCTTTGACTGTCAACGATTCTTCTAATATGAATTCGACTTGTCGGGAAGGCTCTGCGGCACCTAGCGAACTAGCTATATTTTTAACAAATTTGATCAGGTCCACATCATCATATTGCAGCTCCGCCGAACCGACTCTAGCCAGCAGCAGCAGCGCGTCCATCAAGTCGTTTTGATGATTTGCAGCTTCAATAATTTTATTGATAAAATGCCGCCCATTATCGTCAAGCTTATCGCTGTAATCTTCGAGAAGAATGCGGCTGAATTCCTTAACAGTTCGCAGAGGTGCCCGTAAGTCATGTGATACTGAATGAACGAATGACTGTAATTCAGCGGTCCGTTGTTCCACTAGTCTCTCAAGGTTTTGATTCAGTCGCCGTATTTCCGCTTCCTGCCGTGTGCGCTTGGTGATATCCTCCACAAATCCCTGTAGGTATAAATGATGTCCCTCATTGTCCATGACTACTCGAAGACGCAGGTAGGCATCCCACTCCTCCCCATTCTTTCGTCGATATTTATTTACGTGCGTAACAAGGTTCCCTTCATTCAGTGTCTTCTCAATAACAGCATCACGTTTTGGTGGTTCCGCATAGATCTGTTCCGCTATGTTATAAATCGAGTCTAATACATCTTGAGGTGAATCATATCCCAACAACTCGGCCAGAGCAGGATTGACGTCATAGAACTGTCCACTAAAGTTAGAATGAAATATTCCCAAAGGCGCATCCATATAAAGTCTGTGGAACTTTTCCTCGCTTTCACGCATTGCTTGTTCACTTAGTTTTCGTTCAGTTATATCGGAAAAAATCGTGGCAAAACCGTACTTCCCCCAGGGAGCTATAGATATTAAGAAGTACTTATCCAAAGGTGTGAAATAGGTTTCTAGTTTACCTGGATTGCCGGTTAAGGCTACCATACTGTATTCTTTAAGATATGGCGGTTCCGGAGTGCCATACGCCTCGGTGGCCATTTTGTCAATGACATTCTCATACCGCAAGCCGAGTATCCTCTCAAACTGCGGATTAATATCCATAATACGATAATTTACGGGCTGCTCACATTCATCAAAAACAAGTTCGTGCAGCGCTACTCCCTCGGCCATGTTTTTATAAAGAGAGTTCAGCCTCTCTTCACTTTGTCTTAGTTTCTGCTCCATCATCTTCCGTTTTGTTATATCATGTAGAATGCCTACCATCTGCAATTGATTCTTAACCTCATATGATGATACTCTGACCTCGAGGTCCAGCTCGCTGCCATCACGCTTTATGCCCCTTGCTACGTATTCCTGGGGAGCTGGCTGGCCCTGACGCCGGGCTGCATGGTACGCCATTAATCTTTCGTGGTCATCAGGAGCTACCAAATAGAAAATTGAGCGCCCGATCAGATCCTCCGGCTTGTCATACCCAAACATCTTCACATATGCAGGGTTGACCGAGACATGAACACCATCCATAAAGACAGCAATGGCATCAATCGAATTTTCAAAGATTGCTCGATAGTCAGACTCCCTGGCTTGAATGGTCTGTTCACTGGTACGTAAAGCTTCTTCCATGCCCTGCCGTTTATATACCGCCTCTACCTCCCGCAGCTCTCGTTCAATAATTAACGGCAAACGTGCTACATCTTTCTTTTGCACATAGTCCTTCGCGCCAGCCTTCATTAGAGAGACTGCCAAAGTAATATCTATTTCACCTGAAACAATTACAACCGGTAAGTCGGGCTTGATCGACTGAACGATTTCCAGTGCTTCAGGAGCGCTAAACATAGGCATCGAATGATCGGAAGTTACAATATCCCACTCTTCCGTTGACAGGGCTTCGCGAAGTGCAGACTCTGTATCGACCCTAGTATAGATCGGATCAAAGCCGCCGCGTTTTAACTCAAAGAGGATTATGGTCGCATCATCCGGCTGATCTTCCACAATAATGATTCGCAGGGGTTTCACAACTAACACTCCTCATTAGATGCTGCGCAATATTTGGAAACTATGAAATAGCAGTTGCCGAAACGAATTTAACAAAGTAACAAAGTAAGAAGGAAGGTAAATTAGATATTGGCACATGCTCTACTGGATAAAAATGACACCTGCCGCCGTTTCCGCTTGATGATATATTCTTCCGAAAGGCGAGTTTTCCCTTTATTATACAAAAAGAAAAGCCCGCAATCATGCGGACTTAACGCGTTAAGTTTATAACTGTGTCATCTATCGAGCATGATAAACCAGGTTGCCCATCCTCTCGACTTTAGGGTCTTGCACTGGATTCGTATTAGCTTTGCGTATAAACGAGGGAATATCGATGTTTCTTCTATCGATTGGTATCTCCCGCACATCAGCCACGACTTTTTCATGCTCAGTAACCGCCGATTCATAGCGGGTAGCAATCAAAGTAACTGTCACTTCGCCTTCCATTCCCCCATCAACAGCAGCACCGAAAATGATCTGGGCTTCGGGGTGGGCTGCTTCATAGATCACTTCGCCGATTTCACGGATTTCTTCCAGGGATATATTCTCATCACCGGTAACATTGTACAGCACCGAGTGAGCTCCTTCAACTGTGAATTCTAAGAGTGGATTTGAGATAGCCGCTCGTGCCGCATCCACTGCACGGCTGGAGCCATGACCACGACCGATTCCCATGAGGGCAATTCCTGATTCTTTCATTACCGTCTTTACATCAGCAAAGTCCAGAGTTATCAATGCAGGCATGAGTATAAGGTCAGATATGCCCTGTACACCCTGCCGCAGCACCTCATCAGCCAGTTTGAAGGCTTGTTGAAAAGATGAGCCCTTTTCGGATATTTTTAATAGCTGGTCATTGGCTATAGTGATCAAGCTGTCTACCGCCGGTTCGAGTGTAAGCAATCCCTGATCGGCAGCCTTGATTCTCTGCCGGCCTTCGAAGAAGAAAGGCTTGGTTACGACACCTACCGTTAAAGCCCCTAGCTCACGGGCTATCCGGGCTACCACCGGCGCCCCGCCAGTCCCGGTCCCACCGCCCATGCCGGCAGTAACAAAAACCATATCCGCTCCTTGAAGTGACTTCTTGATTATCTCCTCACTCTCTTCAGCGGCCTGGCGTCCGATTTCCGGCTGTGCCCCCGCACCCAGCCCTCTAGTTGCCTTGTCCCCTATTTGTAAAATTCGATTGGCTCTTGATAGACTAAGTGATTTTGAATCTGTGTTCACTGCAATAAATTCAACTCCACTCAGCCCGGCCTCGATCATCCTATTAATAGCATTGTTGCCAGCGCCGCCTACACCAACCACCTTGATATTGGCACCCTTTTGTGGTTCTACCTCAAAGCTCAGCATGTTTTTCCTCCCTTCGGTAAATGCTTATTTTAGAATCATTTGCATTTTCGTTTTGAAACTGTTATTCTAACTATAGTTTCAATGTGAAATTTAGTCAAGCATTGTTTCGGGGTTTTCGATATATAATTGTTATACGTTGTTTTCATTATGTAACTTACATGTAATTTTTGATGAGGTGCAGCAATGGGGGAACTAGGGAAACAAATGAAAATACTGCGCAGCCAGTATGAACTGACTCAGCAAGATCTTGCTGATGCCCTTCATATTGGTAAGTCTGCCATTGCATTATACGAAACAGGCCGCAGGCAACCAGACCCCGTAACACTGGATAAAATCGCAGATTTTTTTGATGTGTCAGTAGATTACTTACTGGGAAGGAACCGTACGTCCGGTTCTCCCTCCAATTCCGCAACCGAATCCCGAATATCTATACAAGCCCGTTCGCTGGCCGATGCTCTACTCAAAATCAGTGAGCTCAAGTTCGAGCTGGAGCTATCCGAGGATGAGTTCCTGGGCCTGGTCAAGCGAGCGGTGGCTCATTACGGCCCCCCAGATACAGGCGGTATTGCCGCTCATCGCCGCGGGCAGAGTGGAGGGTTAAGACGTGATTAGCACCGATGAAATGCTTAATTTTGTGGAGATGCTGGGAATCAACATATATCCAGCGGATCTTCATGAATTGGACAAGCGCACCGATGCCTTTGCCTGGCCAGACAAGCAAATGATCGTCATCGACCAGTCGCTTCTCAAAAATCACCGCCGGTTTCGCTCTATACTCGCCGAAGAAATCGGCCACTGCCTGCACCCCCCGAGATCCGGGCATGTGCTGTATCACTACCGTTATAAGGAGCTTACATATGCCCAGCGGAGCGATGTAGAGGCTATCGTCGCCCAAGACGAGAAGAACGCCATTGCGTGGGCTACTCGTTTCTTAATGCCGGATTCCGAATTCCGCCAGGTAATGGCCCTACATAAGAGCGTTGATAAGATTGCGGAACACTTTGAGGTCGAGCCCTGGTTTGTCTATGCACGCCTCATGACCATCTACAACAAGCCAAAAATGCGCAAAGCTAATTAAAACCCAAAGGATATAACACACATAACGATAAACCCGTGGACCTGTCACGGGTTTTGTTTGTTTAATCATTTCACCTAGCTTTTTCAGACCTGGAACAATCACCATACAAAGGGTCTTGAAAGCCAATCTTCAGGCCTTGTACCAAGCTCATTTCTCCGGGCTTTTTCTGCGACAAATCAACCCATTTTTTACCCCTTTCCTATATTGGCGAAAAATGTAACAATCTTATATATCTGGTATTCAGCTCTACCCTATGAACACATTATTTAGGAGAATTGATTGTGACTGAACATATCCAAGTAACAACCGAACATCTGAGAACTATGTCCAAAAGCCTGAGAAATATATCACTCATACTTAACAACATTGACAACGAGCTCAGCCACCGTCTTCACGGCATAGCCCTGGAAGGCCATGTGCGCATTCAAGTCGATAATCTGTGGGGCATGGAACACCGCCGTGTCCAAATCATGCGTGATCAGGCCAACAAGCTCATAAGCCTGCTTGATAAAACGGCACATGACTTCGAAGTAGCCGATGGCCAGGGGGCGAAGACTGAACGTGCAGTTGAAATAATAAAAACAGCTCAAAAAGAATTGAGCCCCAAGACCCTAACCAAGCTCGACACATTACATCCGTTATTAAGGACAAATGCTGAATCTTTTTTGTTAGAAGCAAAAAGTATAGGCATTAACCTAATAATTACCGATGGCTATCGTTCTTTTGCTGAACAAGATGCCCTCTATTCCAAAGGCAGGGATCACAAAGGCAAGATAGTAACAAATGCCAAGGGTGGCCAGAGCTATCATAATTATGGATTAGCATTTGATGTTGTGGAAGTTGTTGACGGAAAGGCTGATTGGGACAGTAAGAACTGGGATAAAATCGGTGCGTTGGGTAAAAAGTATGGATTTGAATGGGGCGGAGATTTTAAATCGTTTGTGGATAAACCTCACTTTCAGTGTTCATATGATCTGGATACTGCAGAACTTTTGAAGAAGGTCAAAAGCGGAGCCACTGATAATGATGGGTTCGTTGATAT
>JBLNAX010000044.1:0-5347 GCA_050259595.1 Acidobacteriota bacterium | reverse complement strand
GACTGTTGCAAAAAGAATTATGGATTTACTGAAATAAGTAGAAATTTAGGAATATATATCATGCCAGTAAATTCCTTTCATAATTTTTTGCAATGGAACCGAAAAACTTGTACACTAACTTTGCAGGGTATTTTAGTATACGAACGTTTTTTGACATAGAAAGTTCGCATTTTTGGAGAAAAACATTATTTTTTGCCATTATTTTGAGTATTTTTCAATAAACACGAACTCTTTAACATTTTGTTCGTATTCTGTTTCTCATTGAAAATGCCACAATTTTTGAATTTACGAAATCATATCAGGATAAAAAAGTGAAATCAAACAAGGGATGAGAACTATCCCATCCCCTTATTCGCTATAGATAATGCGAACAGTATCGATGAAAAAAAGAGTTTAGGCGTAAGGATTCCTTAACGCCTTGTTGACGCCGAAGGTCTTGCGCTCTTCAACCGTCTTCGTATTCTTGTCGATCTTTTCCTTTGCGAGCTTCGTGAGAAGTTCGAGTCCAGGTTTGACATCCTCGATAGGTTTTGTCTCGAACAATCCCGCAGCGACCGCTTTTGACCAGACTTCGTTCCCCTTCCTGGTACGGATAAAGACCGTGGACCAGCCGTCAGGGCTTCCGACCGAGCCGGTCGAAATGTCAGCGAGGGTAGAGACATAATCGAGGCAGACGTGGCAGCCGGGCTGCTCGTACTTATGGGTCGCTTTGAGCGGCAGGGTAGCGACGTTCCCGCGGTTGGTGTAGACCCAGAACTTGCCCTTCCCGATGTCCATTCTCTTCACGGAGCTAAGGTTCTGCCCTGCATGGTCCTCAACAATGGTCTGCAGGGACTTGTAAGGGAAGTTTTCCATACAGAAGAGACCAACTGTGAAAGCGACCTTGCCCGGGACATCCCGCATGTTGATAGGATAGAGCTGAGCCTTCCTGACCGCCTGCATCTGGCAGCAGACACCAGTGACTCCTACTTTGTCGAGGCCGAAGGACCGGGTTGCTTCCTTGAGCCAGGAGATCTGGGGGCTGATGCTGTATTTTGTCCCTCGTGCCTTGAGTATGTCCTCACGACTTGTCGCGATGAATGGTTCGGGCTGCCAGGGTCGGTCGCCTTCTCCTGCCACTATCGTTCCGTCGATGATCCCTTGTTCGAGGGCATAGACCATAAGGGTTGTAGCGATGCCGCCGTCCTGTGCCTTCTGGAGTATTTCCTTGTCCGTGCTCCGTGCTGAAACGCAGGTAATGTATTTGCCGAGATATGGATCTTCAATCATCAATCTCACCTCACTTAAGCGCGTCTGCGATTAGCTCGCTAATGCTCTCGAATTCGGAAATTACGTCGGCATTGAAGAACGACCTCGGACAGGCACCGTAGCAGGAGCCGCATTTGATGCATAGGTCACGCTCACCCTGAGGTTTTCCAAACTCTAGGGTGATCGCCCTCACAGGGCAGGATGCAGCGCAGGTACCACAGCCCATGCATAAGCCCTGATTGATCACGTCGTTCATCAGGTCGCAGAAGCATCCGGTTGTGCCGCGTTTCGCAAGGTCCATGAGGGGCTTTAAGTACTTGCCAGCAAGGATCTTCTGGTCCTCGTTTCCTTCCAGGAGCAGGTACGCCATGATAGCAACATTCCTTATTAGCTCCGGGCTCGGAGGGCATCCGGGAATATAAAGATCCACGTCGATGAGATCCCCGATTGGGAGGAAGGACTCATGCTGAGGCTGGTTATGCTGCCCGCCGCGGCAGAAGCGCGTGATGTTCCCGTAGCTTGAGCAGGAACCGAGGGCTACTACTATCTTGGATTTCTTCCGTGTCTCCTTAATCTCCTCCACCGATTCATGGTCCTGGATACAGACTGATCCCTCTACAAGCGCCACGTCCATCTCCGGGATCTGCCTGACGTCGACAAGCGTGAGGCTGTAGACGAGGTCAGCGTAATCGTCCAGGATCTTAATAAGTCCCAAGTTATTGTCGGCCACGGACACGAGGCAGCCGGTACAGCCGCTCATGTGTACATGCCCGAGCTTGATTTTATTTGCCACTGGTTTAGTCTCCTTTGTAGCTACACCTGCTTCTCCGTCGCAACCTGAGCAGGCTTGGATTTCTCCGCCCATGGTTTTTTGATGCAGTGAAGCAGTTCCATAGTTCATCCCTATTTCCTTCAGTATCTCGGATACAGCTTCAGGAATGGCTCTCTGTACCTCGTCTGTAATCCCAATGACCATTTCGGGGGCAGAAACGTACTTCTTCTGGCACGCAAGGACCCGGACCCGAATATCGTTCTTAATATACTGAAGCGGCTCTGTCAGGTCCCATGAGTGAGCGTCCCTGTAGCTTCCCGCGGGGAGCTCATCAACATCGAGCCACCTGAGCTCGCCGGGTTCCCCCCTGAAGTCCGCGATGTCCACAATGATAAGAGACTTCGTGGACTCAGGATTGAGGAGAGTAAAGATAAAATGGGGTCCCCCAAGCCCTGCGTCAACAACGGTGACATGCTTGGGGAGCTCCAGGTCCTTGAGTTTCTCCACTACAGCGGGCCCGAATCCATCGTCCGCATAGAGTGGGTTACCGCAACCTGCCACTACAATCTCGGAGTACAGCGTTTCCATTCCCTTCACCACTGGAGGATCTTCTGGGCGACGGTCTTGTTCTCCTCGTCTATCACTATCACGTGGGTTGCACACGAGACGCATGGGTCATAGGCCCGAACAACCATTTCAGATATCTGCCAGGGCGCTCCAGTCAGAGCACGGCTGCAGGTAGGGAGATTCCAGGTGGTGGGCACAAGCATCTCGTACCACAGCACTTTTCTATCCTTTACCCGTGTGAGGTGGACATCTGTCCCGCGGGGGGCTTCGTTCGCTGCCCAGCCCATGGACCCGTCTCCCTGGGGGATATAATCGGCGAGTACCTTGCCCGACGTATTCAGTTTATCAAGGCACTTGAGGATGGTGTAGCAGCAATCCGGATACTCCATCTGCCTGGCAATGTGCTGGGCGAAGGTACCCTTCTCGTCGAAGTTCTTGAAAGTAGCAAGTCTTGCCCTCGGGCCGACCTCAACTGGCTGGCCGTCGTAGGTAGGAACGCCGTTGCAGGCTTCCATGCGGGGGTTGGCTTTGGTGCCGGCCTTAGTGGTGCCGCCAAATGGATAACTTGGGTCTTCAAGATCGATGGTTACTTCACCCATATACCACTCCCATGGCCGGGTTTCCTTCCAGCGGTCAATATCCCACATAGGCTTCTCATCCAGACTGGATGAACCGTACATCGGAGATGTGGCCATTACCCCAAGGTCGTGGTACCCGAGCTTCTTGGGAATGGGAATCTGCTTGCCTGCAACCTCGACGAACTCACGATTCTTCATGTTCCTTATGACCTCAAGCATGAACTCCATCTGCTCGTGGGCAAGGACGAGTCCCTCTCTCGCCAGGTCTGCCATTTTCTGCTTTGCTAAGGGGCTCACGTTGCGGTACATTCCGCCGATCCTCGGGTTTGAGGGGTGGATTGCCTCGCCGCCTGCGATGGCTCCAATTGTCTGTCCGATCTCGCGGATGCGGATGATTCTCGCTGCAATGCTCCTGACAGGCTCCTCCTTTGTAAACGGATTGATCTTCGTCTCTGTCCCAGGGATGTAAAAGTCCGGGAGGATCAGGATGTTATGCAGGGCAATGCTGTGGAGACGGTTCGCGGCATGGAGAATGACCCGCAGGAGCTTTGCATCCGTTGGGATCTCGCAGCCGATCGATGCCTCCATGGCCTCGATGCTTGCCAAAGTATGAGCGATAGGACAGATGCCACAGACCCGAGAAGCAATCTTCGGGACCTGTTCCATCGTCTTACCTATGGCGAGTTTCTCAATACCCCTCACAGGGGTGATGGAGAGCCAGTCTCCGCGCTCGACAATACCCTGATCATCTACCTTCAGGGTGAGCTTGGAGTGACCTTCATGTCTTGTGGTTGGAGAGATTTCTACAACTTTCGTCAATGGTATGCCTCGTTTTGATTCGATGTTCTTCAGGCTGTACCCTGGTAAGGCACTTTCTGTGCAATTATTATAAGATAGTTACCCGTACATAAGTACGCTAACCCCTTACTTTCTCTTGCGTAGTACGTCAGTATATAAATATTTTTCTTATAATGAAAAAGAGATTGTCCACTGATACAGGGGTTGTGTTTCCAGAATGAAATCCCAGAGTAACTGTTGATCGCTTTTTGATGCTTTTGTGACAAAGGGAATCTAAACATACCAGAGTCATGAGAAAAGAGTGATGCTAAAAGTTATTTTGATTAAGTTGGAAGGATAACGACAGCAAAGGTTAGCTACTTATAAACCAGAGTATTATAAATCTATTTGTATTAAATTAGTATGGATTAAAATATATTTCATTTAGTTTAGTATGAAATGTGGTCGACTGGAACGACCTAATTATAATATGGGGGTAAAGGATGAATAGGAAATTGATAGCTTCTTTGCTAGTACTTTGCTTGGCTTTTTCTATTGGATTCGCACACGCAACGGAATGTAAACCCACAAAATATTCTAATGTTTCACCTGAGACGTTTGAGTGCATGAAGACAAAGCTTCAGAACTACGGTGTCTCTGTCCCTTCGGGAAATGAGGGAGATCTTTCTAGTAAGGGAGTCTCTGCGCACTACTTATGGGATGAAAAGTCTAGTCTAGTAATTAAAGTTACAGATAAACCAGCTCTCGTCAGCTGCGAAACCGCAGACAAAGAACTAACAAAATTCGTAGACGAATGCCAGGTTTCTGGAGGAAAGGCTTAGGTTAAGAGTATAGGAAATAAAACTGAATATGAGACTTTTATTATTTTCTGGATTTTTTTTGATGGCACTCAGGCACTCAATTAAGTAGAATTCAGGAAAATCTTGGCGCCCCAGAAGATATTAAAAAGTCTCATCTTTTTATTAATTAAGTGAGTTGTCAATGATGAAAAGCCTAAATAATTAAGGAGTTGATCCTTAAGAGCCAATCTCAAAACTAAAATCGCTTTTCTGTATCCCATATTCCTGGGAATCAATCGCGTTTATTTGATTTTGGAGAATATTGACATTTTAAAGTCGGTTTTTAATCTGTTGAGACAAATTTGGATCCGTTTTAGTAAACAATGCCGAAAATGGCCCTCATACGCATCAAATATAATACTTTGTATTTTTGAAAAGTCAGTAATATGTATTGAAAAGCTACAAAAGGTCTATAATATCAGAGTCTCAGAATATCAGAGTCTCCGTTCCAGCTTTACATATTGCATATTGTAAAAGTTATAGCAGATAACCACTTTTCGGATAGTCTCTTAATTAACAAATTAAACGAGAAAAAGATTATCTAA
>JBLNAX010000043.1:0-13225 GCA_050259595.1 Acidobacteriota bacterium | reverse complement strand
ACCTCCAGATCATAGCCGGTGGCGCCGGATGAAGCGCCCCAACTTACATTGATTTGTGACGAACTAGCGGCAGCAGCGGTCAATCCGGCTGGTACGGGTGGGACTACAGTGCTGCTCTTAGTAGTGGCGCTGACTGAGCTGCTCCAGGCACTGGTGCCGGTCGCATTCTTGGCTCTTACCCGGTAGGTGTGAGTTGAATTAGCCGTCAGTCCAGTATTCGCATAGGGACTGGTCACGCCGGTTTTTACAGCTCCGTCTACCTCCAGATCATAGCCGGTGGCGCCGGATGAAGCGCCCCAACTTACATTGATTTGTGAGGAACTGGCGGCAGCAGCGGTCAATCCGACTGGAACCGAAGGGACAGTAGGCTGCGGGGTACTGCCACCTTTGTAAATAACATAATTCCCACCATAACCAATTTTAGAGACGCCGTACTTAATATACATGTAGCCGGATTCACCCCAGCTGGTGCCCCAGGAGTTTTTCATAATCCAGGCACCTTTGGAATCATCCCAGCCTACCAGAAGTACGGCATGATTGACACTGCTGGTCGAATTATGATCGAATACACCACCTGTATAGCCCTGAAAATAGGAGTCGGCTGCTACTGCAACTCCGATCGGACCATACTGATAAATCGCACTTTTCATTGCATCCACTGATGGAGTGCTTGAAGACCCAGAAATATAAGCCCAGCTGTCCAGTTTGTAGGAGTATGGACAGGTTTTACATGGTGCATCAGTGCCCTGATAAGGGAAATTGCTCTCCAGAACAGCTCCCGGACTGACATGATATTTATGAGCAAAGTAGCCCCCGCTGCAGCCCCAGCCGTCTTTGTTGCAGGAGACCAGGTTCTGTTCAGATAAATCGATGGTCACGTTATCTTTGATTTTTATGGCAGATTCCATTACGGCACATGTAGAAAAAGCCCAACAACTTCCGCATCCGCCTTGGTCCTTAACCGGGGTGACACCTCCCTGATTCCGCCAGTCCCAGGCTGAAGGCAGTGCTGCTAGAAGTTTCACTGAAGAGGTTTGAGGGGCATTCAAAACGCCAGTAGGTTCGCGGAATCCGCATAGACTTGATAAGGAACGCTTCATAGCAGGGTTATCACCCACCGTAAATGAATAACCCCGGCTTAGAACAGCCAATTGCATCCCATTAAGAGTGGTGGGGGTTGTAGAGTCAGATGACACTGCAGCGCTTCCGCCGGAAGGCGCACAGGTGCTGCCTCATTGGGCATATGCCGGCAGCCCACTGGCTACGATAGCACCGATGATTACTAGTAATAGCACCACTCGTTGTACTGCACTGAACCCCTTCTTGTTCTGAAGTAACGTTAGCATTATATCCCGCCTTTCACGTTTGGTTTTGTTCGGTTTGCCAATAATTTCTGGTTTAACACACCGCCTCCCAATAGTCATGGCCATCGATCCCGCACCTAATAAAAAACAGCATAAGATATTATAACCATCACTGGAAACAGATGGTTTAAACGGAGTGTAAAATACTTGTAAACAGGCTGTTAAATCTGGTTTGCTGTATTACTTGGTAAAAACAAAAACCCATTGTGCTGGTTAAGGCGCAATGGGTCTTAAAGTGCTTGATCACTAGATTTATTCAGTAATCATTTTATAAAATATTTATTATTCTCGCAGATAACTTCGCCTAATCTTTCGAGCCTTTGCAGGTGTTTCCAATCCATTATGCATTCGTGAAGCAGGTAAACACTGCGGGGTTCAGGGAACCTGCCTTCGTAGGTGATGCCGTCCTCGGCGATCTCCCGGACCTTATGCTTTCCGGATTTTATGCGCTTCAGGATCTCCTCATCTCGTCTATGGAATTTTTCTAGATATGTATCCAATCTTTGCGACAGGTTGCCTTTTAGTACAGCTTTTCCATGGCCAGCTATTAGCATATCGGGCTGCATGGAGCGGATTCTTTGGATCGAAGCTATAAAATCGTCGACGCTGCTGTCGAGCATGGCATAGAATGGCGGGATATTGACATGGATATCCGCTGTAAAAATGAATCCTTCTTTTGGAAATAAAAAGCCGCAATGGCCGATGCTATGGCCTGGTAAACGGATGACTTCAAACTCTACATTGCCGGTAGAGATGACCTGGCCTTCATTCAATTCGCCATCGGCCGCCCGAGGGTGGTATTTTACGGCATCCAGGTAAAGCGGCCGTATGTCTTCGGCTGGATATAGATCAAATCCATAATCCTTAAGGTAAGCCTCGCCGGATAACACTCGTTCGTGTTCGGCGGGATGGAGGAGCACTCGGGCCTCGGGAAAAGCATAGTTGCGGGAGTTGTGATCACTGTGCCCGTGGCTGTTAACAATAAGATCGATTCTTATATCCTGAAGATATTCCATCTCTTCTTTAGGAGGGCTGGAATCCACCAGGCAGTTGACATCATCCTCAATAAGCAGGCAATTGCAGTAGGGAAGAGTGTATTTTCCATTTGAGAGTAGCTTGATGTGCTTGAATAGTTGCTCCATTATCTGTTCCCCGCCTTTATATCAATAATTATGGAGTACACAGCTATGAATCAGCCCAAGATGGTCTTAATTGTATCATAAAAATAAAACGAGTTCTTTAGTGAGAGCTCAGTTCGGGGAAGGATAATTACATCTAAAAGAGTGTTTGCATAGAAGGGGACAGCCAAACGAAAGGGACCGATTATTCGGCCCCTCTTTGCTATCTTCATTGCCCAAAATGATTATATCAATGACAGCATCTCTGCAAAGCTCTGAATGCGGGTGCGCGCTTGTTCCAGGGTTTGCCCGTTCATGTCCACCTCCAGGTGCAGAAGCGGGATCCCGGCTTTTTCGAGAGTTCGCTTATAAAAAGGGAAATCGAATTCTTCCGGATCGCAGAACTTCATCATACAAGCAATTACTCCGTCTGCCCCACTTTCCTTGGCCAAATCGGGTATCATGAAGCGGCGTGGCTTTTCGGGATTGATCAACAACGAACAGCCTTCCATCAGACTCCAGCGGCGAGCCAGCCGTTCTAGGGGATCCGAGCCCTCCGGTACATCGACCCGGAACTGCCGGCTTTCCTGGGCCAGGTCATCGGCTGCTACTGACAGCTTATAAGTGGAGAAAAGTTCGAGAAGCTCATCAGATTCCGCCATGATGCCGGTCAACAAGACCCGCTTGCCAGCCCAATACTCATGAGGTTGCCGCTTCAATTCATCGATAAATGATCTTACCAGCTGTGTATGTTCGGCTTTATCCATAAAAAAACCGCTCTTAATAATGAGATGCCGTGTCCGTGGTGTCACAGTGATCGGGTAATCGCGTGCTACTAGGGTGAAATCACGCATAGTCTCGCGATGGATATTGTAGACTTCAATAGCCAGGTTCAGTTCTGCGTCACTGATAGGGAGCCGGCCGATTATTTCTAATTCCTTCTTTATCCTGGCGTATTCTTCTCGCAGGTAAGTTACCGCTGCTTCCAGATGCCGGTTGTTAGGGTGTACGACCGGGATGAAACGCACTTGCGGCACAGCGACTCGCCAGTCCTGGCCGAAACATTTTAGATGATCACAGTGAGCAGGTACGATCACTGCAGATAATTTATCGTATACACCACGCATGCCCAGCTCCAGGGTAGTCTGCACCAGGGAACAGGCAAAAGCAGGGAAGTACATATTGGCTTTGGAAATATTAGTCCGTCCGCCCCACATACCTATGGGCAGCATGCCCGCGGCATAGACTATTTCCTCCGGACAATACTCCGGTGCACATCCTATGACCGGACGCTTGTGTGTTTTCAAGAAATCCTCGACCACTTTATCTGGATGGTCAACGGCGTCCTGCATTTGCTGAAGAATAATATTGATCGTCATTACGCTTCCCCTCCCTTTTTGCCGGATACCGCTTTCTTCTGATCGATCATCTCTGTCAGTGCCTGCAGACGAGTGTCAAACTGTGCGGGTGAGAAATTGCGGGGATCAGATTGGTCACCGTCAAAGGTGGCTATAGGGACCCCGGTACGGCTGCTGATCATCCGATGCTGCTCATATTGTAGGAAGTCCATGACTTTACAGCTTCGGTTGATGTGAAAGAGCACACCTTCGGCGCCAAATTCCTTGATCGACTGGGTGCGGCGGTCAGCCTGGTATTCCAGGCAAGCATTGTTGCCGACCATCGTGTAGGCCCGCGCCATTTGATCGAGATCACCCGCTTCATACATCAATAGCCAGGCATCGGGATAGGTACTGGTCACGATATTGATGCCTTTTTCCTTGAATGCTCTCATGTTTTGGCCGATATAAGGCCAACAAGCGATCCCATCCCACAGCACCCGGTATTTCTCGCCATCGGGATAACAGGATTCGCCGCGCGCGATCCTCTCTTCCATTTCTTCTGCCAGGCGGTTAAAGACTTCCAATGTTTCTGGTTTGCCCCGCATGGCAACGATCAGCGCCAGATAGTTGAAGCTGTCAAATCCATTCAGTGGCGCGGGCATGTTCTGCCCCATATCGATAGCCCGTTTCCAGGCCCGGGAGACCTCATTAGAAACCCTCATAACCTCTTTAAAACGATCATAGTCGAACTTCCGTCCGGCTATCCCTTCGAGCTGCTTGATGCAGGCCTCAAACTGTGCCTTTATGTAAGCAATAGCTTCAGGTGTCGGGTGATAATTATGATTGAATGGTACATCGATCAATATCAGAGGTATATTCAGGTCGGCAGCCAGGTTTTCAAACCATTTTAAAACCGTGTTGCAGATGTTATTGCAGCAGCATACGAAGTCCGGCAGGGGAAGGGGGATCTCAGCATCCTGAGATATGGCATATCCCAGACTGAGCTTGGCATAAGAACAGAGGTCCACATCATATCCAGCTTGTTCAGCATTATCGATTAGCTTCTGGGCTCCGTGCTTGGCGGCCACAATTGCCGCATGATTCTCAGGATAGACCACGGTCAGGCCCATTGTCTCCAGGAATTCCTGCGGGAATATCGAAGTCGCCCAGCCTACTGGCTCTCCTTTCTGCTTGGCAGCGATCGCCCCACCGAAATGCTGCATAAGCATCTGATTTAGCATTTGCTTGGCAGTCGGTTTTTCTGACATAAGTTGCACCTCTCCATCCTTTTAAATGTTTATTTAGTAATACCTTTAATGTACATGTTCCAGCCGATCAAGGCGGCTCCCAAAGCTCCTGTAAGCTGACCATCTGGGACAACAGTTACCGGCCAACCTAGTTCATCCTGCATGAACTGCGCCACCAGGCGGTTAAGACTTACTCCACCAGTCATTACGATGGGGCCGATGGCTCCAACGCGGTTGACCAGACCCGCTACCCTACGTACTACTGACCGAATAGTGCCTGATGCAACATCCTGGCGGAGGGCGCCCCTGGCCAGCTGTGAGATCACCTCTGACTCAGCGAATACCGTGCAGGTGCTGCTGATAGATACTGCGCTCCTTGACTCAGCAGCCAGTTCGGCTAGTTGGGAGACATCGACTTCCAGCACCCGTGCCATCACATCCAGGAATCGGCCGGTACCAGCCGCACACTTGTCATTCATTACAAAACTAGTAACTGTCCCATTACTCCCAATTCTGACCGCCTTAGCATCCTGGCCACCAATATCTATAACGGTCTGGGCTTCTGGAAGCACTTCAAAGACGCCCCGGGCATGACAGGATATCTCGCTGATCTGGTAGTCCGAGTCTGGAAAATTGTATCGCCCATAGCCGGTTGCAGTGATCAGGGCAATATCCTCACGCCTCAAATCAGCATCCGCCAGCGCCTGCTCGAACGCCCGGGCCGGCCCGCTGGTGCCAGTGCCTATAGGAACCACCGACTTGCTGAGGATCTTCTGGCCTTCTTCTAAGAGCACTACTTTGGATGAGGAAGACCCAATATCAACGCCTGCTGTAATCATAGGTTCTACCTCCTGCTTTTCTAACCAATTACTGTGCAAAAAATGTGCCAACGCAATGTCACAGAGATGATAGCCGGTTGATCGTAGTTTTAAAGTGGTGTAAGCTGATGATGTGTGTCACGTGTGCGTCACGTTGTGCCAATTGCCGCGAAAAAAAACCTTCCCGTGGGGTACGGGAAGGCTGCAGAGGATGTGATGTGCGGGGTAAAGCTTATCGAGTTAGATTCATTTTGCGGGCTTCAAACATCAGCCAATCACGAAAATCTGGGTGGGCAATGTTTACCAGGTTCTGCACCCGGACCCGCATGCTGTTGCCCTTCATTTTGGCGATCCCGAATTCCGTTACTATGTAATCGACCTCTGTTCTCGAGGCGGTCACGAACATGCCGGGAGTCAGTGTGGGCTTGATTTTGGAGTGTAATTTTCCGTCCTTGGTATATGTAGCGTAAAGGGCCAGAAACGATTTGCCCCCCTGGGAGCGCCAGGCACCCTGTATAAAATCAAGTTGCCCGCCGGTTCCTGAATACTGCACATATCCCAGTGATTCAGAAGCGGCCTGACCAGATAGGTCTACCTCAACGGTCCCGTTGACCGAGATCATATTGTCATTTTGACCAATGACATACGGATCATTTACCCATGAAGTGCAGTGCATTTCAACCATAGGGTTGTTGTGTACGAAATCGTAGAGTTTCTTGGAGCCCAGTGCAAAGGCACCGATTATTTTGTTGCGGTTGAAATTCTTGCGATGGCAGGTAATAACACCTTCATAATATAGGTCTACCATAGAATCAGTCAGCATTTCTGAGTGAATACCGAGGTCTTTTTTACCGCGCAGGTTTTTAGCGATGGCATTTGGCATGCCCCCAATGCCTATCTGAAGACAAGCGCCATCCTGTATGTGATCCAAAACATAACCAGCAATCAGCTGATCTTCATTACAAATCGGAATCTCTGGCAGTTCAAATAAGGGCACATTATTTTCAACTATAGCTGACACTTCGCTGATATGAATGTGGTTGTTGCCGAAAGTGCGCGGCATATTCTCGTTGACCTCTAATATGACCTCACGGAACTGTCCAGTGCCGATAGCTCCCCAGGGTAGGTCGGCATGACAGCCGGTACTGAAGAATCCATGTTCGTCCATTGGTGAGACGACACAGGCTACGGCACCGCGGTTGATTCCAGGCTTATGGTCCTTTATAATATCGATGCTCTGACCCAGCCGATTGGCGCTGTAAGTGTACCAGCCCTGCTGTACTCCATAACGAGTTGCAGCACTAACGAAACCCGAATCGATGATAATCAGATCCTGAAGCTCAGGATCAAAGCAATCCATCCAAAGAACGTCCACGCCGCCGATCCAATGCAGGTCTTTGACTCCACCTGCGCGGAGTCTGCGGCCTATGGCATCGCCGATCGCTCGTGGTTGACCATTTGCCAGGGGAACGAGGATCGCATCCCCGTCTCTTAACAACTCTACAGCTTCATCTGCGCTGCGCAGCTTATTCCGGTACATTAGATGCCAGCGTTCTCCCATAACCTTAACCATCTCATCACCCCACCAATTTATTCTTACAAAAAGCAATTTGCGTCATATGGTTCCTTGAAGCCTGAACTCTGCCGGATTCATCGTGCTCAGGCAAACCGTGCCAATATTGATACAATTCTATCAATTGCAAAATCAGTGCCAATCTAAACGACAACTTAACAAATGCCTATTTCCAGGGTTTTGTAGGGAGTGTTGTGAAGGATGACTTCCCTATTTGGCCTTTCTGATTGGGCGGGCGTGTCACAGATCCAAATCGATTATAAGCAATAAGGCCCTTATACCTGATTTAATCGCTGGGTTTACGATATGTGCCACGGTGCTACACTGCGTGACACAATATTTGGTTTTCTTAATAAGTCAGTTGCGCAACCACATGCTTTGCGGCTATTTGAGATTACATAACCCATTGGCATAGGATTTGCAATTAACTAAGTTAACAGAATATATAAACAGATAAACTGCAGGGGGTGACATCTTGAAAGCTTTATTTTTACGTGATGACCTGGTCCTCTCACTCGAGGAGATCGCAGAACCCCAAATCATCGATAATAGCGATGTTATAGTACGTGTTACCGGATCTTCCATCTGTGGAAGTGATATTCACGCTTGGAAAGGACACATTCCTTGTATACCAAATTTTATATTGGGACATGAATTCGTAGGTACCATTTCCGAAGTGGGCAGTGGTGTGCACACTTTCCAAGTCGGAGACCGGGTCGCTGTGCCGGCAAATCCCTTCTGTGGGATATGCCCTAACTGCGCTGCCGGTAAGGTGTACAACTGCTTGACCGTAAAAGGAATGTTCGGTTTTGGCAAGGCTAAGGGCGATTTGCCCGGGGCCCAGTCAGAATACGTGCGGGTTCCTTTCGCCGATGCCTGTCTTACGCGCATACCCCAGTCAGTTTCCGACGAGGCTGCACTATTGGTAGGGGACGTGCTGTCGACAGGAATGTTCGCAGTTGAAAACGGCAATGTGAAGCCAGGTGACAATGTAGCTATATTTGGTGCCGGACCGGTGGGTCTCTGTGCGGTGGCCTGTGCCAATCTATTCAATCCGGCACGGCTATTCTTGATCGACATAGAGGACTACCGCCTGGAACAGGGCAAAAGGCTGGGGGCTACCCATGTTATCAATCCCCTAAAGCAAAATGTGATCGGCGAGATCAAAGCCGCCACCGGTGGCTTGGGAGTCGACTGTTCCATTGACGCGGTGGGACTGCCTAATATACTGAAAGACTGTACCGTGTGCACGACTCCGGGTGGAATCATATCGGTGGTCGGCATCGGCCCACCCAAAATAGAATTTCACATGGATCGCTTTTTCTTCCGCAATCTGACGATGAAGGGGGGCTATGTTCCCCTTACGCAGATGAAACGGCTTTTGACTCTGATCGAAACCGGCCGCTTAGACGTTAGCTCGTTGATAACTCATCGTTTGCCGCTAACTGATATCGTGGAAGGCTACAATATATTTGCCGACAAACTGGATGATTGCATCAAAGTCATGATAATTCCTGATCAGATCTACAGTGAGATGTATGTGTTTCCCCCTCATTGAGTTTAAATAATATTTGAATTTGACTGTAAAAGACCGAGGTTATAACCTCGGTCTTTTACAGTTGAATGAGCAAAAAAAAGGGGGGGCATCGCAACCCCCGTGGCGTGAGAAGGATACCGGGAAGGTATCAATCATCCTTGATCCCGGCTAGGTATTTGGCCAGATCTTTCTTGGATTTGACATCATAAGTGCTCATGATGGCGATATCTTCCATGATCGGAGATCCGCCCCCATGCACTCCGGCAACTAGCAGTGCAGCGCCCACTTCACCTGTTAAAATGTCGCTGGCCATATGATAAGCGCGATAGTGGTTTTCTTCGGAGACACCGCTTCTCCGCTTGGTGTATTTCCTTACATATTTGCCGACTGCAGGATTGTTGTATTCCTTGGAAAGAGGCAGTGTTGCCGGTAAGCCTCCAGCAATATCGCATAGGACGTCATATTCGTGATAAATGTTGTGCCCGGCATGGCGGCGGCCTACGTTGGCATAGATTATATTCGGTATCTGGGTGCCGGAAGGAGCTTTCATTGACTTTACGCTGGCTGCGATCCCGGCTGCAAATACTAGCTCGGCTACACTGATCATGCCGGCCAGCTTCTCGCGGGTATGGCCTGTCTTTTCGACCCCATTGTAATCGGCCAGTAATGCAGCCATTCCACACAGCACGTCGCCGATCCCCGGTTTGCATCCACAGTAACTATGCCGGTGATAGAGTGCGAACAGCAGGGCTGTTTCACCGCCAAATTCAGTTTCTCCATTTATGAATATCCGCTCATTAGGGACAAAGACATTATCAAATACAGTAATACTCTCGATATCGCCCAGGTCGTTGTACGGAGCTTCCATGCCTTTCTCGCGATCTATAGAGAATGCCTGGCGTGCGATCATATAAACACCTTCTGTATCGGCGGGGATGGCAAAGGCGATTGCGTAATCCTTTTCGTCCTTCGTAAGAGCCCGGGTCGGAACTACGATCAACTCATCGGCATAGGGAGCCATGGTGTTATGGAGCTTGGCTCCGCAGACTACCACACCATCCGGTCGGCGCTCCACCACATGGAGGTACATATCGGGGTCATCCTGTTCACTGGGCCGTTTGCTCCGATCACCCTTGGCATCCGTCTGACAGCACGCCGCGATCAGGTCGTTTTCTTGATAATATTCGAGGAACTTGAGCCATCGCTCATTATATTTCGTTCCATACTTGGCATCCGCATTATGAGTGGCCACCGACAGTGCATTCATAACATCGCAGCCCATGCAGCGCTGGATACATCCACCCACACGATTACATAAAGCACGGGTCATTTCCTGTTTTAATAGAAGATCTTCGACTGATTGATGAATATGGGTAAAACGATTGATCGTCTTCCCGCTGATGTGAGAAGTAGCTGTTAATAAACGGCTGTATTCTGGGTCATTGGCTAGAGTAAACGTCAATTGGATAGCCTTACTGGCATGAACCACCTTGGGGTGGTCGCGGCCGATCACTTCTCCGTCCAAATATATGTTTTTCCTCATTCCCGCTAAACGATCAAGATAATCTTTTGCTGTACGCATTTCACAACCTCCTGACAAATTTTATAGATCAACCATCATCTTTAAAGACTAGATCATGGCTGTTTGACCGCCCTCAACGAACAGGCAGTGACCGGTAACATAATCAGATGCGGCTGAACATAAGAATACGATCGGACCTTTTAAGTCATCGTCACCCCCCAGCCGATTCAGCGGCACCCGGGGCAGCACTAAATGAGCATTTTTCTCGAGCAGGCCTTTGCTCATATGGGTGGGGAAAAATCCGGGAGCAATGGCATTGACATAGATGCCATATCGAGCCCATTTTACGGCCAAGTCTTTGGTCAATGTTATAACAGCGCCCTTTGTCGCATTGTACGCAACCGTATTCTGGGCTTCAGGGGGAGCTCCGCCCAATCCGGCTACCGATGTGATATTGACGATCTTGCCACCACCCTGTGTCTTCATGACTTTGGCGGCCATCGCCGAAAGCTGGAAGAGACCGGTCAAGTTGATATCAATTATTTCCTGCCATTTGTCCATTGGATAATTCATGGAATCGGCAGCCCAGGTATACCCGGCATTGTTAACCAGGATATCGAGTGATCCGAATTCCTTTACAGTCAAGTCTGCCAGCCGCTGGCATTCCTCGGCTGAGCTCACATCACATGCGGCAGCTAATGCTCGAACACCCAGGCTTTCCAGCTGACTGCAGAGCTCCAGACACCGTTCCACCTTCCGTGCTGCTACGACCACATTGGCACCGGCTTCCGCCAGACCGATGGCCATCTGTGCTCCAAGTCCGATCGAACCGCCAGTAACTATGGCTGTCTTACTTTTTAAATCAAACATACTATTAACGTTCACCACGATCCCCTCTTTCAGGTTTGATGGAGCTTAGCTATAAACTACTTTTGCAAGAACCATACCAACGATCAAGAAGCCGATTTTAGGGGTTTTTAAATTAGTGCCAGCTTGCCGTTGGCACATTTAGTGTGCCATGTGCCACGAATCTTTCTGTGCCACCTTGTGCCAAAAACGATCAGGTGATAGAATGTCATCAGGGGGTGTATAAAAATGGAAGACAAAGAACTCAGAGAACGGTGGAAACTTCTGCACCAGCACCCGGAAATGCGCGAGACCCTGCAGTCCGAGATCCGCGATTCTTGGGAACGAAGCTATGATTACGGCGTCAATCCCGGGCTTAGGGAGAATCCATATATCTGCACCGAAGATGAACTGGCCCGATATCAAATGAATTCTTCATATCTTATAGAAACTACCCAGCCAGTTATGGACAGTCTATTTCAGTTTGTAGCAGGAACCGGCTTTGTTGTCGTGCTGGGAGACACCAACAATTGCTTGCTGAAAGTAGTGGGAGACTCGGAATCCCTGGCCTGGGCCAAGAGTGCACATTTAATAGAAGGCTCATTATGGGCGGAGAATTTGGTGGGGACCAACGCTGGTTCTCTGGCCATTGCTCTGGGTCGTCCTATATCTATTTATGGATATGAACATTTTTGTTTGTTCTCACATGTAGCGGCCTGTTCTACTGCACCTATTCTAGACCAGGGGAGGATCATCGGATTGCTGGCCATGGCAGCACCGTTTGATAAAGTTAGTAATCACACACTGGGCATGGTGGTGGCGGCTACCAACCACATAAAGACCAAAATGGAACTGGAACGAGCCTGGCGCTCGCACGAGGTGGTTACTGAGTCGATGTCCGAAGGTGTTTTAGTAGTTGACCTGAATGGCGATATTTCCTACATAAACAGCAACTGTGCACGAATGCTCAAACGCTCCAGAGAGTCATTGGTCGGTAAAAGCATTTATGACGTGATCAGCCACAGTCCTGAAAATCACCGGTTTATTAATGTGGTGACACAGGGGAGGACGATCACGGATGAGGATTTCTCTTTGAATATCGGCAAGGACAGATTTTTGTGCAATGTTACCAGCAATCCGTTGACCAACCCCGATCCAGCTGCTGGTGGCACAGTTGTCATACTGCGCGAGAG
This sequence comes from Acidobacteriota bacterium, assembly GCA_050259595.1. GTDB lineage: Bacteria > Bacillota > Syntrophomonadia > Syntrophomonadales > DTU052 > JBLNAX01. The sequence continues at coordinate 667 of JBLNAX010000043.1, read as the reverse complement.
CCAGCGTATAAACCGAATTGTAAGGAATACCATCGGCGGCGGCGCCAAGATGACATTCTCGGACATTGTAGGAAGCAACCAGCGCTTCATGCAAGCTGTTCATACTGCCAAGACAGCAGCTCCCTCCAGCTCTAATGTCTTGATATTGGGGGAAAGCGGGTCAGGCAAAGATGTTTTTGCCCAGGCCATGCATAATGAGAGTTCTAGAGTGAATGGCCCTTTTTTGGCCATCAATTGTGCTGCATTGCCTAGAGAACTGATTGCCAGCGAGCTTTTTGGCTACGAAGACGGAGCCTTTACCGGAGCCCGTAAGGGTGGCAATATGGGGAAATTTGAGTTGACCGATCAGGGAACCATATTCCTGGATGAGATCGGAGATATGCCGCTCGACCTGCAGGCCTCTCTGCTGCGGGTATTGGAGGAGAAGTCGGTTATGCGGTTGGGCGGTAATCGTGTCATCCCGGTTAATGTCCGGGTGATCGCCGCTACCAACAAAGATCTGGAATCAGAAGTGGAGAAAAACCGGTTCAGAAGGGATCTGTTCTATCGATTAGGAGTCATCCGCATCAACATCCCGCCGCTGCGTGAGCGCGTTGATGATATTGAAGTGATCGCCAATTACTTTCTTGATCATATCTGTAGGCGTTTCGGGAAAGTCGGCATGAAG
>JBLNAX010000042.1:0-43712 GCA_050259595.1 Acidobacteriota bacterium | reverse complement strand
TATGAATTGAGCACACCGGATTATTATTCAAAAAAGTGTACAGTTTCTGGGTTCCGATTGCAAATGAATAAACAATTTTACGTGGGTCGGTGGCTTTGCGGGTGCCATCGATACAACCTGTTTCATACATATCTACTACTGAATCGACCAGGATATCGGTGTGAATGCCAAGGTGCCGAAACCCGGACGCAGCTATCATTTTACCGATCAGATTAGGTAAAGTACCAATGCCCAGCTGCAAGCAGCAGCCATCAATTATCTCTTCTATTACCCTTTCCGCAATGGCCATTTCCACATCATTTGGTGGTGGTGTTTTAACATGCACTAGGTGCGGATTATCTGTTTCTACCACGTGATTCACCTCTGAAATGTGGATCAGTTCATCATTACCGCCCAGGGCGATCGGCATGTTCTTGTTTACTTCGACTAATGTATAACGGGCGTTGTCGACTATCGTTCGGCTGTGTAGTGCCTGTGGGCCGACATTGAAAAACCCGCGGTTATCCATGGGCGATACTGTGAGCATAGCCACATTGGTGGTAAGCCCTGAATAAACCTTGTCCACTTCATGAAGGGTAATCGGGATATAGTTGCATAGGTCCCGGTCATGCAGTTCACGCTCCAAACCACTCATATGCCATGTGTTGTAAAGGAATGATCTCCGCTCCGGGTCGCTTAGAGCAGATTCTACGGGGGTCATGCTATAAACGCCGCGTATCTTGACATCCTCAAGCTCATGAGCTCGTGCGGCTAAAGCTTTGTCCAAAACTACTGGCTTGCCATTAAATGACCCATAATCTACCCAATCACCCGATTTTACCAGTCGAACAGCTTCTTGTGGGGTGCTTGATTTACTCTGGTATTCTTCAAAAAATCCCATTTTATTCCCTCCGCAATTTCACCTTAGCAAGGCGATAGCTATATGATCATTATGCCCAATTTTTAGGTGTTTAGAGGTTGGTGAAAATTCTATCCAAAAACAGAAAGATGTGGAGTGGGCAAAAAAGAAGAAACCCCCGTAAGAACGGGGGAATGTATATGTTGGATCGGGGAAGTAAACTAATTAAGTTTTTCTGGCTTGACTTCTTGTTGTGGGGTTTGATCCTGTTTACTTTGCTCCTGCTGCTGCTTGGCCAATGCCATATTGAATTTCAACTGTTGGAAGAGGGTATCTGCTAAGCCCAGATTTCCGTTTTTGGCTATTAAACTTGAGTATTCATCATCAAGCATAGATTGGAATGTTTGCTGCCCGAAGTCCTGCTTAAACAGTCCGCCCTGAGGGATGGTCTGCCGCATTACCTTTAGCATTTCTTGGACCAAGACGGCTTCCAGGCTCACACAGCTGTCTTGGAGTTTCTTTTCTTCCTTCTCACTCAAGACTTTGTCCATGGTATTTTTGAAGGAATCGTTCTTTGCTTTATCCAGCTGCAACTGGCCGGGTAATGTGCTGCTTAATCCAAATCCATCAATCTTCATGGCTTATTACCTCTTCAATCCTGCAGCCATTTGTAACATCTCATCGGAGGATGTGATGACCTTGGAGTTAAATTCATAGGCTCTTTGTGCTTGAATCAGGTTTACCATTTCCTCAACGATCTGAACGTTGGAGGTTTCCAGGTAACCACTTTGCAGGGATACTGTATTGTCACTCTGGGGATCCCAGTCCTGAGCTTCTCCCGAGTTCATTGTGGCACTGTATAGATTTTTACCCAGCTTATCAAGACCCGCCGGGTTGACAAATTTGGACAATTCGATGCGTCCTGCGGTAATGGGCTCGGTTTGCCCTGGGACCATATATGAGACGGTTCCATCCGTATCGATCTTTACATCGAAAGAGGCGGTATCCAGGGTGTCTACCCCAACGATTTTATAGCCATCGGAATTAACCATGTTTCCTTCGGCATCGATGGAAAAAGCTCCATTTTTAGTGTATTGTGGGTCTTCATAACCGGGAACTGTAACCTTGAAGAAGGCTTCGCCGTTGATGGCAACATCCAGCGGGTTGTTGGTAGGAGTCAGGTTGCCCATTGAAAACATGGTTTGAATTGCAGCCGGTTTGGTTCCCAGGCCGATCGAAACGCCCATTGGCTGGTTGACCCCGGTATCCTCATTGACAGTGGGTTTTTGAATTGTCTGATAGAGCAGGTCTTGAAAGTCGACGCGCGACTTTTTGAAGCCTGCCGTATTAACATTGGCTATGTTGTTCGAGATTGTGTCAACATTCAGCTGCTGACCATACATGCCTGTCGCTGCTGTATAAAGGGCCCTAAACATATATATCTCCTCCTACTCGCTGGCGCTTCAGTCGTTCCACGCCCAAGGGGCCCCTCCATAGGAGTCCAGCCCCAATATGGTATGTGTAATATATCGTAGGGAGTTGGGGAGAACTTTAATGATTTATAAAAGATCAAATATCTTACTCTCATTATCACATCACCACATCAACTGTATAGAGGTACTTGCAGCCTGGTTTTACTGTTTTATCCTGGAATGAAGTTGATTTGGCTGGAGCTTTGAATTCCTTTTTGCCGTCGGGACCAGTCCGATAGACCACGAATTCAGCTTTATCGCCATATGTATTCTTCCAACTGATATTGATTTGGGTCGGTGATACTGCTTTGGCGGTCAGTTTGATAGCCTTAATAATTGTTGGTTTCCATTCAGCATAGTTAGCGTAGTAGGATGACTGGTTGTTCTTATCGATTGCTTTTACTCTGTAGCTGTAACCAGTTTTTAGTGAGATATTATCAACAAAGCGCGTCGTATTATACGGTAAAGTCGCAAGGGTAGTATAGGACTGGTCGAAAATTGGCTTGCGCTCCAGCACTAGCCTGGTGTTTGGGCTAGCTTGGTATTTCCAGGTCAGCACACATCGACTCGATGATGTTTTAGTTGCCTTAAGATCAGTGGGTGACGGAATGCTTGATATCGATACCGTGTTAGAGGGATCAGAACTCACTTTGCCATCTTTGCTAAGGGACTTGACCTGATAAGAATAGACTATGTCTGGCTTGACGTTGGTATCCGTGTAATAGACACCGGATGCAACATCGATAGTCTCCGAATTGACACCTTTGTTCCATGTCTTAATTATTGAAGAATGGCCCTTTGCTTCAGATTTATTTTCCCAAACAAGGTCGAAAGCATTACCTTTAGTTTCAGAAATCATAATGGTTAACGAGCTGGGAGCGTTAGGCTTGGGGACATAAGTAACCGTGGCCGCACTGCTTTTAAGCTCTTCAAAGCGCTCTTTTTTTGTATTCCAAGAAGCAGAGATATAATGAGTTACTCGAAATTTATACTCAAAGTCATGGTGAATGGTTATATGATATAAGAGTTTGTTGATCAGGAATGTATCTACACATACTTGACCTTTATATATTCGCTGGAAGTTTCCATTGTTTTCTGACTGCTCAATAATGCATGTGTAAATCCCACCCTTACGGTAATAATCGGGGGCATCCCATGCCAATTGGACTCTCTCAGGGCCTTCAGTGGTAGCCTTCAAATTTGATGGTGTTATTGGTGACTCGGCTCCCATACATACAGATGGCAGACCGATAGATATAATCAACACCAACAATAGTACACACATTTTTTTCATAATAATCTGAACCCCCAAAAAGAATAGAATACCTGACACTGATTATTATAAATGCAAAGTGGTAAAGTTTTCAATTGCTATAGTCCTGTTGGTTGGGCAGTCTGCTATCGGAACATACTAGAGCTAGTAGTATAAAACAGGAGGCTTGATCATGTTTAATTTTGGCCAGCCGGATGTCTTGCCACCGGCGGGTAAAACGCGGGAGTGGCTGCTTACCAACGGTATAGGGGGCTTCGCAGGGTCTACGATCTCAGGGATAAATACTCGCCGCTACCACGGGCTGCTGGTGGCATCACTTAAACCTCCGGTAGACAGGCGAGTCACTCTAGCAAAATTAGAAGAAGAAATCCATATTGATGGGCGGAAGTTTTCTCTGTTTTCCAGCGAGACCTTGGGCGGCTTTTCAGGGCGAGGGTTTGATTACTTACAGGAATTCCGCAGGTTTCCATTGCCTACCTATGTTTATAGGATAGAAGATGTGTTCATTGAAAAAGAAATCATGCTGGTACATGGGGAAAACACTGCCCTGATTCGTTACCAGGTTTTAAATGAGAATTCCCGCCGGGTCAAGCTAAACATACTGCCGCTTATAACATGCCGTGATTACCATCACCTGACTCGTAAAAATACCTGGCCTTTTAGAACGTTTGGCACTGATACCGGAGTGGCTGTAGCAGCTTATGAAGGATCACCGGTGTTATATCTTTCGAGTGATGAGGCACGTTGTACCAAGACCGGTTACTGGTATTATAATCTCTTTTACGAGACCGAAGCATTTCGCGGTCTAGATTCGGTGGAAGACCTCTACTGCCCAGTCCACTTCGAGGTGGAGACTGATCGCAGCATGGTTTTCTGGGTTACAGCCAAGCTTGATTCAGGTGAGATGACACGGTCCTGGGCTATCAAGCAGCGGTCACAGGAACTCCAACGTCTGGCTGGGATCATAGGAAACCTGCAGTTGGAAAACGGGTTTTTTAAGGTTTTGTGCTTGGCCGCCGATTCCTTTCTGGTCCATCGCAAGACGGTGGATGGAATGTCGGTGATTGCTGGTTATCCTTGGTTTGCTGATTGGGGACGAGATTCGATGATCGCCTTGCCTGGGCTGACTCTAGTTACAGGACGGCATGATGATTACCGTAAGGTTATGAGGACTTTCTTGACTTATGAAAAGGACGGATTGATACCCAATCTATTTCCTGATGATGCTGGTAATCCCGTTTACAATACGGTCGACGCTTCGCTTTGGGTATTCTGGTCATTGTATAAATACCTGCAATATACAGGGGATTTTAGTTTTCTAGAGGAAATGCATCCTTATCTTAAGCATATTGTCGACCATTATACAAATGGTACTAGGTTTGGAATCAAGATGGATAGTGATGGTCTGGTCACGCAGGGTGAAGAGGGATATGCTCTTACCTGGATGGATGCCAAGGTTCATGGAGATGTCATAACCCCACGCTTGGGCAAAGCGGTGGAGATTAACGCATTGTGGCATTTTGCGCTGCATTTTGATGCATTTTTAGCATCAAAATTTGCCGAGAAAGGGCGGGCTCAAGCGAGTAAGGAGCTGGCAGTACGGGTGCGTGAAAGCTTTAATCAAGCGTTCTGGTTTGAAAAAGGCGGACATCTTTACGATGTGGTTACTAACAACGGCCCCGACGAGGCACTGCGATGCAATCAAGTAATTCCTTTGAGTTTACCAGTGCGGCTGCTGGATAGAGTGCGCGAAAGAGGGGTTTTGAAAGCTGTTTGGAAAAGCCTCTATACACCCTATGGGTTAAGAACACTGGCTCCTGAGTCAGGTGGTTACTGTAAGCATTATGCAGGTGACCAGCGTGAGCGTGATTCCTGCTATCATCAGGGGACTGCATGGGTTTGGCCATGGGGGCATTTTGTTACAGCTGTTAATCGCACTATGGGGAGAACCGCTGTATCTAAGCGGGTTATTCGCAGGATAGTTGAACCGTTATTGACTCATCTTGGGGATGCTGGGTTGGGGACTGTCTCTGAAATCTTTGATGCTGAACCGCCATACTCACCAGGCGGTTGCTTTGGCCAGGCGTGGTCGGTAGCTGAGGTCTTGCGGGTATATTACGAGGAGCTTGGTGAGGGTATTCCTGATGTCAGCTTGGAACTCGAATCATAGAAGGGATCTAGACCAAAATGACATTGCCAGTCCCCTGTAAAAGGAGTAGAATTAATTGAATAATTGGTTCGTTGTACGTGTTGAAGGGGGTTAATCGGTGTTCGGCTTTTTGGGCAATGTTGGAACTCCTGAGCTGTTAATAATAATGTTTGTAGCCTTGCTTGTATTCGGACCCAGTAAGCTCCCTGAACTAGGAAAATCGATCGGTAAAGGCCTTAATGAGTTTAAGAGAGCATCTGACGATATCAAACAGCAAGTGCAGGATGCCATGACAGTGGAGGAAAAACCGGAGCCAAAGGAAGATAAACCCAGCTAATTGACATGCATTATTCGCTGTGGTACATTATTATTCAATCATACTAACTGAATATACTTGGTACTCTTATCAAGAGCGGTGGAGGGACTGGCCCTATGAAACCCGGCAACCCCCCTGAAAAGGGAAGGTGCCAATTCCTGCGGGAGTAATCCTGGGAGATGAGGGGAGGATATTAGCTTGATTGCACAGGCCTCTTCTCGTGAAGAGGCCTTTATTATTTTGCCGTGGAAGGGGCGGATAGGATGGGTATTGACCTGATTGCAGAACTGAAGAAAAGGATTCTCATTTTAGATGGGGCAATGGGAACCATGCTCCAGCAGCGCGGCCTTAAGCCGGGTGAATGTCCGGAAATGATGTGTATCACTAACCCTGAAGTATTGGAAGAAGTCCATCGGCTTTATGTGGAAGCAGGTTCGGATATTATCCAAACTAATACGTTTGGTGGAAATAAGTTCAAATTAGCTGAGTACGGGCTAGCCGATCGGGTGGTCGAGATCAATGCGCGGGCTGTAGAAGCAGCCAAACGGGCGGCTGGAGATAAGGCGCTGGTGGCGTTGTCGGTCGGGCCGACCGGGCGACTTTTGAAACCAGTGGGTGATGTCGAATTTGATGACCTGTACGAAGCTTTTGCGGAACAGGTTACGGCCGCTGCTGAAGCCGGAGCGGATTTGATTTCTATCGAAACCATGACTGATATCGGGGAATTGCGGGCGGCTTTGATCGCAGCCAAGCAGTGTACATCACTGCCAGTGATCGCACACCTGACATTTGAGGATGATGGCCGTACTATGATGGGAACTGACCCAGTCACTGCAGCACTTATTATAGAAGCATTGGGAGCAGTAGCGGTGGGGGCCAACTGTTCAGGGGGGGCTAAGAAACTCCTGCCATTGATAGCAAAAATGGCTGAAACTACTAATCTGTTTGTTACTGTGGAACCCAATGCCGGGTTACCCAAGCTGATCGATGGGGACACTGTATTTCCTGAGAGCCCGGAGGAAATGGCCGGTTATGCTCTCGAATTAAGAGAAGCAGGGGCTAACATAATTGGTGGCTGCTGTGGCACTACCCCATTCCATATCAAGGCGATGGCTGATGCAGTAAAGGGCAAGGCACCTATAAAGCGTTCGCCTAAAAACCAGTGGGCTTTTTGCTCAAGGACTCGCCACATTGTGGTGGCTGAAGATGCTTATCCCGTGTATATCGGGGAAAGGATCAATCCTACCGCCCGCAAGAAGCTGGCTGAGGACATTCGCGAAGGCCGAATGGAGATGGTGGTCGATGAAGCCCGCAAGCAGGTGGATGCGGGCGCGCCGATGTTGGATATCAACATGGGAGTACCGGGCATAGACCAACCGGCGGCCATGAAAAAGGCGGTCGTCGACATCCAGACGGCGGTGGATAGTCCAGTGTCTATCGATTCCACCGATCCGGTGGCTATTGAAGAGGGATTGAAGAATTTTGTGGGCCGGGCACTGATCAATTCAACAACCGGCGAAGAGAAAGCTCTCAACGTGATCCTTCCTCTGGCCAAGAAATATGGCGCCGCGGTATTAGGTCTTTGCCTGGATGAGAAGGGTATACCTGATACGGCTGAAGGACGTTTTGTCATTGCTGAAAGGATTTATAGCAAAGCCAAGGAATACGGCCTACGCGACCAAGACATTTATATTGATTGTCTGGTAAAGACTGCCAGCGCCGAACAGGGTCAGGTAATGGAGACAATCAAGGCATTACAGATGGTCAAGAGCAAGCTGGGTGTACGGACGGTTTTGGGGGTGAGCAATGTCTCACACGGCCTTCCTGCCCGTGATATATTGAACTCTACTTATTTGGCGATAGCCTGGTCACAGGGACTAGATCTGCCAATTATTAACCCGTTTGATGAGCGGATGCAGGAGGTTACCAAAGCGGCTGCAGTGTTAATGAACCGTGACCCCTATGCAGCCCAGTTTATTGAGGGATATAAAGATCGAACTGCTACGGTTGTAATTGAGAAGAAAGGCGAAGCCAAGCCTGATCCTGCTCAGAAGAGCGAAGCACTAGACATCAATGGGCGCATCAGGGAAGCGGTCATAAAGGGGCAGAAAAACCTGATCTTGGGTCTGGTCAAGGAAGCTCTTGAAGCTAAACAAGAACCGATGCAGATTGTAAACACGAGTCTCATTCCGGCCATTGAGGAAGTGGGCGATCTCTATGACCGCAAAGTATACTTTCTGCCGCAGCTGATGTTGTCGGCTGAGACCATGAAGGTTGGCTTTGGACATTTGAAGCCACTGATGGCAACTGGCTCCGAACAAACCCAGGGTACAGTCCTAATGGCTACGGTAGAAGGCGACATTCATGATATTGGTAAAAACATCGTATGTATCATGTTAGAGAACTATGGCTATCGGGTAATTGATCTTGGTAAGGATGTTCCAGCTGACAAGATAATCGAAGCGGCGGAGCGCGAGAATGCAGACATCATAGGATTGTCAGCCTTGATGACCACTACCATGCCACGTATGAACGAAGTGATCGAAATGGCAAAGAGCCGCAATTTGAAAGCCCAGATCGTCGTCGGAGGAGCAGTCTTGACCCAGGATTATGCTGATAAGATCGGTGCGGCTGGATATTCTCCAGATGCCCGCCAGGCTGTGGTAAGTATCAGAAAACTGCTGGGTAAATAGTCAAGGAGGTATGGTAATGAGAGTATTATATCAGTACACGACTCACGCCTCATTCATAAGGGACACCCGAATGTGCTAACTCTGCAACTATTAGTGGGAAAATCGTACAAATGATTTTCTCTATATATCAATCAATAAATCATTAGGAGGATCAGCGAAAATGGGTGTTAAACGAACCTATGAAGAGATAAATGCGAAGATCAAACAAGGAAAAGCGGTTGTTGTGACGGCTGAGGAAGTTATCGGCATCGTGGCCGAAAAGGGCATTGAACAGGCCGCCAAAGAGATAGATGTGGTAACGACAGGTACTTTCGGGCCTATGTGTTCATCCGGTGTGTTTTTGAATCTTGGTCATCCTGAACCCCGCATCAAAATGTCCAAAGTATGGCTCAACGGGGTAGAGGCTTATGGCGGAATAGCAGCGGTCGATGCTTATCTGGGTGCGACTCAGCTGCCTGATACTGATCCCGAAAACAAGGTTTATCCCGGTAGGTTCACCTACGGAGGCGGTCATGTGATCCATGATTTGGTGGCTGGCAAGGAGATCAAGCTGGAAGCAACTGGTTACGGTACTGACTGCTATCCGAGAAAGAAGATAGAGACACTGATCACGCTGGATGATATCAATGAAGCGACCCTATTCAATCCTCGAAATGCTTATCAGAATTATAACTGTGCGGTCAATATCAGTGAACGTACCATCTATACATACATGGGCATTCTGAAGCCGAAAATTGGCAATGCCAGCTATTCGACATCAGGACAGCTAAGTCCGCTGCTCAATGATCCGTACTACAAGACCATTGGTATTGGAACACGAATATTCCTGGGCGGCGGTATCGGCTATGTTTCCTGGTTCGGCACTCAACATCATCCCAATGTCGAGAGAAACGAGCATGGAGTTCCGACTGGCGGAGCTGGTACGCTATCAGTTATTGGCGACCTCAAGCAGATGAATCCAGAATGGCTGGTGGGGGCGAGTTTCCTGGGTTACGGATCATCACTAATTGTCGGTATCGGCATTCCGATTCCTATATTGGATGAAGAGATATTGAAATATACTGCCGTAACGGATGCGGACATCGTGTGTCCTATCGTGGATTATAGTGATGGTTATCCGAATAAGAAACCTATCGGTTTCGGGCATGTGAGCTACAAGGAGCTGAAGAGCGGAAAGATCACCATAGAAGGCAAGACCGTTCCTACGACACCTCTTTCCAGCTATCCTAAGGCCCGCAAGATCGCCGGGACTTTGAAAGAATGGATACAAAAAGGTCAGTTTGAGTTGAGCCAGCCTGTGGCCAGCTTGCCGGGGGCTGATGCTTCGATAGAAATTAAGGGCCTGCCCGAACGTAAAGTCAACGGGTTTGGCAACGGGAGGTAACTTGGATGTATAGGAATAAGATCGTATGTTTCTTTTCCGAAGCTCAGTCGGAGCAGCCTATAATCTACCGGCTTGTCAAGGATCATGATTTGATCATCAACATTCTGAAAGCAGATATCAACCCGCGTAAAGAGGGTTATCTGGTGGTGGAACTAGTTGGTGATAAGAAAGAATACGAAGCTGGTATAACATACCTCAAAGACATCGGTGTAAGAGTCGAGCCATTAAGCCAGTCAATCATTTGGCATGAAGACATTTGTGTCCAGTGTGGTGCTTGTACCTCGTTTTGCCCGACCGGCGCGCTGGACATGGACCGGGAAACTATGGAGGTCAGCTTCGATAACTCCAAGTGTGTTATCTGCGGCATGTGCCTTGATTCATGCCCGACCCATGCTATTGATGTGCATTTTGAGCTTGTTCCGGCCGGTGTCTAGATGACTGGCGATTCGTCTTTAAGGGGCTATAGAGATAAGCACCGGGGTCGGGATCTGACCTATTTCACGATGCGAGTCAAGGAAACTGACCTTAATATCGGTATAGATCCGGCTACGTATAATCAAGAGCTGGTTGAGGAAACAGAACGCTTAATTCTTAAACTAAGAGCCGATCTGGAAAGCTATATCGCTCTACAGCGTGATTTTCATATAACATTGGAGCCATTAACGCTGCTCCCGGGTGCTCCGCCAATCGCCCGGGAGATGGCGCGAAACGCTTCGTTGGCGGGTGTTGGCCCGATGGCGGCGGTTGCTGGCGCATTTGCCCAAGAAGTAGGGCAGTTCCTAGGCCAGTATAGTAAAAACGTGATCGTGGAAAATGGCGGTGACCTATATGTAAGAACCTCCCACGAACGACTGATCGGGGTTTACGCTGGAGATTCTCCTTTTACAAACAAGATCGCAGTTCGTATTTATCCCCATGAATCACCTCTTGGTGTTTGCACATCTTCCGGGACAGTAGGGCCATCTTTTAGCTTTGGTTCCGCTGATGCAGCGATGGTCAAAGCGGATTCTGCATATTTGGCTGATGCTGTTGCCAGCGGAGTTGGAAACCGTGTACATAATAAGGATGAATTGATGCTGGCTATAGAATATGCTTCAATTATTAAAGGCGTTAGTGGAGTGCTGGTCATCAAAGAAGATAAAATGGCAGCCTGGGGCAATATCGAAATAGCACCGGTAAGTTAGGCTTCCCCGCCTACTCATATTGGTTACACCTTACCTCAATATCCCAATAGTTATAAGAAAAAGTAATAACCAGCCTTGACCACAGCATTCCTCGCGTTATAATCGGAGTAGGCAAAACAGATGTAAAACGGAACGGATTCCGAATCCAGGAATCGATAGTTTAGGAGGAAGATAGATGGAAGCGGCAGTTATAGCCGAAAAGCTGGTCGAATGGTTGCGGGATAGGGCCAAGCAGGCCGGGGCTTCCGGGGCTGTATTGGGTTTGTCAGGTGGTATAGATTCGGCTGTGGTGGCCGGTTTGGCTAAACGGGCATTTGCTAACAATGTACTCGGGGTGATCATGCCCTCCCACAGCCTTTCACAGGATGCTGAACACGCCAAACTGGTGGCTGAAGCATTTGGAATCGAGACAAAAATAGTTGAACTGAGCCCGGTTTATGATTCGGTATTAAATGCATTGAACGAATCTGCCCAACCTCATCCATTGGGAGCAGCTAATATCAAACCGCGCTTACGAATGATTTCCTTGTATTATTTAGCTCAGCAGAATAATTACCTGGTCCTTGGAACGGGCAATCTCAGTGAGCTCCATATGGGCTATTTCACCAAATATGGTGATGGCGGAGTGGACCTGCTGCCTATAGGGCGACTGGTCAAACAGCAGGTGCGTGAATTGGCCAGGTTCTTAGGGGTCCCACAGCCAATTATAGATAAGCCGCCATCAGCAGGATTGTGGGAAGGGCAGACCGATGAAGATGAAATGGGCATTACTTATGCAGATTTGGATCGCTATATTTTGAGCGGGGAAGCATCTGATGCCGTTAGGGTCAAGGTAGACAATCTGCACAGACGAAGCGAGCATAAACGTAATATGCCGCCAGTTGGCGAGTTTTAAGGAGTCGCCCCATGCATAGGACTTTAATCATTCGTTCCATAGCCGTGGTTGCGGCACTCTGGTATATCATTGATTATCTGGAATACCAACTGCCAACCTTTGAGGCACAGGTAACGGCCGTATTCGTGCTGCTTTACTTGGTTTGGGACATTGTGATGAGAGCCATTATGATCGGAGACGTTTCTAATGAGGTGCACCAGGATAATGATGACGGCACTTTCATGAGTTTGCAGATCTCTTATGCCGCGATTCTTCTATACTCAGCAGTTGATTTCCTGGTCCTAAAAGTCTCGCGTATCCATATTTTTGAACCATGGATCGTTTATGCCGGGTTCGCCTTGTTTATCTTGCATGCAGTGTTAAAGGCCTGGGCGTGGAGCCATCTGGGCAAATATTATCACTTTCGCGCTGTTGTACTGCACGAGCAATCGGTTATTTCGACTGGTCCTTATGAACATGTTCGCCACCCTATGTATACAGCGACTATTATGTATTTTTTTTCGATTCCACTTATTTTTAGTTCCTGGGGCGGATTGATACTAGCGCTGGTCTTTGGCGTGGCATCGGTATATAGAAGGATGGCGGTAGAGGAAGCATTACTGGCTAATGTTTTTGGCGATCAGTATAAAGACTACTGCCAGCGGACAGGAAGGCTTTTGCCTCGCTGGCGGGGTTGAAGCGCTTTTCCCGGGTGTGATAAAATGTTTTAGACTTAAGGCAAAAAGGGGAGGAAACATGTCAGGACACTCTAAATGGGCAAATATCAAACATAAGAAGGCTAGGAGCGATGCACAGAAGGGTAAGGCTTTCACTAAAATGGGCAAAGAGCTTATTATTGCGGCCAAAGCTGGCGGGGGTGATCCTGAGGGTAATGCCCGCCTTAAGCTGCTGATTCAGAAAGCCAAGGCTATGAACATGCCTAACGACAATATCGATCGCGCGGTCAAACGTGGCACCGGCGAAATCGAAGGAGATGCTATCGAGGAAATAAGCTATGAGGGTTATGGCCCCGGCGGAGTTGCTATCATGCTCGCTATAGCGACCGATAACCGCAACCGAACGGCGGCAGATGTCCGGCATTTTTTCTCTAAATATGGCGGCAACCTTGGTGAGGCAGGCTGTGTTGCCTGGATGTTCAAACGCAAGGGTGTCTTTGAAATCGAAAAGGAAAGCTTGGCCATGGATCTGGAAGAATTAGAGCTTCTGGCCATCGAAGCAGGCGCTGAGGATATACAGGACGATGACGAGATTATCGAGATCATTACTTCCCCGGAAAGCTTCGAAGAGGTAAAGGCGGCCCTGGATGAGGCCAAGATCCTAGCAGAAGCAGACATAACAATGGTTCCGGAAAATATGATGGAAGTAACAGACAAGGAAGTTGCCGCAAAGCTGATGAAGCTAGTGGACCTTCTAGAAGAACATGATGATGTTCAGGAGGTTTATGCGAACTTTGATATACCAGATGAGATCATGGAAGAACTGTAAGGATTATTGTTGGATCGTCTAATACCTTGATTTTCATTGCGTCATTAGCCTAAGCGGGTGACTGACTTAATCGAATTGCGAGAACCTGGGGACAAAAACCCAGGTTCTTTGTGTATCATTCATTTAGTAATCTACTGCCTCTCCCGCCTTGCTAACCCCGCCTTGAAGGCAAATACTAGCCTTCTGCTCTAACAAAACTTGTGAGTTGATATGAGTGGTCTCAGCTAAGCTTGGTTGGCTGAGGAATAATCTGCCTTGGGAATGGGAAACAATCAAAGGCAGGTGGTGAATAAAATGTCTAAGAAAGTCAAAACAGCTTTGATCATAATAGTGGTCAGCTTTATTGTAGGAATAATGGCTGCGCATTATCGCATTGATATAAAAAATCTCTGGCAGCCGGTTTTCAATCCGAGTCTCTTTGCCAATCAGCAAGTGACCCCTTCGACGCAGATCATTATGGAAAAAGCTTACACCCGATGCCGGCATCTAACGATAGAAAAGAGCGAGAATCCAACTCTAGTAGGTCAGGATCTATCAGGTGTGAAAGAGATATTCCCCGTTAGTAAAAGCTGTCTTGTGCTGTTTAATGAACAACATGACCTGGTCATACACCAGCGAATCGATGATTGGTGTCCTGCTGACCGGAGTAGCGTACATCTGGGCATAAGTGATGGTTGTGTATGTATCATACGGGGACCTACAGGGATCAATGACGAGATAGTCAGGATGACTGCGATCAAAGCAGCCACTCTGCCACAGCAAATGCAGCATAACCTGGAATCAGGATTGCTCGAATTCGGAAGTGAAGATCAGGCCTACTTTGTATTAGAAAACATGGATGAATATGAATGACTATTGACACTCATTTATCCGCGTAAAATTAGACTATCCAGGGAGGATGTTTGATGGTCAGTGGAGAACCTTTACTCTTGTGGAGGGGAACCATGCTGGTTTTAGGAATTGACCCCGGAACCGCCACCACTGGTTTTGGAGTAGTGGCAAAAGAAAATTCAACAATTAAGCCAGTCGACTTTGGGGTAATCAAGACTTCTCCAAAAACCGACCTGGCTTTTCGTCTTCTTGATATTCACCACGCTGTCCTGCAAATAATCGAAAAGCACCGTCCTCAAGCAATGGCTATAGAAGAGCTCTTTTTTGCCCGCAACACACGAAGCGCGTTTGCGGTATGCCAGGCGCGGGGAGCGGTGATACTTACGGCTGCCCAATGCGGTCTTGAGGTGTATGAGTATACCCCGCTGCAGGTCAAGCAGTCCGTGGTTGGATATGGTCAGGCTGATAAGAATCAGGTCCAGCAGATGGTCAAGCGGCTGCTGAAGATGGATAATATTGTTAAGCCGGACGATGCGGCGGATGCACTGGCGATAGCCATCTGCCACATAAACAGCTATCGATTAGGGAGGGAGCAGGCTTGATCGCATTTCTTAGAGGAGTAATCATAGAAGCCCTATCTGAATCGGTGGTGATCGATGTCGGAGGTATTGGGTATGAGGTTTTTGTTCATTCCCGGGCACTGCGGTCTTTGCCCGAAAAGGGGCGCGAGACATTGTTGTTTACGCGGTTGCAAGTGGGGGACAACGAGTTCAAGCTTTATGGGTTTTTGGGTAGGGAAGAACTTGAGCTTTTTAAGACACTGACTTCTATGTCAGGACTGGGTCCGCGAATCGCAATGGCTATTCTGGGGACTTTTGATCCAGAACAATTCTATCGACTGGTGGCGTCCCAGGATGTCAAACAGTTGACTACAGTACCCGGGGTGGGCAAGAAGAGTGCTGAACGTATAATGTTCGAACTCAAGGATCGAATCCCACAGGTGGGAAGTATAACTCACACCAGTCAGGCTACAGAAATAGATGCCCTGTTAGAAGCGATGTCGGCCTTGGGGTTTGGGCGCAGTGAAGTATACACTGATGTTATAAATCTTGTTGAACGTGGAGAGATGGGCACTCTAGAAGAGAGCATCAAGCTGATCCTTAAGGCTCGCGGGACTCGCAACGGGGCTTTTCGTTAAGGATCCAAGTTTTTTTTGGAGGTTATTGCTTTGGACAGACTTGTCGCCCCCAATTTCATTGAAGAAGATGGCGCGGACGCTCATATTCGGCCTTTACGGTTAAGGGAGTACATAGGGCAGGAAAGAGTCAAAAGCAATGTTGAAATATTTATTCAAGCAGCTCGGGAAAGAGGAGATCAACTGGATCATGTTTTGTTAAGTGGTCCCCCGGGCCTGGGTAAGACTACCCTAGCCACCATCATCGCTATGGAGATGGGGCGTCCCATTCGCAAGACATCGGGGCCGGCTATCGAGAGACCAGGAGATCTAGCAGCCATTTTGACAAATTTGGAACCGGGAGAGGTGCTTTTTATAGACGAGATCCACCGGCTGAATAGGGCGGTGGAAGAAATCCTCTATCCGGCTTTAGAGGACTATGCACTTGATATTATCATCGGAAAAGGCCCCAGTGCTCGTACCCTGAGAATCGATCTGCCGCCATTCACTCTTGTCGGAGCGACCACCAGACCGGGTTTGCTGAGCGCGCCGCTGCGTGATCGTTTTGGTATAACCTGCCGTTTGGATTTTTATACTCCTGATGAATTGGCCCAAATTCTCATACGGGCGGCGCGAATCGTAGGAGTGGCTATCGATAATCAAGGGGCTTGGGAGATTGCCAGCCGGTCACGCGGAACGCCGCGTATTGCCAACCGCCTATTGCGGCGAGTTCGGGATTATGCCACGGTAAAGGGTGCCGGAGTTATTGATAAAGAAATTGCCTGCCAGGCGCTTTCCATGTTCGAGGTGGACGAGCAAGGCCTGGATAATATCGATCGCAGTATACTTACTTCCATAATTACCAAGTTCGGCGGCGGTCCGGTAGGGCTGGATACATTGGCGGCATCGGTTTCGGAGGAAACTGATACGGTGGAAGATGTCTATGAACCATTCCTGCTAAAAATCGGATTTATACAAAGAACCCCGCGGGGGCGTATTGCAACGCACCTGGCCTACAAACATATGGGATATCAAAAGCCAGAGAATCGCAGTGAAACTCTTTTTCCAGATGAGTCTCAATAAAAAATATTTTGTCGATTTAAAGGACCATTTGTTTCCTGCAACGAATTAAATTGTAAGGTGTGACGTTTTATTTATAAATATAGTTTTTTGAGACAATTTACATAAATACCAGCCTTTAAAAACTATTGTGGCGAATAGTGACGAAATATGACAAAATATTTATAATGTTAATTAGCAGGGAACCTGCTTGTGAATGCAGTAACCTAGTATTTAGGCATTTTTATTACTTTAATGCTGGCATTATTGACAATAGTCAATTGCTAAATAACAAATTCATGGTAATAACCGGGAGCTATGTGCAGAATCCGACACAACAGCATTTAAAGCACATTCAACTAATTAGATCTGTGTGATACATAACTCCTGCGGGTGATTCCACGAATGGGGATGACAATATGATATGTCCAAACTGTTCAACTGAATTACCTCCTAACGTTTCCCGTTGTCCTCAGTGCGGGGAGCTTGTTTCGTTGTTGTCTGATTGGTGGCCATCGTATAAGGAACAGGCCTCCAAGGAGAAACAGCAGAAAGACGAGAGTGTTAGGGAACGTGTAAACCGGGAGAAGAATTCTAACGATGTTACAGCCCGCGAGCAGGCGGCAAAAGACAGGCTGGCCAGAGAACAGGCGGCTCGTGAACAAGCAGCCCGTGAGCGTGCGGCTCGAGAACAAGCAGCCCGCGAACAAGCATCCAAAGAGGAAGCAGCACGTCAGCAGGCGGCTAAAGATAGGGCGGCTCGTGAACAGGCAGCTAAGGATCGGTTGGCGCGTGAGCAGACATCGCGCGAACAAGCGATCAAGGACCGGCTCATGCGTGAACAAGCAGCATGGGACCAGGGACCTGTTCAGTCTGTGGATAGTAAGGCCCAGCCACAGGAACCCGATAAAGTGGAGCCTGTTGAAATGAAACCGGAATTGATCGAGAAGGAAACAGACAAAACAGAGAATCTGGATACCAATGAGGAGTTCAAAAAAACTCAGGTAGCCGAAGAAGAGCCGACCGAGAAACTCAAAGGCATTGAAGAACAGCCTGTGTCGAACGAAGACACGATTAAGAAAGAATCGCCTTTTAATAAGAATACACCTGTAATAGAAGAGGAAGCTAAAAAACAGTTTTTCCCTGTGATCAACCAAGAGCCTGTTAAACAATCGGGGGAGAACAAAATTGAACTTGAAAAGAAAAACGATAAGCCGGAAGATAAGGCTCCATCTGTAGTGGAACAAACCAAACCAGTGACACAAATTAAGGATAAAACTATTGATAAGTCAGTCGGGCAGAATGATAACCAGGTGAGAAAACCTGAAGCAGTGGGGACGCAGCCAGCTGAGAAGGCATCGAAGTCCCTTATGGCTTCTAGTCTATCTAAGATTGACTTCAGTCTTAACAGCCCGGTATGGCTAGTTGCAGTGGGGGTTGTTGGGCTCGTTTTGCTTTATTTTGGTTTTAGTATGTTGTTCAACAGACCCAAAGCCGAGGTAAATTATCCGGTATCTCCCTGGCCAATGTATCGCTATGATGCTCGACATACTGGCCTGTCGCCATTTACCGGACCGAAAAAGCCCAAATTAGCCTGGAACTACCGGCTTGAATCAGCCTTCAAAAACGACCCTCTGATTGCCGTAGATGGCAGACTCTATGTTGTTGCCAAGGACAGCCTTTGTTTGGTCAAAACTGATGGTACGTTAGAGGGCGCGATTCGTTTACAGAAAGCAGGGGGGAGCTCCAGCGCTGACCCCGAGTTAAATGCACCTGTCCAGGGAGTAGCCTTAAGTGAAAAATACAGCAGAGACAACAGCATCATGTATGTTGTGTTGAGCAATAATCGGGTTGCTATTGCTCAGGCTGATGGCACTGTACTGAAGACATGCCTGGCTGCCGGCCATGTTTTGTATTCTCCAGTTTTAGGACCAGCCGATGTGATCTATATTGTATCTCAGCCATCTAAGCACCACATCGCCCTGGAAGCAATATCGCCGTTTGGCATCAAGATGTGGGCTTATCAGGTAGAAGCCGCAGGAACCATTGTGTTTACTCCGCCAGCCGTTGATGGTGATGGTTCAGCCTACGTGGGAGGTTCTAACGGTAATGTATATGCTGTCAATTTTGATGGCAGTGAAAAGTGGACATTCCAAGCGGATGGTGAAATTGATGCAGCACCGGCCATTGGAAGGGACGGAACCTTATATGTTTCATCAAAGAATAAATTATATGCTATTGACCCTGAGTCGGGTACAGAACAGTGGTCAGTTGACCTGCCTAATGCCGGAGCACAGTCTATCGGTGTGGACAGCACTATATACGTAGCAACCATGGCAACTATGGGAGGCGGGAAAGTGTATGCATTTACTCCTGACGGAACTAAGAAATGGGAGTGGCAAACCTCGGACAACCTTTGCACTGCTCCGGTAATAGGTGGTGACAGTACCATTTACGTGGGGTCAGAAGCCGGTAAGGTGTATGCCATTAATAAGGATGGCAAGCAGCAGTGGGAACTGCAGGCGGCACAAATGCCGATCATTTCAAGCCCAATAATCGGAGTCGGGAATACTATTATCGTCTGGTCAGGTGACTCGATTTATTCGATCCAAGAAGACAAATAAAACTAAGAATTTATATATCGTTGAAATGGGGACTACTTTGGTAGTCCCCATAGTTTTTTATAATATCTGAAACGGTGTATAGTAAAAAGAGAATCGGCTAATTTTCGGAGGTGCCAATGAACATACTGCTGCATCTTTGTTGTGGGCCATGTGCTTCTTTTCCGCTGCCTTTTCTAAAAAATGAGGGTCATGATGTGAGTGGGATTTTCTATAATCCTAATATCCACCCTTACATTGAATATGAAAAGCGTCGTGCGGCGGCGAGAACACTGGCGGATAAGCATGGCATGGTCTTGATCGTAGATGAGGATTATAACCCGACCCCTTACCTGCAAAACATTGCCTTTCAAGAACAGCAGCGATGCAAGATCTGTCATCAACTACGTATGGAGAAGGTGGCCCAGATCGCCAGCGAAGAAGGTTTTGATGCATTTACCACTTCCTTATTGGTCAGCCCTTACCAGAAACATGATTTGATCAAGCAGGTAGGCGAAGAATGTGGCGCCAAGTATGATGTGCAATTCCTATATCATGATTGGCGGCCGCACTATCGTGATACTATCAGGATATCGAAAGAACTAGGCCTTTACCGGCAGCCTTACTGCGGCTGCATCTATAGCGAATGGGAACGATATGGGAAGAACCGTTGGGAGGAACATGCGTGAATCCGTGGGGAAGCATGGCACGATTCCTTATGGCCGGCGGGGCTATGCTTATTCTTGTTGGCTTGATATTACTGGCTTTGGCTAAGATGGGTCCTAACTGGCGGCTGCCGGGCGATATTATATTTCGCCGTGGCAGCTTTACGTTTTTCTTCCCAATTATGACAAGTATTCTTCTTAGTATCGTTTTAACTGTCCTTCTGAATTTGTTTGCTAAACGCTGACCCCCAGTTTCGCTCTGCAGACTACGCATTATTTGTAAAGGGGAGTTTGGAGTGCCGTTGATTACTGACGAACAGTTAATTAAGGCTCGAGATACGTTTCGGGCTGGCAACCAGACATTTATCGAGGAACTGATGCGGCAGCTCATCCCATTTGGTTTGAGGGTGGCTAGTAAAACTACTGGGCGCTTTATCAGTGAAAGTGATGAGGAGGCAGGCATAGTTCATACTGCTCTATTAGAGGCCATTGATAAGTATGAGATAGACAAAGGCTCATTTATCCTCTACCTGGGCCGGGTGATCCATCACCGCATAATTGATTACAAGCGCCGAGAGAAATCCAGCAGGTTTGCATTTATTGCTGACTTGGGGGAGCGGATCGGGCTTTCAGCGGTTACAGATGATTCCTTCCAGGTTATATTGGAGGATATTGATAGAAAGCAGCAGGTCATTGCGCTGGTTCGAGTCTTGAATGAGTATGATCTATCCCTATCGGACCTGGCTAAGAGCAATCCCCGCCAGTTTGCGGCTCGCGAGAAGGCTAAAGAAGTCGGTTGCTATATTGCATCGAACAGCGAACTGAGTGAGTATTTTATAAAGAACAAGGCCCTGCCGCTCAAATCCCTGGAAGAAAAGTTAAAATACAATCGAAAGTTTTTGGAGAGAAATCGTAAATTTATCGTGGCTATTACGTTGATATTGATAGGTGATTATCCGATGCTCAGAGAGTATGCAATGCCCTGGATGAGGAGGGTGAGGAAAGATGGCGACAATTAAAGGAGTAGTACTTGAACGGAAAGGCAATAAGGTTACCGTCCTCACCGATTCTGGGGAGTTTAAGGAATTCTCACATTCGGGTCCAGTCGATGTTGGGGAAATGATCGTTAAACGAGTCTATGGCGAATACGGCATCTACGCTGCTGCAGTGCTGATGCTGTTTTTGATCACCACTCAGATGGTCAGCTTCATGACAGTCTCAGCTTACGCACAGGTCGAGATAAACCCGCGTATCGAACTGGGTATAAATCGCTTTGATCGGGTCGTTTCTACAGCCAGCATCAATGCTGATGGGGAGCGGGTGCTGAACCAGGTCTTCCTGAAAGGAATGAAGACAGAAAACGCCATCGGCAGCATCGTAGCTGAAGCCCGCAAGGAAGGTTATCTCAATAAGCTGAACAACCAGATCACGGTAACCACCATCCCACTGGATAATAAAGGCCTAAAAGTAGCTCGAGTAATTCAGCAGACTCTGGAAAAGGATAAGAATTTTTTAAATGATTCGGGGGCTAATGAACCGAATCTGCAGGTGTTCCGGGCAACAGTGCAACAGCGGGAAAAAGCCAGGAAAAGCAAAGAGAGCCTGGGAAAAATGCTTCGGCAAGACAAGCGGATGGATATTTCTACTCCTGATTGGGATCGTACAGTGCGTGATAATGAGGATAAGGATAATAAACAGGAAACGACTGAAGTGAAAAACGATGGTCAGGACACTGGTGAAGTATCGGATAAGCCAGTTTTGAAATACCAACACGAAGACCAGAAAAATGGTACCCATGCCCCCAAAAAACACAAACTTGATAAAGTGAAAATCGATAAGTCAAATGGTGCTGTTGAAGCGATAGAACACTACAAACCCGACGGTATAGAGAAGAATGTACCAGGAGATAATTCAGGGCAAAAAGAAGATAAAGGAAACCATTCGCAAGGAAACAAGGATGGCGCTAAGAACAAGGATGTCAAAGATAAAAATACAAGCCCTGTAAGTGGTGACGAGATCCCAATTCAATCAACTAAAGGTGAAAAGCGTGAACACCAAGAGGATAAAGACGACCAGGCTCATCCGCCAGGGCAAGGTGCGAAACGATAACTAAAAAAGAAGGAATTACAGGGACTTCTGCCGAATTTCTGGGAAAATGGGTGTGGGAGAAGTCCGATGAAAATTAGATCT
This sequence comes from Acidobacteriota bacterium, assembly GCA_050259595.1. Taxonomy (GTDB): domain Bacteria; phylum Bacillota; class Syntrophomonadia; order Syntrophomonadales; family DTU052; genus JBLNAX01. Next base: position 21,504 of record JBLNAX010000042.1, on the reverse strand, counting down.
ATAGCCATTCTAGTCTTAATAAGCCTCATTCTTTCGGGCATGTCCATTATGCCGAACACAGTGCAAGGTGTTTCATGCCCAGCCTACATACGGTGTGGATTGACTACATCCGAAACGGTCTGTGATTTTAAGGTTGTTACCGGTGGCTATCAAATCACCGGCGGTGCCCAAGCTACTCCACTCGCTGTTCCTGGAGCCAACTCTTTGTGGCGGGCAGCCTTTGTTCCTGACCAAAAATCTATTCAAGTCTTCTCTATGAATAATGACGGATCCTGGGCTGATCTGGGCAGTTTCACTCAAGTCGATTTTACGCCCCAGGGTGATCTGGTCAATTCCATCTTTAGCTATAATAATAAGCCTTTTAGGGGGGCTTTAACGGTTATTGTCAATCGTGCTGGAACTGGTATGAATGTGATTAACCGGCTGCCGCTCGAACAATATTTATACGGTGTCGTCCCTCGAGAGATGTCCAATCAATGGCCAGTCGAGGCATTGAAAGCCCAAGCAGTGGCGGCGCGCACTTATACCGTTAAGAATCTGGGCAAACATGGTATGGACGGTTTTGATGTCTGCGATGAGACCAACTGCCAGGTATATGGCGGGTACTCTGTAGAGGGTGCCAACTCAACACAGGCAGTTGATGCGACCTCCGGGCAGGTGTTGATCGACCAGGATGGGAAGCTGATTTATGCCCTGTACAGTTCTAATAGTGGAGGCTACACTGAGGACAATAAGAATGTGAATGGGTATTACTATTCATATTTGATCAGCAAGCCTGATCCATACAGCATGGGACTCGGTTTGTCGGACTGGGTTTACCAGGTGCCGATAATGGCCGATGGCAGCGGCAAGACCTTATCTGAAAGATTAAGAAATAAGTACCCGGATATAGGACCGGTTGCAGGAATCACGCTTTCAAAGTATGTTTCGGGCCGTGTTTACGCAGTGACTATTAGTGATGAAAACGGGAGACAATTCCAACTATCGGGTCGTGAATTGGGCAATATGTTTAATCCGGGGTTTTACACCTATGTCAATAATCAAAACTTCATGAGCTCTATGTTCGATACCGTCAGTGACGCCAAGGTTTCTATCTTGAATGGCAATGGCGGCAATGTGACTATAGACGGTGGTTTGAAGAATATGTATGTAGTCAATTCTGCTTCAGTAATGTCGTTTCGCAACGGGGGCGACACTTACCAGGCAGTTTCGGCCACTGATCGGAAGACCTATCCGAAATCCCCGCAGAATATTACTTTTGTTGGCCATGGCTGGGGACATGGTGTCGGTATGTCACAGTGGGGTGCCTACGGTATGGCTACACAGAGTAAATCATATCAGGAAATCCTACAGTTCTATTATGATGGCGCCATACTGACCACTTTGCAGTAAAGGAATTAAAAATGAATCAGTTTGATATCAACACCTACGATTTTCACCTTCCGACGGACCGCATCGCTCAGCATCCTGTTCATCCGCGCGATCGTTCAAGATTGATGGTGGTAGACCGCAGCTCAGGAACCATCAGCGACCAAGTATTTTCGGATTTGGGAGGTCTGCTGAGTGATCGGGATGTGTTGGTTTTGAATGAAACGCGGGTGATTCCAGCACGCTTGCTGGGGGTTAAGCAGGATACTGGAGCTAAGGTCGAAGTACTGCTGCTGCGGCCCGAAAGCCACGGCTGGGCCTGCCTGGTGAAGCCTGCTAAACGCCTGAAACCGGGTGCGATAATCGAGTTTGGCGGCGGTCAGCTTTACGGGCGGATAGTCGAAGAGATGCCTTTTGCCGGGGGGCGGCTGGTAGAGTTTTATGGCTTCGATGACTGGGATGCTACTTTAGAGCAGGTGGGAGTCATGCCCCTGCCACCTTATATTGACAGGCCGGCTGAAGAAGGAGATAATACCTCCTATCAGACGGTTTATTCTCGGGCTGCCGGTTCGGTCGCAGCTCCTACTGCCGGACTGCACTTTACAGCGGAGCTGCTGGACACACTGCAGGCGGCTGGGGTTGGGATCATCAAGCTGGTCCTGCATGTAGGGATAGGCACTTTTCGCCCGGTGGAAGCTCAGGATATTCGTGATCACCATATGCATTACGAAGCCTATGAACTGGGCGAAGAACAGGCTGAGAGACTGAATCAGGCCCGAGCGGACGGGAAGAGGATAATTGCCGTGGGCACGACATCAGTGCGCACGCTGGAATCAACATATTCTAGTGAGAGCGGGTTTAATGCCGGTCGCGGCGAAACCAATCTGTTTGTGTATCCAGGCCATGATTTTAAATCTATTGATGCCTTGATAACCAATTTTCATCTGCCGAAATCGTCACTGGTCATGCTTGTATATGCATTCGGCGGAATTGAACTCATGCACCGGGCATACCGCCAGGCGATAGAAAAGGATTACCGTTTCTTCAGTTATGGTGATGCTATGCTGATTATTTAAGGGGGCTCCATGTTTCAATTCGACCTTCAAAAAAAAAGTCTCAATACTAAGGGAAGACTAGGCCAAATCAGCACTCCGCATGGTTCATTCACAACACCCATCTTCATGCCGGTCGGAACTCAGGCCACTGTCAAGACTCTAACCCCCGATGATCTATATGAAATAGGAACCGATGTTATACTCGGCAATACCTATCATCTTAACCTGCGGCCGGGTCCGGAAGTAGTCCGGAAAGCTGGTGGACTGCATAAGTTTATGAATTACAATCGTCCTATTCTTACTGACAGCGGCGGCTTTCAGGTGTTCAGCTTGGCTGGCTTGCGCAAGATCAATGAGGATGGAGTTGAGTTCAGCTCACATATCGATGGTTCCCTGCGTTTCCTCACCCCGGAGAAATCGATCGAGATCCAGGAGTCTTTGGGGGCTGACATCATAATGTGCTTCGATGAATGCACACCCTATCCTGCCACGCATGAGTATGCTGAGCAGGCATTGGAGCGCACGACTCGCTGGGCACGCCGATGCAAGGAATTCCATACGCGAGATGACCAGGCTTTGTTTGGCATAGTTCAAGGCGGGGTGTTTGAGGATCTGCGGATACGCAGTGCTCGCGAACTGATCGAGATCGGGTTCCCTGGATATGCGGTAGGGGGCTTGAGTGTGGGTGAGCCCAAAGAAGATATGTATAGGATCCTTGATATGGTTGATGATATGCTGCCGGAAGACAAGCCTCGCTATTTGATGGGGGTGGGTACGCCAGAGGATTTGCTGGAGGGGGTGGCTCGGGGCATCGATATGTTTGATTGTGTGATGCCGACCCGTCTGGCACGGCATGGTACTGCCTATACAGCAACTGGCAAGATCACGGTGCGCAATGCCAAATACGCAGAAGATTTTGGCCCATTGGACCCCCATTGTGAATGCAAGGTATGTCGAAATTACTCGCGGGCTTACCTGCGGCATTTAGTGAAAAGCAGCGAAATCTTGGGATTAATATTGTTGAGTTACCACAACGTTTATTTTCTGGTAAAATTGATGAGGGATATTCGCCAATCCCTCGCGGAAGATAGTTTTACTGTTTTTTACGAGGATTTTCTAGGCAAATATTTGTCAAAATCGATAAAGAAGGAGGGATAGCATGTTCTTCTTAGCATTATTCGGAAAAACTGAGCCCCAGGCCTGGACAAGTGCTCTTTGGTTTGTGGTAGTATTCTTCGCAGCTTTCTATTTTCTGATCATTTTGCCTCGTAAACGCCAGGATAAAAAGCACACGGATTTGGTGCAAAGTCTGCAAGTTCGTGATAAAATAGTTACCATTGGCGGCATGTATGGAGAAATCAAGAAAATAAACGAAAAAACATTAATAATCAAGATTTCCGAGAATTCCGAAGCGGAGATACTAAAGAATGCGGTAGCGTATAAGCAGGGAGAGGACTAGTTTGGAGCAGCTAATCACATTACGCGAGCTGAAGAAAGACCCCATGATCAACGCTCTGATCGAAAAAGGCAATGAGCACTTGGGAACGCTCGGTTATACAGATCATGGACAGATGCATGTCAGTCTGGTTTCTGACCGTGCCTGCAAAGTTTTGCGAGAACTGGGAAGCGGTGAGCGGGAAGTAGAACTGGCAGCAATTTCAGGCTATCTTCATGACATCGGTAATGTTATAACTAGGGAGGGCCATAACCAGAGTGGGGCTATCTTGGCCATGAATATTCTGACCCGCAAGGGAATGGCCCCCGATGAAGTCGCTGCAGTATCAGCAGCCATCGGCAATCATGACGAAAGCTGTGGGCAGCCGGTCAACCGCATTGCTGCTGCACTGATCCTGGCTGACAAAAGCCATGTACACCGGTCCCGGGTAAGGAACCGTGATGTGGCTACATTTGATATTCATGACCGTGTCAATTATGCGGTCAATGAATCGATCCTCAAAGTTAACGGTGAAACCAAAGTGATCTCCATGGAACTGTCCATCGAGACCGAGATATGCCCGGTCATGGAGTACTTTGAGATATTTCTGACCCGGATGGTCTTATGCCGCCGGGCCGCAGGCTTTTTACAGTGTGAATTTGAACTAATCATCAATGGAGCCAGACTGCTCTAATTAACAGGGAGGGAAAAGACAGATGCAGAAAATTAATCTCGCCAGCGTTATCAAGCTGGGTGGCGTGATAGCTCTGGTTGGTCTTTTGGTATGGCTCGGCTTTTTCCCGCCGAAGATGCCGAAAGCATGGGATTACACGGGGATTCCTAAAGAGATCAATCTAGGCTTGGACTTACGTGGGGGAGCTCATGTGGTTCTAGAAGCATCACCGATCAAGGAAGGTCAAAAGGTTACTAAAGAAAATGTAGCCGAGACGGTTGAAGTATTACGTAATCGGATTGACGTGAAATTAGAGCCTTTGGTTCAAGGCGAAGGCAACAACCGGGTTATTGTTGAAGTTGCAGGTGCTACCGATCCGGATGCTGTTATAAGTAGTATAATTATACCGACGGTGCTCGAATTTAAAGACGACAAAGGCAATATCATAGTAACCGGTGCTGACCTGAAGGAATCTAAAGGTGAGCTTGACCCGAGTGGTATGCCGCAGATCACCATGGCCTTTAATAAAGAAGGAGCTCAGAAGTTCGGTGCCTTCACCGCAGCCAATATTGGTAAAAACCTGGGTATCTATATCGATGGTAAGATGATCGAAAATCCTCAAATCAAAGATGCTATAACCGGTGGTAACGCAGTTATTAGTGGTGGTTGGCAGCCGGGTGAGCTGGACAAGGCGACATCTATTGCTCGACGTCTACAGTCAGGTGCCCTGCCGGTTAAACTTGAACCTATTGAGAAAAGGACCGTTGGCCCGACTCTAGGTGCAGATTCGCTGGACAAGAGTGTTAAGGCTGGTATCATCGGACTTATCATGATCATAATATTTATGGTCGGGTATTACAGAGTGCCAGGGATCGTGGCAGACTTCTCACTAGTTGTGTATTCATTGCTCGTTCTAGGGATCACAGTTTTGCTGGGCGCTACATTGACCCTACCCGGTATCGCTGCATTCGTACTATCGATCGGTATGGCGGTAGACTCCAACATCATTATCTACGAGCGGATCAAGGAAGAGATTAGGCATGGAAAGACCCTGAAAGCGGCTATTGATGCTGGCTTCAGCCGGGCGTTCCTGACCATTATCGACTCTCACGTAACTACTCTGGTAGGTGCGCTGGTACTGATGTATTTCGGGACCGGCCCGATCAAAGGTTTTGCGGTTACCCTGACCATAGGTATCTTCGCCAGTCTGTTTACCGCTCTGACCTTTACACAATTCTGCTTGCGACAGACGTCAGACATCGTTACTGACGTGAAATACTACGGGGTTTAGGGAGGGGTAAAGATGCGTTTCATAGGAATAAGAAAGTATATCTATATATTTTCACTGCTTATTATCATCCCTGGTATAATATCATTGTTCTGGCCAGGTCGCCCCGCCCTCAACTATGGTCTGGATTTCAAAGGTGGATCGATGATCGACCTGAAATTCCAAAAACCGGTTGCGGCCAATGATATAAGAGGTGTTCTAGCTCAGGATGAATTTAGGCTTGATAAAGAAGCCGTTATACAAAAGGCTGGGGACAATGAGTATCTGGTTCGAACCAAGGAGCTAAAACAGGCAGAAAACGAAAAATTGATCAATGCTATCAAGGATAAATTTGGCAAGGTAGAAATCCTTCGTAATGACAAGGTCGGTGCATCATTCAGTGATGAGCTAAAATGGAAAGCCTTGATGTGTGTGGCATTAGCGTGTATCTTCATGCTGGCCTACATTTGGGTACGCTTTGAGTTTAAGTTTGGAGTAAGTTCGGTATTAGCTCTATTTCACGACGTCTTTATCGTAATCGGGGTATTCTCGATCTTCCAGATAGAAGTGGATAGTTCATTTGTGGCGGCGATCCTGACTATTCTGGGTTATTCCATTATGGACACCATAGTCGTATTCGACCGCATCAGGGAGAACATGGCTTTCAGACGCAAGGAACCACTAGATGTTATAGTAGATAAGAGCATCTTACAGACGTTGAATCGTTCGATCAACACGGTTCTGACAGTTGTATTCACTTTGGTAGCACTGCTGGTGTTCGGGGGAGCTACTCTGCAGACGTTTATACTAGCCTTATTGATCGGCGTATTATCTGGATGTTATTCCTCGATTTTCGTGGCCAGCCCGATCTGGTATGACTTGAAAGTCATGGAGGAAAACTGATAAACTAATATCGTAAATATACACCATACAAATGACTCAATCGGTCAGGCGTAATTCGCTGGGCCCCTATGGGCAGCGGGATTGAAACCGCGGGACTTCGTAAGAAGTCCCTTTTTTATTATCATAAAAGAGGGGATAGCTGAATGAGGGATCCGAGCGTAAAAGCTGCAACGTTATCAGTTCTAAGCAATTCAATATTAGTAGTAGTCAAACTTTTTGTCGGACTCCTGATTGGGTCAGTAAGTATCATTTCTGAAGCTATCCATTCGGCTAATGACCTGGTGGCAGCGGTTATTGCTTTGTTTGCTGTCAAAACGGCGTCTAAACCACCTGACGAAGAGCACCAGTATGGCCATGGTAAAGTGGAGAACATCTCCGGTACGATCGAAGCACTTTTGATATTCGTAGCCGCAATAATGATCATCCGGGAAGCTGTCGGTAAACTAATGCATGGTGGTGAGGTCGAGAACGTTGGCTGGGGTATTGTGGTCATGGGTGTAGCATCACTTATGAATTTCTTTGTATCCCAGTACTTAATGAAAGTAGCGAAAGAGACGGGCTCTATTGCTCTGGAAGCTGATGCTATGCACCTGCGCACCGATGTTTACACTTCCGTCGGTGTCTTCGCCGGATTGATCCTACTAAAAATTACTGGAATACAACAGATCGACCCGATTGCCGCGTTTCTAGTGGCTTTGATCATTATCAAAGCAGCTTACGACCTTACCAAAAAGGCCTTCATGCCACTGATCGACACTGCACTGGAAGAGGAAGAATTAGCTGCCATTAAAGAAGTCCTACAGGAGTACGAAGATAATTTCATCGAATACCACCAGCTGCGTACGCGTCGTTCCGGTCGGGAATGCCACATCGATCTTCATCTTGTGACTTGTCCGGAGATGAGTGTAAGGAACGTTCATGAGCTTTGTGATACCATTGAGCAGAAAATAAACGATAGAATTGCTCACTGTAACGTACTCATTCATGTCGAACCTGGTGAGGCCAGCGAGAGGTGTGACGAACTGCAGCCTTCTCAAGATTAGTCCGGAATACGGACAGGTGCTAATGCCTGTCCGTTCCTAATTTATTATTATATTTGATCGCCATAATCGTTTGGAGAAATCGATGAGAAAAAACAACACATGGCAGATCCGTGAACTGACCTCTGAGCAGCAAGCCAGCATCGGCATTCTTTCTGATAAGCTAAACATTTCTCGTATAACCGCTGAACTATTGGTCAAGCGGGGCTATTCCGCGCCTGAACAAGCTGAACTTTTCCTCAATGCCGGATACAGTGAACTCAGTGACCCTTTCCTGATTCCCGGAATGCAGCAGGCTGCTGACCGGATCCATCAAGCCTTGGAACAAAGTGAAAAGATAATGATATATGGTGATTATGATGCTGATGGTGTTTGCAGCGTAGCAATCATGTTGGAATGCCTGCGCGGTCTGGGGGGTCAGGTCGATTACATCCTGCCCAGCCGGTTTCAGGAAGGCTATGGACTGCATGAAGATGCGGTGCGAGCAGCGGCAGCGAATGGGATCGGGCTTCTGATTACAGTTGACTGTGGCATTACCTCAGTGGCTGAGCTGCAAATAGCAGCTGAGTTAGGCTTGGAGGTAATGATAACCGATCACCACGAGCCAGGAGATGTTTTGCCTATGGCCCGGGTCATGGTGAATCCAAAGTTGGCAGAATCCGGACCCTACAATGAATTAGCAGGAGCAGGAGTGGTATTCCAACTGGTACGAGCCCTAGCGAAGGAGCGGCCTGAGTTGCATCCCGAGCAATGGCTTGATATAGCTGCTTTAGCTACTGTGGCCGATATCGTGCCACTGACAGGAGACAACCGCATTATCGTAAAAGAAGGATTGGCGCTGCTGCAGCGCAGTGATCGACCTGGTTTGAAAGCATTGATAGAAGTGGCTGGATCTGCTGGTAAGCGCATAACATCCTATCATCTAGGATATGTGCTGGGACCACGTCTTAACGCAGTAGGACGGATGGGAGAAGCGGATGCGGCACTCGAACTATTGCTGACGACTGAACATCGACCGGCTATGGAACTGGCTGAGAAGCTTAATCTGTTGAATAAACAACGCCAGGAGACCGAGGCCATGATCCTGCAGGAAGCACTGAGTGAAGCCGAGATATGTGCCGCCCGGGACGATCAGGCAATTGTGATCGGGCGTGAAGGCTGGCACCAAGGAGTCATTGGCATAATTGCCTCGCGTCTGGTCGATCGGTTCAAAAGGCCTGCCATAGTCGTTTCCTGGGACGGCGAGAAGGGTCGTGGTTCGGGGCGCAGCATCCAGGAGGTAGATTTGCACCAGGCATTGTCACAATGTAGTGACTATCTTGAAAAGTTCGGCGGTCATCAGCAGGCGGCCGGGGTCGTATTGGCGCGCGACAAATTTGAAGCGTTTCAGTCGGCACTCAGCAGGGTAGTGGCCGAATCAGGAGTTATTACCGGCATATCACGCATTAGTGCGGATATCGTATGTTCGTTGTCGGAGCTAAGTCTGGAATTAGTAGATGAATTTTCTGCAATGGAACCTTTTGGGGCGGCCAATCCAGTCCCACGATTTATAATGCGGCGGGTCTACACCAACAGAGTATCAAGTATTGGTCGGAATGGAGAGCATGTTAAGTTCGCGGTGGAAGACGGAGCAAAGAAAGTTGAAGCAATCGGTTTCGGGTGGGGACAGGCTTTTAATACAAAAGAAACAGATACAAATCTGTATGATATTATTTTTGAGCCGGAGATCAACGAATATAACGGCAATAAATCATTGCAGTTGAAGATCGTTGATATCAAGGCGTCTGCACGGCCCGACAAACAGCCTCCTTTACGACATATGGGTTTGGTCCAGAAAACAGGTTTTGAGAAAATCGAAGAGATGGTTAGACAGAGGGTTGGTTACGAGCCGGTCATCATGATCTATCCGAGTGTTAGGTGCCTGGAAAAACATCTAGTCGGGTTGAGTGGAAGTTTTCCGGCACATTTCCTCGAAGTCATGCATGGACGCATACCTAAGACCGCACAAAAGGCTGCTTTAGATAGTTTGATCCGAGGAAAACGCAAGCTATTTTTGACCACAGCCTGCTTTTTCAAGTACTATATTATAAACAGGTTGTCGAAAGATGATCTGTACGGTATTGCTTTGTGGCCTGAGACATGGCTGCAGGAGATACTGCCACACAGTTGGGAAAGCTGGTCCTGGCCTGATGTGAGACTGCATGTCACAGAGCTTTCGAACGACGACCTGATATCTGAGGTAGGCAGGGAACGTCGATTATTTTATACTAATAGAAGAAATACACTGCGTTCAGCTATACCGCTTTTAAATGCCTTTATTGAGGCGGATGCTCAGGACCTGGATCTGCGCAGACGATCTCGTCAGGCATTCCTAGATCAGCCTGATACTGGGCTATTCATTGATGGAGCTTGTGGTGGTAGTTTGTTCCCTATCACTGCTGACCGCTTAGTTTTACTCGACTTACCTTTTGGGAGTTATGAAATATTCAATTGCCTAGCACAGTCACGTGATATTATCAATAATGTCGACCTGTGCATACCGCCTGATGCCAAAGAGTTTAACCGTCTGTTTTTGGATGCTTTTTGTCCCGACAACGAATCAATAATCACTTTGTATGATCATATTAGCGCTCATACCGGGAGATCAGCCTTGCCCTTTGAAGGTTTTCCAAACAGTGCCAAGGCTGCCAATCCCGTGTTGGTTCGATTGTATGTCAAGAGTTGTCTAGAAACATTAAAAGAAGTTGGGCTTTGTGATTTTGAGGTCCAGCAGAATGGCTTTCAGGTTTGGAATACTGGCCAGAGAAGCGATTCGATAATACCTGCAGATTCTCTATATTACCAGGAAGGCCTCTGTGAAAAACGTTTGTTCAAAGAGCTCATAAACCGTCTATTTGAAGGTGATAGTAGTGGATATTAACCAAGTATTGAACCACATGCGACAACATAGCGAGAAGGCGGATACGGCACTGGTAATGCGGGCCTATGAGTTTGCCGCGAAGGCTCATGATGGGCAGTACCGTATTTCCGGCGAGGATTATGTGATCCACCCGCTGGCGGTAGCCGATATACTGGCGGAATTAGGTCTCGACGAAACGACCATTTCTGCCGGATTGCTGCATGATGTGGTTGAAGATACCGGATATACATTACTGGATCTTGAACGGGATTTTGGGGTAGAAATCTCGGCATTAGTCGATGGCGCTACCAAGTTGAGCCGGATAGAAATGAAGTCGAAGGAAGAAGCTCAGGCAGAATACCTGCGTAAGATGTTTCTGTCTATGGCCCGCGATATTCGGGTAGTTATAATTAAGCTGGCTGACCGTCTGCACAATATGCGCACGTTAAAATTCCACACTCCGGAAAAACAAAGAGAAATAGCTCTAGAGACGATGGAGATTTACGCTCCTCTAGCTCATCGCCTGGGGATTTTCCGCTTCAGATGGGAACTCGAGGATCTATCACTGCGCTATCTGGAGCCCGAAATTTACTATGAGCTGGTCAGCCGCCTCAAATCAAAGCGCAAGGAACGAGAGGATTACGTAACTGGATTGATCGATCAGATCAATGAATCTCTAGCTCGGGTCAATATTAAAGCTGACATTGAAGGCCGGCCTAAGAACCTGTACAGCATTTACCGCAAGATGATCAAGCAGGGCAAAGATCTGGATGAAATATATGATAAGATCGCCATCCGTGTGGTAGTGGATTCGGTGCGTGATTGTTATGGCGTGCTGGGGATCATACATACTCTGTGGAAGCCTCTGCCAGGACGCTTCAAGGATTATGTTGCCACACCTAAGCCGAATATGTATCAATCACTACACACCACACTGATCGGTCAGGGTGGGGAGCCCTTTGAAGTTCAGATCAAGACCTGGGAGATGCATCAGACTGCGGAATACGGTATCGCCGCACATTGGCGCTACAAAGAGGGTTCTGCCAGTGACCGGGATTTCGACGAGAAGTTGGCCTGGCTGCGCCGTTCATTGGAGTGGCAGCAGGATGTCAAAGACACCAGAGAATTTATGGAATCCCTTAAAATAGACCTCTTTTCGGATACGGTTTTTGTTTATACGCCCAAAGGTGACGTGGTCGAGCTCCCATCCGGGGCTTGTCCGGTGGACTTTGCTTACCGGGTACACACAGAAGTTGGTCACCGCTGTATCGGAGCCAAGGCCAACGGGCGGATTTGTCCGCTCGATTATAAACTGCAGAATGGCGATATTTTAGAGATCCTTACCTCCAAACAGTCCAATGGTCCCAGCCGTGACTGGCTGAGCTTTGTCAAGACTTCACAGGCCAAAAGTCGCATCAAAGCCTGGTTCAAAAAGGAAAATCGCCAGTATAATATCATAAAAGGGCAGGATAATCTGGAGTACGAATGCAAAAAGAACAATCTTGATCCCAAAGAACTGCTGAAGGAAGAAAAACTTCTGGAAATAGGCCGTAAATTTAGCCTGAATAAGGTGGATGATCTTTATGCGGCTATCGGTGATGGCGCACTTTCTGCCACTCAGATCATCACCCGGCTCAAGGAAGATTATTTCCGGCAGACACGCTTGGATGACCTATTGACAGTCACTGAACAGCGCACTGTTAAGACCCATCTTAAGGATAAAGCATCGGCTGCCATAAGGGTCAAAGGAGTTGAAGACGTAGTAGCGAGGCTTTCTCGCTGCTGTAATCCGCTGCCTGGCGACGAAGTGATCGGTTATATAACACGAGGTAAAGGTGTTTCCGTGCACCGGGTCGACTGTCCTAATATCAGGGCTCATGCAATCAGTGAGTATGATCGCATTGTAGAGGTTGATTGGATAATTACCGGGCAGACAGTCTACACGGTTGAAATCGAAGTAACTGCAATCGATCGAGCTCGTCTGACGGCTGATGTAATGACTACCATTGCTGATGCTCATATTGTCGTGAATTCGGTGTTTTCAAGGGCGACCCGCAATGCCATGGCGACAATCAACCTTAAGCTGGAGATCAAGGACCTTGATCATCTACAGGCCATAACACAGCGTTTGAAAAAAGTTAAAGATGTCATGGAAGTGCGGCGGGTAGTGCCTACTGCGGGCAGTAACGAACTGTGAGAGCAGTAGTACAGCGTGCCCAACGCGGTAAAGTAACCGTAGATGATCGAACCATTGGCGAGGTTGGCCAGGGATTAGTGGTCTTGATCGGTGTTAAGGATGGCGATGGAGCAGTTGATGCTGACTATATAGCCGATAAAATTGTGAACCTGCGCATATTCGAGGATGAAGAAGGCAAGATGAACCACTCAGTGAGTGATTTGGGGGGGCAGGTGCTGGCCATATCGCAGTTCACATTGTACGGAGATGTGCGAAAGGGACGCAGGCCGAGTTTTACGGGTGCCGCACCGCCAGAAGAAGGTTTGGCATGGTTTAATCGGGTGGTAGAAGAGATCCGGAAACGAGGAATCACGGTTGCAACCGGCGAATTTGGTGAACACATGGTAGTAGAGATAATAAACGATGGTCCGGTCACCATAATACTAGACAGCCAGCGAATCATATAAAGCTTGTAAATTTGCAGGGTTAATGTTTCATATATATTAATTAAACAAGTATATTTGTTGTAGATGAAAATGACATTGGGGGTTGTAACATGATTATAAAGGGATTTCCGGTGGGCATGTTGGGGACCAACTGTTTTATTATCGGCTGCGAAGAGACTCGTGAGGCAGCGGTTATCGATCCGGGCGGCAGCCCCGAAGAGATCATGAAGGCAGTAAAAGACGATAATTTGAAAGTAAAATATATTATCAACACCCATGGCCATATCGATCATATCGCTGAAAACGGATCGATCAAAGAGGCTACCGGTGCTGAGATATTGATTCATGAAGCAGATGCCAAGATGCTGACCAGTTCGATGACCAACGGTTCAGTTCTTTTCCTGGGGCGCAGCATTACCAGTCCGGCCCCGGATAGATTTATCAAGGATGGGGACATAATAAAAATAGGCAGTACCGTAGAACTGGAAGTGATCCATACTCCCGGCCACTCATTAGGTGGTGTTACACTGAAAGCCGAGAAATATCTAGTCTGTGGGGATACTCTATTTGCCCAGAGCATCGGCCGGACCGATCTGCCAGGTGGGTCTTACGATGTACTTATCAAATCGATAAAGGACCGACTTTTGTGTTTCGATGATGAGACAGTATGTCTGCCTGGCCATGGCCCAATGACCAAAATCGGCATTGAAAGAGTTCGTAATCCTTTTATAACATAGCATCTTATCCGAAGAAGGTTTTGCTTTACAAGACAAACCTTACCATGCTAATATTACTTTAGTTTCATATCCACAGAAGTGATGATAAAGGAAAGTAAGTTCGAGGTACTTCTCACAGGGAGGAGACGCCGCGACTGGAAGCGTTTCTAGAAGAAACGAACTGAAGTTCCCTTTTGAACTCCCGGCTGAAACCGTAAGGAAAGTAGGTTAGGGCGGAGACTTCCACCGTTAAAAGGAAGGGGGTATCGGATGACAAATCCCGTACTTGCAAAAGCGGACCTTGTGTTAATAAGGGTGGTACCGCGGAAGGAGTAGCCTTTCGTCCCTAAGGAAGAAAGGTTTTTTTATTTGTTATCCCGTACTCACTAAGAGGGCACATTGTGCCAATTTGGGTGGTACCACGGTAGGCTAAAGCCTCTCGTCCCTGGTGGATGAGGGGCTTTTATTTTTTGGAATCAGGATTAATGGAGGATAGAACAAATGAGGTACTTACTATCATGGCTGGGATTTACGGGAAAAAGCAATCTGCGATTTAGAAATAAGTTTTAGTTTGATTCAAGCTGGAACAAGAAATTCGCTTAAGGAGGAGTCAATATGTTGGCAGTAATGGAAAGAGACAAAATGAAAGTGGCCCGGAGATTGTCCGGAGGAAATATTGAAGTCAATGTTGGCGGTCATATCGTAGGAGCAAACAATCTTACAGTTATAGCGGGACCATGCGCAGTGGAAGGCGAGGAGATGCTGCGGGAAACAGCAGTTCTGGTCAAGAAAACAGGTGCTCACATGCTGCGCGGCGGGGCTTTCAAACCTCGTACTTCTCCCTACAGCTTCCAAGGCCTGGGACTAGAAGGACTAGAAATTCTGAATAGAGTAAGTCTGGAAATGAATATCCCGGTAGTTACTGAAGTGCTGGATGCCGGGGATGTAGATCTGGTTGCTGAGTATGTGGATGTGCTGCAGGTTGGTGCCCGTAATATGCAAAACTTCGCTTTGCTGCGTAAGCTGGGCAAGATAAGTAAGCCGATCATTTTAAAACGTGGGATTTCAGCCACGATTGAGGAATGGCTGCTGGCTGCGGAATATATCCTGGATGGTGGTAATAATCAAGTGATTCTTTGTGAACGAGGCATCCGCACCCATGAACCCTGGACGCGCAATACCCTGGACTTATCTGCGGTTGCTATTGCCAAGGAGATCTCGTGTTTGCCGGTTATCGTTGATCCCAGTCATGCAACCGGGCACGATGTTCTAGTCATGCCTATGGCTAAAGCAGCGATCGCGGCCGGAGCGGACGGCATCATGGTGGAAGTGCATCCCAAACCTGAACTAGCTATGTCAGATGGGGCTCAGTCTCTTACACCGGCCAAATTCAGGCATCTGATGTTGGAAATCCGCAATATTGCTTGGGCAGTGGGGAGGAGCTAGACTGTGAAAACATGTGCGATTTTAGGGCCAGAAGGCACATTCACTGAAGAAGCGGCTAACGCCTGTTTGGCTGGAGACTACCAGTTAGTGTATGCAGCCGATATTGATGGGGTCTTTGAACAGGTATTGAAAGGGACTGTTGATGCGGGTATGGCACCGGTAAATAACAGCCTGGCAGGGTCGATCCCTGCTACGATAAAAAACCTGATAAATCATCAGGTCTACATTGCCGGTGAGATAACCCTGCCTGTGAAGCACTATCTGCTGGGGACCGAGCAGATGGCATTGCAGGACATCGAAGTAGTCATATCGATGCCTGCCGTCTTTTTGCAGTGTGAACGTTTTTTAAGGGAGAACCTGCCCTGGGCGCGCAAGGAGATCGTGGAGAGCACGGCTACCGCTGCCAAGCTTGTCAAAACTGATAATCGAAAGGCGGCGGCTATTGGACCGCGCCAGACGGCCGACGTTTATAACTTGGAGATCATTAGAGAGGGGCTGGAGGACGAATCCGGCAACTGCACAACATTTGTTATGTTATCACGCAAAGAGGTGATCCAGCCCAACAGTAACAAAATCTCGGTCATATTTGGCCTGAAGGATTATCCGGGGGCACTCTATCATGCGCTGGGTGTATTCGCAACGAGAAATGTCAACCTCTCCAAACTCGAGTCACGCCCGCGTGGACCTCGATCCCAGGAATATCTCTTTGTTATTGATATTGAAGGAGGGATAAACGAGCCGCTCATCGAAGAAGCTCTAAATGAATTGCAGGGAATGGCTGCCTATTACAAATATCTAGGCTGCTATCCCGTAACTGAAAGGCAGATGGGCATTGCAAATCAAACTGCAGGTAACACCGGGATATGAGACCGGTCTACATGAGATCGTACGTGTATTCTTTCCGGGGGCTAGTGTATCGGCCGAAAGCGGTGACGTCCTGGTTTCTGTTGCGGTAGAGGGGGACCAAAATCGGCTAGAGCTCCGAGGTCGGGTGGAAGGCAGTATGGTAGCACCGACCGCCTGCGAAACCCAGATCGAACCGAGAGATATGGTGGATGCCCGCAGGTTGATAGCTATCTATATATATCAAGTTCTGGGTCAGGCGACTGGCAATAACCCGAATTCTTACGGCATATTAACGGGAGTCAGACCGGTCAAGCTGGTTCATAAATGCCTGGATCGCGGATTGACATTGGAACAAGCAGAAATTGAGCTGCAGGAGAAATACCTGATAGCTCCGGAAAAGGCTCGGCTTTTAACTAGCGTGGCTGGCAATAATCGGCCTTATCTGCACTCGCCGGAGGAAGTAAAGAGGAAAATCGGAATCTATATTGGAATTCCTTATTGCCCGACCCGCTGTCATTACTGCTCGTTTCCTGGCCAGCCGTTGACCCACAAACCTGGTTTAGATGCGTTTTTTGCTGGATTGATGCAGGAAATGGAGGCTGTTGGGCGGTTCCTTAGTGAAAGTGATCATAAGGTGGAATCGATTTATATCGGCGGGGGCACCCCTACGGTATTGAATCTAGCACAGTGGGGCGATCTATTTAATAAGTTGCACAGGCTTTATATTACTCCCGCTACCAAGGAGATAACAGTGGAGGCGGGGCGCCCGGATACGTTAAATGAGCCGGTTATGCGGGTGCTGCGAGAAGCAGGAGTTGCGCGTATCTGTATCAACCCGCAGACCATGAATCAGTCTACATTGAGTTTGATAGGACGGGAGCACGGTGTTGGTGAGATTCGGGATGTATTCGGCATTGCTCGAAAACAAGGGTTCCCCAGCATCAACATGGACCTGATAGTCGGCCTTCCTAGTGAAGGGGAAGCGGAGTTTCTGAGCAGTCTGCAGCAGGTAATGGAACTGGCGCCGGAGGGAGTGACCGTTCATGCTCTTGCGCGCAAGCGCGGTTCGCGTTGGGCCATGGAAGGCGGATTTGCGGCCAGCGATGCAGCGGAAGTACAACGAAGCATTGATGAGGCTTATGCGCTGCTGTGTGAGGAGGGGTACATTCCATACTTCCTTTACCGACAAAAATACATGGCAGGCAACGTGGAAAACCTAGGTTATTCAAAGCCGAACAGCCTTTGTATATACAATATCCAAGTGATCGAAGAACGCCAGACGATTATCGGTCTGGGAGGCGGAGCCTCCAGCAAGTTCGTGAATCCTGGAGATTGGTCATTAAGCTCTATGTATCACCCCAAAGACCCGGCTAGTTACCTGAAAAGCCTAGAAAACCTGGTGTCCCGTCAAGTTGACATGCTCAGGACGTTGACATAGAATAGTAGCTAGATTTCCAAGTCTCTGCCAAGGTTTTTGGAGGAAAACATGGATATTTCAGCACCCAAAGGAACATTCGACATACTGACCGCAGATTCGGCTGCGTGGCAGAACTTGGAGCGGGTTTTGCGCGAAATGGCCGAGCTTTATAGCTATGCCGAAGTTAGAACGCCGCTTTTCGAGAAAATAGACCTGTTCCAGCGCGGAGTAGGTGATACAACAGACATAGTGCAGAAGGAAATGTTTACTTTTAAGACATCCAAGGATGATAGTGGAACTACCTATGCACTTCGGCCAGAGGGTACCGCTTCATGTGCTAGGGCATTCATTGAACATGGGATGTACAATAAGCCGCTACCAGCTAAATGGTTTTATATGGGGCCGATGTTTAGACATGATCAGCCCCAGGCAGGACGTTACTGGCAGTTCCATCAATTTGGCTTAGAGGTGTTCGGAAGCTCTGATCCAACGGTGGATGCAGAGGTAATAAGTCTCATGGTAGCAATGGTAGAGAAATTAGGATTAAATGATTATAATTTGCTTCTAAACTCGGTAGGTTGCCCGAATTGTCGGCCGCTTTATCGGGAAAGACTCATTCAGCATCTACAGCCATTATCGGAACGACTGTGTGGCGATTGCCGCCAGCGGGTGGACAAGAACCCTCTGCGGGTCTTGGACTGCAAAAACCAATCCTGTCAAACGGCTATACAAGGCTTTCCGGTTCTCAATGAGTACTTGTGTGAACGATGTTCTGATCATTTCACAACGGTCAAGCGCACGCTTGATATCTATGGGGTGAAATATACCCTGGACAGCCAACTGGTGCGTGGGCTCGACTATTACTCCAACACTGCATTTGAACTGCAGCTGCCAGGCATTGGAGCTCAAAGCGCTGTCGGTGGGGGTGGCCGTTATGACGGACTGATCGAGGAAATCGGTGGGCCATCGACTCCGGGAATCGGTTTTGCACTTGGTCTGGAAAGGCTGCTGATAGCACTCAAACAGCAGACAAATGTGGAAGAAGTTCGGAGCACTATCGATGTCTTTGTAGCGGTCCTGGACCGGGAGTATGAAGAGCAGGCTTGTATTCTGGTCAACGAACTGCGCAGTGCCGGGATCAGAGCTGATAAAGACTACATGGGGCGCAGCCTGAAAGCTCAGATGAAATTTGCCGACAAAACTGGTGCCCGGTTGGTGGCTATTATCGGCGAGGATGAAGTTGCTAGAAGGGTCTATGCTGTTCGTGACATGAGCAACCAGAGCCAGACTGAGATATCAGCTGGTGAGATAACTGAGAGCATTAAAGCGATATTGAAGTAACTATTCGGGAAATACATAAATCAGCGTTATTCGAAAGAACATACCATCATCAAGGAGGCAAAGATGCAACAGACTCTTAAAAGGACTCATCAAGTTCAGGATCTTGACTTATCCACCGTTGGTCAAAGGGTTGTCATGACCGGTTGGGTGGACACCAGACGTGACCACGGGGGCCTTATTTTTGTAGACTTAAGAGATCGTGCCGGTATCATTCAGGTAGTATTCAGCCCGGAGGTAAGCCAGGAAGCTTTTGAGGTAGCTGAGAAGATCCGCAGTGAATATGTTGTTGCGGTATCCGGTCCAGTCAGTAAGCGGCCAGAAGGCACTGACAATCCGAACCTGATCACCGGCTCAATAGAAATCTATGTTGACCAGATTGAAGTGCTGAATCCGGCTAAGACCCCGCCATTCTATATCGAAGACAACATTGATGTAGATGAGGTTTTACGGTTGCGCTATCGTTACCTGGACTTGAGAAGGCAGGAAATGAAGAATAACATGATCCTGCGCCACCGCGTCATTAAGAGCATGCGTGACTACCTTGATGAGAGGGGTTTTTTGGAAATCGAGACCCCCATCCTAACGGCTAGCACACCCGAAGGGGCGCGTGATTATTTGGTGCCCAGCCGTGTACATCCTGGTGAATTCTATGCTCTCCCACAATCACCTCAGATCTTTAAACAGATGCTGATGGTTGCGGGAATGGAAAAATATTATCAAGTGGCGCGCTGTTTCCGTGATGAAGACCTGCGGGCTGACCGCCAGCCTGAGTTTACCCAATTGGATATGGAAATGTCCTTTATCGATGAAGAGGATATCTTCGAACTCGTTGAAGGAATGTTTGTCAAAGCCTTCCAGGATGGGATCGCAAAAGATATTTCCATACCCTTTCCGCGTATGAGCTATAAAGAGGCAATGGCTGTCTATGGCAGCGACAAACCGGATACCCGGTTTGAGCTGTTGATTCAAGATGTGACCGACCTTTGCCGGGGAGTAGAATTCAAAGTATTTGCTTCCGCCATTGAAAGCGGCGGGGTGGTGAGGGCTATCAATGCCAAGGGCTGCAACTCTTTCAGTCGTAGGGAGATCGATGACCTGGTTCAGGTGGCGGTAAATCTTGGCGCCAAGGGCATGGCTTGGATCCAAGTGGCTGAAGATGGGCTAAAATCACCGATCGTAAAGTTCTTCAGCGAAGAACAGATGCAAGCAATACTGGAAAAGTTGGACGCTAAGACCGGCGATCTTATACTATTTGGTGCTGATTCAGAAGAGATGGTAGCCCGGGTGCTGGGCGGGGTCAGATTAGAGCTTGGTAAACGCCTGAATCTAATAGATGCCGACAAGCTAAGTTTTGTATGGATCTACGATTTTCCTCTGCTTGAGTGGGACCCGGAAGAAAAACGTTGGGTGGCAGTACATCACCCGTTTACATCGCCTAGGGTGGAGGACTATGAGCTGCTCGATTCCGACCCCAAACAGAGCAGAGCTAGAGCTTATGACCTGGCTTTGAATGGCACAGAAGTAGGTGGTGGCAGCATACGTATCCATTCACGACCTCTGCAGGAAACGATGTTCAAACTATTAGGTTTTACTATGGAAGAAGCGAAGGCTAAGTTTGGGTACATGTTAGAGGCTTTCGAATACGGAACACCTCCGCATGGAGGTATCGCATTTGGATTGGATCGTTTGATAATGCTGATGGCTAAACGTGATTCGATCCGCGATGTAATAGCTTTTCCCAAGACTCAAAGTGCTAGCTGCCCGATGACCGATGCTCCATCACCGGTGGGAGAACGTCAGCTGCAAGAATTGAGCATAAGAATCAGAGCCAAAAAAGCGGAATAGGAGCCAGTATATGGCAATGGGCTTCTTGAAAACATAAATCAGCTGTGGTATCATAAGTTTAGATTTATCGGGGATATTAAGAACACCCTGCTGTGTGCGTGAATAGCTGGTTAATGTTTTGGCCCAACACCAAAATATAGGGAGCCTGGTCTCTGGTAGTGGATTGCAGGCCTTGATTTATCAGGGGAACATGAGACTATTAGGAAGGCACCCACCTGCGTAGTGCAGGTTCAAAACAACTGGCTCCACGGCTCAGTGGGGATTTTTGCATTTTTTTAGGTATTTTACACGTTTGGTACGGTTGAATGAAAGTAAAGTATAAAGTGATTGGCGAATTAAAAAGGAAAACCGGTCAAGCCTCAGGAATTGTTGAAATAGAAGGTGAACCTAACGTCGAGCAGCTTCTGCAGGCATTGAATATCGAGGATAATGAGCTAATAGTTATGTTGAACGGCATAAAAGCCGCCCAGGATAAACGCCTCAGCGAAGGGGACGAAGTGGTTTTGATCCCGTTAGCAATCGGCGGATAATAGGAGGAGGGAGTCTTTTGTACTGGAATAAGGAACTCGAATGTATGCCTCGTCCCGAATTGGACGAGTTGAAACTCAGGAGGTTGAAGGAAACCGTTTTT
>JBLNAX010000041.1:0-63438 GCA_050259595.1 Acidobacteriota bacterium | reverse complement strand
AGTTCAAGGTTGGTCTGGCATATTTCTTCACAGCCTTTGCAGTGCATGCACATGAAAGCCTTGGCTGCTTCTTCCGGGGTCACGTTTTTGCCTTCCTGCAGTTTCTTGGCCAAGGCCACCTTGCCCTTGGCGGTTACCGCCTCATCACTGGTGACCAGGTAGGCCGGGCATACGGCGATACAGTTGCCGCATTTGGCGCAGGCATGGGTGCTGAGTTCGACATCCAGGCTGTCGAGCTTCTGGTCTTTGCCGAAGATCATCCGGGCCATCCTGCCGATGACTGGCGCTAAGAAGATCATCACCCGCAAGTTTATCCCCAAGAAGGTGGGACTAAAAATCTGGGCCGGAATGTTAAAGAATTTGGATTTTACCGCAAAGAACTTGCCGGGATTCATGATATTATTCGGATCAACCTTAGCTTTATAGGCCAGGAGTTCCCGCTGTTTGTCTTTGTTGTACAAATGATTGATAAATGAGGCATTCCAGATACCAAGACCATACGGTTCGGCACCCATGTTTAAAGCCGTCTGCGTCAACATCGGAACCAGGGCCATATTGAGATAGTATTTAATCTTTCTTGAGTCACACAGATAAGGGGTCATCACGAGGGCGTGTTTTTCCTCCAGGATGTAGGAATCAATACACACTTCCACCCCGAAAGCCGTCCCCATTTTTTTGGCCTTCTCAATAAAGGCGGCGGCCTTCTGGAGGGGGATAATGGTTTCACTGGTCAGGATGCTTGGACCCAGGCGTTTAGCTTTGGCGCCAAAGAGACGCTCGTTCCATAAATAGCTGGCCACATAACTGGGTGCTTCATCAATGCCAGCCATTTGTGACAAAAATGCTGCGAATTTCTGATCATCATCCGCGCTGCTCAATTCCACCAGAACAGCAGCCCGTTTCTCAAATACATCAGCGTGCAGGACTTCATTGGTATCGCTCATATGGTTTTCATCCAGGAAGCGGATGACGTTCACGCTGATGTTTTGTTTCTCTTTACTGTTTACAAAGCGATCAATAAAAACAAAGGCTGCATACTCGTCGCTAAAATAGAGCAGGTGCGAGAAAGACGCCTGCGGCGTTGGTCTGAGGGTGAGGGTTACTTCCACGATGATGCCGAAAATGCCTTCGGTAGAGACATAATAGGCAAATTCTTTATCAGCCGGCGTCAGCGTTTTGGATTCACCCGAGGCGGTAACCACGGTCATAGACTGGATTTGTTTTGACAGGTGGCCATAGCGGAAACTGTTGATACTGTAGCCGCCGGTTGATATCCATCCCGCCACTGTGGAAAATTTGCTTGATGGATAAGTCATTAAAGACAAGCCATGTTTTTTGGCTAGGATGTCTATATCGCTCCAGCGCGCACCCGCTTCAACTCGGGCGGTCTTTTCTTCCCGGTTGATTTCGATGATTTTTCTGAAAGGGGACAGATCTACCACAATCCCAGCTTTGGTGGGGATGACGCCGCCAAAGCCCCATGAAGCGGCTCCGCGTGGTATAACCGGAATCTTCTTCTCATTGGCAAATGCTAATACCTTTTGGATTTCTGCGATGTTTTTAGGCTGCACCACGAAGGATGGCTGCGTTTCAAATAACAGTTTGGTCATGAATGGGGGTACGTCGCCGATGTCATGGCTGTACATCTCTTTCTCTTCCGGTTTGTCGATAATTTTTATGTCGCCTGTAATTTTTCTAAACTCTTCTATTATGTTCATCTTGTCCCCATCTCTCTTTGTTCCGTAGTTGGTCCTTTATTGCATGATAAAGGCAAATAAAAAAACGTCCTAAGATGGTGATGCAATATCTTGCAACAACCTCTAAGGACGCCTTTGTCCCATAACACCTATTCAATTATTGAACAAACAAAACTTATTAAAGTTTATCAGCAGTTTGCTATCTTGTCATCCACTAATCGCTGCATAAGTCTTCCGCATTGTGGAATACTGTTTCGCATTTGTCTAATTTGATTTTAGTGGCTGACGCCTTTTATGTCAACGGATTGATGTTCCACATTACGGAAGATTGCTCTATTGTTTTTCAATACTCTGCACAGACGAGAGATAACACTTTACATTTCGCTCTGTTACGTCGGCATCCAACCACAAAGCTGACTTATCATCTGAATACCCAACAACCTTGATAACAGACTGCCATTTGGCGTACTCGGGCATAATCTCCGCAAATCTGTTTGGCAAGTGATTCAGTAAATCAAGGTTAAAGACCACTTCTTGCTTACCGGGGAACAATGCAATATAGAATATTTGCGTTTCCACAAGGTCCTGGAAGAAGTGAGTTCCGAAGGACAGTTCCGGCATATAACCTTCCTTTTGTCCAGCGACTTCCACCAGTACCGAGGCATTGCAGATTTCTGCAAAACGTACCGGCACTCCTAAAGAGGGCGAACTGGTGCCCCAGCGGCCAGGACCTATCATCATAACCGGTTCTGCTTCTTTATCGAATTGGCGATTTAGACGACCCACCAGACGGGCTATCTGATACTTATCAGCTACTGAGAGTTTACCGTATTCCTCGGTATCCACATATAATATCCAACTGATCTTCTGCAGAAGACTGCCACCCATAAAATTGCCTTTAGACTTGAACAATAGCCCCCCCTCATCCATGACTGGCACCTTGCCCGGCTTCACTGCCCGGCGTCCCGTTTGCAGGGGCCGACATTGTAGAAGATTGACTTCCATCGCGTTTTTGGAGCCAAAATTGACTGTGAATTCGATGTCCACCGGGTATTCGTAAGCCCTCTCCAGTGTCCATAACATTTTCCGCATAGTAGCCGGTAAATCTGTATTAGCGAGTAGGTCTTCAAAGGTCAATACCCAAGCCCGGGAATCCAAAAATCCAAGTTCCTTCATTTTCTTGGTGCCCTCATGGTCCTCAATGGCCATTAAATTCCAGCTATCAACGAGAGGATTAAGCTCTCCAATCACAGCTAATGGCACAGTGTTTAACTGGCTCTCTTCGGTATCCAGCACGTCAACCTTATGTTGAGAGAAGCGCCGGATATCGTGGACTGCTGACTCAGGTCTGAGCAGCGGCTGATCCAACGGCACTATTCGTGGATAATCGTCATCCACGCGGTCCACCGCACGGGTCCCTAGCCCTAGAACCATTCTCATCATGCCCGAGCGCGGATCCATATCATCACGCCAGACATAGAGATTACGCGACATCGCTACCCCCGCCATATCCGGGAAAAAGTACTTGCCACGATTGGAGCCGGACACTCGCATAACCAGTAAGGCCATTTGCTCATCACTGCTGGCCAGGCCTCTCTGGAGGCGATAAGCCAGAGCATCCTCACTCATGGTGCTGGCATAGACGGTTTTCACGGCCTCCTCCAGCATGCGGTAGCGTTCCTGGGGATTGCCCTGATTGACACAGAATATACTCTCATACTTGCCAGCAAAGGCGTTGCCAAAGTTATCTTCCAGCAAGCTACTGGAACGCACGATTATCGGGGCCTGGCCATAATAATCCATGACCTCCAAAAAGCGTTCACGAATGGTTTCGGGAAGCAGTCCATTCTGAATGCGCTCCCGCAGTTCCGCTGCAGCCGTAAAGTAGCCTTCCTGACTTTTTTGCTGCAGCAGCAGGTTCCAGCAGCCATTCTCCACTAGATACGTATAGTAAACATCTGAACCGATATAAAAGGAATCATGAGGTTCCATGATATTACGCCAATTTCCATAAGGGTCATTGCGCAAAATGTTGCGGGCCATCAGCATTCCCACCGACTTACCACCGATAAATCCGGTGCCGATTTCCCGGTTTCTTATCTGCAGCAAATCGCGCAAGGTAAAGTTCTTTCGTGCTAGTGCCAATACCCTTTCATCACGACCGATCATCATTTTACAGAGGGTTTCAACGGTTTCATGGAGTTCGGCCTCTGAAACAGAATCTCCTATTTCAATAGTATCCAATAATTCCTGGGCTTTCATCAGCACACGGTCCCAATAATCCAGCTTGCGGCCAGTATCACCTAATCCCTGACGTTGGAAATGGGAAAACAAGCGTGATATCTCCACACTGCTGGTAATGGGCACAAACTGGTCACCTACTGATGCATGAGGCAGAAACATGGTCGGAGTGTAACGGTTCCATACCTTCAAAGGATGGATATAATAGCGATCTTCTCTTCTATAAACATCCAGCAGGAGCTGGGTAGTTTCCCTGATTCGTGCAATAGTCTGATAAGAATTCCTGTTTCTTAGTACCGCAAAATAGGCAATTGTATCAAGATCAAACAAGTATGGGCAGGTCACTTTAAAAAAGTTGCCTATCATCAAGTCTGTTGCCCAGGCCGACAACAAATCGGATAAAGAATCGAAAACATAATAAGTGCCAACACCCTCCACCGTGGCAATGTTGTGCACTTGAATAGAAAATGCCTCAAACCCCTCATTGGGTTCCAGGTTATATACTTTAACGCCGGGAGCATCCAACAATGGCGGATGCTGTCCGAAACGCATGTAGACCACCTTGCGGTTCTCCCGCAAAGCCTGCTTTACAAAATGATCGACGAAATGCTTATAATCATCGATGCTGTCGACCTGCCAAACCACATTATCACCGATACGCAGTTGGTCCAAAATCGTATCGAGTCCTTGCAAACCTGTTGATGCTCGCTCAAATGTACCCATTTATAAACTCCCCTCTCATGAAAGGAAAACAAACAAAAAGGCGCCAGTGCACCGTATTAAAGGTGCTCCGGACGCCTTTGTCCAATACATTCTATGTGTTTGGTCAAAGCAAGCCCTCCCGGCTAATTACTCGCCTTGGTATCCTAATTTGCGCGAGATGTTCATGGCCGCTTCGCGGACCATCGGGCTGAGCTCATTATTTATATACGAAGGCGTGATCCTCATGCTGGGTCCTGAAACGCTTACAGCTGCGATCGCTCTGCCTTCGTGATTTTTGATAGGTGCGGCTACACAACGGACACCCTCGTCACGTTCGCCCAAATCAAGGGCATAGCCGTCCTTTTTTACCCGCTGCAGTTCCTTGGCCAGCATACTGGCATCAGTTATGGTATCGCTGGTAAAACGCTGCAGTTCGGCTCTAGCCAGGTATCTGGACAACTCAACGTCGTCCAGACCCGCCAGCAAGACCTTACCCGAACCTGTACAGTGAGCCGGACCGCGGCTCCCTACCCGGGCGAACATCCTGACAACTATCATGTTGTTGGATTCCAGTTGGTCCACATAGACCACTTCGCCCTGTTCTAGGACCGCAAGGTTCACGGTTTCATTGCACCGTTCGAGGAGTTCTCTCATATACGGAGCCGCAACCTGCCTTAGATCGACGGCTGAGGCAACCGTGTTCCCAATATGGAACAGTTTGATGGCCAGTTTATAACGGCTTAGCGCATCCTGTTCCACAAAGCCCCGGTGCATCAGCGTGCCTAGCAGCCGGTGCACGGTACTGGGCTTGAGGTCGACTTTGTCGGCCAGATCACCCAGACTTATCGGGTCTTTGTGGTCGGCCAGGGCTTCGATTATGGACAAAGCCCTTTCGACCGACTGCACAGTTTTGGCATCATCGCCGTTATTTCTATTGTCGTCTAAATGATCTAATTGATCAGCAGCCATATGGATTCTCCCACGGCTCGTTAATCCCGTGAGGTATTAAAGAGCAATTAATTAGACAATACCATGAGCCATCATAGCATCAGCAACCTTCATAAAGCCAGCGATATTAGCACCAACCACGAGATTGTCTTCAACGCCATATTCCTTGGCAGCAGCCTGGGCATTGCGATAGATGTTGATCATGATGTTCTTCAGCTTGGCATCAACTTCTTCGAAGGTCCAGGAATATCTCATGCTATTCTGGGACATTTCCAGCGCGGAGGTAGCAACACCACCAGCATTGGCAGCTTTGCCAGGTGCAAAGAGAACTTTGTTAGCCAGGAATACTTTAACAGCTTCGGGAGTTGAAGGCATGTTAGCACCTTCACCAACTGCGAAGCAGCCGTTAGCGACGAGAGCCTTTGCATCTTCTTCATCCAGTTCGTTCTGGGTAGCACAGGGCAGAGCGACGTCGCACTTGATCTTCCAGATGCCGGTTCCTTCATAGTATTGTGCACCCGGATGATCCTTAACATAATCCTTGATACGGCCTCTCTCGACTTCCTTAATGCGCTGAACTGTTTCCAGTTTGATGCCGTCTTTGTCATAGATATAGCCATTGGAATCGGACAGAGCAACTACTTTACCGCCCAGCTGGTGAACCTTTTGGGTTGCATAGATAGCTACATTACCAGAACCGGAAATAACAACTGTCTTGCCATTGAAGTCTTTGCCTTTGTCTTTGAGCCATTCTTCCATCAAATATACAAGGCCGTATCCAGTTGCTTCGGTTCTTGCAAGGGATCCGCCCCAGTTTAGGCCTTTGCCGGTCAGAACGCCTTCGAATTGTCTGGTCAGCTTCTTATATTGGCCGTACATGAAACCGATTTCACGGCCGCCTACGCCGATATCACCAGCCGGAACATCACAGTCCGCGCCGATGTGGCGGAAAAGTTCACTCATAAAGCTTTGGCAGAATCTCATTACTTCGCCGTCAGACTTGCCTTTGGGATCGAAGTCAGAACCGCCCTTGGCACCACCGATAGGTAGGCCAGTCAGGGAGTTTTTGAAGATTTGTTCGAAGCCGAGGAACTTGATGATACCAGTATAAACTGTTGGATGTAGTCTCAGACCGCCTTTATAGGGTCCGATCGCACTGTTGAACTGAATTCTCATACCGCGGTTAACTTGAACTTTGCCATTGTCGTCAACCCAAGGTACACGGAAAAGGATCTGTCTTTCCGGCTCAACGATTCTCTCCAAAAGACCAGCCTTTTGGAATTCCGGATACTTTGCAAATACGGGCTCGATTGATTCCAGTACTTCATGCACCGCCTGGTGGAATTCAGGTTCATTGGGGTTTCTTTCGATAACCTTGTTCATTACATCTTGTACGTAAGACATTACATTACCATCCCTTCATTAGGAAAATTTTTTGTGGCTCGTCATTGAGCCTATAGAAGCCAGGACCCTCTTCCTGGCTTGCTACCTATTTAGTTAGGGTATGTACCCGGCAAAACCGTTAAACGTCCCATCACAGGGGGCATCATCGTCCCCGAGGATATCACAGGCACCTAGCGATTTTGCAAATATTCATCGATAGCCCGTGCCGCCTTTTTCCCGGCTCCCATGGCCAGGATAACGGTTGCAGCTCCGGTGACGACGTCGCCACCAGCGAATACTCCGGGCTTAGAAGTCTTGCCCGTTGCTTCATCGGCCACGATATTGCCTTTTCTATTTAACTGGAGGTCGGGAGTTGTCTGCGGAACCAGAGGGTTAGGACCCTGTCCAATAGACATGACCACCGTGTCAACTTCCATAAGATACTCGGAGCCTTTGATCGCTACCGGACTGCGGCGCCCACTCTCATCAGGCTCGCCCAGTTCATATTTCAAGCAGATCATCCCGGTGACCCAGCCCTCATCATTGGCCACTATCTCCACTGGGCTAGTCAGCAATTTGAGTTGAACGCCTTCCTCTTCCGCATGTTCGATCTCTTCATGCCGGGCTGGCATTTCTTTAGCCGAACGGCGATAGACTATGTATGACTCCTCTGCTCCCAAGCGCAGTGCGGTACGCGCGGCATCCATCGCCACATTACCGGCACCAACCACCGCCACTTTCTTACCAATTGCTATGGGGGTAATGCTGTCAGGGAACAGATATGCTTTCATAAGATTGGCACGAGTCAAGAACTCGTTCGCCGAATAAACTCCATTGTAGTTTTCACCGGGAATCTCCATAAAGTAGGGCAAACCAGCTCCGGTGCCCACAAACACGGCATCAAAACCCTTTTCCAGCAATTCATCCACCGTAGATATCTTCCCAATTACCATATTACAGCGGATATTGACCCCCATCTTCTCGATAGCGGCAATCTCACGGCGGACAATACTCTTGGGAAGCCGGAACTCGGGAATGCCATATACCAATACCCCACCCGGAGTGTGTAAAGCTTCAAATACAGTAACATCATGGCCTGCTTTGCACAGGTCAGCTGCTGCGGTTAAGCCAGCCGGTCCAGAACCAACGACTGCTACTTTTTTGCCGGTTGGCACTGCAGTGGCGCTAGCCTGGGCATCCCCCTGAGCCATTTCATAGTCAGCCACAAAGCGCTCTAAACGGCCAATAGCCACCGGTTCGTGTTTCTTACCTAAAAGGCAATATTTTTCACACTGGCTTTCCTGTGGACAAACACGACCACAGATAGCCGGCAGATTGTTCTTTTCCTTAACCTTGGCAATAGCACCTGAAAAATCACGTTTCTTTATCAATTCAATAAAACCAGGTATATCTACTTCAACCGGGCAGCCTTCCCGGCAGGGCTGTTTCTTGCAGTTCAAACAGCGGCTAGCCTCGATCATTGCCGTTTCTTCGGTGTAACCGATAGCCACTTCAGTAAAATTGCGGACACGCTCATTAGCATCCTGAACCGGCATTGGTTGGCGGGGGGCTATTTTTTCTGACATGAGCATCCACCTCCGTGTCCGGCCATAGCGGCTTTCTCCTGGGATAAGAACATCTTGGCGCGCTGGTGGGCTAGATTCCAGTCAACCAGGTGCCCGTCAAACTCCGGACCATCAACACATGCAAACATGGTGTCTTTCCCGACCTGAACACGGCAAGCACCGCACATCCCGGTCCCATCGACCATAATCGTATTCATGCTCACAACGGTGTGAACTCCAAATTCCTTAGTCAATACTGAAACAGCCTGCATCATCGGCAGTGGTCCGATGGCTACAACCCGGTCGATTTTCTCATTCGCAAGTAATTTACGCAAAGGGTCGGTAACAAAACCTTTGTCCCCTTTTGATCCATCGTCGGTGACTACTATTAAGCGATCACTAACTTTGTCCATTTCATTTTCCAATATCAGAGCCTCTGCACAGCGAGCCCCGATTATAGAGATTATCTCGTTACCCTCTTCATGCAGGGCACGGGTAATAGGATATACCGGAGCAATTCCCACTCCGCCACCTACACAGACAACTTTGCCGAATTTCTCAACATCGGATTCCTTACCTAAAGGACCGACGAAATCCAGCAGTTCGTCCCCAACTTCTAATAAACCCAGGTCGCGTGTACTTCTTCCGACTTCTTGAAAGATGATAGTGATAGTGCCATTCTGGCGGTCAAAATCGGCGACGGTAAGCGGAATTCTCTCTCCACTATCGTCGATGCGCAGGATGATAAACTGCCCTGGTTGGGCCTTGGCGGCTATTTCCGGGGCCTCAATATCCATCAGCTTGAGGTCCGGACCCAATACTTGTTTTGAACGTATCTTGAAAACTGTCCCCACCCCCATTGGTGAAATTTCTTTCCGATCTTATATTGCTTTACCGCTGCATTCAGACGTCAACGCATTCCACAATAGCCAGCCCCATTGCCAGCCGGAAAGAGTTCTAGACACGCTAACTAAAATTCTAGCCCGACCATAATTTAGTGTCAATGGAGTGACGTTCCGCATGATGAAAGATTAATTGTCGTTCTTAAACCGGACTGTATCCGAGGGATCGTGAAATCCCCATGGCAGTATCTTTTACCGTATTGATATAATCGTCATATGGTGGCAGCATCCGCGAGACCGGTCCAGAAACACTGACTGCCGCTACCACGCGCTGGCTGTAGTCTCGAATAGGCGCGGCAAAGCAGATGACCCCGATCTCGGTTTCTTCGCGGTCAGTCGAATATCCATTCTCCCTTATGGTTCGTATCTCAGATAATATTTCATTGCTATTGGTCAGTGTATTAGCTGTGAATTTCTCCAATTTGGTGTTTTTCAGCAGATAGTCTATCTCTCGGTCATCCAAATAGGCTAATAGTGCTTTACCTGAGCCTGTACAATGAACAGGTACCGGACTGCCGATACGGGCAAAGGTGCGAACCATACTAGCCGACTCAACCTGATCAATATAAACCAAATCAAAGCCAACATTGGTACGACTAAGCACCGCAAGATTGGCAGTTTCTTTGCATTTCGCTACTAGATTGCTTAAATGAGGCCGAGCAATACTTCTTAAATCCAGGCTGTAAAGAGCGGCATTGCCGATTTGAAAGGTTTTGAGTCCAAGTTGGTACTTACCTGTGGCAACATCCTGGGTTGCGAATCCCCTGACCACCAGTGTAGCCAGCAATCGATGAGCCGTGCTGGGCTTGAGGCCGCATTGTTTGGCAACCTCACCAAGGGTCATAGGCTCTCGCTTGGCAGCGAGAATCTCGAGAATACTTAAAGATCTTTCGACAGATTGAACACTCGAACCTCTGGTTTTTTCCTCTTTCATACCCTCACCCCATTCCGCAATTCGGAATCCAATTCTATAAAACCCTGTTAAAAGAGTACCATCGCCTGACATAGAGAGTCAATGGAGTTGAATTTCACATTATGGAATGTTTCAGATCGTGGAATGGGGTTATCAGATTGGAGTCAGTTATGGAATGAGAGTTATCATTCCATATCAACAACTGCCATGGTACATCGTGATATACATACCAGTCTATCCTGATCATCATAAATCCTAACATCCCAGACCATGTTCTGCGCCCCACATGCACGGGGACGCCTACTGCCTTGACCATACCATCAGCCACACTACGGATATGGTTGGCGTTGATCTCTAGCCCCACCGCTCGCTGCTTGTCCCTATCAATAAACTGATAACTGCCCGACGATGCCACTGATTCAGCTAGCACTACCGAAACTCCGCCGTGCATTATATGGAATGGCTGGTGAACACGGGGCAGCACCGGCATGGTGAGAACCACTCGTTCTTTTGTATACTCCACAAATTCAATGCCCAATGTTTCGTGGATAGTGTCTTTGAACTCAAAACTATGGTCCATAGGTTCCCTCCTAATCATCCTCTAAGGAATAATGCATCAGGATCATCCCTTCCCCTGGGATATAGCCATTAAAGCGGTAAAACCGCTCGGCATCGGAATCGCGTGCGGTAAACAGGTACATGTTTTTAACACCCATACAAAGCAACCTCTGTTTTGCATAGTCATCCAGACGGCTGCCGATGCGCTGGCCCTGATGGTCGCTGCTGATGAACATACCTTTTAGAAAATAGCGTGGTCCATTATGCCATATTTCAATATATCCCAGGATACATCCCACTACCTGTTCACCCTCAACACAGACTGCCCCCCAAAATGCTGGGGTCAATACCATATCGAGCAGCATCTCACAAGCCGATTCTACCGTCCAGTGGTCTCGCCAGGGCGGCTCATTGAAGACGGAAATAAACAGCTTAGCACACTGCTCAAAGTCATCTTTGACCATATCTCGGAAAACTAGATCAGGCATTCAATTGCTCCTATCCTTGGTGACTCTGGCATAATACATTACAAAGCCGGTGAATTCATAGTTATGATTAAATTCGGCCTCCGTCATTTTCAGTCTTCCCTGCAAAGGGTCACCGATTATCACCTTGCCATTTTCATGTCCTAAAACCGTAATAAAATGTCCGAAACCACCAAGCCTAACCCCGATAATCGCCGGTACCGGGACATCGATCATCTGTTTAACATTCTCACAACGGCATTGCAGGCCATTTTTTCTAGCATAACGAATCAAATACCAGTTTTCCGTACCGCTCATGCTGGAATACGAGCCCCGGGCGATCTCTCTCTCGGTTCTATTGATTCCATAGTGCCGAAAAATAGCAGCCAGGCTGGAAGGACCACAAGTCGACCGGGTGGACTGCAGGCAAACTCCATCCTGCCAATGGTTATCGAAATGTGAAAAGCCTACCGGCATGATCATAGGCTTCATAAAAGGAATGAAAATCAGCAGCAGCATGGCCATGAAATATCGGTTTAATATGTACTCCTTAACACCATTTAGTGCAAACCTTGTTCCAGCGACGAAGCCAAACAATAAGCCCCAAAGTGCCGTCGTTAATTCAATATGATCGATACTGCGAAACTCGATATACCAGAGTGGGTCATTAATCAAGTGCAGATAATATCCTATAAACGAAAGAGCAGGGAGACAAAGGATGAAGAAAAAACGAAGCAGTGGCTTGCGGAGCCAGACTCCCTGAACCCTTCCTGCTACCCAATAGCCCATGTAAAAAAGCACAACTCCAAGGAGAAATGCTATGAACATGTTCGGATTGAGAAACATAAACCCTCCGAATTAATTCTTTATAATATACATTATGTTAAATAATTAGTTTTCCTTCTCACGTATATTAAATAACAAAAAGGGAAATAATAATTGTCCTTATGAATAAGGCACATAGTATTTCCCCAACTCTGGCAACAAAAAAAGGGGAACGTAATTCCCCTTCAGTCATACTAATACTATTTCGTAATGCAACCTAACAAATCCGCGGCAAGTGTTCACCTTCCAGCATGCCCAGGATTCGTTGGGCACCGAGTTCGGTCTCGATAAGCACCATCCCCGCAGGATCTGCAACTACTTCGCCTATTATTGCAGCTTTGGCGGCTTCCGGCAGCTTTTTCAATTCAGCCAATACCGCTTCTGCTTTTTCGGGATCTACAACAATGACCATTTTACCTTCATTAGCCATGTACAGCGGGTCCATACCAAGCATATCACAGGCACCCTGGACCACTTTTGAGATAGCAATGTCGCTTTCCCGCACCAGCAGTCCCTGGCCAGACTGTGAAGCCAGTTCATTCAACACTGTCGCCAGTCCGCCGCGAGTGGGATCACGCATGCATTTGATGGCATTTTCAAAGCTGCGTGCCACCTTGCCTACGCGATTCATGGCCGCGCAATCACTTTCTACCGGGGTCTCAAAGCTCAAGCCTTCTCGTTTAGCCAGGATAGCAAGACCGTGGTCACCTACCGACCCAGTTACAATAATCTTATCCCCCGGCGCGATTCGGCTTGGACGGTAGTCAATTCCTGTAGGTATTACACCCAAACCCGAGGTTGTAATGAAGATTAGATCAGCCTTGCCCTTTTCCACTACCTTGGTGTCGCCGGTAACCACCTGAACTCCGGCATCCTTGGCGGTTTTAGCCATTGAATCAACGACAGCCTGTAAATCGGCCAGCGGCAGACCCTCTTCTATAATCATAGCCACAGTTAGGGCTACCGGCTTTGCACCACAGGCTACCAAATCATTTACTGTCCCACAAATTGAGATTTTGCCGATGTCACCACCTGGAAAGAAGATCGGTGTTATCACGAATGAATCCGTTGACACAGCTACCCTTCCCGGATGCAGGTCTAGAATAGCCCCATCCAGCATGGCATCCAGCTGTGGATTGCTCCAGGCCTTCTTAAACACATCTTCGATCAGCTGCTGGCTCATACGCCCGCCGCTGCCATGGGCCAGTACCACTCGCTCCTCTTTCACAGACAAAACCTCCTCTATATTTCAGGCTAGATTTTAGCAAACCGGTAATAAGCGGCACAGGCTCCCTCATGGGAAACCATGCATGGCCCGACCGGCTTAAGTGGTGTACAACCCTTACCGAACAGCTGGCATTCCGGCGGTGTCATCTTGCCTTTCAGCACATCACCACAGCCGCAGCCCTTGATCGGCTTATCCTCAAACTCCGGTATATCGAACTTCTTCTTGGCATTGAAGCCCTGGAACTGTATCTGTGGTTCTAGACCACTGCCCAGGATCTCGCCCAAGCCACGCCAACGGGCATTGACCGGCTTAAAGACTCGTTCTATAGCCTCGCGGGCTGCTATGTTGCCCTGCGGCTTGACCACCCGTTTGTATTGGATAGCCGCCTCCGACGGGCCATGAATCACTTGCTGAACTAACATATAAATGCCTTCGATGATATCAAGGGTTTCAAATCCAGTAATAACACAGGGCTTAAAATACCTGCCCACCAGTTTTTCATATGGTTCGATCCCGATAACTGCCGAGACGTGACCGGGACAGATAAGACCATCAGCATTGATCTCAGGATCAGAAAAAATGGCTTCAATGGCCGGGGGAACGATCTTATGGAGCGACCATACCGAGAAGTTCTTAAGCCCTTCTTCAGCCGCCTGCTCCAGTGTAACAGCAACCGTAGGGGCGGTGGTTTCAAAACCGATTCCTAAGAAAACGACTTCCTTATCTGGATTCTGCCGAGCAATAGCCAGCGCATCCAGCGGCGAATAGACCACCCGCACATCGGCCCCTGTTCCGCGCTCATCCTGCAGGCTGCTCTCGGTTCCAGGGACCCGCATCATATCGCCGAAGGTAGTCAGAATAACCCCTGGCTGTTTGACCAGCTCTATCACCGCATCGATATCACCCTGAGCGGTCACACAGACTGGGCAGCCTGGCCCGGACAATAGTTTGATGTTGGGCGGGATCAGGCTGCGCAAACCACTCTTGGCAATGGCCATAGTATGCGTGCCACAGACCTCCATCAGCGAACAGGGGGTCTTCACCGCATTGATCTCATTCAATAAATGATCAGCATAAAGCTTATTCTCTAGCATATCGCTGCACTTCCTCTATCGCTTCCATAGTTTCAATGGCCAATTCCTCACTGATGATCTCCATCGCAAAACCCGCGTGGATCAGCACCCATTCGCCTAACTTAACATCTGGGGTAAGGCGCACACTTATCTCCACAATGTTCTCGCTCACATCGACCCTGGCCATACCGTTATCAATAAGCTCGATCACTTTTCCTGGAACACCCAGACACATTACTTGCTCACCTCACTAGCTATTACCGCCTGTCCTAAGGAAATGCCTCCGTCTCCCGGCGGCACAAGTTTATGCTGAAAAACTTCAAACCCTTTGTCAGACAGACGTTGCATCAATTCTAACAATAAAATCTGATTATGAAAAACCCCCCCGGATAAAACCACCTTATTGATCCCTGTATCATCCCGCAGGCTGCAGAGTGTATCAGCCATCATTTCCACCAATGTCATATGGAACCGTCCGGCAATGACTGGAACATCGATCCCTTTATCAAGATCAGTTATCATCTCTTCCCAAGCAGGAAACACATTCATTAACAGAAGATCATTATCTTTTTCCACTGCATAACCGTATGGTGTGCTGCCATTCAACCGTGCTGTAGCCTCGAGCTCCACCGCCGCTTGTCCTTCATAACGGTTAATGGAGCAGATGCCTAATAACGCAGAAACTGCATCAAACAGTCGACCACAAGAGGAAGTAGGCACTACCCCAAGGTTATGCTTGATCTGATTCTGCAAATAGCGTCCTTCGTCAGGCGTCAAATCTTGCAGACAACGATTGCCTATCTCCAACCCCTTTTCACCCATAGCATTCAGGAGATATACCTGGGCCATGCGATAAGGCTTTTTGACTGTCAAGTCCCCACCCGGAAGTGGAACATACTTCAAATGAGCTAGACGTTTGTACTGCCGGTAGTCCCCACGCAGGATCTCACAACCCCAGACTGCTTCATCTGTTCCCCACCCAGTTCCATCGCATATAAGACCCAGAACTTCACCACTTAGTCCGTTTTCCGCCATACACGATGCCAGGTGAGCATGGTGATGCTGC
This sequence comes from Acidobacteriota bacterium, assembly GCA_050259595.1. Classification (GTDB taxonomy): domain Bacteria; phylum Bacillota; class Syntrophomonadia; order Syntrophomonadales; family DTU052; genus JBLNAX01. The sequence goes on along the minus strand of JBLNAX010000041.1, from coordinate 47,873 downwards.
ACTCCCACTAGTGGCTTATCCGACTGTTCCTTAGCCCAGCGCGTGGACTGGTATTCGGGGTGCAAGTCATGGGCAATCACTTCTGGCTCCACAGCCAACATATTCTTAAAGCGTGGGAGTCCATCCAAGAATTTACGATAGTTAAGGTAATGATTAAGATCTCCCCAATGCTGGCTTAAGAAGGCTTCGTTTTTCCTAGTCATACAGAAGGTCCCCTTCATCTCGCCGCCCACCCCGAGAACCGAACGCATGGCAAATGGCAGTTCAATACCCAGTGGCACGAAACCCCGGGCTCTTCTAAACAACTGGGGAGAATTAAACCGAGTCACTCTCATTACCGAGTCATCACAGGAATTGAAAATTTCACGATCATGAATTAAATAATAATCTGCAATGCCTTTTAGCTTTTTTAAGGCTTCCCCGTTATCAATGATCAATGGTTCATCACTGATATTGGCACTGGTCATGACCAGCACATCAATATCATCATCAAACAACAGATAATGCAGCGGGGTATAGGGCAGCATCATCCCTAATGTCGGCAGCCCCGGATGTATCGCATCATCAGGCAAGAGCGTGTCATTGTTTCTCTGCAAAACAACTATTGGCGCCTGGGGCGAGGTCAGCCATTTTTCCTCAGTATCAGTGATCGCACAGTACTTCCGAGCAGTTTCAACATCCCTTACCATAACGGCAAACGGCTTGGCATCGCGCTTCTTGCGTTGTCTTAGTCTTTTAACGGCCTCACTATCCGCAGCATCGACCGCCAGGTGGAAAGCTCCCAATCCCTTTACAGCGACGATCATGCCCTGTTTGAGATATAAGGCTGGCTCCCCCGCAGCCGGCTTGCCTGCTTCATCCAGCAATGTGGTGTGCGGACCACAGACCGGACACGCGTTAGGCTGGGCGTGAAACCGTCGGTTCAGAGGGTTCTCGTATTCATTCTGACACTCCGGGCACATCGGAAACGGGGCCATGGTGGTCTGACAACGATCATAGGGTACGTCTTTAATAATTGTGAAACGCGGTCCACAGTTGGTACAGTTGGTAAAAGGATAACGATAGCGCCTGTCTTCAGGCTCTCTGACTTCGCGCTTACAGTCCGGGCAGATGGCTATATCAGGAGAAATCATTACCTCCCGTTCCTGCTCACTAGCACTTTCGCGGATAGTAAAATCAGAAAATCCCTGTGGTTCTATATCTATCCTTTCACAACTGCGGATAACCGCCAACGGTGGCGGTGACTCCACCAGTTCCCGGGCAAAACCGTCCAAATCGATCGGCAGTCCCTCAGCCTCGATGATAACTCCTGCCGATGAATTCAGCACCCAGCCATTGAGACCATATTGGCGTGCCAAGCGATAAACGTGGGGTCTGAATCCCACACCCTGAACAATGCCGGTTATGCGGATCTGGCAGGCTTTAAGCAATTCAGTCATATTCGCCCCTTTTGATATTCTTTAGAGTCCTTTAATCTTATTCTACCAGTTGTCATCGACATGCCCAATTTGGGTGTTAGGTAAAGTTAAGCCCTGGCCCGAAGGCCAGAGCTTGTTAATCTGCCAACATATCCTGTATTTCTTTTTCTATGAAATCCAGAAGCTTAGGCATCTTGGCCTGAACCTGCGGGGTCAACTCCAACCCCCAATCGATAACATTCGGTTCTACCCCGAAAACGATCACTTTAGGATGGTGACCAAGCAGATTCACCATATGCATAGCTTCGATAAAATGCAGTTGATGAAGTGAAGTGGCTCCTTCTTCGGCTTTCAGCCCTAATTCATCCAGGGAAGCCCGGTAGATCGTACCAGGCTCGCCTCCGGCTTTCAGAGCATCAACCACGATCAGGTTTTCCCCTTGGCAGAAAAAATCTACCAAATCATAGGTATGGGTTCCACCATCTATTACTTCCACTCCCAGCGGCAGGTCCATCTGTTCTATCTGGTTAACAACATGGACCCCCAGTCCTTCATCCTGCAGCAGCGGGTTTCCGATCCCCACCACCAGGACTTTCTTCAATGGAAAGCCTCCCTTAGGTTAATTTAGGCTTCAGCTTCGTGTTCTTCAGTATGATGGAATCCCTTCGGAATCTTACCTGTGAACATGGACATCAGTACCGGAATACCTTCCGACAAGTCCAAGTACACGTGCATCATAACTGTGATCACAAACAACCAGGTAACGATCAAGTGGATCATTCTGATCCAGACAAAACCGCCCAGGAAGCTGGCTGATGCCATAGCCCAACCCCAGCCGGAGTTAGGTGAGTATAGTATAAATCCAGTGAATATCTGGATCAGTGCCAGGAACAACCAGCCAGAATACATCATCTTTTGGCCGGGATTGTACTTACCATAATCCGGGTGGCTGTCCGCCAGGAAGGTATAGTACTTGATCATACTGGGGAAATCTTTAATATCTTTTTTCAGATTAGGCCATACATGAACATAATCTTTCATAGCTATCGCATAGTATACCCGTCCCACCACGCCAACGCACAATACCATGGCGAAAAGGAAGTGGAAGAACCGGGCATTGTCCATGCTCGAGAAAATCGGGAAATCCAACGGGGCATGGATATAAAAACCCGTCAGAGTCAGTATAGTTATGGAGATCATGTTGGCCCAATGAAACAGTCTCAGTGGAAGCGGATGTCTTAGCTCCATTTCCTTAACCTTCATGTATCTCCCCCCTAACCGATCGCGAATTCTTTAATGGTCTTGCCATCCGGTGTCATTAAATGTATTGCACAGCCAAAGCAGGGGTCGAAAGACCGAACTACGCGCACCAGATTGGTTGGATTATTATCCGCCGATACTGGTGTGCCTATCAGAGCCTGCTCCATCGGTCCACGAACAACATTCGCGCCCTCGCCGGTACGTGGGCCAGCATTCCAAGTGGTCGGAACCACAGCATTGTAAACCTTGGTTTTGCCGCCTTCTACCTTATGCCAGTGGCCCAGTGCTCCACGGGAAGCTTCGGTCAAGCCAATACCCTGTTTATTGGTATCGATGGACAATTTATGCGGAGTGCAGACTTCAGGAGCAGTTGATGCGCCCATCATTTCTTTGAGCTCCATTACCCATCCCTTCATGGCTTGAGCCATGGCCAGGCATTCTACCGCACGAGCAAAGTGACGGCCCAGCACTGAGTATGCTTTGTCACCCAATCCAATAACATCTTTCTGTCCCAAAACGATCTGACGAGCAAGTGGGCCAACTTCCAGTGCTTTGCCTTCATAACGCGGTGATTTGAGCCAGGAATAGGCATCTTTCTTTTCGCGTTCAGGTTCAACAACAGCTTCTTCTGGGGACAGTGGAATACCATTGGCATACCACGAAGATGTTACTTCTTCAGTAACTTTCTCCGTTTTGAAATCAACGATCGCTCCATCAGCAAGAACGATACCGGTCTTGAAGTGTTTGTTCCTCTTGATATGATCCGTATTTTCGTCATCAATTGGGAATGCACCGTAAGCCAGCATGTTTTTGCAGCCAGTACCGAATGTAAATCCTTCAGGATAGTACTGAGCTACTGCCTGAACGACCGGAATATATGTTCCTTCGATAAAGCCGGTCAGTTCTTCAAGTCTCTTAAGAAACTCAAATATCTTTTGAGTGTCTGGCTTCTCAGTAACGCCACCAGGCACAATAGCCTGCACATGAGGCATTCTGCCACCCCAGATAGCCAGCATCTCATGAGCCTTCCGGCGCATGTTTAGGGCTTCTACATAAGAATCAACAGCCAATTTATTAACTGCTGCTGGAAGCTTATATTCTATAGGATACGACGGGACGAACGGCGCTACAGCTCCTACCACCTTGCTGGCATCCGCATAGTCCAAAGCTGCCAGGTGAAAGAAATGTAGTATATGAGACTGAATATAGTTGGAACCGAAAATTAGATTACGAATGATACGTCCAGCTGGTGGCGGATCGCATTCTAATGCCATATCCAAAGCCAGGGTACCGGCAGTAGCATGACCGGTCGGGCAGACACCGCAGATACGCTGAATTATCTGCTGGGCATCACGCGGGTCACGGCCCTGCAAAATCAGCTCTAAACCACGGAACAAAGTACCGCTGGTCCATGCATCTTTTACTACGCCACCTTCGACTTCGACATCGATCTTAAGGTGACCTTCTATTCTGGTTACGGGATCGACTGAAAACCTGGTTGCCATTAGACGTCACCTTCCTTCTTTTCTTCTTCATGTCCACCGATGCGTCCAGTGGCAATATTACCCATTAAATGGCCGCCGATACCTAGTGCAGTACCGATAGCTAGCACCCCACCGACTTCATTGATAGTAGCGTTGATTCTGGGTCCCATTGGAACATTTGGCAGCCGCTCATATATCGGCCAGGGGAACTCAGGCTCGGTGCACGCCAGGCAGGGAGCGCCGGACTTAACACACCAGTTGACACCACCATTCCACAGGCGGGTAGTGGAGTCACAATGTGCTATAGGTCCTTTGCAGCCTATTTCCAACAGACAGCCGGGCTCACTGAAGTTCTTGGCAAAAATAGCGTTGTCAAAATACTGACGGCGCGGGCAGTTATCGTGGATCACACCGCCATAGAACATCTTCGGACGCCCATTGGTATCCAGTTCTGGAGGTTTACCATAAAGAATTACATGGGCAAGCGTACCAACGATCCAATCCGGATGCGGCGGACAGCCCGGGATATTGATCATTGTCTTGTTATCAACTATATCGGATACAGGTACACAATCGGTCGGGTTAGGGCCAGCAGCCGGGATACCGCCGAAAGCTGAGCAGGTACCTACATTGATAACACCAGTCGCTTTCTCACCGAGGGTCTTTACAAAATCGACGAATGTCCATTCCTCGGTCTTGCTCTTCTCACCGACTGTGCAGAACTTGCCATCGATTCCAGTTGGAACAGCACCTTCTACAACCAGGAAGAAACCATTCTTGTTGTTGGATACATTTTCGATCTCTTTCATCACAATTTCACCGCAACCGGCGGAAATGTTGGGATGATAATGGAGGCTGATAACATTCAGGAGAACATCCTGAATCGTCGGATGAACGGTATTAAGTAAGGATACCGAACAACCGGTACAGCTAGCACCCTGCAGCCATATAACTGCCGGAGCCGTTCCTGCGGCTACCGCTTCCTTGATGAAGGGTGCCAGGAAACCAGACATGGATATCGCCGCAGCGGAACCCGCAGCCAAGCGGAGAAAATCGCGACGACTAAGCTTGGTTGGCATTACATAAATCCCTCCCCAGTAATTAATTCCCCGAAAAAGTAAGACTTCTGTGTAAACCGAGCGCCTATATCCAGCCGTCTCGGGAACGGCCTAGGATCGCTTTTTTCGCACCTCCTCTTGCAGCCATCCACACCATTCCACTATTCCCTGGCCGGTGCGTCCTGAAACCAGGAATAATGGTGCGGAAGGATTGATATGGCGGACATCTTCCCGTAACTTGTCCAGGCTAAAATCTGTATGTTCCAAAAGATCAATTTTATTGACCAAAATCACCGAAGCTTCACGGAAGATAAGCGGGTACTTGGTGACCTTATCATTGCCTTCGGCAACGCTTATCACTACTGCTTTGCCGTCCTCACCCAGGTCAAACTCGGCCGGGCAAACCAGATTCCCCACATTTTCAATAATGACCAGGTCCATTTCACTATTACCCAGGCTTTCATAAGCCTTCCCGACCATTCCGGCATCCAGATGACAGGCACCTTCGGTATTTATCTGTATTACCGGGACCCCTTTCTGCCCTATACGTTGGGCATCCTGGTCGGTATATAGATCGCCTTCGATCACGCCCATCTTCAGTTGTTCGCGCAATCCTTCAATTGTCCGCTCCAGAATCGTGGTCTTACCTGAACCGGGCGAACTCATGAAATTAAGAACCAATACCCCACGATCTGAAAAGAGGGAACGGTTCTTGCGCGCCAACATTTCATTGGCCCCTAAAATGTTGTTACCCAGGCGGACTTGCACCATTTATTCGTTTTCTCCCTCGTAATAATCAATATAAAGTTCCCGCCCTGAGACGATCTCCACCCGGCCTTCCGTACACCGGGGGCACTCGAAACTGTAATTGTCGTTTACATCGTATTCGTGCTCGCAGCTATCACACCGGCACTTGATCACCCGTTCTTCTATTTCCAGAACTGCTCCCTGGAACAGTTCATCCTGACATAAAACTTCGAAGGCAAAAGTCAAACTCGCCGGTAAAGCCATAGAAAGCTTGCCAACCACTAACTTGACCTTTTTGATTTTGTGAATGTTGTTTTCAATTGCACTGGCGCGGACCGTGTCGATTACGCCTTCCATCAGGGACAATTCATGCATCTCTGGCTCCATCATCTATAACTAAAGATTATCAATAATATTATACCAGGTTATCGACTAAGGTCAACAACCTGGTATTCGCTCGTTTTCGCAAGCTTCAGGGGTTCTCTCTCCAGACAACTCCCATTCGCTCCGAATTCACTATAATTTTATAGTTCCTCAAAGTAGAATATTCCTAAATCATTTTGTTTACCGGATTGTTCCCTCCTGAAGCGCATTCTATAAGCTATTGAATAGTGATGATTCTAAATATAAATATAAAACCCTCTTTTAGGCAAAGAATAATATTGTATACACTGTCTGAATTTTCTAAATAACAATGACCCTGGCATAATCTCATCGCAATAAAAAAGACGAGCACAGAACATCGAGCTCGCCCTTAAAGGCTATTCAGGCTCTCCTTTCCACAACGGGAGGCATACCCGTTTCCCGGTATACCCTATCGTCCCGAATTCCATAACACATGTCTAAGGGATCCAGGATCGGAGAATATGTAATTAAACGTATTTTACTCGTTAACGAAAACTACTCAAGTATATCTTGCTGGCAGCACCTACCCATGTGTGCGGCGGTGGATATGCCCCCTCATGTCATGAACATGATAGTACTCATCGATCAGGTTGACCGACATAAGGAGCCGCGAGTCGTTAATGGCTTCATTGGCCAGTCCGTCGTAAACGATTTCGTGAGACTCGGAAATCACGATAGCCCGATCGGCGATGTCGTGAGCTAGGTCCAGATTGTGCGTGGCAGTAATTATTGTTCGTCCGTGTTTATTAAGTTCCAGAAGGATCTCCACCATCCAGCGCTGTGTTTTAGGGTCCAGCCCGTTAGTAGGCTCATCCAGGATCAGCACATTGGGATTAAAGACCAGCACCGTGGCCATAGCCACCTTTTTCTTTTCGCCCCCACTCAGACGGTACGGCGACTTGTCCCGCAGGTGGTCAATATTAAGCATATTGAGAACGTCGTCTACACGCTGTTTGACTTCAACTGGTGTCAGTCCCAACTGCAGAGGTCCAAAGGCTACCTCATCCCAGACCCGGGTCGTGAAAAGCTGCGCATCAGAATTCTGGAAGATGTATCCCACTCGCCGGTGATATTCTTGCGAATTATGGTCATCCTCCATCATATCTTCTGTGATCTTCTCACCAAAGGCTGAGAAGCTGCCCTCGCAGGGAAAGATAAGGCCTCCCAGGATTTTAAGCAGGGTCGATTTACCGGAACCATTGGCACCTAATAAGCATATTTTTTCGCCAACATTGATCTCTAGATTGACTTTGTCAAAAATCGGCTCCCCTCGCACATATTCAAAGCTGGCATCTTGTAGTTCAAAAAGTTTATCTGGCAGCGTACATACCCCCAATCACACAAGCCAACATAATCAACATAGCATCAGCCCACAGCCAATCGATCATGTGCATTTTATTCTCATCTATTGATACAGCCTCGCCTGTATAACAGCGGGCATTCATAGCTAGATAAACCTCATCAGCGGTAGCCATGCTTTTGGCGAACAAAGCCGCCACCGAAGATCCTACCAAAGCCCTGCGCTGGGCCAGGGTCAGCCCGCCGATAGTGCGTATTCTGCGAGCTTCAAACATCTCCAGCGAAGTATTGACTAACAGCATCAAATAGCGGTAACACATTTCTAAGATCATTACAAAAAACACTGGCACCTTTAAGGCTCTTAAGGATTTCAGCAGTGTGGCAGCCGGTGTAGTCATGGCCAGCAGTACCCCCAACGAAAGCGAGACCCCTACTCTCATAACCAGAAAACTAGCCGCTCGAAGTCCCTGTTTGGTTATATATATGGCATCAGGCAGCTGCCAGCCCCACAAATCAGGTGCTTGACCAAAGTGATAAATGACCAGCAAAGGTGTTCCATCAATAAAAATGTTGAGCATGCCGGGCACCGATACTATCAAAGTGAGCAGCGGGATTATACCCCAAATACGCGGCTGCAGTTTTAGGGCCGGAAGGCGGGATACTGCCATCAAAATGATAGTAAACAACCATATCCCAACCAATAATCGCAGATCTTTGGTTATCCCAGCCAGAAAGACCAACAGCAATACCGAGATCAATTTCACGCGGGCATCAAGCATCTGCCACAAGCCTTTTTCTGCCGCGTATCTTTCACTAACCAGCGCGTCGGCGATCACCCGGTTCATCTCGCGTATACTGCGCGAGATAAAGCTTGTACCCCGGCCGTCCCAGAACCCTGAGGGTCTGGCCGGTATTTCGTTTTCCATAAGCATCCAATCCGGCAGTTCCATTGCAATTCCTCACTAAATAACATAGCTTATGCTTGACCGCGTACTAGTCTTTAACCATTTTGGACAAAAGCATTACCGCTGCCATTACCAATATAATCCCAATTATAGCAGAGAAAACGTATCCCGCAACCGAGTGAACACCACTGCCCCCCGCCGCAACCCCATAATCCGGCAGTGGTGCATGTTTCCACAAGTCTGCCATCCTATCCAGCCCCTGAGGAACAAAGCCCAGCTTATCCTTCAACTCATTTCTGCCCCACTCACCAAAAGCGGTCCCTGATGCTAATAGCCCCAGAGGAGTAAGCAAGACCAATACTCCGAGTCCAATCAATAATTTCTTATACTGCTTGAACATCAGGCTTTACCTCCTTGTCACCTCTGTCGAGACTTGATCTAGCAGCTCAGGATTTGACTTGCCCACAAACCACAGTCCGATAGATGTAATTGCCCCTTCCACAGGGCCAGCAAGAATCAAATGTTCCGACATCATTGCAATAACAGCCACCTTCATAGGATACATAAAGTACAGTGGAGTGCCGTCAACCGCCCGGAACCAATAATACTGGCTTCCAAATTCCACCGCGGTCAATAATGCGGCAACATTTATCCCTATGTACCCAGCAATAGCAGCTGCGATAAGTGTTCTCTTGGATGTAAGCTCTCCGTTTCCTCGGATCAGCCTATTTACCCAGTAGCCTACAATGGGCATGGCTACTCCCATATTGAAGCAGTTGGCTCCAATGGCCATAATACCGCCATCTCCGAATATTAGCGCCTGTATGATCAAGGCCACCGATATTCCGATCGAAGCCGCCCATGGCCCCAGCAGGATGGCCAGTAAGACAGCGCCTACCGCATGGCCCGAACTGCCACCTGGTAGGGGCAGATTGAACATCATAATGGTAAAGGAGAAAGCGGCACCAATCGCTAACAGAGGTACTTCCTTTCTTCTCAAGGTCTTCTTGACTCTATTCAAAGCAACTGCCCAGATCGGGACCATCGCCGCAGTAAATGTAATAGCTGTCTGAGGGCTTAAATACCCATCTGGTATATGCATTGACCTTGCCTCCCGATATGTGTTGATTTATCACCACAATAAACAAAACCACGAAGTATTCCACCCGGCTTCTGCCCGGCATAACCTTCATGGCTTATTGTGACTTATGAACTTGGTTTTGTGCCGACTGACACCGGCTAACCTCGAACCGTCAGCACCTTCATGATCCCGTCCGGCTCGAAAAAATTATATCATTCACCGACAGGAAAATGCAACCATTTGGTGAATCAGTGAATAGTAAAAAATATTGAAAAGATATTCAAAAGAGGAGGCTAGTTGAATGAGTGATCTCGCAAGCATTCCCGTTCCGCCCAAGACCGGATCTACTGTGTTTAAAATCGCGGGAGCAATTTTTGCCCTCATACTAATTCTCACTGTATTCAATCCATTCGTAACTATTGGCCCAGGACAGCGTGGAGTCGTTGTTCAGTTCGGAGCAGTGAAGCCTGTGGTGATGGAAGAAGGGTTACATTTTCGCATTCCCTTGATTCAGAATATTGTTGAAATCAACTGCCAGATTCAAAAGACCGAAGTCCAGGCTGACGCTGCATCTAAAGACTTACAGCAGGTAACTAGCCATATAGCAGTCAACTATCATGTTAAATATGACATGGCAGCAACACTGTACCAGAGCGTGGGGGAAAACTACGGTTCAACCATAATCGACCCAGCCATTCAGGAAACCGTCAAATCGGTTACAGCACGCTATACGGCAGAAGAACTGATAACCAAACGCCAACAGGTTAGTGTAGAAATTGGCAAATACTTAGACGACAAATTGGAACCGCGAGGCATTCTGGTTGATGCATTCAACATTACAAATTTCAGTTTTTCCGAAGAATTCAATCGAGCTATCGAATCCAAACAGACCGCCGAACAGCTGGCTCTTAAAGCCAAACGCGATCTGGAGCGCATTCGCGTGGAGGCCGAGCAGAAGGTAGCTCAGGCTAAAGCTGAAGCGGAAGCATTGCGGGTGCAAAAGATGGAAGTAACAGCCGAACTTATTCGTTTGAGAGAGATCGAAGTACAGAGCAGAGCCATCGAGAAATGGGATGGCCACCTCCCACAGTACACCGGTGGTGCCATGCCATTCCTGGATGTGGGAAAACTACAGGCCCAACAATAGGTGATCACCGGGGAGCCGCAAAACGGCTCCTTTTTTCGTGCTTTTAAAATATAAAATCTGTGGACAGAAACCCAGACTTATGGTCCCTTACAATACTGGTAATGATCTGTTGATTCAACTCCACATTCTTGGCTGCAACCATAGTCCTGATGGAAAACACCCGCAGGGCATCGGAAACCGATAATGTTAGTTCCGCCGAATCCTTACGGCCAGTAAACGGGAAAACATCGGGGCCTCGTTGGCATTGGGAATTCAAGTTGACCCTACTTACCTGGTTGACCAGCGGATCGATCAATTCAGCGATTTTGTTGGGGTCGGTGCCAAAAATGCTGACTTGCTGGCCATAGTTGGATTCTACGATATAGCGAATCGGGGTCTCGATATCGGCAAATGTTACGATGGGGATAATAGGGCCGAATTGTTCCTCGTGATAAATCCGCATTTTCTCGTTGACCGGAGACAAAACCGCCGGATAGAAGAAAGTTCCCCGAGCTTCACCCCCGTTGGGATTGATGATTTGAGCACCATGGGCACAGGCATCCTCCACTAGTTCAGTCATGTACTGGACCTTATCCAAATCCGGTATAGGCGTCACCTGCACACCATCTTCCCAGGGCAGCCCCATCTTCATCTCTTCCATACTTTTCATAAACCGTTCAATAAAATGGTCGGCTATCTTGTAATGGACGAACAAAATTTTCAGGGCTGTACAGCGCTGCCCGTTGTATGAGAGCGCCCCCAACAAACATTCCTCAACAGCACTATCTAGGTCGGCATCCGCCAACACGATACCTGGATTCTTAGCCTCCAAGCCCAGGCAAGAACGAAGACGATGCGGTTTAGGATGTTCCTTCTTCAGTAGGCTAGCCACCATACTGCTGCCGATAAAGGCTAACACGCTGACATCTCCAGATTTCATAAGTGGTGTGACCACAGTTTCCCCATCTCCGTAGACTGTATTGACCACCCCTGGCGGGAAACAGTCACGAAAAGCCTCCAGCAAAGGACGGTGAACCAGGACTCCGATTTTAGGTGGTTTGAAGACGGTAGTGTTTCCCATGATGATTGCCGGAATCAGAGTCGTAAATGTTTCATTCAACGGATAGTTATAAGGCCCCATACACAAGGTCACACCTAATGGCGAGCGTTTGATGTGCCCGATGATCCCTTCTTCGATCATGAAGCTCGAGGATTTTCGGTCCAGTTCCTTAACCTCTTCAATGGTATCTACAATGTATTTGACCGTTCTGTCGAACTCCTTCTCGGAATCCTTATACGACTTGCCGATTTCCCACATCAGGAGGTTGATCATTTCGTTCCTTTTCTGCTTCATACGGCGCACAAACTCTTCCATACATTTGATGCGCTCAGCAACTGGCATTGTCGGCCAGAGACCGATACCATTGTTGTACGCAGAAACTGCAGCCTGCAGCGCTTCCATCGCCTGGTGTTCCGTCAACATCGGATAGCTCCCGATTCTTCTTGGCTTGGCTGTCTCTCCCTCTCGAATGAATACTGGCGACACTACATCCTGCAATGGTCCTGACCAATATCTGATCTCACCATTGACCAGATATTCGGTCTGATCGATCTCCTTATCCAGCCTGAATTCCGCAGGAATATCCGAAATCTCTGGGAAAACAAATTCTATTTTATCTGCAACCTCCATCGAAGACCCTCCTTATTTCCGAACATTACTTATATAGTATGTGCTTAAAAATGCCCCCCTACATAGCAATACTATAAAAGCCTGAACTCGGCCATTAGGAAGCCGACATCCAGGCTCAAACCCGCATATCATGCCGCTCCCCTTTCCAAACCGGGAGGCCGGCCGGTTTCCCGACCCACCCATCGGCTTCAGCACCATAGACTAGCCACAGGTATTGAAGCTCGGAGACCGTATATTATTCTATTGTTCTTATGGTTTATTAAAAACTCTTTATCAGAGTATAGGTGCTCGTAACGTCCTCGTCTTTGACCGAGAAAAGCCAATTACCGCGGGCGGTCAAGAATACGCGGGCGCGGCCATTCTCGTCCGTGGTCAGCCGGAACGGATATTCCCGATTAAGGCTGGTCGAATAAGTGGCCAGCACCTCGACCCCGGCTAGCGGCTTGCCGTCCTTGAGCACCTGGATCTCATAATTTTCGCCCAGGTGTACATGGCTATATTCTCTGGGGACTATCTCAAGAGGCAGTCCCACCGCGTGGATACCGCGATGATGGTGATGGCCTATCTCCACGATCACCTTTGCATACAGCTCACGCTCCCCGGATTCTCTAGCATAAACTGTGATCAGTCCGTCAGCCTCATGCTCCAGGTTTATCTCGGGATTGCCGTGATGATGGTGCGCGTCGATCTGGCGTTCAACCCCATCCCGCATAGAGAATATCTCAGCATGCAGATGTCCGGCTTCTTTGTCAGCCTGCATATTATAGCCCTTAAACAGGTTTAATCTGACCTCTTCTCCTGCATGGAAATGCCCATGATCAGTAGCCGGTTCCAGCCAAATCTCCCACTCTCTTAATCTGGGCTGCTCATCGATCTCATCGAGTACGATGCGATGGTGGACTAGCTCCATTTCACGGATCCTGGCTTTAACGATCTTTCTTTCGCCAAAGACGTTTTCCATGACGATCATATTATCTTCACCCGGTATCACCCGGTCCACCTTCTCCATAAGCAGTTCTTCCTGCCCACCGCGAATAATATAAACATTGGCTTCACACATCGCCTTTAAGCCCCCTTCGCCTGGCATTCAGAGCACAGGACCGTTTCCCCCGTTTTGACTGCCCGGTGCTCACTGACCCCTTCACTACATACACTGCACTGCAAAGTCGCATGAATCCGGGCTTTTGCCGGAATATCCAATGGGACCTCCTGGTAAGTAAACATTTCCTCAAACGGTCTGGTCATTATCTTCTCAAAAAGAACCCCTCGCAGGTCCTCTCTCTCGTTGATTTCCTCATTGGTCAGCTGGCCTTTGCGCCCCAATTCTCGGAAGCGGTCACCTTCCGGACCATTGTTCACTCCAAAAATGGCTGCGATCCTGATGGCCTTATTCTTATCACGACTGGCAATGGTATACACATTCTTGCCATAGTCTTTAAATATAAAATTGCCCTTGCCGAAAGTACAGCCCAGGACGGCCTGGATGGCATCAGCCCCACAGGAATCAGTCTCGACAATAGCCAGTAATTCTTCATCGACATCAGGGCTCACGCCCAGGTATTCCCGGGCAAATTCTGCCGCCCGCAAGCCCATCAGCAGGCCCGGACAGATATGTCCATGGAAATCAATGGCTTTCTCCAATGGCGATTTATCACGACACATACTTTTGACCTCCCTCGATTATGCTCTCCAAGACTCAAAAACCACCCGTACCCGGCTCACCAGATGATCTACCTGGACCGGCAGCGGCTCGTCTATTATACCTGCTATGTCTATTCCACAACGGTTAAGGGGCAGCAGCACTTTGGGGATGTCGGCCCTCGATATAGCTTCAGCCATGCGTGGTGACAGCTCACCAGAAAAGGAATTGGCAACCAGTATGGACACTGAACCGACAATCAGATCCACTCGGGAGGCGTTATATATGACCGCATTCTCTCCGCTGGCTCCTTCGTTAGCCCCGGCTCTGAGCATCATGGATGCAGCCAGTGCGTTGGTCCCTAAACCCAGAATATCTATCTTCTCGCCCAATTCCTGGCGCAGTCTTTCTACTATGAGACGTCCAATACCGCCTCCCTGGCCATCCACGACCGCGATCTTCAAAGGTGTCCCCTCCACCCGGTTTTAATCATGAGTATATCATACGGGCAGGCAAAGTCCAGCCAGCACCAAGCAACACTGGCTAAATGCTATAATATCCAGCTGGTTAGGCCTTTGTAACTGATATCAACAGGGCGTGCCACATCTGATCGGATAACAACCCCAGCCGCCAAACTGCAATCCCATGGAGATCATAATGCTTGGCCAGGGCGATTTTATCCAGGATGCTATCAGGAGTTTCATAGGGAACACAGATGCCTAACACCAGTTTATTAGCTGGCACAACCTTCAAAGCTTGATTTATTGCATCTTTCACCATTTCAATCGGTTCTGGTTTGGGGCCGTATTCATAAGCCATGATAACTATACGATCGGCATTCTGCCCCAGCACTGCATAGTCGTATCCTATGTAATGGCTGTTCGGAGGCGGAATGGTCAGTGTTAATGTTTTGCCCTTGGCATGGAGTTTGTCTGATAATCGCTTTACGAAGGCGTTCAGAGGCTCCCGATATACTTCCGGCGCCATAGCCACCTGCATCGGCATGTAAGCTTCCAGATCCAAATTTACACCCCGATAAGGTTCTACTCCAGCCAGGATATTGTCAATCAGCGCACTCGACGACGCCTCGTCACGCATGATGCCCGAGAGAACACTATCTTGATCAGAGATAAAAACCATCATGTCACTACTGATACAGTGGGTGGCCGCAGCATTTAGAACGTTCTCCCACCCCGAGGGGCGCTGCCATCCAGACGTGCTCTTGGCCAGCAGATTGCCCTGAACATCAGCCGTGAACCAGCCCAGAGCCAGTTCGCTAATCATCTCGGTATTACCGTCCCCCGCCTCAGGATATGCTTTCCCAAATAAGTTGGTCCAACTGCTGGTTTTACTGTCACCTAATGCGTAAAAGCCTAATATTGTCATAGCCTTCTTCGGGGAATATATTTTGGCACACCTCAGATTATTATCCCAGTTGGCAAAACCGCCCGTAATGCTGGCAAAAATTCCGAGCGGGACCAGCGTCCGGCCATTTCTGATCATCGGAGCCACATCCATGGCCAGAGGCCTCGTATCATAGTAAGCCATTTTATCGTTGATCCGCATTTTGATCACATGCGAAGCATAGTTTGCGATGATGGACTGGGTCTGGTTATCCCATTGCACCTGAATGTGCAAAGCATTTGCAATAGCCCTGAATGGTACCATTACCCGTCCATTCACAATGATAGGCGAAGTATCAAAACTGACTGGAAAAGTATCCACCGTAACACTGACCGGTGGCAAGACCGCTAAAGCTGGTGTCTGTGCGAGAACCATAGAAATAATTAGTGTTACGACTAACAGCGAACGCTGCATGAAACATCCTCCTCGACCTACTATTCGTCAACTAAAAAGGCTTTCAGCATCAATACGCATATCTCCTGCAATTCATTTCAAGGCAAAAAACAGCCCGCGTTTCTGAAACGCAGGCTGTTTTTGAAGCAAATTTATTTGCGGATCAAATGGAAAAGCATCCTTGAGTGAAACAGGAGTTTACTCGAATATCTTTTCCTCTTCGGCAAACGCGTTGACACAATCCAGCTCACAATCACGTTTATTAGTCTCACGGCGCTCCCGGTCCCGTTCTTTGTACCACTCATGCTGGGTGATCAGGCTCATGATCTCGTTAGTACCCACCCAAATCATTGATAAACGCATATCACGCAGGATCTTCTCAATGGGATAAACATCAGTGTAACCGATGCCGCCCATCACCTGCATACAGAGGTTCACAACATCCCAGCAATTCTCGGTAACGAACTTCTTGGCCTGAGAAACCATGCGCCGCCCGCGATTGGGATGGACCCCGGCATCTATGGCCCGCGCTGTGCAGTAGATGACACTGCGGCAGGCATCGATCTTCATCACTGCTTCCGCTACTTTGAAGCTGACCGCTTCGAAATTACGGATCTGAGTGCCAAATGCCTTACGCCGGGCGGTGTAATCAGTGGCCACTTCCAGAGCCGGTCTGACGGCTCCAATGGTCATAGCCGCAGTCCCTAGCCTTTCTGGGATCATCATCGGGTAGAACACATCAGTTGCCCCATTGAGTTGGCCCAGAATATTGGCCTTGGGCACCTTACAGTCCCGAAAAACCAGGCGCGCTGTGCCACCACCGCGGCAGCCCATCAGTCCGTAGAGATACTTGGCTTCCACACCAGAATCACGGTCTACGATGAAGGCAGTCATGGACTTGCTAGGTGGTCCGTTGGGATCAGTCTTGGCGTAGACCAGGAAGAAATCAGCTCCCTCGCCGCCCACGATAAAACGTTTCTGTCCGTTCAAAATGTAATGATCGCCGTTTTCAACCGCTGTAGTCGTAGCGCCAAAAAAGTCAGATCCCCCACGCGGCTCAGTCAGGCACTCAGCGGCGAACTTTTCCCCCTTCAGCAGCGGCCTAACGTACTTTTCCTTCATTTCGTTGGTCCCGAAGTTGCAGATGGCCTCACAGACAATGTCGGCGCCTACACCCCAGACGCAGCCGAAGGCATAGCCCGGCACGCAAACCTCTTCAGCCACGATGGTATCCTCTACCCAGCCCAAACCACGGCCGCCTAACTCCTTGGCCAAGCGTAGTCCTAACAGGTTGCGGCGCCCGCATTCCTGCAGAAACTCCTTGGGAAACTTGATCTTGTCAGCATCCATGTCCAGAATATAATCACGCGGCACCCACTTGGCCATTTCCCGCGCTTCATCGCGCAGTTTAAGCTGTTCCGGTGTCATTAAAAAATCAAACACGATATGACCTCCGTTCATAATACTCTGTAATAATTCTATTACAAGCTGGCTTGTCCGACTATACCGTGAGGCTTTAGAGGGCACCAGCAGCATTCGAAAAGCCTTATTGCTTCACTTTAATAGAATGAATTTAGCATATTCCACTTAATCATTTTATTGTCGAAAAATACAATTTTTGCGCGACACTTCTCTGTTTTTATGCTAGCATTATCTTATCACCCTCAGGGGTGATACCCATTATTTAACACCTGTAAATAGGGTATTACTTGTTGTCCTGCATTCGAAACCATTTATCGCTATTATGGAGGGGCGGACACAATGTCTCTTTTCACAGGAAAAGACTATGACATTTATTGCAAACTGATAACAGATCTCCACGAATGCCTTGACCTTTCCCAGTTCAAGGACATCCTGCTTGACGGTGTCAACTCGCTGATCCCAACCAGCAGTGCGATTTTTCTTGTATTCAATGATGTGACGGGAGAAGCGATCGACAGCCGCTCATTCAACATCGACAAAAGCCTTTTCAGTCATTACCGCGATCACTATCAGAAACACGATATATATAAAGATCTGATCCATAATCTATCTATGCCTCCAGCTGTTAATCGCAGTTCTGATTTTCTGGATTATAAAAACTGGAATAAAAATGAGCACCGCGGCGAATTCCTGCTGCCCCAGGGAATATACAACATTGCATGTATGGAATTTACCAACGGCCAGCACACGATCATGGCCAGTCTATCGCTGCATCGCGACAAACAACAGGGGGATTTCTCAGACCGTGAAATGGAGATCCTCAAAGTCTTACTACCCTGTTCCAGGTCTATTTACAACTCAATAATCTTAAAAGGGCACCTTATAGAATCGAGTACAGAAATAAACCATCTCACAGCCCGGGAAATACAGGTGCTTCCCCTACTTTTACAGAACATGCCGAATGAAGACATCGCGGAAAATCTGTCAGTTTCCTTGAACACGGTTAAAACTCACGTACGCCATATTCTGGCCAAAACTGGCTGTTCATCCAGAGCCGAGCTGATTTCCCGGCACTTGATGCGGCTGTGCGGTTGACGAGGTATCATGGAAGACAACCATTCGCTGACACCGATAGGATATGAAGAAAAAACCTTATCGACACTTGATGTAGCTGCGTTGTGGGCAGGTATAAATATTTGCCTGCCTTCATTCATGTTAGGAGCCATTCTGGTTCCTGCCCTTTCCTGGTGGCAGGCCCTGGCAGTCACTATTATTGGGAACTCGATAATCTTCCTGCTCACTTACTGGATGGCTCTCCCCGGAACCGACCGCGGCTGGTCCTCAGTTCTCATGAGCCGCCGTGTTTTCGGTTATCCTTACGGCTCCCTGCTCCCATCACTTGGCATCATTGCCTCCATGATCGGCTGGAGCGCTGTTATGCTCTCTGTAACCGGCTTAGCGGTGAATGATATCGTGGCAAAGGCTTTCCATTACAACAACCCCACTCTATTTATCATCATCACCGGATTGGTCATAACCTTGACCTCTCTGGCAGGAAAAAAAGGGATCAATATGGCCAGTCTGATCCAGGTTCCAGCTCTGGTTATTCTGTTAGGCTGGATTTTATATATTTTAGCGGTAAAGTTCAATCTACCGGGACTGGTCCAGTTTGAGCCCAGCGGCACCGTATCGTTGGCTAAGGGCTTTGATTGGGTGATAGGCGGTTCCATAGCAGGTGTTTTCGTGGCCAGTGATCTGGGACGTTTTGCGAGAGGCCGTTCAGAGTGGGGCTGGGGAGCTTTGTGGGGGATCATTCCCGTAAACATTGGACTGGCGATCCTGGGTATATTAAGCCAACTAGCCACCGGAGACTGGAACCCAGTTAAAATCATTGGGACTCTGGATATGGGTATACCGGCTCTTCTGCTCCTGGTATTCTCAGCCTGGACCACCAATCAGGTGTGCCTTTATTCCGGGGGACTAGCCGTTTTCAACATCCTGCCCCGCGCTCACCGCCTGATCAGCACATTGGTACTAGGAGTGCTGGCCATTTTACTGGCTCTTAGTAATTATCTTGAGAAATTATCGACCTGGCTTGTTCAATTAAGCCTGATGTTTGGCCCCATGCTGGGGGTAGCTCTAGTCTATATTGCTTGTCGATCTTATGAATTGCCGCAGGTCAATAGATTTGAATGGGGAGCCATATTGGCCCTGGTGGCAGGAATAGCCGCCGGTAAGATGAGCCCCGATAATTGGCCGGTTTCCATCATTTCTACACTGGCGGCGGCGGTGGTCTATGCGGGGACCCGACAAATCTTAAAAGCTTTGCATCAATAGCCTGCTTATTCATCCAACCCCTTCAGCAGAGTTACGAAATGATTGAGTATACGCGCGGTAAGGCCCCAGATGACCTTGTCCTCATATTGGTAAAAAAACTGCTGATAAAAGCCTTCCCGCCAGGGATAATTCCGGCCATTTGGAATCAAATCATAAGGATAGTCATCCGGCATGACCATCTTAACGCCCACGTGCCGCTCGATCGGTTCATATTTCATCAGATACGAAACTGGCACATAGAAAACATGGTCAACCTCATCAGGATTGGGATCGATCCGTTTCTGATCCTTGATCTCTCCTAAAAAGGCATATATGGCTACATTAAACGGTGTCAGCATGGTATCGAGCTGCACTATGACCTCGACATCCTCCGGTTTTAGGCCTAGTTCTTCGCAGGTTTCGCGCACCGCCGCATTTTCAGGATTTCCATCACTTTTTTCGATACGCCCACCCGGATAGCTTATCTCCCCGGGCTGCACGTTGAGACTAAGACTCCTTACTTCGAAGAGCACACAGAGCTCCCCCTGGTACTCGACCAGCGGCAGCAAAACCGCCGATTTGAAGTACTTCTCATGGCCTATGAAACCGGGGGAACGCCCCTTCAGCTTTTTGATATCATCGATTGCCATAGCGTGTCCTCCATTTAAGCAGCAAGTTTTTGTTCTATTGTAGCAGAAAAAAACCTAAGATGTCCTCTAGCGAAGGGGGTCGGGGTCCCTGGCTACCATGCCATTCAATTCAACGACCAGTAGATCTGGATTGATCCCACGAGCGCGAGCAGCCTGCTCAACCGTCAGATTGGCCATACCTCAAGATTCACAGTTGATTCCATACCTTCCTAAGATCTCGCGGGCACGAGGTTTTTCCCGCAGGATGACACCCAAAAGTGTATTACGATTATACATAGCCCATCACCTCATTTCAGCTTGTGATTTATCATATGCTGGGGCTGGGCAATAGGTTTCAAGCTCAACTTCTTACGCCTCAATAAAAAAGCCTGCACCCATACTCGGGAACAGGCTTCAATGCTCGTTATCACCTTTCATAAACAGCCATCTTGCGCTCATGCCGCACAATATTTATCAGGTTGCTGCGGCTCAGATTATCCACGACATAGAGCTTTCCATGACCGGTTTCAGCCAGTTGAGTCAAGTATTCTTTATTAGCCTCCACACCGATACAGAGGAAGTTGATCTTATTGTCCGCAATACGTTGAGCAGCATCTAGAGCATCCTTTTCCGCATCGAAGGTCCACAAAGGCACGTTAGGCATACCATCAGTTATTAGAACCATTGTAGGATTATCCAGTCGCACCGATTTAATAAGATCGATAGCCTTAACTATACCGTCCGCCATGGGAGTCATTCCCTGTGGAGTGATCCCGGCCAGGCCGCGGGAAAGCATGCGTTGGTTCTTGGTAAAGGGAACGATCACCCGGCCATCCTTATCCATAAAGGTCACCACTGCGACCTTATCACGGCCGGTAATCAGGAGGTGCTGGGCCAGGAAGAAAGCAGCCTGCTTTTTCTCGCCCTGCATACTGAAGCTGGTATCGATGACCAGGCAGAGATTCATAGGAATGTAGGAACGTTTATCATAAATGCGGATATCTTCCCGTTTGATGCTCAAACGGCTCTCGCGCCGCATCAGGCTGGCTATCTTACCCCGCACTATAGTCTCGGGCACCGCCAGATTACCGGACCTAGTACTATCCACCGCCCGGCGAGTTTTACTATGATTGTTGAACTCGATCCGCGAAACGTGCTGTCTGGAGTCTACCATCTTATGAAACCGGCCGGTCCCCTTGGGCACTTTCCGCAGATTGCGCCGCATTTCAGCAGCGATCTCGCACTCATGGGTGACTAGGAACTTCTTTACCTCTTCGCCGAAATTGGTAAGGTTGGTCGTGCCAGTCCAGCTCTTCTTTAGAAGGCCCATTTCCTCCAGGTCTTTGATGTGTTCCTCCATATCGCCCCATTTGCGCTTCTGGGCTTCCTTGCTTCTTCGATTAAGAATACTGCCTGACTGAGCTTCTAAGAAGTCACGAACATCATCGACACTGCCAAACCGCTCGACCAGCTTCATCATTAGCTGATGTTGATTGGCCTTCAACACCATAGGGCTGGCGTTCTTGAGCTTTTTCCAGGGTATCATCAGACCGCCGCTTTTAGAGTTGGCCGCCTGGTTTTCCTTGCCCTTGGCGTTGTACACTCGTTTCACCCTGGCCAACTCAACGCCCTCATCTTCCATCAAAGCATCTTCGACTCCCTCGGCTATCGGCAGGATCAAGCTGTACTGCTCTTTTGATAGAGGCAGAAGAACACGCACATGATTTAAATCCTCTTCATCATCGTCGGCTGGCTCGATGCGGCCCATCAGCAGGTCATAAGCCGTTCCTCGGCCACCATTCGTGACAATATGAATATCGAATAATATGTCCATGGCCCGGCGAAACTTTTCGCCCTCCATAAATGTCAATCGGGAATCATTGCGCTGCAGGTGTTCTTCGATAGAAAGGAGAATGCGGCGAGCCACCACCACCGGCTCGATGTCGCCTTTGCGGTGATATACAGTCATATTAACAAACTGACCGGCTTCCGGGACTTTGAGGTAATGCATACCAGCATCCCAGTTAGTCAGCACTTTTACATGTCCACGCAACATCGGAACTGTATCATGAGCCTTCAAACTCACCACACAGCTGTCACCCAGCCTGACTCCCTGTTCACGGGCCAGGTAGGTATTGATGTTGGCAGCTACCATCGTATAGGCATTGCCAATGTCGTCAACGTCAATCTTCACCGGTCAAATACCCCCATACTAAACAGGCACGATCATTACGCCCGACATTGTGCGATATTTACAGCATACCCCTAATACTAAAACAGGCCAAATGTAAAAATAGCCTTGTTAGGACAGAATCTTTAATCTATTCAATTAATATTTCCTCACGACGACCATGTTTCCTGCAATAGACAATTAGGCCTACAAAATCCACGGATTTGCTCAATGACCGTAATTGGCATGTTTGACCCGTCTATTTTTCAGGCTTAGCATTCTTTTTATCAATCTTGAAATCTTCTGCTAGAGCTTCCGCCTCTTCCGACAACTCGGCTTGTGGGGAGCGCCTGATGATCTCTGCCACCAGCGGGCGAAAGTTCTCGACTATCGGGGCAATCAAGATAGGCCTTTTCTTTCGATCGGCAGGAACAATATTGTATCCGATAAAGGTATTACGGTGCTCCCAAAAAACTATGTATCCGACCTCATCCCAGCGCATGCTTTTGGTCCGGCGCAGGAACCCTTTTTCTTCGATTCCTACATCATCAACGGTAACACGCCAGGTCAGCAAAACCGGCAGATAAACGAGCACGAACAAAGCCACTGCGATCTCGCCGTATAAAAACAGCTTGATTTCGGCTACCTTGCCCGCTCTCAGGTAATGTACAAAACCTAACATAAGGGAGGCCATAAAAATCCGGTATATGATATTAGAACGGCTAATGCGGCAGGTTCGTTTCACATGATCCTCTCAAAGCTCAGACTTGGTCCTGATCATTGGCGATATTTATCCCCAGCAGATCATAGATCTCATTATCCACCTCAATGCCAGGTATCCGCTTTTTTACCTCGTCGATAAGATCAGCCACCCCACCGATCTGATAGGGAACAAAAATACTTCTCTTCCCAGCCGCTGAGGAAACCAATCTATAGCCCCAAAAATTACTTCGTTGATCGTGTACTGTCCTGATCGATTCGATTTCATCCCAGCCCAGCTCGGACCGGCCTTTGGGCAAGGCCATCAATCTAAGACCTGATTCGGACAAAGTAAGCTTCCAGAACAGGCGCATGGGTAGAAAAACCAGGCACAGCAGGATCACTGCGATTTCCATGTACAGAAAGACATCCACATTAGCCAGCTGGCCATGGGTACGAACCAAGTGCATAGCGGTGATCGCGGCTGCCATAAAAGCCGACTCCAGAAGGGTCCGCTTAAGACTCCAACGGTAAATTTTGCGCAAGCGGCTTCCTCCCCTTAATCAATAAATCTAAAATGATATACCAGGGTGCTGGGCCAATCCTGCAGAACATCAGCCTCACTGGCATACGGCCCGCCGTTATGGATCAACAGCGGCACCCCGTCCGCACGACGTTTATCAGATACTATACCTATATGTTCGTAGGGTTTGGCATAAACCACAATGTCACCTGGCTGCCACTGCACGAGGTTTTTGACATCCCAAGGCTTGATCTGGGTCGTCAGCACTTGCCCGTGGCGCTGGAAAAAGACCTTAAGATTTCTTACCCGACGAAAATCTATATTAGGATCGGGACGCTGCCCAGTACTGCCGTATACCTGCGGGACCTCACTTATATCGCGATCGATCTCAGTCTTGAGGTCATAATCGATGGCCCGCAATGCCCGCCATATAACATCCGAACAAACCCCCTTGTCTGGTGGAGGAAAGCCTCCACTGCAGTAGGAACCATCATACTGGGTGTGATTAGCCACTTCCAGACGGGCTCCAGCTACTATATCTAGTGCATCTGGCACCCCGTTGTGGTTGCTATCAGTCTTACCGACCTGCAGCGGCACCTTACAAATACGTTCTGGCTCCAGCCTGTCTAAAATGCCTGGATCATGGCCCCCAGGCAGCATCCAATACCACAAAGCAGTCACCGTCATCACGATGCCCAGCAGTAATCCCACCAGCAATAAGTCAGCAAAACGGTTCTTGGCCATCATATTAAGCCTCATGATTCGCCCTCCCTACCTGTCCATAATGTAATACGACCCAGAAATCCAAATCTGACATGCTGGATCAGAAGGGTGGACATGATCAGACTACTTCGGAGGCAGACCGCCCTTTTTCTGACTCTTCTTGCCAGGAGATTTGGTACCACCGAACAAGTCTTCTGGACCACGTTTTATACTGCCCTGAGACGCACTTTTCTCCTTCTTCTTTTGTATCAGCTCACGCATTTTCTCGATATTATCATTTTCACTCATTGTTAAACCTCCTAAAATACTCTCAAATCGGAGTTTATTATACCACAGATCGGCCTGCTGTATGGATTTCAGGACGAGACTGTATACCATATGTTTTCTTTTAATGATAGGTCAAATCCTGCTGCCTGGTAATTTGTCAGATCATGGCTTAATATTTTGATAAGCAGAGATGAAATAATTTACCATGGTGAGGCGTATTAAGGTGAAAGATATACGGAGGTGAAATAATGATTTCCTTCAAACGCCTACTGGCCTTAGCACTAGTCATTATGTTGTTGACCGCCATTGTTCCTGCAGCATGCCTGGCAGGCGAGCAGCCGCCCGTTCCCCTAAAAACAGCTATTCAAAACGTTAAGAACGTATTCCCGGTGCCACCTGCCTTTACCGAGTTCTCGTCCAGATACAATGAAGCCGGCGGTCGTAAAACCTGGGCTTTAAGCTGGAAAGCACCTGGTGCTTCTGGTTGGTTTAATGCCGAAGTTGATGCCGCCACCGGAGAAATCGTTTCTCTGAGTCTGGACCAGCCAAGTGCCTATCCAGTTCCCATGATCAGGATTCCTACTGTTACATTGGATGAAGCAGTCAAGACCGCTGATAACTGGCTCAAGCGCCTGGCCCCTTCACATCTCAAGGAACTTAAAATGAACTCACCGGAAAAGACATGGCAGAATATCGACCTCTACAATTCATTCTATCAGATTTCCTGGCAGCGGATGGCTAATGGGATTCCCGTGCGGGGTGAAGGTGCTTCCATCAACATTGATCGCACCAAAGACAAAATCGTCAGCTACAACCTAACCTGGACACCGGCGCAGTTTCCTTCCCCGGCTAAGATCATGAACGCCGCCAAAGCTGATTCTGGATTCACCAGTACCAACATGCTGGAACTGCAATACCTGGTGCCACAGGACCGCGTTTTCATGGAGAAGAAAGGAACTCCAATACAGCCTGTTCTAGTCTATCGCCTGACCCATAAATCAGGTGGTATTATTGACGCGCTAACCGGGATGCCGTTAGAACTGCCTAAGGATCAATACCTGCAGAACACGGAGCTGGCATTAGGTCGCGGCGGGATGCCGGGTATGGCCTATGACGAAAAGTCTAAACTGCCTGCTCCGACTGATTTGTCACCGCAAGAGATGGCTGAAGTAGTGGCTAACGAAAAGTTGATAACTCAGGATCAAGCTTTAGCCGTTTTGCATAAATGGGTTTACCGATCAAACTCTATGACTGTGGAGAGCGCCAACCTTGACACAGACTTTTCCAATCCCAAAACTCGCATCTGGAGAATGTCCCTGGCGCCAAAACCTGATTCAAATAATAAGTCACAGATGTTTGCCACAGTGAACGCTGTAAGTGGCGAACTTTTGGATTTTTCATTCGAATTACCCCAGGATGGCAATCAGGAAAGCAAACTAACAACGGAACAGGCTATGAACCTTGTTAAAGAATTTCTTAAAGCGGTAAGCGTTGATAAGTATAAGTCAACGCGAATGGAACAGAATGAAGCCAATACTTCCTATTTGGATAAACAGCCGACGAATCCTATCAATTATACGTTTACTCGGCTTGTAAACAATATTCCGGTGCCCAGCGATGGGATGACTGTCTCAGTCAATGTCACCACCGGTGAAATTCTTAGTTATCGACTAACGTGGCAGGATCTTTCCTTCCCTTCACCTGCAAATGTTATGACTGATTCTCGAGCAGAACAGTCCTATTTAAGCAGTTTGCCGCTGAAGCTGTCATATTGCACAGTCGTAAGCAGCACTGGCGCTACATCCATGAAACTACTGTATGTACCAACTCTAAAAATGGTCACTGATAACTATAATATAAGTACTTCGATGATCGACGCCATTACCGGTCAGCCATTAGATTGGGCAGGAAAACCGCTTGAAAACAAAGAACTCCGGGCCGTTTTCCAGGACATCAAAGGCAGTTTTGCCGAAAGTGACATAGCTATTTTAGGGCAAGCCGGTTACTTTAAAGAGTTCGGCCAAAAATTCGAGCCGAATAAGAATATAACACTAGTATCCCTGCTGCGAGCACTGTTAACAGCAAGGGATGGCAATCTCAGCTACAACACTACGGAAAACGCAGAAATCATGAGACTGGCTGCTGAACGTGGTTGGGTTAAAGGTAAGGTCGACCCGAATATGCCAGTGACCAGGGAAATGCTGGGCCGCCTCTTGATCCGTTATCTCGGCATTGAATACCTGGCCAAAATGAGCAGTATCTATAAGCCGAGTTATAGAGATGTAGCGTCCAATAGCCCATTTGCAGGCCATGCAGCGCTCTTGAAGGGACTCGGTCTGGTTCATACTCAAGGTTCAACCTATCAACCGCAAGCTAAGGTGACCAGAGCGGAAACGGCCTGGACCATCATGCGGCTGCTGAAGCTAAATCAGCAGTAACCACGCTCAAAAAAAAAGCGGTGCCGATTGGCACCGCTTTTTTTGGCTTAATTATTCAACTTTCTCGAATACATCTTTCTCCGCGCCACACACCGGACAGACCCAATCTTCAGGCAGATCCGTGAACGCTATGCCGGGTTCGATGTCATACTCGGCATCTCCGGTATTAGGGTCATAGATATAGCCGCACACTCCGCATTCATATTTGTCCATTCTAAGCAGTCCCCCTTAAAGTATTTGATTTCTAAATACATTTCTTTTTTGTACGGATGATTCTACATAATTATATAAATTCCTGCCCTGAATACTTGTCCGGTTTTGTCGACGTATAATAATATTTTTACGATTTAATGATGGGTCCCTTCCACTATCTTAATCCCTTTAGCTTCGATTGCCTTGCGGATCTGACCACGGTGGGGACACCGTGGATAATCTGGAGTATCCAGCATCATGCATGATGAGAGGTGCACCACATCTATCCCATGGTTAGTAAGCTTATCGACCAGACGGGGCACTCGGCGACCAGGACATCCTCCACAAGTAAAAAAGCCTATCATTTCGGTATCAGGTCCGTATTCACTGAAGTTCAGCTTACGGGCATTAAACGCTCCAAAACACGCGGTACCCGGGCAAACCTCAGAAACTATATCACAGCGCACCACTGCAACTCTAGTAACCTTTGGATCCTTGGCTTTTTCGGCAAAACTGATGTATTTCTCGCGGGCTGCCCGCACATCTTCAACCGAGACTGTATCTTTGCCCTGTGCCGCTGCTTCCTTCTCGACCGCGCGCTTAGCCATACTGCGCACAAACACCGGCACCTTCTGCAGTTCTTTGCTGGCATCATCGGACCATTTCAAAATCCTCACCCCTGCACAATGATTCTACCCGTGGATAAGGGTCGGTAAACACTTGACACAGTACCAGCGGTCCTCCCCCTGATACCGGCCTTTTAAGAGTTCCACATTCATTTCCGAAGCTCCGCAGCGGCTGCAGCAGAAAGCACCCTCACTCGGAGCCGGTTGAGCTCCCAGTTCTATTTTCCGTGCTTGTTTCTCGAAAGAAATTGCCCCCTGTGGGCACTCACCAATACAGACACCAGCACCGTCACACAGGTCTTCACGCACCACCTTGGCTTTACCGTTGACCAGCTCTAGTGCCCCTTCTACACATGGGGAGATACAGAGACCACAGCCATCACACTTGGCTTCATCGATAAATATCTTGCTCATTGATCATCATCCTTCTCTGCGCATCTTATCAGCTATTTTAAGCTGATATCAGCCAGTAATGCAACTGCCCAAATTAAAACCCGTGCCGATTGGGCACGGGGATAATGATCAGATACTATTTTAATAATGACTAGACTTCCTGCCCAACCGCCACGACCCGCCGTTCGATCTTAACGATTTCTATCAGGTTGCCTTTGGTGATTTCGTCGATTACGTAGAGCTTACCCCCGGCAATATCGACCAGTTCTTCGAGAAATTCGCGGTTAGCCTCCACCCCGATACAGATAAGCCGGAGCTTGGCCTCCTTGATCTTCTTAGCCGCGTCCAGAGCATCTTTTTTAGCATCATAACTCCACAGCGGAAAGTTGGGTTCACCATCAGTTATCAAAATCAGTGTAGGATTCTGTACTTTGTTGTTCGCTATCTCTTCCAGGGCCGTCATGATGCCATCGGCCAGCGGTGTCATGCCGCCGGGCACGATCCGGCGCAGACCACGATCCAGTTCTCGCTGGTTCTTGGTGAAAGGCACTGCCACTCTGGCCTTCATCTCCTGAAAGGTGATAACTGCCACTTTATCATGTCCGGTAAGCAGTATGTGCTGGGCCATGAAACATGCAGCCTGGCGTTTTTCCCCGGCCATACTCAGACTGGCATCCACCAGCAGGCACACATCCATCGGTGCATGAGTGCGTTTACCATATATGTGCAAGTCGTCCTTATCGATCATTAAACGGCCCTTGTTGCGCGCATAACTGGTCTTGATCGCAGAAATGATGGTTTCCGGCACTGCCAGGTCGGCTGCCCAGGTAGCCTCACTCATGCGCACCACCTTATTGCGGTTAGTGTACCGCACACGAGATATTTTCTCGGTGTTCGCACCGCTTTTCTTCAGCCGTCCATTGCCCCCGCTGGCCCGGCGGATATTGCGCCGCAGCTCAGCTTCCAGATCGCATTTATTCTTAATCAAGAACTTTTTAAAGTCCTCACCATCCCGTGTAAGAACTGGTCCCAACATTGATTCTTTGATTATACCTAGTTCTTTAAGCTCCTCGACATTTTCCTTCATATCGCCCCACTTACGCTTCTGCTCCTCATTGGTCTTACGGCGCAAAATGTTCGTGGTGCTGCTTTCCAAGTAATCCTGCAGCTCCTCTAAACTACCGAATTTTTCAGCCAACCGCATCAGAAGCTGGTTCTGCGTTTCCTTCATTAGCTGGTAATCGAGAGCTTTTATCTTTTTCCACGGGATCGAGATAGTAGGTCCACCCGTCTGTTCCTTGGCCTCTTTAGCAGTTGTGTGAAGTATGCTTTTGACTCTGCCCAGCGCTATATTCTCCGCTACGATAGCATCTTCTACAGCTTGAGCCACCAATAACAGGATACCAAAGCGGCTGCTGGGGAATTTGCACAGAATACGAACATAGCTCATGCCCGCATCTTTTTCCTCTATAGGCTCCACATTATTCTCAAACAGATCGGCCACCATGCCCTGACCACCGCGGGTAGTCACCAGCAGTTGGTACGCCAGGTCCAACACCCGCTGTTTTCTTTCGTCCTTGGCTTGCGGGGCACCTAATCGCGGACTCTCAATAACCACAAATTGCTCTAACGCATGGTAAATGTAGGTAGCCACTTTGACCGGGTCTACGGTACCCGGTTTGTGGAAAACACTCAAATTGACCAGTTTTCCTGGATCGATATAATCTAGATAATGCTGACCCGCATCATGATTGGTAAGTATCTTAACGATCCCTTTGCGTTTGGTTTCCACCTGATGGGCTTTCAAGCTAACCACAGCACATTCACCCAGTCGCACTCCCTGTTCCTGTGGTAGGTATATATTCAGATAATTGCCTATAAACTGAGAAGCTTCGAAAGCATCGTATTTATCTGTTCCCCAAATATCATTTACCACAAGGTCTAACCCCCTTACCCACAAAGGCTGCTCGAGAAGCTGTACATTAATACCCAGCAAGTACATTATATAACCTCGACAGCCACTTGAGAATGCTTTTCGACAAAAGTAAACCGCCAGGGATGTTCCCTGGCGGTTCAAGCCACCAAATCTGAGTCATTATCAATCATGAGCCTTCTAATGCCTTGATCGTCACTACATGATCAGCATGACAGGATCTTGCTCAAGTCACATATTATATAATATCTACTTCTTAACAACAGCTTTTTTTACAGCAGTTTTCAGTATAAATACGGTTTTACCTTTATACTTTATTTTATAAAACACTCCCTGAGCTCCAGTGACCTCGACCTTGGTGCCTGACTTGACTACTGCTGTGACTTTCGAAGTCAGTGAGGCACCCGCATAGATCTTCGCCTTGGTGTTAGCAACAGCATAGATGCCAGGAATAAAAGCTGGTGCTGGTTTTACCACAGGGGCTGGTTTGGGCTTTTCCAGTAGCTTTTCTATTGGCACGGCATCTGGAACAAATAGAGAACGGCCATATTTATCGCGTCCGAAGTTGTAAATAATCAGTTGTCCTTCTTTGTTGGTAACAAAGTCAGCAAATGCCTTTGCCCCAATGATATGCACCTTGGGGAATTTCTCTGGATTCACTACGATAACGCCATAGGGATTAGCAAGCAACTTGTCCCCTTTGACAACTTCCTTCAGATCGACTTTATCCTTCCAGGATAGATAGGTCGCCTCATCAGCCAGAGTATATGCGTTCATCTCGTTGGCCATGGTCAATGTCTCGCCCATCCCTTGACCTGATTCTACATACCAGGATTTAGCGGGAATGATTTCAGCTTTTTTCCATATGTCTTTTTCTTTGGTATCGGTCCCAGATTTATCTCCCCGGGAGATAAACTTGGCTTTGGCCTCAGATATTTTCTTAAAGGCAGCAATAACATCGGTCATTCCGTTGACTTTCGCCGGATCGCTGGCAGGACCGACCACTAGAAAAGCATTGTGCATTACATCCTTGCGCAGACTGCCAAAGCCGCCAGACATGAATTCATCTTCTGCCTTGCGGGAGTGGACCAGCAGGACGTCGGCATCGCCGCTCTTACCCATAGTCATCGCCTGCCCGCTGCCGACAGCTATCACTTTCACACTTGTTTTATACTTCTTTTCAAACACCGGGATCAGAACATCCAATAATCCTGAATCCTGAGTACTGGTCGTCGTCGCCAGAATCATCGAGCTTTCCACCTGACCAGCAGTAACAGGTATGACCGACATCAGCAACAATGATAAGCCAAATATTAACAATAAAACCTTCGCGGCATTTCTTTTCACCGAATTACCTCCTAATCTTTAATGAATAATAAGACAACAAAAAAGGCCAAGCCAAAGAAAGCTTAGCCAGGTCGTGCACGCACCAGCATAATTCAGCATCCTTTCCAATGGGAGGCACAGGTGTTTCCCCCTGTACCCTAACGGTTCGGCGCCATGGCTCAGAGCTTTAGGCTATCCGAACTCGGAGTGCATTGTTATTAATTTACCAAATTATAATTCGTTATTTCGCAATGAATTCCTGCCCCCCGGCAAGATATTCGCAATGTATGACTATTTGTTATATAAAACACCGATCAATAAAAAATCCTTTTGCCATGATACACTATAACCATTATAATAATTGCATACAAAAACTTAATACTCTCCGAGCCTGATTACCTAAGGGATAGCTAAGGTTTTCCGGCCGATAGGGTGTATCTGGAAACGGGTGCGCCTCCCATGCGGAAAGGGGAAGTTGTGTTCAGCCATTACTGAGACGGCTACTCTTTGTAGTTGTCTTTTTCGTTTGTATGGTTGCTTATGCCCGGCTTTCTTTTCGCCGGGCTTTTTTATTCTAATCATTTGTTGGATCAGCCTTCGGGCTATTTCCATACAGTCCCAGTCTCTTTCTTTCCACCGGCTGCCTGCCGGTATTTTTTTTGCCTATTGAGATGGGCAGGAATATCGGCTAGACCGCGCGAATCAATGTAGGTATCAAGAGCCGGAACAAAAGCCAGTATCAACCCTCGAACCGGGAGATGGATCTTTGCCAATGTCTGCAAGGGAGGCAAGGTATAGTGGACCCTGATAATCAGAACGACATGCATACCGGAAGATGGACCATCCGCCTTAAAATTGTAATCGTTTCTCTTATAATGAGTATCGCGATCTCCTTGATCGTGGGCTATATATCATATCGAGTCTCTTATCAAACAGCCCTCGAGGAAGTTCACAGGATATTAATGGTTGGCTCTCAAGGCGGAGCACTGCTGGTCAACGGAGACATTCAGAAAAGCCTCAACCCAGGTGCCGAAGCGACGCCAGAATACCAGGAACAGCTTAAGATGATGCAGAAATTCTGGGATAAGTCGAAGTTTACCTATGTCTATACCATGAAACCAGGTGGTTCGACTGGAGCCAGGTTTATCGTGGATGCCGCGATGGGCCGCGAAGACTCGGCTGCTCAGATAGGAGAAGAATATGAACCTAAAGGCATCACTCTATCGCCAGAATTAAAGAAAGCACTGACCGGCATAGCCATTGTTGAGGAAAAGCCAGCGGCGCCCGATAAATGGGGAACATTTATTTCCGGTTATGCTCCATTTTACGATTCACAGGGTAAATTTTCAGGTATTTTCGGGGTGGATATCGAAGTCTCCCATTTGAACAATCTCTCCAACATATTACTGCGAAATACATTTTTCGGCTGCTTGATCGGACTGTTGATCGCCTTTCTGGTTTATTTCTTTTTTGTACGCAGTACAATTGTTCTCCCTATCGAGCTGCTTACAGCTAAAACTCGTGAGATAGCATCCGGAAATTATGAAGTGATGCTTGAAATAAACAGAAATGATGAACTCGGGGTACTGGGCAACTCCTTTAACAATATGATCCACACCATCCGACAGTACAATCTGCATCTGGAGGACCTGGTCCGGGAAAGGACTTTACAGCTTCAGAAAGCTTACGAAGACCTAAAAGAGTTGGACCAAGTCAAATCAGATTTCTTCTCTAACGTTTCACATGAACTGCGGACACCGCTTACTTCTATTGTCGGCTTTGCCAAGATAATACGCCGTCGGATCGATGAGTTTGTCGATCCTGAATCTCAGTTGGACCTTGTTAATCTCCACAAAGCAATGCATAAAACCCATGAAGATGTTGAGATCATTGCTCTGGAAGGTGAGCGACTGACTTTACTGATCAATGACTTTTTGGATTTGGCTAAAATGGAAGCAGGCAAGCTTGAATGGCGCTCAACCCCGGTAGACATAGGGACCATAATCAATCGCGCCGTCAATGCTACAAGCCCCTTATTCGCGGCTAAAAATCTAGCACTCATAATTGAGACTGAGCCGAATCTCCCCCCGGTGGCAGGAGACGCAGATCGATTGATCCAAGTAGTAGTCAATCTACTCTCTAACGCAGCCAAATTTACCGAACAAGGCCGGGTGATCGTTCAGGCGCGCGCAACCGATAAAGAAATGATTGTAAGTGTCATCGACAGCGGTATCGGCATAGCACCAGAGGATCAATCCAAGGTCTTCGATAAGTTTCAGCAAGTGGGTGCCACACTTATCAACAAACCGCAGGGAACAGGGCTCGGACTGCCGATCTGCAGCCAGATCATTGAGCACCATAAGGGACGACTTTGGTTAGAGAGTGAGTATGGAACGGGTACCACTTTCTCGTTTACCCTGCCTTTAGCGTCAGATGTGGATATACCCTTTGAGAAGACGACTTACGATGAGCTATTATCCCGGCTCCAAGGAACTGTTGAGGTGATCGAAACAAGCCCCCAGAACCCAGCTCGGGTGCTTGTTGTTGACGATGATGCCAATATTCGGCGGCTCCTAAAAATCGAACTGGAACTGCAGGACTATCAGGTGATTGAGGCTGCCAACGGAATGGAAGCTATATCGCAGGCTCGCACCGATCACCCGGACTTGATCCTGCTTGATGTGATGATGCCCGATATTAATGGTTTTGATGTAGCCGCAGTTTTGAAAAATAATTCTGAAACCGCCAAAATCCCGATTTTTATAATCTCAGTAGTCGAAGACCGGGAAAAGGGGTACCGCATAGGCATAGACGGTTATTTTAGCAAGCCTATCGATACAGCGCTCTTGTTGGAGCAGATAGGACTGTTGACTACCCAACCTTCCAAAGTGCGTAAAATATTGATCTTATCCCTAAACCCAGAAAAGGCTAAGGCGTTAGGACAAAGCCTAAACAGTGCTGGTTACGATGTGGTCATCAGTACCCGGGAAGAAAAGTATGCTTCGACCGCACTAGCGGAGAATCCTGATTTGATCATTCTGGATGGCATTGCCATAAACTACCGCGGAGTCCTACACCGCCTTCATTCTGAGCACAAACTAGCCAGGGCCTCCATCGTTGTCATCCAGGAAGGTGATCCCAATACCGCTGCCCCTCCTTCCACACCATGATCGGAAAAGAAGGGTGCTAGGTAATAGATGGCGAATAATTAATGTTGACCCTTTCACTTCTTTGATCATATATCGCATTGCTTATTAGCAAGATAGTTCAGTATCTTAAGGTGGGTGATAAGGTGCGGCTGAAAAAATTGATCTCCGACAAAGAAGTTAAGAGCTTGATCAACGAGATGATAAACACGACAGGCTGCACCGTGTCATTATTGGACAATAACGGGAATGTTCTGATGGGACAACCAGCCGAAGAGTCCTGGCAGACCCAACCCATCAAGCTGGCAGATAAAGTTATAGGATATATTACTGGCCCTGAAATATCACCTATGTTTGGACTTCTCATCGATATACTTCTAAAGAAACACCTGGAAATGAAAGCCCTTGCCGACGACACTCTTGAGAAATACAAAGAAATCACACTTTTATATGATGCAGCCGGTAAGATCTCCACCTGTCTTGAGCTTGACCAGATAACGAAGCTGGTCAAAGAACAGGCCACGGATCTCGTTAAATCATCTGGATTATCGATAATGCTATGGAATAAGGATACCAATCAATTCGATATTTTGGCTGCCTTTGGCACTGACACCGCTTTACAGCAAACAAAGAATCCTAACCTCGGCATTTTCGATGCCATTTTTAACAGCAGAAGACCGGAAATCATCAACAATGCTTCTGCAGATCCTAGATGCAGCGGTCAGCATGAGAATATCAAATCAATGATGCTAGCTCCGCTTATAGTTAAGCAAGAAAACTTGGGCGTGGCCCGTATAACCTGCGAAGAGACGGTGGAATACACAGCTGCCGATCTACAGCTATTCTCGACCCTGGTCTCGCAAGCAGCTATTGCGATTCAAAATGCCCGTTTGTACAATGACCTGCGCGAAGGTTTTTTCGGAACAATACAAGCCCTTATGGAGATCATGGAGACCAAGGACCCGTATGCAACAGGCCATGCGAAAAGAGTCATGACCTATTCGATCGCGGTAGCCCAGAACATAGGCCTTTCACCCGCGGAGCAGGCTCAAGTAAAGCTAGCCTCTCTGCTCCATGATATTGGCAAAATAGCCATTCCAGACGAAATACTTCTCAAAAAACGCGAATTGACCTTCAAAGAACAGCAGGTAGTACAAAAACACGCAGAGTATGGAGCTGACTTCCTCAAACACGTCAAAGAGCTGAGAGATATAGTACCCATAGTTCGGGGTCACCACGAAAGATACGATGGCTTCGGATATCCGGATGGATTGAAAGCCGAAAAAATACCGCTCATGTCACGCATTATCGCGGTATCGGATTCTTATGACCAGATGACCTCGGATAACCCAGTAAGACCCGGTATGGCCCCACGGGATGCCATGAAGGAAATCGTCAGGAATGAAGGCACGCTATATGACCCGGCAATTATTAAAGCCTTTGAGTACGCAGTATGGAAAAACATGATAAACAAGTAGATAGATGATTTAATTCACACGCGGGGAGGTCAAGCCGATGCCCAAAGTGCTTATAGCCGACGATGAACCGCATATTAGGCTCCTTCTAAGCCGTGCGTTAGAACCCCTGGAAGATGAAGATGTTGATATTCTGACAGCAGAAAATGGTGCAGTCGCGCTGGATCTCATAATCCAGGAACACCCAGATATAGCCTTCATAGACGTAATGATGCCGCAAATGAGCGGGTATGATGTTTGCCGGGCAGTTAAGAAAGAACGCAAAATGAGTGTCTATGTAGTTCTCCTGACCGCCAAAGGCCAGGAAGTCGATAGGACAACGGGTATGGAGTCAGGAGCTAATCTGTACATGAACAAGCCCTTTAATCCAGACCAGGTACTAAGTATTGTCCGCAAGATCCTATCCGGATCTTGAAAAACCCCTCAAGATAAAACGAAGGCTGCTTTACAAAAAGCAGCCTTCGCTAATGATTATAAAAACATCAGGCGAGAAACCCCCGTGATTGGCCGGTGCTCATCAGTCGCAAACTTTTGATTCGTTCCACCGGCATTAGGCGAAACAACTCGCCGTCAAGCGTTTGGAATGGTACGTTGCTTGAACGGGGGTTTCGAGATAACGCAGAGATTCGCTTCTGTAAACAGCCTGAAGTTAGTCTCCGCTTAATAGACTTCCGATCCCACCAAGAACCGATCCTTCCTCCCGGCCACCACCACCAGTATGCGGCATAGCATGGAAGATCTTGTCCGCCAATCTGCTGAATGGCAGTGACTGCAGCCAGACACTGCCGGGTCCCCGGAGCGTGGCAAAGAACAATCCTTCTCCACCGAAAATGGCTGATTTGATACCTTTAACCATTTCAATATCATAAGTGACTCCTTTGGTCAAAGCCACCAAACAGCCGGTATCCACCCGAAGCAATTCGCCAGCAGTCAAATCCCTCTTTATTACTGTCCCGCAGGCGTGCATAAATGCCAGTCCATCACCCTCCAGTTTCTGCATGATAAAGCCTTCACCGCCAAAGAAACCTACCCCTAATTTGCGCTTAAAGTCGATTCCAAGGGCTACTCCTTTAGCTGCGCAAAGGAAGGCATCCTTCTGGCAGACAACCTTGCCATCAAACTCCTTAAGGTCAACAGGAATGATCTTTCCGGGATACGGTGCAGCAAAGGATATATGTTTCTTGCCTTGTCCCTGGTTGGTAAACACCGTCATGAACAGGCTCTCGCCGGTCACCAAGCGTTTGCCAGCTGATAAGAGCTTACTGGCGAAGCCACCGCCCTGGTTTTTGTCAGAACCGTCACCAAATATGGTTTCCATGACGATTCCGTCTTCCATGAACATCATACACCCAGCCTCGGCAACTACACTCTCACCCGGATCCAGCTCAACCTCGACGAACTGCATCTCTTCGCCATAAATCTTAAAATCGATTTCGTGGGCCAATATTCTCAACTCCTCATATTAGGTTTGTTAGGCACTATAGAGTATTTCCATTTATGCGCTCTCATTCCTGCTATGATCATCTATACTGCATTTTTAAATTTTAGATATTTGATATTTCTGTTAGGCTTAATAGATATACCATCTTAGGGCAATTTGGATAATAGATGATTTTTTGAAACTTTTTTACGCACAATGTGTATTGGATAGTGGATGGGCAGTTGAGGAGGCATTTGATTGGAAACGGACGACCGCCAGCTGGTGCTGCAGTGCCGGCAAGGCCGGGAAGAAGCATATCGTGAACTTCTAAGCCAGTATGAAGGATACATTTACAGCCTTTGTTACCGGTTGTGCGGACACCGCGAAGATGCCCTGGAGTTGTCTCAGGAGTCTATGCTGCGGGTCGTAACCGGCTTGGACAGCTATCAAGTAAGCCGCCCCTTTAAGCCCTGGCTGCGGCAGGTTGTAGTAAATGTTTGTCTCAACTTCCAGCGCAAACGAGCCCCGGATATGCTGTCACTAGAAGAACCTTTTAAGGATAATCTGTCGCTGGCCGATATGCTAGCCAGCAGCGATGACCCACATCAAAGCGTTGAATGGGCGGAAACCCGTGATTCTTTGAACCAGGCCATGGGCCGACTACCCCCGCAACTGCGGCTGGTGCTGACTCTAAGGCACCAAGAAGAGATGAGCTATCAAGAAATAGCGGAGACTACGGGACTGCCGATCGGCACAGTCAAGACTAATCTTTTTCGAGCTCGCAGCCTGCTGCGAACAGCCATGAGTGATGCATACGGATGGGAGGGTTGATAGCAGTGAAATGCAATATTGAGATACTGCATATGTATCTAGACAAAGAACTGGAAATCAAAGATACGACCGCAGTCAAGAAACACCTGGCTTCCTGCAAGGCCTGCCGTCAGGAATTGTCGCGCCTCAAGCTCTTATGGATGGATCTGGGCGAGGTCGAAGAAATCGAGCCATCGCTGGCTCTCCCTTATCTGCGGCAGCAGGTCATCTCGAGCACCCGCGAAGCCCGCCAATCAGGTCAAGAGATCGGTTGGTGGGACACGCAAAAGATGGCCTGGCGCCAGCTCAGCTATGCAACCTCTTATCTACCAGGAGCTGCAACAGTGGAGGAATCGGCAAAATCGATTAGCCGTAGCCTGCCCGGAGCAGCAGCTAGCTCTCTGGGAGCACTCGTTAAGATAGGCCGCAAAGGCTATATATGGGCAAAGGAGCGCACTAAGAAATGACCTTACTTCTGGTCCTTCTTATAGTTATAACAACAATAATAGCTCTGCTGTCCGTACCGATATTTGTTGCTGGGCGGGTGTCCCGCAAGGAATCACTTGAGGGTACCGTGCAGTTGATGTGGGGCGGTCTATTCGGGGCCCGGATATTTTTTGTTGGCAAGGAAGTCTCCGTTCATTTTCGGTTTGGTCCATGGAGCCTTAAACTCAACCAGCAGCAAAAAGATTCTACAGAGAAAAAGGCAAAGAGAAAAAAGAATGTTAAGGCCAAAGACAAACCTAAGTCCAATAATATAGCAGATTGGGATCTGGTAAAAAGTGTTCTTACTAGAGCTGTATGGCAGGAGTTTGTAGAATATCTGAAAAGGCTCTATAGATCACTGCATCTAAAGGGCAAGATTGATGGCGAATACGGATTTGAAGACCCATCACTGACCGGGATGCTTTGCGGGCTGCTGGTAGCACTGGACTTAGACAATCCCAAGATTGCCCTCGAGCCCAACTTTGCGGAAACGGTAATCAGGTTTGACAGCGACCTCTCATTCCGCGTCATACCTGTTCGAATACTCTGGATCACCGGCGGCTTCGCTTTTAGCCGTGCAATACGGGTCATATGGTGGCCCCTGATATTTAAGCGGAAAAGAAAAAGGAGGTTGAATCTAAATGTTCAAGGACAATGTTGATGCACTCGTATCAAACCTGGAGAAGATAATCTCCACCAAAACCGTCATTGGTGAGCCTATCGTTCTAGGCAATGTCACCATGATTCCAGTTGTTGAAGCTCGTGTGGGCTTTGGAACCGGGACCGGCGAAGGCAATGAGCCTGGAAAAGGAACCGGCAGTGGCAGCGGCGGCGGTGCCGGAGCATCAGTCAAAGCTACCGCTATGGTCGTAGTTCAGGACGGAGAAGTAAAGGTATATTCGCTGGGCAAAAAAGGCATGATGGAACAGCTAGCGGAAATGATCCCCGAAATTATGGCCAAGCACGGAAAAGGCAGTAATGACTGCTGTGGGGGCTAATACGCATTAATTGACAAGGGGTCGGTATGATACCGACCCCTTCTTATACTCTGATAGGGTCTATAAAAACTTTAAAAACTTCAATCCGGTCAGTTCGTCTACCAGCTTGACCGCATTAGTACCCGTGATCTCAAGTATTATTACCTCAACAACCAGATAAACGATGGCATCTTTTCTTATACAGCCGGTCAGAGTACCATCCCCACGCCCTAGTGCCGCATGCAGGTGTATTTCTGGTTCATCGCCATCACTGAATACCGTTCCGATCCCTACAATTTCGCGACTATTATCGAACTCTTTCCAGGTGGGATCCGGTGGTATCGCTGTTGCTCGCGGGCCCACCACCATTGCTCCTTTTTGCAGCGCCCCGATCATCAGCATCACGCCTGACTTGATGTTTTCCTTGACCAGGAGTCCTTTCAACTCAACCAGCAGGTCGTCCCCATGTTCGACTTTCGCCACTATTACCCGGCCAATCGACCCCTGTGTATATTTCACAAATTTCACCTCAAAAGATATGTATTAATTTTCTTTTGTATTCCTAGATCACTTATATGACAACCATTCCCAAGAATCAGTGTTTAAATCTCGCTGCATGTTCTTGAAGATTGCCTGCCAGTAAAGAAAAATCACGGATGTGGTTCCGCACCTTCTCAATAACACTCTGCTGTTCATCTGTTGATGAGAGTACTTCCTGAGTGGAAGCCGCAGTCTCCTGACTAACGGCAGCGATTCCCTGCAAT
Source organism: Acidobacteriota bacterium (assembly GCA_050259595.1). Lineage (GTDB taxonomy): Bacteria > Bacillota > Syntrophomonadia > Syntrophomonadales > DTU052 > JBLNAX01. Next base: position 7,229 of record JBLNAX010000041.1, on the reverse strand, counting down.
TCATTAAAAACATTCTCAATGGCTTCTTTCATTACGTCCACTGAATTGGAAATGGCCTGTACCTGCTTGTTTATTGGCACCACGTCATGACATATTTCTTGTAAGGCCTGCTCGCTCTCGATAACCGCTTGAGTTTGGTTCTGCATGGCTTCACGAGCATATTCCATTCTGTCTACTACTTCACGAGTACCGGCTTGAATATTATCGATCAATTCGTATATTTCCGTCGAAGCGTCGGTCGTCTGCACAGCTAGTTTGCGAACTTCTTGCGCGACCACCGCAAAGCCCCGCCCCTGTTCGCCAGCCCGGGCTGCTTCAATAGCAGCGTTCATGGCCAATAGATTGGTCTGGCTTGCGATTTCCGAAATAACCTTGACGATCTCTCCTATCGCCGCTGACTTCTCCTCTAACGCCTGAATATTGGTGGCTACCCTGGAAATAAGCTTCATATTCTCATCAACTTTTGTCAGCTGGATTTGAATAGACTGCAACCCTTTCTGTATCAGGCTTTCTGTGTCGGCGGCTTCTTCGGCAGTTCGTGATGAAGCCTGCCGGATTTCATTGGCGGCCATCACTACCTCCTGTGCCATAAGCAGGGTGTCCTGCATATCGTTAGCTTGACTACCCGCTTCAGTGGCAATGATCTCTGCTCGAGCAGATACTTCTTCGCCCGCTTGGGCTACTTTGTTCACTATCTCCAGCGACCGTCCTGCATTACCAGATATTTCTGAAGAAATCGGTGCCAGATCAGATACGATCACTCCTAGTTTAGCAACCATACCATTAAATACATCCCTCATAACCAGCATGCCGCCCATATGTTCTTCCACACCAATTGGTTTGGTCAAGTCACCCTGAGCTACCGCTGACGCCTTCTCCATCAAGATTCGAGCGGGTAAAATGAACTTCTTGCTGTTGATGATAGTCGAAAATGAACCTACAGTAAACCCTGTCATAGCGGCAATTATGTACACAGTGGCTATCTGCCAGCCGGTTTTCGGACTCGAAGCAATATGCATCAAAGGCCCAAAAATGAATACACACATCGCTGCACCAACTAAGGTAGTTTTGATCTTGTAGGTTTTAGCAATGGCTGCAATCACTTCGCGCTCATTTTCTGTGGAATCCACAGGAGGAATGATGTCATTTTCGAAAGCTGGCAGCTTGAATTGATTGCTCGTCGAAGATAGTCTGATAACTAGATCAGTGAGCGCCCCTGAAAGGGTCTCCAACTGTTCCACAAGGCCTGCTTGTTCCACCGCAAAACGCGAACTTTCGTTGGTTTTATTGGACATGTCCAGTGCTGAGGTTTCTATTCTTTGAATAGATGCTCTAATTCGATTGCCTAGATCGGCAACCTTGCCTAAGAAATCGGCCACATCTGCGGCTCTCTCGGACATAGACATGGCGTTTTCTTCGGCATTGACCACCACATCATTTATATCATTGATAGTATTCATTTCTACAATGATAGTCTGAGCAGCCATATTGATATCATGCACAACCTGAACGACACTGTTTCTGATGCTGTCGACCAATCGGCTGATCTCATGGGTGGATTCCGCAGACTGTTCTGCAAGTTTGCGAACTTCCAGAGCTACCACTTGAAACCCTAGCCCGTGCTCACCTGCCCGGGCTGCTTCAATAGATGCGTTAAGTGCCAGCAGATTTGTTTGACCGGCTATTTGCGCGACTGCCCCCATGATATCGCCAATTTTACCAGATGTGTTTTCTAGGTTCTTGATAGCCGCATATATCTGATTCAATACACCCTGGTTGCCCAGGGCACGCTCTTTCTGTTCACCGATCGCCTGACGCCCTTTCTGCGCCTGAACATGAAGGTTTTCAAGGTCTGACGATATTTCATTCATCCCTCGCCCTACCTCGTCCAACACCAGCATCAACCTATCCGCCTGGCCTAAAATATTCTGGACCGATCGTGCCTGTTCGTGACTTCCCCGGTTCATTTCATTGATGGCGGCCGTCACTTCCCTGACCGAACGCCCGGTCCGTTGGGCTTCCTGTCGCACGATATCGGATGAGTGTTCTATCGTCTGGCTATTCTTGACCACCAAAAATATAAGGCTTCGTATTTCGAAAGCCATCTTGTCAAAGCGATTTTTCATTGGTTCCAGCATGCCGAAGTTGTGGTCTTTTAGGGTACCGGTCAATTCACCATCAGCCATCGATGTCATAAACTCGTTCATGGTAATCATGGGCTTGAAAAAACGTTTGATGTTGATCCGCGCAGTAGCCGATGCTACCACAATACCTCCGAGGATCATGACCGCGGTTACTTTGGCCCACATATCGAACTGTGCAATTGGGCTGTACTTCAAGACTATACAGAGAAGGAATCCATAGAATATGCCCCCGAACGTGCAGTTGAAAACGGCGCTAAGCCAATAGCGGCGGGTAAGCTTGTTGATCTCGGCTCTGATCAAACCTCTCTCCATATCATCACACTCCAGATTCAAGCTCGTGTGCTTCTATCTATATATTTAATTTTATCAAAATTCGCTAAACTTAGACAGGTCTTGACTAGAATACTTGTGAATAAAATATAAAACCCCCGCCCAGTAAATGGCGGGGGATCAACTCAAAGCCGGCTGCCGAAAAAACGGAAACCAGGCTTGAGATTGGCTGATTATGGGGTCAGCTAAGTTTGTCCCTAGTTTCCAGACTTAAATCGTATTGCGGTTCTTGGGCTGCGATCTGACCGATTCTGCCCTGCATCCCATTAACTACATCATCTAGCTGCTTTTCAAACTCATTAAACATGTTTTGTATTTTTGTGTCCTCGGTTTCGAGAGCGAATGATTTTAGATCAGCTTTGGCTGATTGGAGATTGGCCAGTGTCTGCTGCATTTTCTTAGCTACAGTCATTCTACAACTCCTTCAGCAATACAATCTAATAACTATTATGGCCGGAAAATCCGTTTTTATTCAACTAATACGACAATCACTTAGTAGGTATAATAAAAAACCCAGCCTAAGCCGAGTTTTGTCTGAATACGTCAATTTTACGACCAATTTACTTAATATTAAAGCCTAATTGTTCTGCCAGTTCGATAAAAGCAGCCATTATCCCCAGAGAAGCCTGAACCAATTCCTCAGCATTTGCCACCGTACAATTCTCACTCAACCTTTGAGCTGCTGCATGTACCTTTTTATGCGGCTCATCGATCATCCTGAATGCTTCGATATGACGATAGCTGCCACCGTTTGCCTGATACCAACGCCCAAATGCACATTCCAGGTGTGTGGGGACCTTAGTTTTAGCTCCCGCAAACTCATTTATCGTTCTGCGTAAAAAATTCGCGTGATCGACAAGCCTTGCCCCTAGAATGGACAATAAGTCATCATCCTCCGGCGTTTTTAGCCGTTCTTTAAGAATTCCGGTTAACTCCTTCGCATCATTTCTGATTCTATCTCCGAAATCAATGGCCTGTGCCAACTCTGATGTTACTATGGTCAGCCCCTCAAGGGCCTTGGTCTGTTCTTCAGCGGCCTTCGCAATATGGTCTACCGCGTTGGACGATTCTTCTATTCCAGACATGCTCCGGTTGATCATATCAGCAACTTCAGAGGCTTCCCTTACATACTTCTCAAAGGATTGTTTTACATGGGCTACACCTTCACCAGCCAACCTAGCCTTTTCGTTGATTCCAACAGTAATACCATTGACTTCTTGAACAGCTGTTTTGGTCTGACCCGCCAGATTCCTTACCTCGTCAGCTACCACAGAAAACCCTCTCCCATGCTCCCCCGCCCGCGCGGCTTCAATTGCAGCATTTAGAGCTAGGAGGTTGGTTTGGTCGGCAACTCGTGAAACATTTTCATTTATATTGCCAATATCTCCGATTCTGGTAACCAATTCATTTGTATTGCTGGCCATTGTGTCTAACATAGACTGAACCTCACCGGCTTCAACAGCAAGTTCGTTCAACCTCTCTATATCTTGAACAGAAGCAGACTGTAATTCCTGCATACTGGCACTTATTTGCTCAGTTGAGGCCATTGTCTCTTCGGCTGAAGCAAGCATTTCCTGGCTGGTTGCCGCAAGAGTCGAGGCTTTATCGGCCATATCACAAGTTAGAAGGGCAATTCGGTAAGACATGAGTTCAGCGTGAGCCAAAATAAAGGTAGCCAAACCAGCAATAAACCTCTCTTGGCCTTTATTCTGTACAATGACAGGAGAAACCGTCTGCTCAGATGAAGCCGACGCCATAGAATCGAGTGGAGCAGCCGCAGACTTTACACGTGAAAAAATATTCATTTGTAAGCCTCCCTCATAAACTAGCTGGTATGATCTCTATATATAAGTTCATATATTCGACATATGCCCGGTTCTTCCTTTATCTATAACAGCATACCCTCGCGTACACGATACGAATCCAGTTGTCTAAAAACGCGTTGTCAGTGTATCCGATATTGGGTGGTTTCCTTATCCAGTCTATCTGCCAGTAGTCCAAAACTCTTAACAATAGGCTCCATCAACTGCTTGACCTGTTCGATGGTCTGTGCCTGTTTCTCGGAAGAATCCAAAACCTGCCTGCTAGCTTTCTCGCTGCGCAGTCCGGCCTCTAAAACCACTTTGGTCTCATAAAAGATCGCATCCGCCGAATCTGTTATCACTCTAGCTGATTTGGCTAATCCTTGAATATCTCGGCTGATAGGGATCACCCTAGCACTGATCTGCTCTAAAGCATCCTCGCTACGCAGGACTTCCTGGGCCTGACTCTGCAAAACCTCCTCGGCAGCCAGAGTATCCTCCACTACCCGCTTGGTACCGACCTGTATCTCATCCATTAGTTCGTATATCCTCTGTGCCGCTCTTGAGGTTTCTTCAGCCAGTTTGCGTATTTCCTCGGCTACTACCGCAAAACCACGCCCCATATCACCGGCTCTAGCGGCCTCAACAGCAGCATTCAAAGCCAAAAGATTGGTCTCACTGGAGATATCTCTTATTACTTTGATTATTTGACCGATAGCGCTTGATCTCTCATCCAATTCAGCAGTAACATTTACAACTCGCGAAAAGGTTCCTCTGCTCTCCATTACTTTTTCCTTCTGATAATTGGCAGCTGCCAGCGCCTTTTCCAGCATACTGCTACTGGCCGAAGAATCGCCGTTGATGCTGCTAGTACTATTTACAATACTGTTTACCACTGTCTTAAGCCGATCAGTTAGGTGATGCGATATTTGCATCTGTTCAGCCTGCTTACCAGTATATTGAGTTATTTCATTTAACCCGACAGGCAATAAGCGAGCATTCTCTGCAGTATTAGCCGCCAGCACGGAGGCCTGTTCGGCTGATTCATTGATCTTCTCACTTGAATCCTTCATTCCTAAAACTGTGGTCCTTAGCTGATCTATCATAGCATTAAATACGTCCCTTACCCCGCTTAACCGACCAATATTGATATTAATGTCGATTCTTTGCGTTAGATTGCCATTGGTGATCTCTTTAGCATGGGAGATAAGGACCATGGTAGGATCGATAAATCCTTTGATATCCAGCAAAACCGTGACCAGACCGAGGATCACCCCGGCAGTGAAGGCAAATATGGTCGCTATGATCATATCATTGGGCTCGGTCATAACTCCGAACAAGTATCGGTTGACTATGACTAGAATCGGGCCAAATACGGTCGCGGCGCCAACATCAAACAACATGCTTTTTATCACATAAGATCTTACAATCCGCTTCAGGTTGTCCGCTTCAAATCCCCAGTCTGTATTGCCTTCGCCATAAGTATTGACAGATGAGACTGTGAATCTTCCTGCTTGTTCGTCTAACCTCGTGTACAACTGCCCGAATTCCCCGGTCACATCAGCCAGTGAGGTGACAAGACGGTCCTGGCTATGAACGATCATCTGAACATCAGTTGTTTTGACAGTTATTTCCTCCGAGGCCACCTGCATTTCCGAAATCAAATCGGAAAGTTGATTCATAACCGCCAGTATTTCCTGTATATTGCTCATTGCACACTGCATTTCAAGCGAAGTCTTTTTCAGGTTGTTATCAACTTCGGAAATGACTTGACCGTTGTTATGAAGTGCACTTTCTTGTTCCCGAGCCGCCGTCTGTGCGATGCTCATTCCTTCCGCTGCCTCGTTAATGCTCGATTGAACACCATTAAGAAGCATTCCTATTTCACGGGCAGCCGCATTAGACTGCTCGGACAATTTGCGCACCTCTTCAGCAACCACAATAAAACCTGTGCCGATTTCACCACTTCGAGCAGCCTCAATCGATGCATTTAATGCCAACAAGTTGGTCTGACCAGCAATGTTTGCTATCAGCCCCATTATATGAACTATTTCATCGGTTTTGGTCTGCAAATCAGCAATCGCAGAATTCATTTTCTCGATCTTAAATCTACTGGATGTGATACGATCTTTTTGGTCATCATATGTTTGGATTTCGGAGTCTATTATTTCCAGAGCTACTTTAACACTATCTACAGTTTGAGCTGCCTCGGTTTCCATCCTTGTAACCAGCGGTTTGGCTTTAATGATCAGTTCTTCTATCTGGGTCACCGCTTGATTTTGATTATGCACAGCTTCTTCAACATTTTTTATCAATCCACTGACTTCATCAGCATGTCCAATAACATTCTGAACCCCGGACTCCAAAACTGTAACCGAGCTGCCTATTGAATGGCACGATTCAATGACTGTTGATATCAACCTTTGAATTCCATTAGACATACGAATAAAAGCCTGCTTAGTAGGTGACAAAACGCCGAAATTGTGGGATCCGATTTCATAATCCAGGTTGCCACTAGTAATTGCATTGAGAAGATTGATGATGATAATAGATGGTTTTAGAAACTGAGTGATTTGGATCATGTGTGCGATCAAGCCCACTAAAAAACCGCCCATAGCAGCCAATACTCCTGTTGCTACCCAGGCGGCAGAATTCTGTACACCAGTGAACTGACACACCAGGAGACCAGCCGTTACCGCACCTAGACTGTCTACTACACAGATGGCGATCCCCTGACGACGTGCAGAATGACGGATCCTAGTCTCAAAATCACCGTTCATGTCTTAGCCCCCTATTCCAAAATAGAACTGAACTATGCAATCAAGAACGGTTAGTACGATGAGAAGATGTATGGAGGAAAAATATAGCTGTAGTATTTAAATTTCATAATAATTGTTTTTTTCCTGCAAAAACAGAAAAAATATATAACTTTTTCTACAAGTAGATCATTTTC
>JBLNAX010000040.1:0-7173 GCA_050259595.1 Acidobacteriota bacterium | reverse complement strand
AGGGCTTATCAGCCGTCCGGAGTTGCTGATATTAGATGAACCGACCGTCGGCATCGACCCGCAGTCCAGGAGGCATATCTTAGACAGTGTTCTGGCACTTAACCATCAAGGAGTCACCATCATTTATACCAGTCACTACATGGAGGAGGTGGAGTACCTGTGCAACCGGGTCGGGATAATGGATAACGGACATTTGATAGCGCTGGGAGGATTAAACGAACTGAAAAAAGCGGCCGGTGAAAATGAAACCATAGAAATACAGGTTGGCGGCTTGGATAATGAGGATCTAGCCTCAATTGCAAAAATCAATAATGTCAAACAAACGCGCTACGAAGAGGACTGCTTGCTGGTTATGACCAACGATCCCGCCAGCGTTATACCAACTTTGTCGCAGCTGCTCTACGAACAGGATTGTCGGGTTCGGTCTATGAGAGTTCAGGAAAACAATCTAGAAACTTTATTCCTTAATCTCACAGGCAAAGGCCTGCGCGACTGAGCGGGGGTGATAGAATGATATTTCTTGATATAGCGTTGACTGATCTGAGAATGCTGTGGCGGGACCGCAAAGCTATGGCGGTCATGATCGTTATGCCTGTCATTCTCATAACTATACTGGGTTTTGCGCTGAATGGCATTTTTAGCGAGAGTACTGGTACGATCATTAAGAAGATTAAAGTGGCAGTTGTGTTGAATAAGGATGCTGTAGATCTACCATTGCTTCCGCCATCAGAAGTCCTTCAAATCCGACAGGAAGCACTGGCTTTAAACCTTGAAGGCCGGTTCACGGACGATTTCTTACAGAACGATAGAATAAGGCGCTTTATAGATTATAGAATCATGAACGAAAAACAGGCCATAGACTTATTGAATAAAAAGGAAATAAATGCGGCAATCGTGCTGCCTGCGAATTTTTCCATGCAATATGTGCTGGGCAACCAATTGACCATTAGAGTGGTCAGCCGGGAACTTGGAGATATCAAGCAATCGGTCTTAAAAGCTCTATTGCAGGAATTCGCCGATCGGCTGGCAATTCCGCTAATAGATATTGCAGTTGCCCGCGAGACCATGATCGCCGAAGGCTTGACACCACCGGATACGAGAATCTTAGGCGCACAGGCCGCGAGTCTGGTACAGGCTTTGCCGCAAATCCATTTTAGGCAGGCAGATGTAGAAAAACGGACTGCCATCACCTCCTCACAGTACTATGCAGCGGCCATGGCGGTCATGTTTGTGCTGTTTGCCATTGGCTATGGAATGATGAATATAGTAATGGAGCGGCAGAACGGCACGCTTAACCGCCTACGGCTCACGGGGATTAATCTCAGCCAGTTAGTGATGGGAAAGGCCCTGTCGGTATTCATTACGGTATTGATGCAGCTTATTATTTTGATGGTCTTTTCCAGAGCATGTCTGGGAGTTGATTGGGGAAGTGACTTTTTAGGTCTGGCTGTATTAACCTTGGCAACAGGGCTTATGGTGGCCGGCATAGGAGTGCTTCTGGCGTCTGTAGTGCGCAAACGCCTGGCCGGAGAATTGTTTCAAAGTGCGGTGGTGCAGCTTCTGGCGCTGCTGGGTGGGTGTTTTCTGCCGATTTATGTAATGCCGCGAGTAATGCAGGATATAGCGGTCTGCACTCCAAATGGCATGGCATTAAGAGGATACCTGCGCCTGATGGAGGGCGGCAGCCTGGATGACATTGCAGGCAAGTGCGCGGTTCTGGCCCTGGCTGGCTTGATATGCCTGCTGGGAGCGATACAGGTGATGAGAAGGGAGGAACTGCAGTGAATGTTGTTTGGGACATAGTCCTTCTCAAATGGAAACTGCTGCTCAGGCAGCCCGGGCTCTTTCTGCTGATGATGGCGCTGCCGGTGCTTTTTACCTTTATCGTCGGGCAGACCGCACCCCAGGGAACATCAAAGATTGCTGTAGGCTTGGTGATTCAGGACCAGCATCCTAATACTGATAAGGTGATTGAAAAGCTCGCAGCCGATCCGGTGCTGAAAGTGGTGGAGATAACCTCCGAGGATGCTCCCGAACTACTGCGCACCAATAATGTCGAGGTGGTATTTTACTTGCCTCAAGGATTTGGAGAGTGCCTGGACCGAGACGACAATATCATAATTAATGAGTACAAGAGGATTGACACCAGGGAAACAGTCGCGGCGGAAAGCGGATTCCGCAACGCCGTGGGAAAAGTAGATGTCAACCTGCGAATAGCCAGGATGACCTTTCAACAGATTGCCGCCGGAAAAGATGTGTTAGGAAGCAGGGTGAAAATCTTAAATCTTTCCTATGGCAATGCCGACTCGCGCTGGTCCCCGTCGCCACCGGTCAAAGTAAGCTTTGAAACGGTAGGCGGGGCCGGTACCGTGGCCTGGGGGACAACGACCCAGTATGGGATTAGTTTTGCTCTTTTCTTTGCCATGTTTACAATCATGGGCACGGTAGGCCGGATTCTTGAGGAACGGGAAACCGGTACCTGGTCAAGATTAATGGCCTTTCCAGTCAGTCGCATGCAGTTTCTGGGCGGGCATCTACTGGGCACCTTTAGCATCGGCTTTCTGCAGACAGGGTCTCTTGTTGTAATAGGCAAGTACTTATTTGGTATCCAATGGGGAGCCAATATTGCCGCGGTTATGTCGATCATTGCGGCATTTACCGTGGCCGTAACAGCCATGGGACTCCTCCTGTCGTCCTTCCTTAAGACTTACCGACAGCTATCGGCCGCCATGCCGTTGCTGGTGGTCAGCACCTCAATGCTGGGGGGCATGTTCTGGCCGCTGGAAATCGTCAATAACAAGGTGCTGCTGCTAATTTCCAACTTTGTACCCCAGACCTGGGCGCTGCAGGGTCTGGAGGGGATTGTGCGTTATGGTTATGGTTTTTCCTCGATTGCAGCATCTATTGCAGTCTTATTAGTGATGGGTGTTATATTCTTTTTCGTGAGTGTGCTGCGGCTGCAGCAAGAACCAGCATAAAAACAACATATCTTATGCACTAATTAATCTAAAAAGTTTTCGATCCTGCCAAAAGAAACATGCCTGATTTTTGTCAGATAGACTTTACGTTATTGCTACCACAATCATATATTGTAAATATTAATATGGTTATCGGACTCCGGCTGATTTCAAACGCCAATACTTCGAGCTACTAGCAGCGTAATGTAAACCTGTCGGCCAGGTTGTTTATCGGAGCAAAGCTTAGATCCTTGATTTGGAGGGTGCCCGTGGTATCCTGCATTGGCATAGGGGCTGTAAACCCGCCTTGGTTACATATGCACCTGGGCGCGGAGGCTCGAAATCAAGGGCAACCGGTGCAATTTTAACCCAGCCATATATCTGGCATTATGAAATCTTAAGCAATTCTAAGATATCGCGCGAAAACCTAACTATGGACTGTCTGTTTTATCGAGAAAGGGTCAACAGCTAGTTGTGGCAACATCCAAATCGACCGTTTTGAAACGTGATAAGGGGAAACATGATAAAGACCAGCTAACTGAAGTCAATAATATCTTGGTCACTAGCCGGAACACCGGAAAAGGGCGCAAATAACTGTCTTAGCATTAGTTAATGAAACTTGTTAAATAGGGGTTTTAAGTTACTAACGCCAGTTTTTGTTTAAATAGAGCTCTTTGTTCCTCAGCCATCTTCGATTATCACAATTGAGAATTTACATAGGCGCGAAAGCGTCTTTTTTGTATTCGGGTAATGGCAGGGAAGTGGACGGATGTGACGAATTAGGTATTGACGGGCCTTTGTCCAATAAATGCGCAAATAATAGCAACTATCGCTTGTTAATGATTAACAATAGTACAGGACAACGATATTAAGCAATCGAAAGGGAACAGACGACTTATGAGGACCTGGTATCAGGGTTTGCCGTTGACCGGTAAAACCACAAAGCTTATAGAAGTATACAATGGCCTGGTCCATAAGGGCACAACTACTGATGAGATCCTGGTGCTGCTTATGGATACCAATCAGGGTACTCGCTGGAGAGACAGCCTTTCGTTTGATGTCGCTGGGTCGCTTAAGATCCATACTTACTGGGGCTTTGTACAAGCGGAGATAGCAAAGTTCTGGAATTTGGTCAAGAAGACCTTATATACTGAAAAAACCAAGCCCAGACCCACATTTATGAATGTTGAAGCAGCTCACTACCTAATGAGCCAATTGATCAATGAAGCCAGGCAAAACAAGGACTTATTCTACGATAATGTGGCTACACCGCCGCAAATAGCACTACAAATCCAAAACAATCTTAATCTTGCCGCCATTTCAGGGATAGGGATCGATGAAGCATACAGAAGGCTTATGTCGGTAGTGGTTGACGATGTTATAAAAGCTAACATGTACTTAGAAGCATTGGAAATATCGAAGAAGTTCCAGGCCAAATGCCAAGAAGCTTGTCATTTTGATTACAGTTCGGCTATGGAGATCTACCAGAATCATCTGTTACCGGATAATAAATATCAAGAAATCTTACGAAACCGCTACCAAACCTTAATAGTGGACAATCTTGAAGAAAGCATTCCGTCTCAGGTAGACTTCATTTCCATCCTATTACGGAATATAGAGTCCGCTTATGTGGCCTATGACCCTAGTGGTGGACATACTCGATTCTTTGGCGCTGATCCCGATTATGCCTGGGATCAATTAAAAGACAGCTTTGAGATCATAGATGTGGAGAACCGTCACGATAGCAATTACCTAGAGGTGGTTTCCTGCATCTCGAACAGTATACGTAATCGCACTACTGATCAAAAGTGCCATTATAACCGACAAATATTCGAGGTAGTTAAGAAAGACTATAGAAGTGAATTGTTCCTGGAGCTTACCGATAGAATCAAATATCTCATACAAGATGGTCATTCTGCGAATGAGATAGCCATCGTTGCGCCAGTACTTGATAAGGTCATAGATGTTTCCTTGATAAATCAGCTTAGATCCGGAGGAGTGCCGGTTGCAAGGATCAATCAAAAATCACTACTCTTAGATGAGCAGTTTGCTCAGGTCCTAGTGAGCCTCGCATCTTTGGTTCAAAACCCCGATATTACAGGTATCAGCTTGTCTGACTTGGCTTCTACTTTAGAAGTTCTTTTAGAACTAGATCCCATAAGAAGCAAGATATTAGCTAACTACTGCTACAAGCAGGGTATGTCTTCATTGAGACAGCCTCCTATAGAGATCGTCAGTAGAGTGGGCTTTGCAGCCGCCGATAGGTACATGTCATTATGCAAATGGATAGAAATCAAACGTGAGCAGCTGTCTGATGAAAACATCATGTTTCAGCAGTTGTTCGGCGAAATGCTGGCCCCCCTCATTAGAAACCAGGAGGACATAATCACATCTCGTCAGGTAATCAAGTCGGCCTTGAAGTTTGACATTACCCGTAAAGCAATAATAATGCTGACAGATGAACCATTCCTAGACGGCTTTACCGGGATGATCAAGCAGGGGACTGTGGCGGCCGATGTTATTAAGCTGAGATCAATGGAATCGGACGTGGTTGTTATTGCTACTCCGCTAGCTTTGTTCAAAACCAGTCGTTCTTTTAAGCACCAATTCTGGCTCGACTTCTCGAGTAAGTATTGGCTGCAGAGAGACATCTCCGAACTAAACAATTATTATTTGTTATCGAAAAGATGGAATCGAACTTGGGATGATCAAGTGGATAATACACAGCGTAATCAGAAGTCTGCCAATATTATTGCCGGTTTGTTATACAGATGTAGTGGCAAGGTGACTATTATGGAAAGTGAATACGATAGTCTGGGTCAAGAACAGGAATCGATACTATCTGATCTCATCCTGGAAAGTGTGGTGTGTCCATGATCCTGCTGCGGCCTGGCCAGCTAGAAGTCTCACAATACAAGAATGGCATAATGGCGGTTCCGGCTGTGCCAGGGGCCGGCAAGACCACCTGTCTGTGTCATTTAGCGACTAATTTGATAGAACATGAGCTTAATTCAGGAGAACGGATTCTGATCGTAACTGTAATGAACTCCGCCGTTTCTAACTTCAAGCGTAAAATGCGTGATCTGTTAGATGAAAGGGAGCTGCCGGTCAAGGGCTTTGAGGTCAAGACCCTGCACTCGTTAGGCTTATCCATACTGAAGGAAAAGCCCGACATGCTCCTGGTCAACAATGCTTTTGACCTACTGACCGGAGAAGAACGTGATAGGATCCTGGGGGGATTGACTGATAGATGGCTCAATCAAAACCGTGACCGTTGGCAGCCTTTCTTGACTATCAACCCAGAATATAAGTTCTATGCTAAAGGCCTGGAACGTTGGAATCAGGCGATCAAGGATATGGTCAGTAATATGATCACGGCTATCAAGCTGCGTGGTCTCTCCCGCAGCGAGTGGGATCAGACTTATAACGCCATCGTAGACTACAAAGATGATAGCTTCATAAAATGGGTCATCGAGATCATCAATGACTACAATGCTTATCTTAAGACCAGTGGCAGGGTCGATTTTGATGACTTGATAGTCCTGGCCTACCGATTATTACAGGAAGACGAAGCATTAAGAGAACGCATGCAGACCCGCTGGAAATACATATTTGAAGATGAGGCTCAGGATTCAACGCCATTACAGGAAAAGATCCTACAGCTGCTAAGTGAGAAATCAGGCAACCTGGTGCGTGTGGGTGACTGTAACCAGGGTATCATGGGCTTTTCCGGCACTGATCCATCTTTGTTTCAGAGGTTCTGTAAAACAGCCATCAACCAACCTATAACCATGGCCAGCCGCAGCACCCGCGACATTATGAACTTTGCCAACAACTATGTGAGCTGGGTAAGAACAGCCTTTCCCTTAACAGAATGCCGCGAGGCCCTGGAAGAGCAGTTGATCGTGGGAGCACCGGATGGCGATCCCTTTCCCAACCCCATGATCAGTGATTACGGTATTACTATTCATGAGATAGATGGTGAGGTTTCAGGTGAACTCGAATTCATAGCTAAACAGGCAGCCCAAGCAGTTAAACAGTTTCCCGATAAGACTGTGGCGATCCTTGTGCGGGAGAATCGCTTCAACGACATCATCGCCGGGCATTTAACAAGCTTGGATGTGCAATTTGAGTCGGTGGGTGAGGGAAGCCTGAGCTCTCAATACAGTCTGGAAGATGTCAAAGCTATTTTAGCCTTTCTAGCCGAACCTTATGA
>JBLNAX010000039.1:0-53966 GCA_050259595.1 Acidobacteriota bacterium | reverse complement strand
CCCTACGGCGAACTGGTTTATCGCCTGGGGACAACCAGCACACCCTTCCTATACAATGGTAGAGACGGGGTAATGAGCGACAGCAACGGGCTGTATTATATGCGGGCTCGGTATTATAATCCTGAGATATTGAGATTCATTAACCAGGACGTGCTCTTAGGTAATGTATCCAGCAGCCAGACCTTAAACCGTTATGCTTATGTGAATGGTGAACCGGTTTCCTTTGTGGACCCGTTTGGCTTGGAGCGGGGACCGTTGACGCAGGGGTTGATAAACAGCGATTATTGGCTTAATGGATGGGCGAAAGGGCTATTAAATGGAATATATCATACATCTCCGATCCCTTATATGCTAGGTGGGTTTAAAGACACTTATCACATGGTAACCAATCCGTCAGGATACAATGATGAAAAAATGCAGCAATGGAATACTATAAGTCATCCAATAGTAGCTCTAAATTCAGCATATAATAGATTTTGTTCTCTGAAACAGGAAGAAAAATTTGGAGTTGTAGGACAGGTTGGTGGAAATCTATTTGGCCCAGCCGCAGCGGTAAAGTTTGCGGCTATGGCAAGACCTGCTGAGGGGGCAGGTAATCTTGGCGGCGAAATGACTACCGTTGGCAGGTGGATGTCGCCAAGTGAGTTGGAAGCCATGCAGGAAACCGGTATGGTTCAGGAGAGTTATTCAGGTACCACCCATGTTGTCCACCCCGCTGATGCAAGTGGTTTTGGAAAACAAGCTGCGCCGGGAAGTGTTTACGTGGAATTTGATGTACCTGTAACTGCGGTGAAGCCTACTTCTAGTGGTGGTGTAGCTAAAATAGTGGGACCAAACTCACTGGAGGGTAGGTTGGCTGCGAATAAGGGGCTACCTGTACCTCAAATGCCAGCAGCACAGAATATCATTGTGAAAGGGCTGAAGTAGATGCATAAGAATTTCCTGCAATGGGTCAATGGGAATCTTGAGCTATTCACTGGCTGGGGTTTGACCGTACAAACACTTGACTTTGAAAGTGAAAGCCAGACAAATCCAAGTAGAGCAGTGGATTTTGTTTCAAAGAAACGCATGGGGCGAATCACAGTCTGGGAGTCTGGAGCTGCCTATTTGGAGGTTTTGGACTTTGAATCAGGAGATAGCATCTTCGACGAACACAAGGATTTGGGAATGCAAGTGGACTATACAAAGGCATTTGAACGATTTTTTGATGAAATGCGGGCTAACTAGTCTCACTGCAAAACCAGCGAATAACTGGAAGCAAGGGGACGTACATTTTGCTTCCTCCTGGTGAGATAACTGAGAAGAAAGATGAATAGGAAAGTGGAAAGACAAGCTAGAGAAAGGGCCAATACGGGCGTTTATCACATAATAATGAGAGGCATTAATCGGCAGGATCTTTTCTATGACAATGATGATTACCTGCGGTTCTTGGATAGAAGCAAGTGGACGGATACTTAGCTTTCTCGATGAGTAGGTATGGGGATGGAGGGGACAAAGTGGAGATTCAGACTTACCGCAATTTCATATCAACACGAATCATTTTTGGCTTGGGTTTTGTTGCACTAGCACTAGCAGTAATATTGGTTTTAATATATGATCCTAAAATGATTCAGAACACGCTATTAATATTCGTATGTATGACCTTATACTTCTGGCAAAGTCTTATAACAGTACATATTTCCGAAAAAGGTATTGAGATTCAAAAAGTTATACCAAGTTTCAAACAAACCCTAGAATGGCAAGAAGTAAAGGCGATCAAGAATCATGTGTTTTTTGACTACTTGGAGCTAGTCTCGGATAGTCCATTATCAGTTAGGCTGCCGAAGAATTTGGAGAATATGAATGAACTGGTTGGTGAAATTGTCAAGCGATCGCCAAATGCCTTGGTTGATAAGGCGACAACCGATTTTTTATCTGGCAAGTCGAGGAAATAAAGCAGAGACTAAAATCGAAGGGAGAATAGCATGATCAGACCATTCAAATCCAGAAAAACAGGGCTGTTAGCATTGATAATGTTGTTTATCATGTGCCTGAGCCTGCCAGCCCAAGCTGAGACCTATACATACGACAGCCTTCATCGTTTAAAAACAGTCACTTATGATGATGGCACTAAGATCGATTATACATATGATGCCCAGGGGAATGTGTTGTCCGTTAAGGGGGGGGCTACTAAGCCAGTAACCGGGGTTTCCTTAAATGTATACCAGCTAGATTTAACAGTGGCTGGTGCTACATATGCTTTGATCCCGGTTATTACCCCTCCTGATGCGACCAACAAAACAGTTTATTGGACATCCAGCAATCCTAGTATTGCATCAGTCTCAAATGGTATAGTAATGCCGCTTGGAGTAGGCACGGCAACTATTACGGTAACAACGATCGATGGTAGCCAAACAGATACATGTAGTATAACCGTAACTCCACCGGCAGCCATACCAGTTGCAGCTGTAACCATAGTCCCTAATAAGGTAACGGTAACTATTGAAAGCTTAGTCTATCAGTTAAATGCCAATGTTTCCCCGAGTAATGCAACGAACAAGCAATTGAATTGGACAAGCAGTAATAATAGCAAAGCGACAGTTGATAATAATGGTAGAGTAACTCCAATCGCATCCGGACCTGTGACTATAACCGCATCTAGTACCGATGGTAGTACTGTATCAGGAACCTGTACAGTAATAGTGGTGTCTACACAAGATCCCAAGCTCCTGATGCACATGGAAGGCGAAAATGGACAGCAAGTTATTAACGATGAAAAAGGACACACCGTAACCGCTACCGGAGCAGTTACTTCAACAGCGGATAAAAAGTTCGGCTCGTCATCAGCTTTTTTCAATAGCAGTACAGATAAATTAATGATTCCCTATAATTCGGATTTCGCATTTGGATCAGGTGATTTTACAGTAGACACCTGGGTCAAATTCAATTCATTAACAAATACTGACTTTTTCCGCATCGAGGATGCCAGCGGCAATCCGCTGTTTTTGGCTTATTATTATGCAGCACAGAATACGATCAACTACTATATAAACAATGGTACATACATAGGTTCGCAGTATAATAACTGGTCACCTGTAACCAACAGGTGGTACCATGTGGCGTTTGTTAGATATGGCACTCGTTGGAGTGTATATATTGATGGTCAGGAAGTTAACAGCGGTATAAGTTCGGCAACTGTAATCACATCAAACGCGACCAAGGTTCGTATAATGTCGGACAATAGATCAGGGCGGTGCTACCTGGATGAATTCCGGGTCTGCAAGGGTGTTGCCAAGTGGACAAGCAGTTTCGATCCCCCTACCGGACCTTATGAATCAACCCCGGTAAGCCAAGTCGCCCTCAACCAGCATGCATTGAGCATTGCCGTAGGACAAAGTGCAAACCTAGAAGCAACTGTTCTGCCCGACAATGCTGGGGATAAGACTATTGTTTGGAATTCCAGCAATAATAGCGTAGCAACTATTAACAATGGAGTAGTAACTGCAGTCGCTCCTGGAACGGCAACCATATCGGCTACTGCCCCATTTGGGGGTTGTGCGGATACCTGCAATGTAACCGTAAATCCTGCAACTATCGCAGTTACAGGAATAACTCTCGTGCCTGACAATGTAACGATCAGTGTCTCTGGGGCTGCCTATCAAATAAATGCAACAGTTACCCCCAGCAATGCAACTAATAAGGTACTTACATGGAAAAGCAGCAATGATGCAATCGCCACCATCGACAATACAGGGAAGGTAACCCCCAAAGCGGTAGGAACTGTAACCATAACGGCAACCAGTACTGACGGAACCAGTGTAGCGGGAACCTGCACAGTAACAGTCAAAAATTTGGCTATACAGTCTACTACTCCAGCTAATAATGCGGTCGGTGTTTCGGTTAACCCAGTAATAAGTGTTGTTTTCACTGACAACATCCTTGCGGGCAGCACTTATGACAGCATTAGCCTCAAAAACTCCGGTGGTACTGCGGTAAGCTTCACTAAATCTATAAATAACAACATCCTTACATTGACACCAACTGCCACATTAGCTGGGACTACTGTCTACATAGTTACAATTCCTGTTCATGCCGTTAAGTACAGTGATACAGTCGATTTGGCTAATGTCTATGGTTTTGGCTTTACTACCAAAGACCCAACCCCGCCGGTGATTCAGTCCGTAACTCCGGCAAATAATGCGACTAATGTTGCATTAGGGCAAACAATCACAGTAGTCTTTAGTAAGAATGTGCAGGCCAGCACGAACTACATTGGTATTACTCTAGTTGATCCATCTAATGCTCAAGTCGCTTTGACTAAATCGATTTCCAATAGTACTTTGACCCTTACTCACGCCAATCTAGCCGAAACCACAACATTTACCCTGACCATACCGGCTGGTGCGGTGAAAGATATGTCGGGTAACGATCTGGCAGTAGCTACTATAGTTAAATTTACTACCGCAGATATTTCGGCTCCAGTGGTGGCATCCACCGATCCTGCTAATAATGCGACCGGGGTCCTGGTAACTAAGCCCGCGATCATTACATTTAATGAGCCGATCACATCCAGCACCGCCTATGGCAGCATAACAATGAAAACATCATCGGGAACATCGTTAACCATCACCAAGACCATCAGCGGCAATCAGCTAAGTATCAAACCGAGTTCGACATTGGCTGGGACCACCATCTACAAGATCACGATACCGGCTAGCGCGGTTAAAGATTCAGCCAATCACAACTTCGCAGCAAGCTATGTGCTTACATTTACTACCGAGGATAAGACAGCGCCCAAGATGTCGTCAAGTAGTCCAGCAAATAGTGCTACTGGGGTTTTGACATCCAAGACGATCACTGTTACCTTCAGTGAAAACGTTCAGCAAGGTACTGCTTATAGCAACATCGTGCTTAAGGATTCGGCAGGGGCCACTGTTACTGTGACAAAATCTATTAGTGGAGCTGTTCTTACCATAGATCCAGTGTCAAACTTAAAGACAAAGACCACTTATACTCTGACCATTCCAGCTAGCTCCATTAAAGACATGAACAACAATAATTTCGCTGGAACTACAATCAAGTTTACGACAGGGAGCAGTTAAAAAGGGCAATAACATGTCAAGGACCAGATCCAAAACACGATTCGTAATTTCTCTTACATAGTTAGTAATAGGGCTTTGATGGGCTTGTGCCTCTCAAAGCCTTTGTTCTTGATAATGCGCTTAAACAACGAGATATAGGGCATTTCCAGCAATCCTCAATTGCATTCCAGATACCTGCCTGCTATAATATTCTTCCGTGCGTTTTCAGCACGAAATTTGTATGATTTATTATGATATAATAGTAAACTAGAATTGAATAGGCGGAGGTTGCAGTATTCTAGTCAATCTTGCCAGCTTTGAAGGCGGGCCTAAAAATCCGTCAAGGGCACAACGATGAAGCTTCTGGTGTCGGCTTTCAACGCCCAGTTGGGGGTCGGGGCTGGGAGTTAAGGGTGTCGGGGCAGCTTGCAATGGCATGCGAGGTCTGACCCCCCACCTGCGGAGGCTCAAGGGGTCAAACCCTTGGGAAAACCTGCATCTGGTAGGAAGCTGGGTGCAGTGTAGCCTGCCTTGAGTGGTATAAGCGGATGATACAAAGGGGGGCGGCAGCCGATGGCCACGGTACCGTTTCTTATCTGAAACTTATGCTGCAAAAGAGGCTAAAAGTTGGTGTAGGTTGTTGGGGAAAACCCCTAGACTGCGTGCAACGCACAACCTTCTGGGGATTAAAGTGTGCACTAAGTGGTAATCCAGCCCCGCGTACGGTGACGTGGCGGAGCAGGTGTAAAGGGAAACCGCCCATCTGGTAACAGATGGGAGGCCTGTTGGGAAAACCTGCTGGACCTAAGTCACAGCGTTTACTCAGATGGTAACCTCCACCTATCGTTACTTAGATAGGGGTGTGTTCTTGGCGAGATTGGGTAAAACCAGTATTATTGTCCCCGCATTGTGGATCGCTTTTTTTACGTTCATTGTGGGGCTGGTACTCGGCCTGGGACTTGAGACGTTTATAGCCACGGTTGAGAACACCCTCCTTTCGTCTTGTGCACTTTTGGTTGTAATACTACTAGGCGTTCTTGCTGATGCCATCGGCACTGCGGCAACAGCGGCGGAGTCGGTTCCGTTCAATTCAATGGCAGCGAAAAAGGTGCCCGGTGCACGGGAAGCGGTAAAGATAGTCAGCAATGCAGATTTGGTGGCCAATGTCACCGCTGATGTGGTAGGAGATATTTCCGGCACGCTCAGTGGAGCCATCGGTGCTTCGATAGTATACGCCATCGGGCGTAAGTTTGAACTGCATGACATCGTATTATTAGGTGCGGCAATGACCAGTCTTATAGCGGCTCTCACGGTGGGGGGCAAGACTATAGGCAAGAGCCTGGCTATTAGTCATGCCGATGCTATCGTATTCCGGGTGGCAAAACTAGTGCGCTGGTGGGAAAGCCTGACCGGGATCGAGCTCTTTTCTGGGAGAAGGTGAACGAATGTCGACTTTGTTAGAGAAGATAAATAAGCCCGAGGACCTTAAAAAACTTACATCGGTTCAACTGGAACAGTTGGCTGTAGAGATCCGCGAACTTCTGGTCAATACCGTAGCCCACAACGGGGGTCACCTGGCTGCTAACCTGGGTATAGTCGAATTGACCATGGCTCTTCATTACGTCTATGATTCCCCGAAAGACAAAATAGTTTGGGATGTTGGACATCAGAGTTATGTGCATAAGATCCTGACGGGCCGCAAAGACAATATTGAGACTCTGCGCCAGTATAAGGGATTAAGCGGTTTTCCGAAACGCGAGGAGAGCCCTTATGACGCTTTCGGTACCGGACATGCCAGTACTTCGATTTCGGCAGCGGTGGGTCTGGCACTGGGGCGAGATCTGGGCAAGGACTCACATTCTGTAGTAGCGGTGATCGGCGATGGCGCTTTGACCGGTGGTATGGCCTACGAGGCTATGAATCACGCTGGGCATCTGGGCCTGGATATGACAGTGATATTAAACGACAATGAAATGTCGATATCGAAAAATGTTGGCGCTATGTCGACTTATCTCAGTAAACTCCGCAGTGATCCTGGTTATACCAAACGCAAGGAAGACGTGGAGAGCCTGCTGAACAAGATCCCGAAAATCGGCCAGGATATTCTGAAGCTGGCTACCAAGTTGAAAGACACAGTCAAGTTCATGATGGTTCCTGGGATGCTTTTTGAGGAACTAGGATTCACATACTATGGCCCGATAGATGGCCACAACCTGCATGATCTGATCGATGTGATGAAAAAAGCTCGGCACAAGAAAGGTCCGGTGCTGATCCATATCATGACCCAGAAAGGTCAGGGTTATGGCCCGGCCTTTGAGAGTCCTGATGAATTCCATGGCATTGGCCCCTTCGATGTTGAGACTGGACAGCAGCTGAAAGGTCAGAGCCGCACGTTTACCCAGGTGTTTGGTGATTTCATGGTCCGCAAAGGGGCTGATGAACCGCGTCTGGTAGGCATTACGGCAGCGATGGAGAGTGGTACCGGGTTGACCCAGTTTGCCCGTATGTATCCCAAACGTTTCTTTGATGTGGGGATCTGCGAGGAGCATGCTGTGACAATGGCCGCAGGAATAGCAGCCGCCGGGATGAAGCCCGTAATAGCCCTGTATTCTTCATTCCTGCAGAGGGCTTTTGATCAGGTCATACACGATGTGTGCCTGCAGAAGCTGCCGGTCATATTCGCAGTTGATCGTGCGGGTTTGGTGGGCGAGGATGGACCGACCCATCACGGGGTATTTGATATGGCGTTCCTGCGCGAGATCCCGAACATGGTGGTCATGGCCCCGTCTAATGAAGATGAATTGAATGATATGCTGGATTCCGCGCTTCAGTATGACACACCGGTGGCAATACGCTATCCGCGGGGTACTGGCAGTGGTTCGGCAATCAAGATAAACCCCGCTTTTATAGAAGCAGGTCGTGGTGAGCTTCTCCAGGAAGGAGAACAGGTTCTGTTCATCGGTATTGGCCGAGGTGTGGGCATTGCGGCCCGGGCCGCCGAATTGATGGGCAAGCAGGGGGTTTCAGCTGCAGTGATCAATGCTCGTTTCGTCAAACCGATGGACGAAAGGCTGATAACGCACTGGGCTTCGGTCTGCAAACGGATAGTGACCATAGAAGACAATGTGCTAGCCGGCGGGTTCGGCAGCGCAGTGATGGAACTGTTGAACAACCGAGGTGTTAAAGCTGATATCCTACGCATCGGCATTGCTGATGAATTCGTAGAACATGGCAAAGTAGATAAACTATTGACAGATCAAGGCATAGAGCCTGTTTCAATAACTGAAAATGTCGTTCGCCGTTGGCCGGACCTAAGGATGGCCAGGGTTTCGAGCGGGTCATAGTATGGCTAACACAAGGCTGGATGTGCTGGTTCACGAACGAGGATTGGCCGAGAGCAGGGAAAAAGCCCGGGCGATAATTATTGCCGGGCAGATCCTGGTCAACGGCCAGCGTTCGGATAAGCCAGGAGTCAAGGTGGCTGAAGAAGCCGAAATAACCATGACCGGTGAGAACCTCCGCTATGTAAGCCGGGGGGGATTGAAGCTGGAAGGGGCAATAGAAGCATTCGGTCTGGCATTCAAAGACAAAGTGATGTTGGATGCTGGTGCTTCCACTGGCGGATTTACCGACTGCGCCCTCCAAAACGGGGCCAGCCGGGTCTATGCGGTTGATGTGGGCTACGGCCAGCTTGATTGGCGGCTGCGCAGTGATCCCCGGGTAGTGGTGATCGAACGCACTAATATAAGGTATGCTGCTCCTGATAAGTTCCCGGAACGAATGGACATTGCTACGATCGATGTTTCCTTTATATCCCTCAACCTGGTGCTTGCTCCGGTCTATTCTTTGATGAAACCAGGTGGTGAGGTGATCGCTCTGGTGAAGCCGCAGTTTGAAGCGGGCCGTGAGCAGGTCGGTAAAAAGGGCGTGGTCAAGGACCCGTTGATCCACCAGGAGGTGCTTCAGAGGGTGATCAAGCAGGCCCAGGAGATCGGATTTATGGCTAAGAATGCTTGTTACTCCCCGGTCAAAGGGCCTAATGGCAACATAGAGTATTTTTTGCATTTGATCAAAACAGAGGCCGCAGCCACGGCGTTCGATGTCAAAGAACTGGTTGAACGGGCTCATTTTGCTTTGCGAGGTTAGAACGATGATTGCTGGACTGGTGGCAAGTGAGGCAAGTACCCGCATGGAGAATCCCGCGCTGTATGCAGCGGAAGTGGCGGCAATTATGCGAGGACGGGGTATTGAGGTCATTGAGAACTGGCATGAAGAAGCCGGTATCCCAGATGTTCTTGTAGTTTTGGGCGGAGATGGCACTATACTGCGCACCGCGCGCCGGGTGTCTGCCTTGAATGTACCGCTGTTAACAGTGAATCTTGGTAAAGTAGGCTTTATGGCCGAACTGGAACCGGAGGAAGTAGAAGCTTACATAGACCAGTTGATAAAGAAAGATTTTCGCCTGGAAAGGCGAATGATGCTGCATGTCAGTGTGTCGCGTAATGGCCAGGAAGTGTTCTGCAGTGATGCACTCAACGAGGCAGTTGTCGTAAAACATGCGCATATGAGTGACCTTGGGGTCTACATAGATGGTGAGTTCTTTTCGGATTATGTGGCAGACGGCTTGATATGCGCCACCCCTACCGGTTCCACAGCTTACTCGCTGGCAGCCGGTGGTCCTACGGTTATGGCGGATATGGAGGCTATTCTACTAACTCCGGTCTGTGCCTATATGCTGGCATTGAAGCCATTGGTAATGGATGCCCGGAAGGTAGTGACGATTTTCCCGGAGGCCAAAGGTGATACCTGGTTGATGGTCGACGGTCAGGAGAAGGTCGATTTGCAGTCTGGTGATAAAGTGGAAATCAAACGCTCAGAGCGCGGGATTAGCTTGATTAAGTTCAAAAGGCGCGCGTTTTATGAGTTTTTAGGTAAAAAACTTTACCGGAGTCGAGCATAGTCGTATATGCGGGAATTTTTATTTGGTAATGCGGTCAAAATGGCCCAGCAGGTCATCGAACAGTTAGTGGATGAATACGACATCGTCGTCGATGCAACCTGTGGCAACGGGCATGATACATTGTTTTTAGCCAGGCTGGTGCCCAACGGTCGGGTTTTGGCCTTTGATAAGGCTGAGCAGGCCATAGCCAGCACCACACGGCAGCTAGCTCTTGAGGGCGTTCAGGAGCGGGTCGAGATGTACCATCGAGATTTTCGGGACATTCCTCAGGTGGTCGAGTCGCCAGTTAAGGCCATAATGTTTAATATGGGCTACCTTCCTGGTGGACCGAGAGAAACAGTCACTAGTGCAGATGAGTCGAAAGCGGCAGTTATCGGAGCTTTGCCACTGCTGGCATCCGGCGGAGCTATGACTATCGTGTGTTATGAAAGGCACCCCGGAGGGCAGGAGGAGGCCGATGCAATCAGGAGCTTTGTGTCTGGCCTGGACCAGCAGATTTATGAAGTATTGGAGATGCGGTTTCTGAATCAAATCAATCAACCACCGGTTTTGATCGTAGTATACAAAAGGTAGGGGAGGCTGGCTAATGAAGAGCAGAAGACACCTGGCGATCATGGATATCGTGAACAATGAGAAGGTAGCAACCCAGGAGGATCTGTGTGATTCCCTGCAGAAAAGAGGATTTGCCGTTACTCAGGCCACGGTTTCACGTGATATCAGGGAGCTTAAGCTGATCAAGATCGCGGATCAGGATGGCTATCGCTATGCCCTGCCCGATGCTACTACTCCACGGTCCAGCGCGGAGCGCATGAAGCGGCTTTTTACTGATGCGGTGGTAAATGTAGACTATAGCGAGAATATCATAGTCGTTAAAACTCTGCCCGGCACAGCCCATGCTGTCGCCTCGACCGTCGATACTTCCGGTATGTCGGAAGTGGTGGGCACAGTGGCTGGTGATGACACGATCCTAGTCGTGGTAAAGCCTAAACAGGCAGTCCCGCAGATCATCAAGAGATTTAACGATTTGATCAAGTAAGGAATATGTTAAGAGAAATATATATTAAGAACTTCATACTGATCGACGAATTGCGGCTTGAATTCGGCAGAGGTCTGAATGCTCTCACAGGCGAGACCGGTGCTGGCAAGTCTATCGTCGTTGATGCCCTGGAACTGCTGGTGGGGGAAAGAATCAGCTCTGAGCTGGTAAGAAACCCCGATGAGAAGAGTGTGGTTGAGGGTGTCATTGAGGTGGCTGCTGATTCGCCACTGGTAGCCCAGTTGGATGAACTGGGACTATGGGATGACAGTGAAGAAATTTTAGTGATTCGTCGCGAAATCGGCCGGCAGGGCCGGGTGGTCAACCGGATCAATGGCAGCACAGTTACTGCCGGTGTGTTAAAGGGGTTGGCAGAATATCTGGTAGATCTGCATCTCCAGCATGACAGTCAACAGATTCTAAACCCGCGTGTACATATCAGCCTTTTGGATAATTTCTCACCGTCGGTCAAAGAGATCATGCCAAGTCTAACTGCCCAGTTCAACGAATGGAAAATGATCAAGAATGAGATAGACGATTTGCTAGAGTCTGAAAAGAGAAGGGCTCAGGATCTGGATATGCTGACCTTTCAGGTAGAGGAGATCGAGAAAGCAGCCCTGCAGGAAGGGGAAGAAGAAGAGCTGACCCAGGAAAGGAACCGGATGGTTAATGCCGAGCGTTTCAGCCTGGTAGCCCAGCTAGCCGAGCAGTTGTTGTATAGTGATGCTGCATCTGCGCATAGCCAGGTAGCGCGAGTACTGGAGAACCTGCGCCGCGCCGATGATCCGTTTTTCGTAGAATTAACGGGGCGTTTGGAAGAGGTATATCATACCCTGGATGATATTGGCCATGAGGTGGCTCGCTTTGCCGGTGAATTGGAGTTTGATCCGCAGGCTCTGGAAACAGTCGAAGAACGTCTGCAGGTGATCAGCAAACTAAAGAAGAAGTATGGCGATAATATTCCGGATATCATAAGTTTTCTAGACCAAGCACGCGAGCAGAAATCAGTTCTGGAAAATCTGGAAAGCCGCGTCGAAGAATTAAAAGATAAGCAAAACCTGACGTGGGAGCAATACTTAAAGCTTGCCGCCCGTATGACTGAACTGCGCCGGGAGGCTGCTCGGGCTCTAGTGGAGAGGATCCACCGGGAATTGGGCGATCTGGCAATGCCCGGAGTGCGGTTCAATATCGAGGTGCGTAAGGGTGAGCCAGGTGGCCAGGGGATGGATGAAGTGGTCTTCCTTTTCTCTGCTAATCCTGGTGAGGATTTGCGGCCTATCGCACGTATTGCGTCCGGTGGGGAGATATCTCGCTTTATTCTTGCTCTAAAATCAGCGGTGGCGGATGCCTACCAAGTACCGGTGCTGGTTTTTGACGAAATCGATGTCGGAGTAGGTGGCCAAGCGCTGCTTGCAGTGGGGGAAAAGCTGCACCAACTGTCAGAGACTCACCAGGTAATTGTTGTAACTCATAGTCCACAAATAGCCAGTTTAGCTGACAATCACTTGCGCCTGACCAAGGCGCTGACCGCAGACACGACCCGCGTACAAGCGGAATTGCTTGACCGTGAAGGTCGCATTGAGGAATTATCCCGCATGCTAGCCGGGGAAAAAATCACTGAAGCCGCTCGCGAACATGCCCGCCAAATGTTAATGCAAGCCTCGGATAGAAGGTAAATCCAGACTTTATTCAGCATATCTCGCCGGCCCCAAGGTTAAATTAACCTTATCGAAAAAGGTCTCATCATCCACCGAACATTCTTTCCAATGTTGTTTTGTTGAACTGCATTAGATTATTTATTCATTTTTCCGGCTTGGATGATCAGTTAACCATGTAGGGGTTGAAACATTGACACACGATTACTTCCGCAGACGCCCCAATTTCATAAGTTTCCTGGTAGCTAGCCTAATCATAATTGTCATGGCAGTGCATCCACTGGGCAACCTGTTGGCTATGCCTACAACCGCCCGCATCGTTGTGGGGGAGCAGATAGTTATCGCTTCGCCCTTTATGAACCGGATTACCAGTGCGTTAAAGTTTAGTATGTTTGGCAGTGAGCGGCCGCTGACATCTCCAGTGTCTGTTAACGGGGGACGCTCTGGTTATGCTATAACAGCCACCAAACCTGGCACAGTGGGGTTGACCGTAAAGTTTCTCGGCTATATTCCCCTGAAGTCGATTCTGGTGGAGTCGCTGCCGCCTCGGCAGGTGGTAGTGGGCGGGCATTCGATCGGTATACTCCTGCAGTCTAAGGGATTGATGGTAGTTGGTATTGCACCGATATCTTCAACCTCCGGCAAGAGTATCATACCTGCCCGTGAAAGTGGCTTTCGTATCGGTGATCTCATTATGGAGGCTGATGGAGCCCCCATGTATTCTGAGAAGGCGTTGGCTGATGCCATAGACCGTGATGGAGTCAATGGCCGGCCGGCCAGCTTCTTGGTAAAGCGGGAGAAGGGGAATACACGAATCAGTGTTAAGCCGGTCTTTTGCAGTGAAACCCAGCGCTTCAGGGTGGGCTTATATGTAAGAGATGGGGTCACGGGCGTCGGTACCATGACCTTCTGGGATCCTACTAGTCGTCACTTTGCTGCTTTGGGACATGTGATCGTAGATTCGGATACAAAGCAGGCGGTGGGGTTACGCAGTGGCAAGATCGTTCCTGCTTATGTTCAGGCAGTTCAGCCGGGAAAACCCGGTAGGCCTGGTCAAAAGATAGGTGTTTTTGATCGAGGCGCAGATGTTATTGGGAATCTAAAAACCAATTCAGCATATGGCGTCTACGGCTCCACCAACAAGCCTGTTTCCAACCCTGCCTGGCCAGGGGTAGTGTCTGTAGCCTATGCCCATCAGGTAGAAAAAGGCCCGGCCCAGATATTGACAGTTATAGACCGTGATAAAATTGAAAAATTTGACGTGGTAATTGAAAAAGTTTATCCATTCCGGCATAACGGTAAAGGAATGGTCATTCGAGTTACAGACCCCAGATTGTTATCTGTAGCCGGAGGAATCGTTCAAGGGATGAGCGGCAGCCCAATAATGCAGAAAGGCAGATTGATAGGTGCGGTGACTCATGTTTTCTTAAATAACCCCGAACGTGGCTACGGAGCATTCATGGATAGCATGCTGGATGCTATGAATACTATTAAATAGAAAGACATTCGACAAAATGCACTATACGTGAGACTTATTTTACTGGATAATAAATCAATAGTATCATTACTTAATAAATGGCATGAACATGACGTAGCTTTTTAAGATTATGTGTAACAAATTCGAATTATTTTATGGAGCAAAAATAAAGGAAAAATTTTCATAAGCGTCGAAATGCCTTTTTATAGAGTGAAGCAATACATTACAAGGGGGCGTGTTTTTTGGCAGGGGCGATAAAAGTACTTATTGCCGATGATAACAGAGAATTCTGCGGCATCTTAAAGGAGTATTTTTCCAACAATCCCGATTTCGAACTGGTTGATGTATGTTCGAACGGGTTAGAGGTTCTGGACGTATTAAGCAAAAAAGATACAGATGTCCTGATCCTTGACCTAATTATGCCGCACATGGACGGTATCGGCGTTCTAGAGAAAATGATTGACATGAAAGGCGACCAAAGACCCAAGGTGATCATCCTCACTGCATTTGGCCAGGAGAACATTACTCAAAAGGCTGTACAGTTAGGGGCGGATTATTACATACTCAAGCCTTTCAACCTGCAAGTTCTTGGTGATCGGGTTCGGCAGGTGGTTCGTGATCGGGTTGAGACTGCACCTCGGGCTGTTCCGGTTACCAGACGTGATCTCGAAGTAGAAGTAACAAGAATCATTCATGAGATCGGTGTTCCTGCCCATGTAAAAGGATACCAGTATCTGCGCGATGCGATCATGCTGGTAGTTGAAGAAATCGGGTATTTGGGAGCGGTAACAAAAGAGCTTTATCCAACCATTGCAGATAAGTACGATACTACTCCGAGCAGAGTAGAACGTGCAATCAGACATGCCATCGAGCTGGCATGGGATCGCGGAGATTTGGACCGCATCAATAAATTCTTCGGCTACACCATAAATGGTGATCGAGGTAAACCTACCAACTCAGAATTCATAGCCATCATAGCTGATAAGCTGAGACTCGAAACAAAAGCTGGATAGAACGTAAAAATGAAGAGCCTGAGAGATCAGGCTCTTTTGCTGTGTCCAGATGTGGCATTATCCAGTTCCGCCAGCATGTTAGCTGTCAGAGTCAGTGCGTCTTTTTTGGCAGACTATTGATAAAAACGGCTCTGCCTGCATGGACTGTTTCGAGTTTGTGTCAGATTCTGCTTTTTATTTCGTATAGCTATTAAATCAGCATTTTCTTTAAGAAATCTTGGTGGTGGATGTCTTCACTTGGGTAGCTATATTTTGGACAGCTTGCCCGGAAGGTGGTATCATCTAAAAAGGTGATGGTTGTATGTATGTGAGGGGAAAAGCCAGGCTGGATAAAAGAACCAAGAACCTGGTAAATCGTCTAAAAAAGAGCGATGTAGCCATTATTAATCATGATGATATAGACGAGGTATCGGCTAAGTCTTTGATAGAGATTAGGCCACAGGCCATCGTCAATGCTTTACCATCCATTACCGGCCGCTACCCGGCTCCGGGTGTTTATAAGATCATTAAGGCCGGTATACCGGTCATCGATAATGTGGGCGAAGGCATTTTTGAATTAGTGCGTGAAGGCACTGTGCTTGAGCTTAAAGACGGTCAGGTTTATGCTGGCGGAAATCTAGTGGCTAGGGGTAAACTGCTCAACCAATTCGAAGTCGCTGCCAAGATGAAAATGGCTCGCGAGAATATGCGCGAAGAACTGGACAGCTTTGTAGAAAACACCCTTGACTATGCCCGCCGTGAAAAGGATATCCTGCTGGACGAAATCGAGCTCCCTGATCTAAAGACCAAAGTTGAAAACCGGCATGCGCTGATCGTTGTTCGTGGACATCATTATACTGAGGATCTACGTGCAATAAAGGGTTACATGGAAGACGAAAGACCAGTTTTGATAGGTGTTGATGGCGGTGCCGATGCCCTTTTAGAGTCTGGTTTTGTTCCGGATATAATCGTTGGTGATATGGACAGTGTGTCCGACCGGGCTCTGCAGTGCGGGGCGGAAATAATCGTTCACGCCTATCCCAATGGCAAGGCTCCTGGCCTGCCGCGGGTCGAACAAATGAATGTGCCAGCTATGGTCGTTGCTATGCCGGGTACCAGCGAGGATGTCGCAATGATTCTGGCCTACGATAAAGGGGCTAGTTTGATCGTAGCTGTAGGGACTCATTCAAACATAATAGATTTTCTGGAAAAAGGTCGTAAGGGGATGGCCAGCACTTTTTTGGTTCGGCTTAAAATTGGGTCGATCTTGGTGGATGCCAAAGGGGTCAGCCAGCTGTATCGTCAGAGTGTTAGAGCTAAGTATCTGTTGCAGCTGTTTATTGCTTCGATGGTTCCGATTTTTATTCTGTTGTGGGTTTCGCCATCTACTAAACCGTTTCTAAGGCTGCTTTTTCTGCAGCTTAAGTTATTCTTGAATATTTGATCTGAGGTGTTTTGTTATGATTGATATTCGCTACCACGTGGCAACTCTGGTGGCTATTTTTTTAGCCCTGGGTATTGGCATTATTATTGGCAGCACGGTAGTTGGCAGCAACGTTTTGGCCGACCAGCAGCAAAAGCTGATCGGGCAGTTGGAAACCCAGTTCGGAGATCTTCGTGAGCGGATGGATACGCTTAATACGGAGAACCGTTTCGTGGGGCAAATCGCTCGTTACTATGAACAGTACAGCCAGGCGGTTTCACCGCCTATCATAAAGAACCGTCTACCGGGTGCCACTATTGGCCTCGTTGTTACTGGAGGCCAGGAGATCCCCGCTGGATTGTTGTGGAGCTTATCACAGGCGGGTGCCCGTGTCACTTCGACCACTACGGTGCTTCCTGCTATTGATCTTGGAAATCAGGAATTGAAAATCAAGATGTGTGACTTCTACAAAGTAGACCATAGTACCCCCGCCGAAGAATTGAGAAAACTGGCGGCAGCTACTCTAGCAGAGACCTTGCTAAAGGGTGGTACAGAACAAGCGCGGTTTCTAAGAGACAATGATTTGGTAAGCTTCAATGGCCAATATGGTTCACCCATAAAAGCCATTATTATTGTAGGTGGTTCTGATAATGATAGTTATAATTATCCAAGCGAAGTCGATGAGTCAATAATCCAGTTATTGGTCAATGCCAAACAAAAGGTTTATGGTTGTGAGACGACCAAGGTCAAATACAGCTATATGAATAGTCTACAAAAATATGATATCAGCACAGTTGATGATATCGACATGACACCCGGGCAGGTTGCATTGATCCGGTCTATTGAGGGTGAAGTAGGTGATTACGGAGTTAAGTCGTCCGCCAGCAAGTTCATGCCGTCATTACCTACTGAGTTTCTGGGAGGGCCAGCACAATGACTGTGGTAGCCTTGGTTCCGGCGTACAATGAAGAAGAACGGATCGCTGCAACCATTGCGGCGATAAAGAGCGTAGAACTGATCGATCGGATACTGATCGTTAATGACGGTTCTACCGACCGTACTGTGGAGATCGCCAGGAGTGCGGGGGTGGAAGTGCTCGAAATGCCCAGCAACGTGGGTAAGGGGCATGCGCTGACGAATGCGGCTCGGGCCATTAAAGATGACATTGTGGTCTTTCTGGATGCTGACCTGGGTGCTACCGCTTCAGAGGCAGCTAAACTATTACCGCCAATCCTAAATGGCGAGGCGGATCTTACTATTGCTCAATTCCCACCGCCGAAGAAAAAAGGCGGTTTTGGCTTTGTTAAAGGGTTGGCTGCGTGGGGGATCGGGAGAGAAGGAATGAAATCCTGTGAGCCTTTAAGCGGACAAAGGGCGATGACTTTAAAATTATTGCAGGATGTGCTGCCATTTCGCTCTGGTTTTGGCATAGAAATAGGAATGACTATCCGGGCTTTGAGGAAAGGCTATCGTATAGTGGAGATACCGGTGAATATGACCCATGCTGAGACGGGGCGCGATATCAAAGGTTTTATCCACCGTGGTCGTCAGTTTTTAGATGTTCTTAAAGTGATCCTTACTGAATAAAGGGGGAAAACAACAGTTGATTCTCAAGCCTGAATACCTAATGGTATTTGCGGTACTCATGGCATACTTGGTGGAGGAATTGCTGCTTTTCTTAATTCTGCCCATGCTGGCCAATAACGGGGCGGTACGCAAGAATTACCGTCAGGATGATGTCCCGGTGGCTGCGGGCTTGGCCTTCCCGGCAGTAGTGATGGTGTGTTTTGCTGCCATTTATCTGTCGGGAGCTTACGGGGGAACCTCTTACAATCTATATCTTATGGCTATCATAACTATGTCGTTCCTTGGTTTTGTTGATGATATGCTGGGGCAGCGTGATACCCTGGGTCTGAAAGGGCACTTGTCCAAACTTATTTTGGAACGTCAGCTTACCACCGGCGGTCTCAAAGCCCTTGGGGGAGTTCTGGTAGCCGCCTATGTGTCGCTCTTCTACTCTAAAAGTATTCCCGAATTTGTACTGAATGCCATGTTGATCGGCCTGTTCACTAACAGCATGAATCTGTTTGACCTGCGGCCGGGGCGCTGTGTAAAGGCGTTTCTTGTTGTTTTTATTGCGCTCTTCTTTACCGTAAAAACGGACCTGCTGATATTTGTACCACTGTTTGGAGCTGTAGTAGCCTATTTTCGATATGATTTGAAAGCCTTGGTCATGATGGGGGACACCGGATCCAACGTACTGGGAGTCACGCTGGGAATCATGGCGGTCTATGGGCTCGGATTATGGGCACGCTTATCGCTGTTGGTGGTTCTTATTGTTCTACACATTTACACAGAGAAATACAGCCTTACTAAAACCATAGAAAAATACAAAGTGTTGAATGCACTAGATAGGCTGGGAAGAGGTGATTGATATGGTAAATGAAGAGCGCATAGTTCAGGAATTCCTGGAGTTGGTGCAAATCGATTCGGTTTCTCGAGAAGAAGGCCGGATCAAGGAGGCTCTCAGGAATAAGCTTTTAGACTTAGGGTTGGAAGTCTACGAAGATAACGCTGGTAAAGCACTCGGAGGTGACTCCGGCAATCTTATGGCCTGGCTGCCCGGGACAGCACCGGGTCCTTCCGTGTTTTTCTGTGCCCATATGGATACTGTCGAACCTGGTAAGGGAGTCAAGCCGGTGGTGCAGAATGGGCTGATAGAGAGTTCGGGAGAGACTATACTCGGTGGGGATGACAAAGCCGGTATTGTAGCCATTATGGAGGCCTTGCGGGTAATCAAAGAAAAGAACCTAAAGCATCCTCCGTTAGAAATCATATTCACAGTAGGTGAAGAACAGGGTTTGATGGGATCCAAGCATCTCGACTTTTCTAAGGTCAGATCGCGTTTCGGTTATGTTTTAGACAGTGTGGGTGGTCCAGGTACTATCATCACCCGTGGACCAACACAGAACGAGATAGAAGTGGAAGTGCTGGGTAAGGCGGCTCATGCCGGAATAAACCCGCAGGATGGGATCAATGCCATCGCAGTTGCAGCTCATGCAATTTCCCACTTGAATATAGGCCGGATCGATGATGAAACTACGTGTAATATAGGTATTATTGCCGGTGGCAAAGCCCGCAATATAGTACCTGACCGAGTTGTTATTAGAGGGGAAGCCCGTAGTCTGGATCCAGCGAAGCTGGAGAGAATCACCCGGTTGATCGAGAGCACCTTTAAAGAGCGAGTAGCCGAAAAAGGTGGTAGATGTAAGGTCAATATCATTCACTTGTACCCCCAGTTGAAGCTGGACCCTAATGATGAGGTGGTCAAGATAGCTGTAGCCGCTGCGCGGGCCATGGGGGTGGAGCCGGTCATTACTAAAACCGGCGGTGGCAGTGATGCTAATCTGTTCAATGGGCAGGGTATTAAATGTGCCAATCTAGGCATCGGCATGCGAGATGTGCATACTATTGATGAACATATTGAAGTCAAAGACCTCGTTGGGAATGCCCGGTATCTGCTCAAGATAATCGAACAGTTGAGGGGGAAGGGTGTTGATTGAGACCAGAATAGGCAGGGTTGCCAAGATTCTGTCGGTAAGACCGGGTTTGGCTGAACTGGAAGTGGAAGTTGATGGTAGGATCAGCAAGGCTGTCGCTTACATACTGCTCACCGGTGAACCGGTAGAAGGTGATCAGGTACTGCTCAACACTACCGCTACCTCTCTGAAACTGGGCAGCGGAGGGTATGACTATGTAATGGTAAACATGACTGATCCCCAGCATGATCTGGCCTGGAAAGGGCATATCATGAAGATGCGTTATACACCCTGGCAGTGCCGGGTGCTTAGTGTAGAAGAGGAAGAGAGCCCGCACCGGGAGCTGATGGAGCAGGCCGATAGTCTCAATGGGTGTCCGGTTCTGGTAGGAACACTTCACTCGATGTTGGCTCCGCTGTGTGCATGTCTAGCGGACCACGGTCTGAGCTCAGCTTATGTGATGACCGATGCCGCCAGCCTGCCCATGTATTGGAGCGGTACTGTGCACCAACTGCGTCAAGCTGGTCTGTTAAAAGGAACTGTCACAACCGGCAATGCTTTTGGCGGCGAACTGGAAGCAGTGAATATATATAGTGGAATGTTGGCTGCTTCAGCCGTGTATAAACCTGATGTAATAATAGTGGCTATGGGCCCGGGCATCGTTGGAACAGGTACCCGTTGGGGCTTCAGTGGGATAGAACAGGGCTCCATTCTGGATGCGGTGGATACTCTCGGAGGAATCCCTCTAGCAGTGCCCCGTGTCAGTTTTGCTGATCAGCGCGAAAGACACCAGGGAATAAGCCACCATACTCTGACGGTTCTGGCCAAGGTATGCAAATCCACGGTTAAGGTTCCACTACCAATTTTAAATGGAGAAAAGCAGTCACTAATTCAAGATCAGATCGATCAGTATGGTCTGGACCAAAAACACGAATTGATTTATCGTGATGGCAGCCTTATCGATCATGTTTTTGAGAGATACGGACTGAAGACCACCACCATGGGAAGAGGCCGCCAAGAGGATCATGAATTTTTTCAGACTCTTGGTGCAGCAGCCCAGGCGGCATCGGAATTAGTTGCAAATGTTTAGCAGCTAATTGCCCGTGTACTAGTTTAAACGGCTGTGGATCAATTCTTTTATTGAATTGTGCATAGATAATTTGGTAAGAGTCTTCTGCAGATCTTTGACCTTACCTACGTAAAGGAACCCCGTTTTGGTAAATACCATTTCCACCACAATCACCCTGCACAGTTTATGTGGTTATATCAGATTATATGACTATCGGGCTGCCCGAATCACACCGCAAGCGATCTTTTTGCCAGAAGCGCCTGAAGGTTGAGTGCGATAATCATCGGGATTGAGATGGATGACCACCGATCGTCCAATGACATCCGACACCCGGAATTTATCTGTGAAAAACTGCATTTTAGCTTTGCCGTTGTTAGAGAAGAGGACAGGGAAGTCCCCTGCATGATTACCATGTGGTTGATTGGTAGGATTCCAGTGTTCCCCGGCACACATAAAAGGATTGGCCGGGTCTCCTATATCACAGCAGCCATTTTCATGGATGTGAAAACCATGCGGCCCAATAGGCGGCAGTCCGTCCTCAGCAGGCCGGTATGGCGGCAGCCCAGTAATGTCGACAGTCACTCTGGTGCCGCCATATACTCCTTTGAAATTAACTGTACCGGAAATGCCAGGTACTGAGGGACTGCTCTTGATTTTGGCGACCGCTTTCTTATCAAGCTCCGGGAACCATTCCATAAACTTCATCATATCGCCGTCCTTCACATATGTATTGATGACTTTTATCTATCTTATGTGGAACGGCTAATATTGGTTAGAGGTAATCAGAATGGGATTATGAAATATTAAATATTAGAATGTTGTCGAGGTGAAATATGATCAAGTATGATCAGATATACGATGTCAGTGTAATTCTAGGAGAACAAGACATTACTTTTCCTGGTGATCCTCCATTTAGACGGGAACTCTTGATGTCTAGGGAGAATGGGGATCGGTTTGAATTATCAGCTTTGCATATGACTTCCCATGCAGGTACTCACCTGGATTTTCCGTCGCATTTTATGGACAGAGGCAGGAGTGCCGCTGATTATCCACCGGAAAGGTTTATTATGGGTGCCTGGGTAGTAGAGGCTGGAGAAGATTTCTCAACAGCTGACCTGGGGAAAATGGCATTGAATTCGGGGGAGGCGCTCATATTCAGAACCAACAACTCTAAGGACGAGCGCAGTTCCAATCGAGTATTTAATCATGAATTTGTTGCTATGCCCATCGAATTTGCTGACTTCTGTGTTGATAAAAAGATTGGATTGGTTGGTTGGGATTACATAAGTGTGGATCGGGGCGGTGACGATGGGTTCCCTGTTCACCGGCGCCTGCTAACTAATGATGTTTTGATCCTAGAAGGTCTGGATCTGACCAAGGTGGAGCCGGGGAAATACACTTTGATCTGTATGCCGCTGAATATACAAAAAGGAGAAGGGGCTCCAGTGCGAGCGGTGCTTCTCAAATAAATGCCCAAGAACGACTTAAGGACAAGCTTCTTCGATTCATTTTTGAATCTCAGCCTGTCCTCAAGCCCGGATGTACTGCAACCCAGTACTCTCCTCCTTTTGTCCCCTGAAGTTGACCCATTGGTTCGAATATCAGATGTCATTCGGTCCGTTGGGGTATTGATTAGACATCTTGTCCGCCGATTCTTGTGTTCTCACATTAGCTTCAACCCTTAGTTCTGTCAACCCCGGTCCTAACTTTGAGATTTGAGTTTGCTCCTTGTGGGAGTCTCATTCTCTCCATTCCTGGGCTTATTTGCCCTGATAGGGAATCACTGTTCCCTTATGGTCCGATAGTATTCAGTTATCAGGTAACTATTGGTTTCCCGATACCACCTCCAAGGTGGATTGTGTTGAAGCTTAAGCGTTGCCAAATCGGCGTCCTGTCTCTTCAGGGTTGTTACCTGGTACTCTGTCCCGGGGGGACATTTCTTAGGTTAAGTTTAGTATAATACCGAGAAAATCGCATGTCAATATATATTCAGAAAATTAAAATTATAATCTCAAAGCAGGACCAAAGTCCCGGATTGCCTCTTGACAAAATTGAAACACCTAAAATAAAGAGAACTTGTCTAAGGATTAAAGCTGGGTAATAATTGTAGTTAGTAGTTTAGCTGTGAAACAGCCTATATTTATGATGGAATTGAGTTAGAGAGGAAGAAGCATGATGGATTTCACCGAAAAGATGAAACACAGTGAGACGATTTTTAACGGCAAAATGCTGACAATGAAGCTGGACACGGTCATCCTGCCGGATGGCAATGAGGCCACCCGCGAGTGGATAGTGCATCCGGGAGCGGTCGGAGTCGTGGCCATCGATGATAGTGGGCGGATATGTCTAGTGCGCCAGCACCGATACCCGACAGGTAAGGATCTTTTGGAGATCCCAGCTGGCAAATTATCACCGGGCGAGGACCCACTGGAGTGTGCCAACCGAGAGTTGGAAGAAGAAACTGGCCTTATCGCCGAAAGCTGGGATAAGATCTACAGCTACTATACAACACCTGGTTTTACAGATGAAATAATGCATGTCTATCTGGCGACCGGGCTGCAGGCAGGCGAGGCATCCCCTGACGAGGACGAGTTCCTGGAAGTGGTGATGGTGACCATGGAAGAAGCCTGGGACATGATGGCCAAAGGGGAGATCCAGGACGGGAAAACACTGATCGGTCTTCTCCATGTTTTTTTGAATCAAGGGGGACGTTAATTGCGCCAGTATTATGCCGATCTTCATGTACATGTGGGGCGGGCTCAAGGGCGGCCTGTAAAAATAACTGCTTCTGAGAAGCTCACTGTGGAAAGTATTCTGGATACATGTGCTGGCGATAAAGGACTCGATATCGTCGGCATTGTAGATTGTGGAAGCCCGCCGGTGCTACAGGACATCAAGGAACTGCTTTCGCAGGGCAAGTTGGAGGATACCGGGTATGGCTTTTTACGGAGCGAGCGAGGGGTAAACCTGGTGCTCGGCATTGAGACTGAAAGCAGGGAAGGCGCCCACTTTATAAGCTATATGCCTGATTTAGAGGCTCTAGATCTTTGGCATAAGACAATGAACCGCAAGCTGACGAATCCTAATCTATCGACTCAGCGCAGCCAGGCAGGAGCGGTAGAGCTGCTCGATAAAACTCTGGCATTGGATGGAATATTTGTGGTAGCCCATGCTTTTACCCCACACAAAGGTGCTTACGGGTGCTGGGTGGAGAGGCTGCAGAATGGTTTCGGCAATAAGGCTATGATGATTCATGCCTTAGAG
Source organism: Acidobacteriota bacterium (assembly GCA_050259595.1). GTDB lineage: Bacteria > Bacillota > Syntrophomonadia > Syntrophomonadales > DTU052 > JBLNAX01. The sequence goes on along the minus strand of JBLNAX010000039.1, from coordinate 29,491 downwards.
CTAGGTTTATCTTCAGACACGGATATGGCGGGGTTGATCCAAGAGACTTCCGGGTTCGCCTTTCTGTCAAATTCGGACGCCCATTCGGGGCCAAACATTGGCCGGGAGTACAATCAGCTAAGAATGGCTTCGGCTAGCTTTAAAGAGCTGTTGATGGCCATGCAGAACAGGGAAGGCAGGAGGATTACTGCCAACTACGGGATGCATCCGCACTTGGGCAAGTATCATCGCAGTCATTGCCCACGGTGTAATATCATTACCAGTAACTCTCATCCCATTTTTGCATGTGAGGTGTGTGGCCAAGAAATGGTTGCTGGAGTGTGGGACAGGATCATCTCGATCAAGGATAATGATGAGTCCCATCAGCCGATAGGCCGGCCTTCATATAATTACCGAGTTCCTCCGAGTTTTATACCCGGATTAGGGCCTAAGACATATACTAAGTTACGTAGGGCAATCGGTTCTGAGATCGAAATCTATGAAAGAGCTGGATTGGACTTGATCGAGAAGGTGGCTGGGGCCGGTATTGCAGGTTATATTGGGGCAATGCGGCAAAACCGGCTGACATTTGTTCCAGGAGGAGGCGGCCGATATGGCAGAGTCAAAAAAGATAATCACAACATCTAATGCAAGTGGTGCGGTGCGCTATGCAAAGGCCGGTTTGGCTGTAATGGTGGTGGATGTCATCGATATGTCAACAACGCTGGAGGGTGCGCTGGATGCTGGTGCCTGGCGGGTATATGGGGCTAGCCCGGATTTTACACGCGCTCCGGTGGTGGTTAATCCAGAACGAATTGGCATCGAAGCGGCACGAGCAGCTCGGGAGGCCGGGACGGGCATTATTGTTGTATCCGAACCGAGGGTGGGTACAGACGAAGAGCGGCTGCAGCGCTGCCAGAAGCTAATGGCCGGTGTGGAAAAGGGACGCGGTGTAATAGAAGCCATTTTGCCGAACTTGGGAGCGGAGACCGCAAAATTAACAGACTTCGCCGGGCGTGTGGTGGTTGCTGTGACAGATACCGGTGGTGTAGCCTTTGATGCTGCTTACCAGGTAACCCCCAACGTGGTGACCGGAACCGTAGCCAGGACTATGAAACAGAAGGGTGAGGAGCCAGCCATAACTGCTGCTAGGAGAGCATTGACCATGCTGGATAGATTACCGGGAATTGCTATTGTTGCTGCAAGTGCGAACTCGTTGGAGGACATCCTAGCAGCTCGCTATATAGCTGGTTTGGTAAGGAAGGCGCGGTAACATTACTGTAATTGTTTCAGACTGTTTTGTTGGGGCCGAAATATTAGATATAAAATCAAAACGAAAGGACTTAGCCCTAGCGATGCTAACATTATTAGGATACCTGTAAGCAAATTAATGCGTTTATCACGCAAGTCAAGGATTACAAGGACAACTGTTGCCAATATACTGCAGACTGTGATGAATAGTGTAATGATAATTTTTAGTATTTGAAAACCCATTGCATCCACTCTGTGTTCCCTCGAAGTCTTTATTCCTGTCTAAGATGATTCTTGTTTCGACGAATAATAAAGTAAAGAATTATTGCGATCGGGCCAAGAATAATCGTCAATAATATGACGACTATTCCACGCAGTAAGGCGGTTCGCTTGGTCCAAACATCGTAGATGACCAGAGGCAACATGATTAATAAGCTAATAATGAATATAAGTTCAACCGGACCGATGTTCCCCAACAATACAAATCCTCCTGTACGATCAATTGCTGAATGGTAGAATATGTATTGATTATAACGTGTATTAACGCAAAATAAAACGGCGGATTACCGCCGTTTTTCTTGTTTATTAATTTGTTCCCTGGATTAGCCTGCGGCTATCTGTTCAAGTTCGGTGGCCATGGTGTGGACGCCTTCTGCTTCACCAGCTATGTTTTCCATGACCTGTACCTGAACCTGGGCGGAACTAGCGATCTGCTGCGTGGAAGCAGCTGTTTGCTGGCTGGCGGCGGAGATGTTTTCTACTGCCCGCACAACTTCATCTGAGGAAGCCAGCATTTCTTGAACAGCGGCTGATACTTCCTGTACAGAGGTATCGATCTTGCGGCTGCCTTCTTCGATTTCGTTGAACAACTGCTGAGTCAAAAGAACTGCATCTTCTTGTTTGCCAGCAATTTTGCTGATCATATCCATGGCCTTGACCGTAGCATCGGTCTGCTGCTGGATCTCGTGAATAATACTCGCTATCTTATTAGCAGCCTTGGCTGATTCTTCGGCTAGCTTTCGAACTTCCTCTGAAACCACCGCGAATCCGCGGCCCTGCTCACCGGCGCGAGCGGCTTCGATTGCTGCATTCAATGCCAGCAGATTGGTCTGCCCAGCAATACCGGATATAAGTTCGACTATCTCAACAATAGCGGTCGATTTCTGATTCAGTTCGGTAACCGTATGACTGGCATCGCCAGCAACTTTCATATTATCAGATGATAGTTCGATCTGATTATTTACAGCACTGAGTCCACGGTTCACAATGTCTCTAAAACCTGTAGACATGATGCTGACGGCTTCGACGTTTTGTGCAATATCGGTCAGCGCATCAGTTATCTGATTGACTATTTCAGCGGTGCTGTGGGCTTCTTTCGCCTGCAGGCTGGCGGCTTGAGCGATTCCCTGAATTCCTTCGCCGACCTGTTCTTCGCTTTTCTTACTATCTTTAAATGAGACATTCATGGTCTCGGCTAATCCTGATAGATGGGCCGATTTTTCTTTTATCACGGCTAATACCTTTGATAAATTAGAGTTTGCTTCGCGGGATTGACCTTCCAATTCTAAGCTGATCATAAGTACTTTGCGGGCGATACGTGCACAAAAATAGGCGATGATACCGATCTGTACAAATATCGTAAACCTTCCGCCTAAAATGTTCATTACATTTGCTTGCGGAACAAGAACTGGCCAAAATATAAGCAGAGCTCCTTCACCAAAAATCGCCAGAAGGGTTGAAAATATGACTGGTCCTATATCAATATAGATAACGCTTAGCATAATAAGTATAAAAAAGGTTATAAAAAGCTCAGAGTTGTGTTTCATAATAATTTGGTACACAAAAAGGACAATGAAAGAAGATAAGATAGAAAGATACTTGGTCCAATTCTGGGTCCCGGATTTGGAAGCCAGAAACCAAGAGATGCCAAGTACCATGTTGGATGCAAGAAACATTAAACCTATAATCAGGAGCGATACCTTTTCTTTACCCATTAACGCTAGGATTAATGTAGCTGCTGAAGCTAGACTGATGATGATGGCCATCGCGATATGTATCAATTTGTGGCTATAGAGTGCGTGTTTTTCCAACAATATACTCTGCAAAATCCATTACCTCCCGAAAACTAAAATCACTGCAGTAACCAATGTCAACTATCAAAAAGGGAGCAATACCGCTCCCCCTTTTTTCTTTTTCTAATATGGAATTAGTTTTAAAACGCGATTAAAACCCCAAACGGTTGAGTTCTTCCTCCGTTGGTTGGGCTTCGTCAAGCTCAGCCGGGATATATTTGCGGAACTCCTGATTGTTACAATCTAGAATGTTCCCGTCTTTGATTACGAATTCTTCTCTTTCCCCGACTTTGATTATAATCACTATTCCGCCTTCGGCAGTCAGCGGATAAATACTTTCCGCAATTCTTACCATATCCGCAACAGGTCCATAGCCAGTCATATACATGCCATATTTTCTAAGCTGTACTTTGTCCAGGCGAATACGGGCCAGGCTTTTCATATGTTTCTGAGTCTGTTCGGCCAAAGCTTTCAGGTCCAAAGCACGGGTGTCTTTGACAACTAACCTGACTTCAAAACTGGAATCAAACTCGGAACCTTGATTAGTCATAAACTTTTCACCCCCTTGAATCAAGATATCATAGCAGTCTTTTGTTTGTAAAGCAAAACTGGAGATAGTCCTTTTATAAACACTATTTCATGGATAATAAAGGAAAATGGGGCGCCACATAGAACCTTTTTACCATCGAAATTGTAAGGAGGGACTTGTTTTGAAAAGCCGTTTGAAAAAGCTATTAGTCGGGTTTATTATTGGGTTTGTTGTTCTTCTGATATTGCGGCTTACCTATCTGTTGGTTTACCAACCTTATGAGTCGCAGCAACAGGATCAAACAGCGATAAATAGTTCCAATCTAAACAGTGAAGGAGAAGCGAGTAAATTCTATAGTGTTCGAAACATTGCCACCAATACTGTTCAACAGGTAGAGGTCGCTGCGGGGACAGCTGTGAAAACCATCACCACCATCATTCAAAAATATGAGAGGACGGCCACTATAACGGCCACTAGCACCAATTTTGATAGCGATGAGAAACAACTTCGCAGTGTGATCAAGAAATATGAAGCACTGAACCAGTACGAGCAGAATACCGGTCTTACTGGAGACCGCGTGCTGCAGATTGCAATTGGAGTTGAACCGGTCAAGTTCGATTCAGTCGTGAAAGATATTTACGGTGTTGGCAAACCGGCATCATTCGATGTGAGCATATATGACAAAACCCCTGAATATCGGGAGCTGCAGGCGAAGAAAGCTTCACTGGAGACAGCCCGCAATTCTTTAGAAGCACTTAAGCAAAAAAACGGGAATATCGATGAGTACATTAATCTGGAAAATCGTATCATGGAGCTTAATAACGAGCTTCAATCACTGGGAGTGAATATTGGGGATTACGATAAATCAGGCAATTTCTGCACTATCAAGTTCACGCTGACTGAGACCAAGGCACTCGAGAAGACTCCCGTGATGACTCAGGCCATGCGTGCCTTTGAGTGGACCACAGGATACTATCTGCTCTTCCTTTTCATCCTCTTACTTGGGTCCGTGGTGGCACTGGTAATGGTCAAAACCTATGAAGCATTCAAACCCTCAGTCAAGCAGGCGATAGACACGGTGTCCGAAGAATAAAAGAAATAAAAGAGAGCCGGATGTTCCGGCTCTTATCAGGCTGATGACAAAAGCGAATATCTGCGTTGTTATGGAAATCCCGTTCAGTCAACGTACGCCAAGTACGCCTCAATCTCGGGCTTTCCAAACACCTTGATCTTCACTCCCGTCATGCGCCTGTGACTTTGTCTACAATCTGATAAGAGCCGGTTGATCCGGCTCTTATTTTACGGTTACAGATTTGTTTCGACCTTAGCTTTCTTTTTCTCAGCTTCTACGAACTTGATCCAGGCTTGGTCTTTTTTCGATTTCTCGGCTTCGGCCAGGGCTTTGATCTTAACCTGTTCATAAGAAGGGCTTGAAGGCGGTTTTTCGGCAAACACCTTGATAACATGAAACCCATAGTCAGTTGCTACCGGGGTCTTGGTATATTGTCCCGGCTTCAATGCCATTGCGGCTTCTAAAAAGCTGGCTTCGAACTGGGTATCTTCGTTGACCCAGCCCAGATCGCCTTTGTTAGTTTTCGCGGAGGGGTCCTGGGATAGTTTAACAGCCAAGGTGGAAAAGTCGGCGCCATCTTCTACTTTTTTAATCACATCCTTAGCTTCCTTTTCGGTTTTGACCAGAATGTGCGAAACCTTGACCTCTCTTTTGTTGGCGAACTTATCCTTGTTTTTATCAAAATAATCCTTAGCTTCCTTGTCGGACACCTTAATTCCCTTGGTTACTTCATCCTGCAGCTTTTCCATCAGCAGTTGCTCGCGCAGCTGACTGCGCAGGCTCTGCTTAGTTTCGCCCTGCTGTTTCAAAAGATTATTGAGCATTTGTTCCCCACCCAGGTCAGTGATAAATTGCTTTTCAGCATCGATCACTTCTTTGTCAGTGATTTTAAAGCCGCGGTGAGCCGCTTCCTGCTTGATCACAGTTTTGATAACCAGGTTGTTCATGACATCCTTCAGCAGTTGTTGTTTCATTTCTGGGTCCTGAGTTGGGTCGGTTCCTAGCTGGCTCTGATAATACTTTATGCCGGATTTGACTTCGGCATCGAATTCAGCCTGTGAGATGGCCTGCCCGTTAACAACCACCGGGGGCTTTTTTGCGCAGCCGGCTACAGCCAGCGCGATAATAAATATTATTAAGCCTAGGGCTAGAATCGATCTAGATTTCATCAGTGCACCTCTTTCTTTCCTTGTACAAAATTATATTATACCCGAGATGTTTAGTATAGTGCTGCAAATGTCTTCACCATGACGGGCCTTTTTGGCATAAAGAAGGGACTGGCATAATAGAATTTCTTGAAGGGAAATGACAGGAGTTGGGGCATGGGTTTTAAAAATGCAATAAAAACGCACTTGCGCAACAATCTCTGGCAGTATCTAGTCTTGCTGGTTGTCTTTGGACTAGGTCTGGTGGAGGGCAAAATCAAAGCTTGTGGGCTGCCCGGGGGTACCAGGAGTCATCTGCTGGACCTGCTTAACGAATTCATCAGCAGTTCCAGTACTTATGAGTCTGGAGGCAGGCTGCTGATCCCGAGTATTTTGGCTCAGGTAAAGCTGGTAGTCGTTATGTGGTTTCTGGGGCTGACGGTTATCGGAACCCCGTTGGTACTTGGGCTGGTTTTTGCACGCGGATTCTCATTGGGCTTTACCTTAGGATTCCTGATCAATGCGAAAGGCCAGACCGGTGTGTTGGTGGCGCTGGTTTCAGTAGCCCCGCAAAACATCGTTTATGTGCCGCTGCTTATTCTGACCTCGCTTTTGAGTATCAACTTTTCGCTATTTATCATCAAAAGGCGCTCACATATCAACACATCATTATGGAAAGGATTTGCTGCGTATACTTTGGCGATGCTTTGCTTTTTGATCCTATTTGCAGGGGGGGCCTTGATCGAAACTTATATGCCGCCATGGTTGCTGGCGGCGATTCTTAAATAGGGGGAATTTCAATGATCGTTATCAGAAATTGGCGAGAAAAATTGGCGGCTGCTATAAAAATTCTGCTGATCCTCGCGGCGCTTCTCCTGGCCTGGCCGTATATTCAATACTTGCTCAATGGCCATGAAAACGTGATCAAAGGGATGGATGACACCTACAACGTAGGTCAACAAATAAGACAGGAACGAAATCAGAGCACCGAATTCGACAAGGTTTTGGACCAATTTGTCTTAAAGGTGCAGGATTTTTACTATGAGGAGAGGGAGTAGAAAAGAGGAAATACCGGGCTGGCTGTCAAAATCATACTCATGTGAAGTAATTCGTGGGTATGCAAAAATCTGGTGGGGATTATAATGGTTTCCCATCTCTATGCAAGTGGGAGAATACTATGGAACGTTATCTGGACCTTTTCATCGAGTATTTAAAATTCGAGCGTGGCTTATCAGAGAATACTCAGGAAGCCTATCGCCGCGATATTGGCAAATTCATGGCATTTCTCAAGGAGAATAAGAAGATTACTGATGTCCGAGATATAAAGCGCTCGGACATTCTTGATTTTTTGAGCCAACTGCTTGATGAGGGCGCAGCATTCGCTAGTTCGGCCCGCAATCTATCGAGCATTCGAACCTTCAACCGGTTTTTAATAATGGAGGGGCATATGGCGGTGAACCCTGCCGACAACTTGGACAGCCCTAAGGTAAACCGCAAACTTCCCCAGGTCCTGACAATAGCGGAAGTTGACCGTCTGATGGAGCAGCCGAATCCAGTATTGCCGATGGGCCTTCGGGACCGGGCTATGTTTGAACTGATGTATGCCACTGGACTTAGGGTATCAGAGCTTATTTCGCTGGATATAGATGACGTCAACTTAAATGCTGGTTATGTAAGGTGTCTCGGGAAAGGCCGCAAGGAGAGGATTGTCCCCATCAACAAAACTTCAGTCTACTGGGTGGAGAGATACATCGCGCGGTCGCGCCAAAAGCTCACAAATGGCTCGATAAACCGCACCTTATTTGTCAATGCTAATGGCAGGAAAATGACCCGACAAGGTTTTTGGAAGATACTCAACAAGCATGTAAAAGATGCAGGAATCGAGAAAGAGGTAACCCCCCATACCCTGCGCCATAGCTTTGCTACCCATCTGTTGGAGAATGGAGCCGATCTAAGGGCGGTGCAGGAAATGCTGGGGCATGCTGATATTGGGACGACCCAAATCTACACGCATTTGACTAAGACCAGGTTGAGGGAAGTATACCAGAAAAGCCATCCTCGAGCTTGACGGGAGGAATGAACATGATCGATCGTGTGATACTTGTGGTTTTGGACAGTTGTGGCGTAGGTGAACTGCCTGATGCTGATGTTTACGGAGATCGCGGCAGCAACACCCTGGGCAATCTGGCCCGGGTAGTGGGCGGCCTTAACCTGCCTAATTTTGAACGTTTGGGATTGGGCAATATAACCAATGTTTTGGGAGTGGACAAGCTGACGGACTGCAGCGGCGCATGGGGCCGTATGGCCGAGGTTTCGGAGGGCAAGGATACCACCACCGGCCATTGGGAGATGATGGGGTTGATCACTGCGCAAGGCTTTCCGGTTTATCCGCATGGTTTTCCCGCCGATGTTATCGAAGCATTTGAAAAGGCCATTGGCCGGCCTATATTAGGAAATAAGGCTGCTTCGGGAACAGGGATCATCGATGAATTGGGAGCGGAACACATGGAAACCGGCTACCCTATCGTCTATACGTCGGCTGACAGCGTATTCCAGGTCGCAGCCCATGAAGAGGTGATCCCAGTTGAAGAACTTTACGATATATGTCGTAAGGCCCGTGAGATATTACAGGGCGAACATGGGGTAGCCCGGGTCATTGCGCGTCCCTTTGTCGGACGACCAGGCGCTTTTGTCAGGACTGAACGTCGACATGATTTTAGCCTGGAACCACCTGGCCCGACGGTTCTTGACTGTCTAATAGGTCAGGGCCGGGATGTGACAGCTGTGGGCAAGATCAGTGATATCTTTTTGGGCCGGGGGGTAACTAGAAGCATTACTACTTCAGGTAATACTGATGGTTTGCGGCGAATTCTGGAACTGATCAAATCTGATCATCGAGGCTTGGTTTTTGTCAATTTAGTAGATTTTGATATGCAGTATGGGCATCGCAATGATCCTGAGGGATATGCCCGCGCTCTGGCCGAGGTCGATACTGCTTTGCCAGGAATATTGGCATCTCTGCGGGATGAAGATGTTTTGATCCTGACTGCAGATCATGGCTGTGATCCGACCACAGAAAGCACAGATCACTCCCGTGAATATGTTCCGGTGTTGGTGGCCGGTCGTGCTGTTAAGCCTGGAACCAGTATTGGGACCAGAAAGTGTTTTAGCGACCTGGGTAAAACGGTTGCTGAACTGCTGAATATAGATGTATCAGAACTGCCCGGTGAAAGTTTTGCCGGGGATATTATTAACAGTAAATAGCTTATTAGTCGACAAGGAGGTGGACTGGCTTGAACGCCGAGGAAATCATCAGGAAAAAGCGTAATGGCGACGAACTGAGCCAAAAAGAGATCGATTGGTTCATCAAAGGCATGGCAAGTGGCAAGGTAGCCGATTATCAGATCGGAGCCTGGGCCATGGCGGTCTATTTTAAGGGGATGACCCCCGAGGAGACCAGCAACCTAGCTTTGGCCATGGCCAATTCCGGCGAGATCGTCGATTTATCCAGCATTTCCGGCATCAAGGTCGATAAACACAGTACTGGTGGGGTAGGCGACAAGACGACGCCGGTTGTGGTGCCGATCGTTGCCGCAGCCGGAGTTCCAGTGCCCAAAATGTCGGGCCGGGGTTTGGGCTTTACCGGTGGTACGGTGGACAAGTTCGAGTCTATTCCAGGTTTTAAGAGCGAAATGAAACGTAAGGACTTTTTGAGCCAGGTTACCAGGATCAAAGCCGCTGTGCTTTCGCAAAGTGAGAATCTGGTGCCAGCCGACAAGAAGTTATATGCTATTCGCGATTTGACCGCGACTGTAGACAGCATACCGCTGATCGCCAGCAGTGTCATGAGCAAGAAGATCGCGTCGGGTGCCGATGCCATATTATTGGATGTAAAAGTCGGCAAAGGTGCGTTTATGAAGGATCTGCCTCAAGCGATCGAATTGGCTGAGAGGATGGTAGATATCGGCCGCAGCGCAGGGCGCAAGGTAGTGGCGGTGTTGACCAGTATGGAACAGCCCCTGGGATATGCCATAGGCAATGCCCTGGAAATACGGGAGGCGGTTCGCACATTGAAAGGCCAGGGACCGGAGGATCTGGAGGAGATCTGCCTGTTACTTGCTGCGCATATGCTGGTATTAGGGGGCGCTTCTCATGATGTCGGCCGCGGACTTAAAAAGGCCCGTCAGATACTGGAATCTGGGCAGGGTTATGATAAGTTCTGCGAGTTGGTAGCAGCTCAGGGCGGTCAGGTCAACACCTTGGAGCATATTATTCAGGTCCAAGCAGCCACCCTGCAGGTAGTTGTAAAATCGCCTGAAACCGGCTTCATCACCAGTGTTGATACTGAGGAAGTGGGCCGGCTGGCCATGATGCTGGGAGCCGGACGCGAATCGGCAGACGACCGGATCGATCCAGCTGTAGGCATGTGCCTGTACAAGAAGCCGGGAGATACGGTGGAGAAAAATGAACCGTTGGCCATGATACATGCCAACGACCCCTATAAATTGGAAATCGTGCGTGATCGTTTATTGAATTCATTTGAGATCGGTGAAGAAAAGCCGGAACCGTCTAAGCTCGTTCTGGGAATTGTCAGTGAGGAAGGAACACAGCTTATGTAATCGATATTCACTTCAAATGCATATTGAAAGAGGAAAGCCAATAAATTAACAGTAAAGAAACTGGAGGTAATTCAGTATGAGGAAGAAATGGCTTTCCTTTTTTATTGTGCTGGTTCTGGTACTGGGAATATGCCCGGCTGTTCAGGCGGATGTAGTTGATGTCAAAGCTGAATCGGCTGTGGTGATGGACCCTGACAGCGGACGAGTGTTGTATGAGAAAAACCCCGACAAGCGGCTGCCACCGGCTAGTATGACTAAGTTGATGACTTTGATTTTAGCCTGTGAAGCTTTGGAAAAAGGAACAGTAAAACCTGATGAGAAGGTATCCACCAGTGAAAATGCCTGGAAATTAGGAGGCTCACAAATATATCTGGAACCCGGTGAGGAGATGACTTACTGGGATATGCTGGTCTCGATCGCGGTGGGTTCGGCTAATGATTCCTGTGTGGCAGTGGCTGAGCACCTGGCGGGCAGTCACGAGGCCTTTGTTCAGAAGATGAATGACAAGGCTAAACAGTTAGGCCTTAAAAACACCCATTTTGTAAATGCCTACGGTCTTCCCACCCCAGATCATTACAGCAGTGCACGGGATATGGCGACAATGGGAGTATATGCTTTAAAACGTCCGAAATTGATGGAGCTTACCCGTATCAAAGAATACAGCCTGCGTGAGGGAAAGTTCAAGCTATTCAACACTAACAAATTATTATGGTGGTACAAAGGAGCCGATGGTTTTAAAACCGGGTGGACCAACGAAGCCAAGTTCTGCCTGGTTTCAACAGTCAAGCGCAATGATCTGCGCCTGGTGGCCTCAGTTCTGGCATCACCTGAAGCGAGGGGCAATTTCCGGGATTCGATGACACTCTACAACTATTTCTTTGCCCGCTACGCTTACAAGAGTTTTGTTGGCTCGGGGACTATGGTCGGTTTGACTACAGTGGGCAAGGGTGCTGACGACTCAGTGGAAATAGTATCTGCGGCCCCGATCGGGACCATCTGTGAAAAAGGGGAAGAAAGCAAAATCACCTACACCAAGCAGGTCGAGTCATATGTAAATGCCCCGCTTCGCAAAGGCGATGTGATAGGCTATGCAATGATTTTCAACAATGGCAAACAGGTAAAAAGGGTAGATTTGGTTGCCGCCCGTGATGTTGCTAAGAGCACATTATGGGAGGAAATTCGGAAAATGTGGCGGAAAATATTTGTCCTCTAAATGTAAATATATGGAAGGAATTGACCTTCTTCCCATCGAAGTAGTAACCAGAATATAAGGGGGGAAGGCTTTTTGCATGCAAAAATGGAGACAGTAGGCGACACGCTAATGGTTAGAGTGGGAGGCGACCTCGATATGGCCATCACCGATGAACTACGATCAGTCATTGATGAGCGGTTAAAGCGAGAAAAGCCACGGAACCTGATATGGGATATGTCAGATGTGTCTTTCATTGACAGTTCAGGTTTGGGTGTGATCATAGGCCGCTACAAAAAGGTAATGGGCCAGGGGGGGCGTTCGTATATCGTGAAAGCCAGGCCTCCAGTGGCTAAGCTACTAGAGGTTTCAGGAATCAGCAAACTAATACCGATTCATACAAACGAAAAAGAAATTCTAAGTGCAGAAAAAAGGAGGATCCGGGAATCATGAGCACCAGGAACTGGGTACGCTTTCAGTTTGCCAGCATCCCAGAAAACGTGGGATTTGCCCGCACCTGTGCAGCGGCTTTTGTATCACAGCTCGACTGTACTATTGAGGAAATCGAAGAGGTCAAGTTAGTTGTATCAGAAGCGGTTTCCAACAGTATCATACATGGCTACGATAACAACCGCGACAGCTTTGTTTTTGTTGAGATCAAGTTATTGGCTAATAACGCGATCGAAATAATGATCGAGGACCATGGTTGTGGAATAGAAGACGTAGAACAAGCCCAACAACCAGCTTATTCATCCATACCAGACCGGATGGGGCTGGGCTTTGTCTTCATGCGTTCGTTCTCTGATGAACTGGAAGTCACCTCGAATGTTGGCCAGGGCACCCGCGTGAAAATGGTCAAATCCCTTATTCCGGTTCGGGAAGAATCGGGAGGGTAAGGGGGACAGCTGATGGCCGCAGAACAGCGGAACAGGCCTCTCCTAAGCCACGATGAGACCATGGCTTTGCTGGTATCTGCCCAAACAGGGAATGCCGAAGCCAAGGAAGAGCTATTTAAGTCCAATCTAGGCCTGGTTTATTTGGTTATGGAGAGATTTAAAAATACCAGCTATGAGTTCGAGGATTTGTTTCAGGTGGGGGGCCTCGGTCTGGTTAAGGCTATCGAAAGATTCGATGCTGCCTATGATGTGCGCTTTTCCACCTATGCAGTACCGATGATAATCGGCGAGATCAAGAGGTTCCTGCGTGATGACGGGCCGGTCAAGGTCCAGCGTGGTCTAAAAGAAGTATTTGCCCGGGTCAAATGGGCGGAGGATAAGCTGCGCGCTGAACTGAGCCGGGAGCCCACCCTGGGCGAAATATCGGAACTGCTGGGAGTGGAGAGAGAGGAAATCGTGCTGGCCATGGAGGCCTGCCAGGCACCGGCCTATATTCATGAGGTACTGAGTAACCAAGATAAGGACCAACTGCAGGTCATCGATACCCTGGAAGGAGATTTTCAGAGTGAGGACTTCCTAGAGAAAGTGGCATTGCGGGAGGCCATGGAAAAGCTGGATTACCGTGAGAAAGAGGTCATCATGCGCCGCTTTTTCAAGGATGAGACCCAGATCGCTATTGCCGCCGACTTGGGTATTTCACAGGTGCAGGTATCACGTGTAGAAAGATCGGCGCTGGTCAAGCTGAAGCAGCTTTTAAGCCAGTTTTAAGATTTTGCAAGACTTGGGGAAGTCTCCTGAGCGAAGCGAATGATTCGTCCCCATGTCGTATTAGTAATAATGATTTAGCCTGAGCACCGTGCAAGCGGTGCTTTTTGCTGCGTATTAAAATATGATTTCCAATCAACTCCTAACGAAGTTACATTTAAAAGGGAAATTTCTGGATGTGTAGAAGAAGGATTAGTATTGAGGTTTAAAGGAGAGGTTGCATGAATAGGAGATTTATAATCATATTCATTTTAGCATTTAGCCTTTTATTGCCGTCGTGCGGAACACCAGAAAAACCTGTATTATCTGAAAGCAAGCATAAACCAGCAGCAACAACTCCGATTCTGTCCAAGGATGGCGAGTATAAATTAACGGGTTTTATAGGCAAGAGCATACCGATTACTGTTGTTCTTGTAAAAAATGGCAATTCGTTAACCGGAGAGCTTACTGACGAATCTAAGAAGCAATGTTATCGAATTGATGGAGGAATAGGATCATTCAGCCAAGTTGTGGAGTCCAACCAAAGAATATCACTCGACGAAAAGGATCAACAGGGCAAGGTAATCGGAACCTTTGAAGGTGCTGTATTGTCACCAAACCGTGTGGTAGGAATATGGAGTGAGGGTGATTATCCTGATCCTGACCCGGCCAAGAATGAAAACGTTCCTCATCTGCCATTCTCGTTACAACCGATAGATGTACCCATTCAAAAATTATCGATTCCAAAATTAGAAACGACTCAAAAGTGGGCTGGGCGTTGGTATCGGCAAACCCATTCCATGGATTATGGTGAACTCAACGTAGCGTTTGTTTCAGCAGATATATTGTGGTTTTGGCTTGATGTAAATGCAGGAGCACATATGGGTTTTACCGCAGGGCCAGCCTTGATAAACAACAACAAGGCAATGTACAGAGATGAAGGTGGAAGCCAGTTATCGTTTCAATTAAAAGGCCAAGACCTTGTTGTTACATCTAACGAAGCCATGGATAATCAAGCAGGCGTAGGAGTTACTTTTGCCGGTTTATTCGCCAGAACACCAGCGAAGGACCCGACACTATCGGAGCTCGGCGTGCTTCAAAATTCTTTACAGGAAGAAGCCTTTAGGGATTTGGTAGGAGATGACTATAATAGTTTCAGGGATTGTTTTAATCTTTGTCATTTAGAAGATGACTTGGACGGATTCGGAGCATCTGTTCATGCAGGCCATGTGCGTGGATCGGCACCTGGTTATAATGCAATAGTTATGGTTACACCGGATAATCGCATTTGGGCGGCAGTTATTAATGATGATAGGTCAGACAACATTCTTTATTTCACCAATACCAAGGATGTGTGCAAGCTTCCTAAAACCATTGTTGAATGGTGCAGTAATAGTCAATTTAGGAAGGTAGAGTATATGAGTGATAAGAAGCATGGAAGTGGCACAAACTAGGCAAGACATGGGGACGCGAGACCTCGCTTCAGTTATTTGGCTCAGCCAATGTCCCCAAGTCGCAGTTTTTCCCGCTAATTAAAATCGTGTTGACTGAAACTTTGTCATTAGCCTAGGCGCGCAAGCGCCTTTTTTTGTGCCCACAAAAATCCTAACCCGTCGACTTTAAGGCATAATCACGCCCGAACAGCGCATAATAGCCAGAGAAAGCAATTGGGAATGGCAAGTGGTATATGGGTAGAGCGCCGAAGAAAAAGGGCAGCAGCATAACGTTTATACGCCCACCGGTGGTGGTTTCATGGGCGTCGATGGTAGGCCCGATGGAAGGCCGGGGTCCGTATGGGGCTGAGTTTGACTGGATCATGGAGGATTACCTGTTTGGCGAGCCTTCGTGGGACCGCTCCGAAAGCAAAATGCTGCGGGAAACGATCCGTATTGCCGGGCGAAAAATCAGCCTGGAGGACAATGACACCGAGGTCATAATCGCTGGTGATCTGCTCAAACAAATTGCCGCATCAAACCATGCGGCGCGGGATCTGAATGTCCCTTTCTTAGGCATTTACGGGGCTTGTTCAACATTAGGCGAAGGTTCTATTCTAGGAGCCATGCTGATCGATGGTGGGTACTGCCATCGCACGGCAGTCGGTGCCGTAAGTCATCACCACACGGCTGAAGCTGATTTCGGGCTTCCCAGCAACATCTCGGCTAGTGCCCTGCCGACCGCCCAATGGACGGTGACCGGGGCTGGCTGTCTGATGCTTTGTGACACCGGGCTGGGGCCAAGCATGACCACTGCCACTATAGGCAGAGTGGTCGATTCTGAACAAGGCGATATCAATGACCTGGGGGGAGCAATGGCCCCCGCTACCGCTGATACTATGATCAGACATTTTCAGGACTTGGAACGCATGCCCGAATACTACGACCTGATAATCACCGGTGACTTAGGTAAAATCGGAGCCAGTCTGGTGCGGGAGATATGCTCTTCAAAGGGTTACAACCTCCATGACCGCCATGTGGACTGTGGGGTCATGATATACGACCCGGCACAGGATGTACAGGCGGGTGGCCGGGGCTGTGGCTGTACGGCGGCAATGGTGTGCGGTCCTTTTCTCAATCAAATGGCTAAAGGGGTAGCTAGCAGAATACTGGTGGTGGGTACTGGTGCCTTGACTGGTTATTCTACGGGTGTGCCAGACGAGACCATTCCCTGCATCGCTCATGCAGTATCAATAGAAAAACTACACAATAAGGTCGTCAGCTGAGTTAAGGAGTGATGTAATGAAAAAGCGAGTTGTGGTAGTTACCGACGGCGATAGCGTTGCTCAAAAGGCTGTAAAACAAGCCTGTAAGAATACTGGATTGTATCCGGTGATGTGTTCAGGTGGCAATCCCACACGACTGACTGGTTACGAGTTGTCAGAACAAATAAAGTCAGCTCCTTACGATCCAGTTGTAGTCATGCTGGATGATAAGGGGGAAATAGGGACTGGCCCGGGCGAAATGGCATTGGAGTATTTGCTTAACGACAACGAACTAGAAATACTGGGTGTGGTGGCAGTTGCCTCTAATACTGATGCGCTGCGTGGAGTCAATGTGGATGAGTCGATCGATCTTAATGGAAAAGTGATCACTGAGCCGGTAGACAAGAACGGAGAATCTGAACCATATGGCAATCGCTATCTCGAAGGAGATACTTCCGAAATACTAGCGCGATACCCGGATCTGCGTGTGATAGGATGCGGTGATCTGGGAAAAATGATGGGCCATGACCGGCCGGAAAAAGGTGCCCATATCACCACTATGTGCATACAGCAGATCATCGATGAACACACTGGGGGACAGAATATATAATACTGTGAGTTGAATGGGAGGAACCAGTGAGAATCGGAATTCCCCGGGCATTATTCTTTTACTACCTATATCCTCAGTGGAAGGCTTTCTTCGAAGAACTGGACTGGGAAATCGTCAGTTCCCCGGATACTGCCAGAGCAATTGCAGATGAGGGTGTATCTCGGGCAGTTAATGAAGCCTGTTACCCAGTCAAGATCTACTACGGTCATGTTGTTTACCTGGCACGACAAAATGTCGACTGGATCTTTGTGCCGCGTTTGATCAGTATCGAGCCGAAAACATATATTTGTCCCAAATTCATGGGCCTGCCCGACATGATCAGATCGCAGATCGATCATCTTCCTCCGCTGATGGACATTTGTATCGATGTTTGCCGCAATAAAAAAGGTCTGAAAAGTGAACTGCACAAATGGGCGCGAAAACTAGGGGAAAGCCCGAAGAAATGGGAAAGGGCATGGAATGGTTCGGTGAAAGCGTTGGAAGAATGGCGGGGGATAGAACGCTGCGGATTTACAGCCAAGGAAGCCCTTAGCATATATGAAGGCGGCATGGAGCCTCAGGTTCAGGGGCATGACTTGAAGATAGGGGTTATTGGGCATTGTTATAGTATCAATGACGATCAAGTAAACATGGGCATGATCAGCCGGCTGCGGGAAATGGGAGCGGCTGCGATCACACCCGAGATGCGCGACCCGAACAAGATGGCCGCAGCATTGACTCAACTTCCGAAAAGGATGTTTTGGACGGCTGGCAAGAACGCCGCCGGTGCGGCTCTAGATATGGACCGGGATGATGAAATAGACGGCATTATTTATCTAGCCTGTTTTGGCTGTGGGCCGGATTCCATAACTGCCAGAACGCTAGAATATAGGGTAAAAAACAAACCGTTTATGATGCTAACGGTAGATGAACACAGCGGCGAGGCTGGAATAGTGACCAGGTTAGAGGCTTTTTGCGATATGCTGCGAAGGAGAAGACAGCTTGAAAGTGACCTTTCCCCACATGGGCAATGCCTACATAGCGCTACAGTCTCTGTTTGAGGATATTGGACTGGATGTTGTTATCCCACCTCCCTGCACCAAACGCACATTGGATATTGGGGTCCGTCATTCACCAGAATTTATTTGTCTACCGCTAAAATTAAATGTTGGCAATTTTGTGGAGGCTCTTGAGATGGGAGCCGATTCAATAGTAATGGCAGGCGGTACGGGTCCCTGCCGATTTGGTTATTATGCCAGCTTGGAAAGGGACATTCTTAATGACCTTGGTTATGAGTTTGATTTAATTGTCCTAGAACCCCCCGTTGAAAGCCTTAAGGATCTCCTGAAACAGGTTAAGAAACTCAAGTCAGGTGTGTCCTGGGCTCAGTTATGGAGTGCCATAAAGCTGGCCTGGGAAAAGACCAAGGCAATAGATGAAATAGAATATCTCAGTGAATATTGGATGCCCCGCTGTCCTGATGAAACGGCTGTAACTAGGCTGGTTCGGCAATCATTGGAGATGATTCAAGCATGTTCGCAGCGCAAAGATATACCCAGTCTGATGATTTCGATCAATTCCTCTTTTGACCGCCTGCCGAGAAACAAGGTGGAACCTCTGAAAATTGGCTTGGTGGGGGAGGTCTATACCATCCTAGAGCCTTTCGCCAATTATGATATAGAACATAAACTCGGAGTTTTAGGAGCTGAGGTCACTCGCTCCGTCTATTTGAGCCACTGGGTGAATGATAATCTGCTGGGTGGGCATCTTGATGTCGGCAGTTCGAAGCAAGCAATTCGCTGTGCGCCACCTTACGTCAATCACTGGGTGGGGGGACATGGCCAGGAAAGCGTGGGCTATTCAGTCATGTTTGCCCGGCAGGGCTTTGACGGGGTCATCCAGATCGGTCCCTTGACCTGCATGCCGGAGATAGTAGCCCAGGCCATTCTGACCAAGGTTCAGGAAGTGGAGAATATACCGATCATGAGCATGTACTTTGATGAACATGCCGGTGAAGCCGGTATCCAAACACGCTTGGAGGCGTTTGTAGACATGATCAAGTGGCGAAAAATAGTATCGAGGTTGGCATAATGAATGACATCTATATTGGCATTGATGTGGGTTCAGTAAGCACTAATGTGGTGTCGCTGGATGAAGATAAAAGGGTTCTGGAAAGCCTGTATTTGAGAACAATGGGGCGCCCGGTGTGGGCGGTTCAGGAGGGGCTGCGCCAGATTCTAGATGAAATGGGTGAAGTGCGAGTGCGGGGTGTGGGAACGACTGGCAGTGGACGTCACCTGGCGGCGGTGATGGTGGGTGCGGATGCTGTAAAGAACGAAATAACCGCGCATGCGGTGGGCGCAGCTCATTTCTTCCCAGAGGTGAGGACCATATTTGAGATAGGTGGCCAGGACTCCAAGCTGATCGTATTACAGAATGGCGTAGTAGTTGATTTTGCTATGAACACCGTCTGTGCAGCAGGGACCGGTTCTTTTCTAGACCAACAGGCCTTGCGACTTAGAATCCCAATCGAGGAATTCGGTGAACGGGCTGTCGCTGCTCAACAAGGAGCACGAATTGCAGGACGTTGTGGGGTGTTTGCCGAATCGGATATGATCCATAAACAGCAAATGGGTTATCCTACTGAGGAGATCATTGCCGGACTGTGTGAAGCATTGGCCCGCAATTACTTAAACAATCTAGGCAAAGGAAAGCACATCGAATCGCCTGTGGTATTTCAAGGCGGAGTAGCAGCTAATAAAGGAATGCGCAAGGCCTTCGAGAGGATACTGGATATGGAGATCGCGGTTCCTCCGCACCATGATGTTATGGGGGCGGTAGGGGCGGCACTGCTGGCTTCAGAGTCCGGAAAACCTAATGAATCCGCATTCAAAGGAATTGACTTTGTGCTCAATGGTCACTTTGAGAATCGAAGTCATATATGCGGCGATTGCCCGAACCAGTGTGAGATCGTATCCATCGAGCGTCAGGGACAGACCCTATCATACTGGGGAGACCGCTGCAGTAAATGGCAGAGCATGATAACGCATTAATTTATTGTTGCCATATTATGTACCAAGGTGCTAAAATAAAATTCGTTAAATTCAATTTTTGAGTTGAGAGGAGTGGAGTAGAGTTGAGCAAAGAGCAACTCACCAAAATCATCCTGCCTGAGGAAAAAATCCCGAAATTCTGGTACAACATTCAAGCTGATATGCCTAATCCACCAGCACCCGGTTTGAGTCCGGCTACATTACAGCCGCTGACACCACCGGATTTGATGCCTATTTTCCCGGTTGCACTGCTTGAGCAGGAGATGTCGACCGAGCGTTTTATCGAAATACCTGATAAAGTTAGGGATATTTATAAACTATGGAGACCGGCACCCCTGTTCAGAGCGCGTTACCTTGAGCAAGCTCTGGATACCCCGGCTCGCATTTATTACAAATACGAAGGAGTAAGCCCGGTCGGCAGCCATAAGCTGAATACGGCTGTTCCGCAGGCTTTCTACAATAAAGCTGCTGGCATCAAACGGATCGCGACCGAGACCGGAGCTGGTCAGTGGGGGACTGCAATGTCTCTAGCTACTAAGCAGTTTGGTCTGGAGTGCACAGTTTACATGGTCAAGATCAGCTTCCAACAGAAGCCATACCGCCGTTCTATCATGGAGGTTTATGGTTCGGAAGTAATAGCCAGTCCCAGTGACCGTACGGCAGCCGGCCGTGCTGTGCTGGCTAAGGATCCAAACAACTATGGCAGTTTGGGCACCGCTATCAGTGAGGCGGTAGAAGATGCAGCCGGTCGTGAGGATACCAACTATGCTCTGGGCAGCGTTCTGAATCATGTCTGCCTGCACCAGTCGGTAATCGGTCTGGAAGCCAAGGAAGCTATGGAAATGATCGATGAATACCCGGATGTTGTTATCGCCTGCTGTGGCGGCGGCAGTAACTTTGCCGGATTGACCTTCCCGTTCGTGCCTGACAAACTGGCAGGCAAGAATGTGCGCTTGGTAGCAGTTGAACCTTCGGCTTGTCCGACATTGACCCGCGGCACATTCGCTTATGACTTTGGCGATGTAGCCGGTCTGGCTCCCGTCGTTCAAATGTACACATTAGGCCGCAACTTCGCACCGCCGTCCATCCATGCCGGCGGACTAAGATATCATGGGGATTCCCCGCTGGTCAGCCAGCTTTTTCATGACGGTATTATAGAGGCAACAGCAGTAGGGCAGAAAGCCGTATTCGAGGCCGCCCTGATGTTTGCCAAGACCGAAAGCATTCTGCCGGCTCCTGAATCCTCGCACGCCATCAGAGTGGCTATCGATGAAGCGCTGAAATGCAAGGAAAGCGGCGAGAGCAAATGCATACTCTTCGGACTTTCTGGCCATGGCCACTTCGACCTGTCAGCTTACGATGAGTACCTATCCGGCAAGATGGTCGATATCGAGATTTCGGATGAGCTACTGAAAGCGAGTATGAGCGATCTGCCGCTGTAGGATTAGCCTCTAATTAAATAGACTCGAAAAAAGGGACCACAAGGTCCCTTTTTTGATGGTTTTTAAAACTTGGGGACACGATCTACCCCTCGATCTTATTGCTCTTCAGCCAAATCTTCATTTTCTGAGCTTCTTTGATCAGCTCATCACGGAAGTCAGGGTGGGCTATGTCTATTAATGCCTCGGCACGGGTCCAGGTCGATTTACCTTTCAAAAATGCAGTGCCATACTCGGTAGTCACATAATAAACGACTGATCGTGGCAGGGTAACGATAGCGCCTGCCGATAGTGAAGGACGGATCCGCGAGATAATATCGCCATCGGTGCTGGTATAGGTGGAACTAAGGCAGATCAGGCCTTTGCCGCCCATCGAGCCAAAGGCTCCTAACATAAACTCCAACTGGCCGCCGCTGCCCGAAATCTGGCGCGAACCGATCGTCTCCGAGCAAACTTGGCCCAAAATATCAACTTCCAGGGCATTGTTGATCGCGATTACATTATCATTGATTGCGATAATACTGGGATCTGTCACATAATCAGCGGGGTATGATGCACAGATGGGGTTGTCGCTCAAAAAGTCATAGAGCTTTTTGGTGCCAAGCGCAAATGTATAGGTCAATTTGTATTTATCAACGATCTTTCGGGCGCCGGTTAGCTTTCCTGACTCAAAAAGCTTCACTGCCGAATCGGTCAGAATCTCCGTATGACAGCCCAGGTCTTTAAGGTCGCTGTCGGCGATCATGCTGCCAATGATATTGGGCAGACCGCCAATCCCCAGCTGCAGGCAGGAACCGTCCTCAAGTTCCTTCATGATATGTTCAGCAATTTTATAGTCAATTTCTCGAGGCTCAAAGGGTTTGATCTCTACCAATGGTGAATGATCGCTCTCAACTATATGAGTGACCCGCGAGATATGTATAGCTTCCTGGTTGCCGCCCAGACAGGAAGGGACATTTTCATTTACTTCTACTACGATTCTTTTGGCTTTATTTAGGGCTGCTGCGGTTATGGAATTGGCCAGGCCGAAGTTGAAAAATCCTTTTGCATCCATGGGGCTGGTGGTTACAAATGCCACATCGATATCGATGAACTTCTCTATAATACCAGGTACTTGATGATACAGCATCGGGATGTAATAACACAGGTTGCGCTGCTGCAAGACGCGGGAAATGCTGCTGAAATGATAATCTTCAATGATAAAATTCTTATTGTCTACATCAGCATCGGCTATCTTGGGCAGTTTTGTGAAAAAGGTGCTTCTTACAGTTATGTTTTCTAATTCATTCACCCGTTCCGCCAAAGCTTGATCAAGGGCTTCGGGAAACAAAGCAAACTCACCATAATGAATAGTATTTCCGGAATCAACCAGTTTAACGGCGTTTTCGGCTGTAGTTCGCTTTTGTTCATATTCCCGTTTGGCGAATTCATTCATGTGATTTTCACCCCGACTTTATTCCGACTTACGCTTGTAGAATAGACCAAGATTTTGTAACCGTCAACAGGAACAGACGATCTGGTCAAACCCTGAACGGTCATAGAATCGCGATAATAATTGTCGAAATCACATCAAATAAATATAGAATTTGTACTACATATTTCGTGATAACTTGCAGGACTTTGGCAAGTCTTGGAGAAAAAAGGAACATACACCTCTTTTGATGTCCATTTCATATGTAATATGCTTTTCAGGGGTTGACTGATTCTATTTACAGTAGATTTGGGATCATCTGCATATTAAAGTAATTATTTTGCTGAGAAGGGGAGTTTAATGAGCATACTTATCGTTGACAACTCACTTGAGCATGTTCTTTTAATAAAGTCGATTCTAGCCGGGGCTGGCTATACCGAGACCATAACTGCACAATCTGGAGCCGAAGCCTTGGAACAGTTGCGTAATGTATCACCAGGCACAATCAACAGTATCAATATAGTGCTATTGAGTTTCGATATTTCAGATATGAACGGTATCGAGGTCTGCCGGAACATCAGAACAACCGAACATATCAAGGATATACCCACCATTATGATGATTACCGAATCTGAGAAGGAATTAGTCTTTAAGGTTCTGGAAGCGGGAGCTCTGGATTATGTCGTTAAGCCTCTCGACGAAATGGAACTAGTGATTCGTGTGAGGATCGCTTTGAGGCTCAAGTGGGAGACTGAGCGCCGTAAAGCACATGAAATGAAAATGTGTGAATTGACCAAACAGCTGGAGCAGGCTGAACATTTGCTGCGACAGTACACTTCACAAGATAGTGTCACTGGTTTAGCCAATCGCCGGACTTTTGAAGAAGGACTGGACAAGGAGTGGAGAAGGTCTATGCGCGAGGGTAAAGCCATGTCGGTCCTGCTCATCGATATCGACCATTTCCGTGCTTACAATGAATTCTACAGCACCCAGGCTGGGGATGAATGTCTGAAGCGAATTGCTAAAGCACTTAAAAATGAACTGAAACGTCCGGGTGATCTAGTCGCCCGGTATAATGGCGGTCAGTTTATGGTTCTACTGTCGGATACCGATGCTTTAGGTGCCACGGTAGTCGGCGAAATGCTCAGGACCAAAATCGCCTCACTTAAGATCTCCCACGAAGGATCACCAACCGGTTCGTATCTCACGGTTTCCACGGGGGTGGCCAATGCCGTACCCGATCGCCTGTCGATCCCTAGCTCTATGATCGCTTCGGCGATGAGTGCCTTGGAGCTCGCCAAACAGGAAGGTCACAACCGTGTCAAAAGGGCATAATCGATAATCAGTTCGAGACAACTATTTGATTTCATTTCTTAATGTTTCAAAAAGCTTATTAATTTAATATTGTGCAGATCGCTGCCGGAAACCTGGATTTGGGGAAGGTTTGGCGGTTATGCTATAATTCGTTTATAAACTCTGGGGAGTAGAATAATTTGGATATTATTACTTCACATAATAGCCTTGATTTTGATGGGCTGGCTTCAATGGTAGCGGCCGGCAAGCTCTACCCATCGGCGGTAAAGATCCTCTCTGGGTCGTTGTCGCAGAACGTTAGGCAGTTTATGGGGCTCTATAAGCACAGCCTAGAGATAAGGACAGTCGGTGAAGTCGAGATCAAAGGCTTGGAGAACATAATAGTTGTTGATACTCGCAGCCGCAACCGCCTGGGGCGTCTTCGCGACGTGGATGGGCGCCATTTCATTGTGTTCGATCATCATCCGTCCTCACCTGACGATGTTCAAGGAAGTATCGAATATATCGAGCAGGTAGGTGCTACTACCACAATTCTGGTCGAGTTGATCCAAGAACAAGGCTTGCCAGTCAGTCCTTTTGAGGCTACGATCCTGGCTTTGGGCATTTATGAGGATACAGGTAGTCTTCTGTTTTCTTCGACAACCTCTCGTGATGCAGCAGCAGTGGCGTTTTTGTTGAGCAATGGAGCGAATCTCACAGTGGTGAACAATTTCGTCGAGCGGCCGTTTTCCAGCGAACAGCGTCAAGTGATGCAAAACTTACTGGCTACCATGAGACACTATGATATTTATGGTCTCAATGTGGCGATCGCATCTTGTACAGAAGAGGATTTTGTCCCAGGACTGAGTACAGTCGTTCATCGACTGGCTGAAGTGGAATCCTGTGATGCTTTGATCGTGGCAGCAGCTATGCAAGGGCGGATCAATCTAGTGGCTCGCAGCCGCACTCCGAATATTGAGGTCAACCGCGTGCTGGAGACTTTTGGCGGGCAGGGGCACGAGAAGGCGGCGTCCGCAGTTGTCAGAAGCATTGACATTCCGACAGTGATCAACTGCTTGCTGCAGGGACTGAAAGAAAAGGCCAAGCCGGGCTTGATGGCCCGCGACATTATGTCCACTCCGGTGAAATCAGTGGCTATCGATCTATCTATGGAAGAGGCCGGCAAGACTATGCTCAGATATGGGCATACAGGTATGCCGGTTGTTGAGGGGGAGCGCATGGTAGGGGTGATTTCCCGGCGCGACGTGGACAAAGCTCGACTCCATGATCTGGGACATGCACCGGTCAAAGGTTTTATGTCGAGGGAGATAATTGCCGTAAACCCGGAGACTCCGATATCGGAAGTGCAAAGCTTGATGGTGGAGCGAGATATTGGCCGAGTACCAGTTACCCTTGGAGATAGATTGGTCGGCATCATTTCGCGGACTGACATGCTGCGCACTCTGCATGGGGACCAATTTCCCGAGGATCACGCTTTCTTGTTCTCTGGCTCGGGCAATGAATCAGAGACCAACTGTCGTGAATTGATGGATAAGCGGCTGCCTAAGAGAATTCGGGATATTCTCGAAATAGCAGGGGCGACGGCTGAACGTCTTCACTGTACTGCATATTGCATTGGGGGCTTTGTACGGGATCTATTCCTGCATGTCCCCAATTTTGACGTAGATCTGGTCGTCGAGGGCAATGGCCTGGAATTTGCACATGAATTAGCGCTGCTATTTGATGCGCGGGTTAGAGAACATGAGCGTTTTAAAACAGCGGTGATCATCCTGCAAGACGGGTCGAAAATCGACATCGCCACGGCTCGCACCGAGTACTACGAATTTCCGGCTGCACTTCCGCGGGTGGAGGGTTCCAGCATAAAAGAAGATCTGTACCGTCGTGATTTTACGATCAATACAATGGCAATATGTCTAAACCCGGGGCGCTTTGGCGAGCTTATAGACTTCTTTGGCGGACTTCATGACCTGAATGAAGGACTGATCCGGATCCTTTATAACCTTAGTTTTGTAGAGGACCCTACCCGCATTATGCGGGCAATAAGGTTTGAACAGCGCCTTAAGTTCAATATCGAGCCAGACACATTGAGATTTGCTCATGATGCTATTGCCCGGCGCTTGCTGGGGAAACTTTCGTATAAAAGGATACAACAAGAACTGATTTTGATCCTCAGCGAAAAAGATCCGGTGCCAGCCTTGAGAAGAATGCATGAAATCGGGGTCTGGCAGTATGTTCTTCCCGAAGTAAAGCTGGATGAGAAGCAGTGGTTTACTCTGCGGAGAATACCTCGAGTTCTGGGATGGTTGGATGAACGACAGGTTGGGTTAGGGCAGCGCCCCTGGGTGATCTATTTGGAAGTGCTTCTTTCAGGATCGATGGAAGAGGAATTACATGAGGTTCTGGCGAAATACCCGTTTGACCGCAGAGCAGTCAAATCGATCGAAAAGGTTCATGAGTTGGCTAGTCTTGCGGAAGAACTGCAGCATAAAAGGGAAATCCGCTTAAGCGAGCTGGATCGTATGGTGAGCGGCTATAGCAGAGAGAATCTGGTTTTCCTGCTGCTCTGTCTGGATCAGGAATGGGCATGGGAAGTGGCTACACGCTACCTCGAAGCTCGGCGCGATCTGAAGGTGGAGACCAACGGGAGCAAGCTCAAACAGATGGGGATCCCCGAAGGCCCGGTCTACCAGCAGATATTGTCCCGTCTACGGGCGGCCCGCCTGGATGGCGATGCTAAGAACGTACAGGATGAAATAGAACTAGTTCAGAGCTTGATAGAAGGAGGACAGATAAGTGTTTAACTTTGATTTTGTCGAGATTTTGCTTCGACTTCCGGCAATTATTGTTGGATTAACCTTTCATGAATTCGCACATGCTTGGGTTGCATACAAACTAGGAGATGATACAGCGGAGCGAATGGGTCGTTTAAGCTTAAATCCAATAGATCATTTTGATCCTTTAGGTTTTTTTATGATAATGTTTGGGCCTATAGGTTGGGCTAAACCGGTCCCTATTAATCCTGTTCGTTTTACTAGGAAGTATTCAATGCGGACCGGGGAAGTTCTGGTTTCTATAGCTGGTGTAACGATGAACTTACTATTGGCTTTTGTGTCAGCTGCGGTTATTGCAGTTGTCATGAGATTTACAGATGTTTCTTTTGATCTTGTACAGAAAATGATGGTGCCATTTGTTACTGTCAATGTTGGCTTAATGCTTTTCAATCTTATACCAGTACCTCCGTTGGATGGATCCAAAGTTGTTGCAGGCTTACTCCCTTATCAACAAGCACAGCAATACGCTTATAATATGGATAGATATGGATTTATGATTTTACTTGTATTAGTTGTTTCAGGGGCGGTTAGTTTCATTCTGGATGCCCCTTTAACGGCCATTGTGAACCTGTTATTGAATCCGGCAGGGTTGTATATGCACTAATATATGTATAACAATGAGTGATTATATTCTTACCCTGGGAGGGTGCATTGAGTTATTCGATTACTTTGGATGTGTTTGAAGGCCCTATGGACCTTCTGCTTAAGTTAATAGACGAGAATCAAGTGGATATATATGATATTCCGATCGCCATCATCACGGATCAATATATTGCCTATATTGATGCTATGGAAGAGATCGACTTGGACATTTTGTCTGATTTCCTGCTTATGGCGGCTACTCTGATCCGCATCAAGTCCAAGATGCTGGTTCCTCAGCATAAAGCCGATGAGGAGGAAGAAGAGGAGCCAGAAGAAGACCCGCGCCAAGAACTGGTGCGAAAACTCGTGGAATACCGAAGGTTCAAGATGCTTGCAGAGGACCTGTTAAAACGCAGTGAAGGTGATGTGCCTAGGGTTTATTACCGTGAGGAAGAGATCACAGAAGATCCGGAAATAGAGCTTAAGGCTACTCTTCCACAATTACTGAAGGCTTTTAAAACTGTCTGGTTGCAGAAAGAAGATGAACCAAGGGTCTATGAACTTCCCCAAGGGGATGTCGATGTGGCTGAAAAGATGGCGGAGATATTGGACCGTTTGGAGGCCTCGGCAGGTGGGCTGATTCTGCAGGATCTTTTCATAACGGCAGTAAGCAGGCGCGAGGCTCTGGCCATGTTTTTAGCTCTACTGGAGCTGATCCGGCTCAGTCGTGTCAAAGCTACCCAGCCCCGAATATTCGGACCCATTACAATTCAGCTTATGCGAGGTGTCCTGGATGCTAGCTAGAGAACAATTAAAAGCCGCCATTGAAGCTGTGCTCTTTGCCCGGTCCGAACCGATTTCTGCAGAAGAAATGGGCCGTATTGTGGGGGTTTCGACGCAGGATGCCAGGATCATTCTGAATGAATTGTGTATGGAGTATAATGATACTGTAAAAGGTATTCAAGTAAACTCTAGTCGGGAAGGATATGCGATGTGCACCCATCCCGATTATCATGAATATGTTAAAAAGGCCAATCCAGGTGCAGCGGTGCGCCTATCACAAGCGGCTCTCGAGACGTTGGCTATCATAGCCTACCGCCAACCACTGACCAGACCAGAGATGGAGGCAGTAAGAGGTGTTAAAGTCGATCGAGTATTGAACTCACTGCTGGCCCGGGGGTTGATCGAGGAATTGGGCAAGAAAGAGGGTCCGGGCCGGCCGATATTATACGGCACGACCCCGGAATTCTTAAAACTGTTTGGGCTAACGAGCCTGGAAGATCTGCCGCAGCGATTAGAGGAGGCGGAACCCCATGAGCAGGTCACTTGAAGAAGAAATAATGATCAAAGCCGAGCAGGTCCGGGGCACCGCTCGTTATATGGCGAGCTTCGAGGATCTGGTGGAGGAGAAAATTCGCAAAGCCCGTGAACAGGGGGCTTTTGATAACCTGGAGGGGCATGGCAAACCGCTTGATCTAAGCGAGAACCCGTTTGAGCCTCCGGAACTGCGTATGATCTATAAAATCCTTAAGGATCAGGGTTTTGCACCAGCCTGGGTCGAAATCGGCAAAGATGTGGATGCAAAGCAAACGGCCCTTAAGAACGAAGTGGCCAGGTTTAAGGACTATGCACGAGTAGTGGGTACGGGCGCCTCCAAACGGGGGATGGCACGTCTGGAACATCGGGCCAAGGGTTTCCTCATAGAATGTATGGATAAACTGCAGATGATCAACCGCCGTATCGATGATTTTAACAATAATTGCCCCATGTGGTGGCTGAGCCGGGGCCATATCAATATCAACAAGGAAATTGCACAAATAAAAGCCGAAGTTGATGAGGCTATGCAGGTCTTGCGCGAGACACATGCATAAAATCCCAGCTTATAAGAGAATATTAGGATAAAACAGGAGAGAGTGAGCAGTTGTGGACCTAAAGATAATGGCGGGCTTAGCTCTCCTTTTTGTTTTGGCAGTTTTATGCCTGAATATCAAAATCGTGATCAAAGGGATCTACGGTCCGCAAAACCAGGGCTTGTACTTGGAAGTGATATTGCCAGGGCGATTATGGAAGCGTGAGTT
>JBLNAX010000038.1:0-66105 GCA_050259595.1 Acidobacteriota bacterium | reverse complement strand
CATAGTCATGGAGCAGAATGGTTCACTGTCATATCCTCCTAAGGGCGCTCTGATGCCTTGGGAACTGTAAGGTTTAGCTAGATAGTTAAGATAGTTAGATAAATAAACAAATAATGTGACTCTAAGGAGCCTGAAAAGGCTCCTTTTTATTTGGGCAAGGACCATTATGTACCTTAGATAAAAACTTAATTGAGTTATTCAGAATACTATGGACATTGGCGATGCAATCATCTCCTAAGTCTATAGTATTTTTCTATATAGCCCTATTATCTGGACGTTTTAAACAACTTTGGGAAGGGGCGGATCACAAGTGCGAAAGATGACGGAAAATATTTTTTCAAACAGTGTTCATGAACACATGGTAAGAAAAGGGTCCTAATAAACAATTCTAATAGATCATAAAGTCCGAATACATATGAAGTATACATGGTTCTGCCCGACTATTAGTCGGCAGGAGAAACAGCCTATAAAGAAAGGCAGAGGATACCAAAAGTCCCTAAAATGACAAAAGTTTACATAGTATTAAAATAACTGTAATATTTAAATCAATCTGGAAAACAAATAAACAAGAGGTGTTTACAATTGTTACGAGAGGTGTCGGAATGCTGCCAGCATGATGACGCCTTGAGTATAAAAACAAAAGGGAGTTGGGCAAAAAAAAATTGAACGTTGAGGAGGTTTATTACTTGGGCGGTTTAAACATTAATAGGCGGCGTTTTGCTGCCGCAGGATCCCTTGGTTTCATTGCTTTGGTGACCGTTTTGATAACCCTAATGATGACCGGTTCCGTATACGCGGCATTCCCGTTGGCTGGTGTCGGTGGATTTGTCGTAGAGGCAACCAAGATCGATGGAGCTGGATTTGACCTTGTACCCAATATCCATGACTCCAATATTTCCAATAACTATCAGGAAATACGTCCATGGTTAGGGCAGGCGGAAGCCCGTATTGACGACTTGAACAGCAACAATTATGGTATTACCGGACTGCATCTTTACAAGAACATTGACGTGACCCATATTTCCCCGATACTGTTCGGCGCATGCAAATACATGCAAGTATGCGTAGATTCTAGTGCGCAGGTAAAGGGCACAGGCGTACTCATGGATGCACAGAGAATAGAAGCTGACAAGGCGATATTCAACAACATGATCATGGATGAAAACCTCAGCTATCGTGATATTGCACATACAACTGCTGTTAAGAAAGCTGAGATTCATCTCTCCAGTGAAAACATGTATAATGTTGCAAAGGCAATTGATCCTAGTTCGCAGTTCCTGACTCAGAATGGCCAAATTGCAACTCCTAACATGGGAGCTGAGATCGGCATTAGTGCTGATACCTTTAGCTTGGAAGGCGCTAAGTTGAATGCACACTTCCTGAAGGCTGACAGCATGACTATTCCGGGTCTAGTTCTATCCATCAGATACATGACTAAGGACAACCAGGAAATCAACCTGGGCGATTACAACGATGCGAACAACCTCGTTATGGACCAGGCTGGCCAGCTGCATAAGCCGCTGGGCGCTAAAATGCCGTGGGAATTATAATTTAGAAATTTACTTAGATAGACGTAATGACGTGTGTTAGTTGGACTATAGCCTAACTCCCGAATTTATTTAAGGTAGGAGCCTGCAAGGGCTCCTTTTTTGTTAAGTTAAAACGAAGTTACAAAGGAAGTTTAGATGGAAGGACGGAGGCTTCCTGATCCAACTGGGGAAGAGTTCTAGTCCAATCAGAAAGCTTGGCTATGCGCAAAGTACTAACCATTAAGTTGGATGATAGTTAATGGTTTACATGAACTAAGCAAGCCTCGAAAAGCAGGGAATAATGTCGCAAAAAACACAATAAACACTAAGTGCCTTAAAAGTAAGGAGTTAAAATAAATAACAAATAAAAACACTATTAACTAAAAAGACTAAATGGCGAAATAATGGGATTTTGGTGATTGAATGTGTAAAATGACTGTGTTCTTACCGCGGCAATCGTCATTCTTTAATATGCAGTTCCGTACCATGGTCCCAATGTTACAAAAAGTTTACAAATGTATCGCTTACATAAGATACTAAGAATAGTCGGAAAATTGAAATTGTTAATTGGAAGAAAAGATTGATTCAAATATCCTATTTCGTATGCGAGGGATAATAGGCCTGGGTAGGCCGGGGTTCCATCGTAAATATAGAGTAAGGAGATGATGGTCTTAATAGTTATTTGAGGAGGGTGTTATACTTGGGCAGTTTAAACATTAACAAGCGGCGCTTTGCAGCTGCTGGATCCCTTGGTTTTATTGCTTTGGTAACAGTTTTGGTGACACTGATGATGACTGGTAGCATCTATGCGGCATTTCCGATGGCGGGCGTAGGCGGATTTGTCGTAGAAGCAACCAAGATTCAGGGATCAGGTTTTGACCTTGTCCCGAATATACATGACAGTAACATTTCCAACAACTATCAGGAGATTCGTCCATGGATGGGCATGGCAGAAGCCCGCATTGACGACCTCTTCACCGGTGACAATGGTATCACAGGACTACATCTATACAAGAACATTGATGTAACTCATATATCGCCTGTACTCTTTGGCGCATGCAAATACATGCAGGTGCGTGTAGATGCCAGCTCCAAAGTAACAGGCCGAGGCGTATTCATGGATGCCGAGAGAATTGAAGCTGGGCAGGCTATATTCAACGGTATGATCATGGATGAAAACATGACCTATCGTGATTTGGCTCACATCAAAAAGAACAAAGAAGCTATGATTCATCTCTCCAGTGAGAACATGTATGCGGCAGCCAATGCCATTTCCCAATCCAAAGGCATGGCCAATGCTGGTTCTTTCCTCAGTACTAATGGCCAGAATGCAACACCGGTCTTTGGAGCTGAGATCGGCATCAGTGCGGAAACCTTTACGCTAGACAACGCAAAGCTAAATGCACACTTCCTGCAAGCTGACCAAATGGTTATACCTGGCCTGACACTGTCAATCGAGTACATGACGGCAGATAATCAGGAGATAAATCTGGGTAATTACAAGAAAAACATTAATATGGTCATGGATCAGGGGGGACAGATGTACGGCCCTCCCAGAGGCTCAAAGATGCCTTGGGAAACGGGACCGCCAACTCCATAAATTATTATGGATTTCTTTTACAGGGACAGAAGACATGCATCGGAAATGCATTTAGAGAAGAAGAGAATCTACTGGAAACAGGGAGCCCTCAGCGGCTCCCTGTTCTATCTAAACCGACTATGTTCGACAAATGTGTTATGTTTGGCACAAGCGTGGCACCAACCGTTTAATGGGAATAGTGAGGGGAACAAACCCCGAAATGATGAAGAATATGTCGCAAAATAATTTTGTGTAATAACGTTATAAAAAGGTTCTACTTATAAAGGTCCTAAAAATTATTTGAAAACTGGTCAAGTCTTGGTGAATGAGCAATTGCTGACAGTTTTATCGATTTGACCGACTATAGGTCGGGGTGCCTAAAGTCCTTTGCGGACAAGTCATATTGTTACAATGGTCCCAAAAGCACAGACAGTTTACAAAATTCTAAATGCCTTGTAACATTTAAACTAGCCTGGGACTAATCTATCTAGAAATCCCGATATTGCGGCCTTTTAAGCAACCGATCTTGCATCTTTCGTAACCCAGGTCAACATTATATTTTCTGCTCTTTATGCAATGAAAACAAAGTAGAGTTTGGTGTTATTACGTTACTTTCTAGTGGATGTTTTACATTTTGAGACTACCCTGAGAACAGGTTCTGGCCTAGAGGGGTGCGGCCTAGTTATTAAATGGCAATGAATTAAGGAGGAGCGAGTCTTGAGCAAAGGCAACATTGAACAAATACAGCTTGCATTAGTCGGACTTATACTAGGATGTATCTTTGGTATTTGGTTTACATTAAAGTGGCTCCCGATAGCTAGGTGGTTTTCTATATTAAGTGCGATCGCAGGAGTAGTAATACTTGGAGTCATAGTCGGTAACATCTACAAAAAGTCAGCAGAACGAGCTAGAACCCGAATCACATTCGGTGTATTCGGTTTTTGGGCCGGTTTAGAAATTGGAGCAATGAAGCTTCCGATATTTAATGTAAACGATCCTATATTAACTACAATGCCGATATTGGCATATCTTGGATCCTTCATAGGTGCGATTTTAGGAGTAGCCTTCTTTACATTTGTCATAGGTGGATTAGTATACAAGCTGAAGGAAAAGGGCAAATACCAGTCATTTCCTATAGAGATCATCGGTATGAACATTCTAGGGCTCGGGGCCACACTAGCCATTATGTTGTTGACCCCCGAAAAGCTTTTTAGTATTGAATCAATGGGGATCATCCCTATCTTGGCAGCTATTATATTCTCTGTAACGCCGGGCATGGTAGTTGCTGGCAATGCAAACCGGCCATTGATAGGAGGTATCTTAGCCCTATTTGCAGGAGGACTTATTAGCTGGTTTGGAATCGACATCGCTTCGATTTTATTCATGCCGGGGACTGGCCTATATTGGGCAGGTATGATCATAGGTCTTATTCTGTTAGGTATGGCGATTGGTGCTATTGCTTATCCAGCAATGAACATGATGCTGGGTACCGTTATCATTGTATTGTCGATTCTTAGCTTTATTGGAGCAGCTGGAGGACTTATTATCGGTGGTTTTTGCGGACTTGTTGGGGGAGCCCTCATTGTAGCTTGGGAACCGCCTGCAGTCTCTCTGGATGCTGGTACTGGGCAATTTACTGAAGAAGCAATGTAGAAGTCATAACAGTGAAAGATTTAAACAAACATTCCTTAAGATATTGACGTTTTCTGAACTATATAGATAAAAATGGCCAATTTGAGAGGGGGCAACTGTTAAGTGTACAGTTGGGGTGTCAAATCCTTCTTCACGATCCTGATCATTGCGTTAGTAGGCGTATATGGTATGCTGGGTATTCAATACCTGAATGCCTTCCCTGTTCTTGCTGAAGATATAGGGACGACTACAGATGCAGGGACTACTACACCAACCGACTCAACAGGTACTACAGGTGCAGATACCGGGATATCATCTGATTTGTTTACATACTCAGATACCAATCCACCACCCGCTGCAGCTGATAGTACGGGCCTAGCCGATACTTTAACTGATCCTGCTACAGTAGCAGATGGTGCTTATGCGGTAACGGACCCTGTCATTATGGACATTGTATATGGACAGGTAACACCTCCTGGAGCATTTCCGAATGATACTGCTGTAGGTGGTATAGTATTTGAATCAAACGAATTCAACTCAGTCAATTTCACAGCTTCTGCAATAGTTAACAGCAGAACAAATGACCCATCAGCCGCTATGGCTTATGATAGTGCCAATTTCAATGGTGTCTTGTTCTATAAGAACTGTACCTTTGATTCATCACAGGTAGGCCCGTTTAATATCAGTATTTCAACAAGTACTCCTGAGCAATTGATCAGTCAGGGATTGTTGATACACGCTACAGAGCTTTACTGCCAACAAGTAAACGAACCAGCAGGAGTTTTTCCCAGTGATTATTGGACTACGCAGCCAGAGGTTGATGTACCTTTGCGTTTGGACAATCAAGGGGTGGCGGCATTCTCAGGGACGCAGAGCAAGATGAACATTCATAAATTTGAGGCCCAGAAGGTTACAATACCTAACTTCCTGCTCAAGGTCGAGCCAGGTCACAAAGATTCTTACGTATATTAAAAGTGGTTAGACGAGTCCTCCTGGAGTATAGATAGATGATTAACCGGTATTTCTTTATATGAAATATCGGTTTTCTTTTTACTGTTAATAAATGCATATGGTTAATTACTGGAAGGTTGAAATGGTTATTTCGTTGGGGACGTAAGAGTGCGAAACCTAACTGAATATGGTACAAAGTTTGTATATCAAAAAAACAAGATTGATTTGGGGATTTAGCGTGAAGAATATTAAGCTGCCCAAGAGGATCCAAGCTATAGCTGAGATGGTGATCATAGAAGAACCAGTAGCCGATATTGGAGCTGATCATGCATTGTTGCCCTGCTATCTTACTGCTAACCGTGTCGTTCCGCGTGCAATAGTAGGGGAGCTGACAGCGGGTCCATATCAAAGAGCTTGCTCTACTGTCTATAGGTATGGTTTACACAGGCTAGTCGAGGTCAGACAGGGGGATGGATTAGAGGTCTTGAAGCCTGGCGAAGTCTCGACAGTGGTTATGGCTGGTATGGGGGGCAACACGATCAATGAGATAATCCTGGCTGCTGGAGAAAAGGTGGAGTCTTTTAAACGCTTGGTGATTCAGCCGCAAAATGCTCTCAAGGAAGTGAGAACGCTAATTGCCAATAAAGGATGGCCTATCACGGATGAGAGAATCGTCTATGATCATGATTACTACTCGATCATGGTCGTATGCCCTGAATCTGGGGAGCCGTATTCCTTGACTGACCTCGAGGCCATGTTTGGTCCTCGGATATTGGAAAGAACGGAGGAATCTTTGATCAGGGATTACCTTTGCTTTTATATCAACAAATTTTCTGGGATCAAAGAACGTATCCAGGTCGAGGGAGGAAAAGATGCCCAACAGGAGAAGCAATACTACATGGATCTAGTTGATAGACTGGAGGAGGTTTTGCGATGACAGTTAAGGCGGGGGACATTTTTAGGTTATTGGAACACTTGGCTCCGCTGGATTTGGCAGAATCATGGGATAACTGCGGGTTGCAGGTGGGGAGTCGTGATAAAGATGTTAAGAGTATTCTAGTGGTGTTAGATATAGATGAGGTGGCAGTCAAGGAAGCCTGCGGTTCGAAAGTGGACCTGATTGTTAGTCATCATCCCTTGTTTTTTAAAGGCATAAATCGCATAGACTATAGTGACAGCCAGGGACAGTTGATTCGCGATCTTGTTCAGCAAGATATAACAGTCTACTCAGCGCACACCAATCTTGATTCGGCTCCACAGGGATTGAACGAGTATTTAGCTAAGAAATTTGCACTGCAAAACATTCGCCCCTTGGGCGTTGTTAAACAAGAAGAGCTTTTTAAGCTGGTGGTATTTGTTCCGGCTGATCACATTGAGGAAGTAAGGAAGGCTGTCTGTGATGCGGGAGCTGGTCATATAGGCAATTATTCAGATTGCAGTTTTCGTGTCCTGGGGACTGGCACTTTCAAACCGTTGGAAGGAACCTCGCCTTATCTAGGTAAAACAGGAGTGCTTGAAGATGCAGAGGAGTTCCGTTTGGAGACGATCGTCACGAAAAGAATAATGAAATCAGTCATTAACAAAATGATCGAGGCCCATCCCTATGAAGAAGTTGCTTATGACCTATTTCCTCTGGCCATTGACGGCCCAACCTTTAGTTATGGGCGGGTAGGGGAGTTAGTCAGACCAATGAAGCTGGATACTCTAGTCCGCAAGATAAAGGAAACTTTAGGGTTGGAATCGATACGCTATATAGGCAGAACTGATGCAATGCTGCGGAAGGTAGCAGTTGTATCAGGGTCAGGCGCTTCAATGATTCCACAGGCGCTTCGTGAGGGGTGTGATGTTTTGATCACCGGAGATATTAAGTATCATGAAGCCAAGGCTGCGGCAGATTCCGGTCTGGCTTTGATCGATGCGGAGCACGACGGACTAGAACTGGTGGTGGAGGAGCTGCTGCTTGAGTATTTGCAGAAAGCTATCAAGATAGCTGGTTGGAAAACTAGAATAAACCGGCTCAATGCTCGCCCAATATTTTGTCACCTTTGAAAATATCAGCGATTTGGACTGGTTTCCAGGAGGAATTACCGTTAATATGTAGAATCACCGTATTAAATGGATTTGTGAGGTTGACCTATGCAGAAATTCAGCATCGAAAGGTTAACTCCTGGTGTGAAACTTGCGAAGGATATTTACTCTTATTCGGGTCAGCTCCTTCTTTCGCGGGGCACCGTTCTCGAAGAGTTGCATTTGGCAGGCTTTCGCCGCCAGGGACTCATGTTTGTCTATGTCCTGGAAGATAAGACGGGGAACGGGGGCAAAGCGTTTGATGAGGTTTATAATGATTCGCTGAGTACAGTCAAATCTTTTATGGTTGAGGCCAAACTGGGTCATCCCCTGGAAGAAGATGAAGTCAAGGAGACAGTCGACCTCCTTCTGGGCCAAGTGTTTGATGAAGTAGACATTTTCAAGCAGCTTCGGATGATGAAAGACAAAGACAATTATTTATTTACACATTCAGTCAATGTTTCTCTTTTGAGCATTCTAATAGCCCGCTGGCTTAAGTTTCCCGAGAATGTAATCAAGGATGTGGGAGTAGCGGGTCTTCTCCACGATATGGGCAAGCTTTTTGTACCCTCCGAAATTCTGGCCAAACCAGGCAAGTTATCCCCTGAAGAATTTGAAGAAATAAAGAAACACTCGATGCTTGGGTATAATATTGTTGCACAAATGGAGTGGGTCAATCCGGCTATTGCTGAAGCGGTACTGCTTCATCACGAACGGATGGATGGCAGCGGGTATCCTTCTGGAGCTCAAGGTGATGGTATAAGTCTGTATGCTAGGATCATCGCTGTGGCCGATATTTATGATGCCATAACTTCCGATAGGATCTATTCGAGTAAAGAACCGCCCTATAGGGCTGCGGAAGTCCTCTGGGAGGACTCTTTTGGCAAACTTGATCCCAATATTGCTAAAGTTTTTTATGACCGTGTCAGCAACTTCTATGTTGGTAACCAGGTCAAGCTTTCAAATGGACAGGTTGGCAAAGTGGTTTATATCAATCCCAGTCTTCCAACACGGCCTGTTGTTCAAGTCGGTGAAAAATTCTATGATTTGTGCAAGGATCGCAATATTGTAATTACTGAAATCGTCGACGAATGAGAAGAGGTGCACAAATTGGATAGTATGATCAGCCTGCTTAGCAGTATAGCCAGTCCTAAGTATATTATCATCGTGCTTGGAGTGGCTATTTTGTTGTTTATAGCTGCTATGCGGATAGGTATGAGGGGTACCAAGAAAAGCTATTATGATGACGATGATTGAGGTGTTAGAGATTGCAGCTGCGCGAAGGAAGAAACAACGGAATCAACTTTGAGAGTGATTATCTGTCCAATATCGCGATTAAGTATGACGGACAAGAAGAGCTTGAGATGCGTTTTGCCAGCGAGGAGAAAAAGGACTGGTGCGAGGTTACCTTGGACTGGATCGAGGAGATTAAATCGTTTACAGAGCTTGTGAGACGCGTCTGCGTTGAAGGCGAACGCGATGTTAAGATATACCCTGATGATTTTCGAGGATTGATGTTAAGGTGTATAAATAAAGAAAAAGAGACGGAACTCCAATTTCTTAAAAACTTTCAGGCTGTCAGAGTGGTAATGAACCGTGAACATGGTGATATTTTCTGGGATAATGTCCGAAACCTCCTGCAAGAACCTGGCAAAAAAG
Source organism: Acidobacteriota bacterium (assembly GCA_050259595.1). Classification (GTDB taxonomy): domain Bacteria; phylum Bacillota; class Syntrophomonadia; order Syntrophomonadales; family DTU052; genus JBLNAX01. Next base: position 56,688 of record JBLNAX010000038.1, on the reverse strand, counting down.
AAATTAATTATTAAATTGTTGCTTCAATCAAGTATTTTGCGAAGATTTTTCGATATTGCGAGTCGAATTATTGCCCGAATGTTGTTGTTTTATGAAAAAGATAAACGTTTTTTGGAAATCCCGTAAAAATGGGATTTTTTTATACCGAGGAGGCATTTATTCCGAGTATTATGGTTATGTTATAAAAAAAAACTAAAAAAAACTTGAAAAAAAGAAGGATTTACAAGATTCTTGCTGAAGTCTATTTATGGAAAAACTAATAATAAGGAGGATTTCGTGGTGAATAAGACGGGACTTGTCAAATCTTTGGCAGAAAAAGCGGGTGTAACTCAAAAAGAGGCCGCAAAGGTATTGGACGCAGTATTAGAGTCCATCCAGGGCGCACTGGCGAAAGGCGACAAGGTTCAAATCATTGGATTTGGTACTTTTGAAGTTCGCAATCGCAAAGCCAGAAAGGTTATTAGCCCGGCGACCGGTAAAGAAATCAAAGTTCCCGCAACCAAAGTACCGGCATTTAAACCAGGCAAATCCCTCAAAGAAGTTGTTACATCTAACAAAGTTGAGAAAAAAGCTAAGGCTGCTGCTAAGCCGAAAGTTGCTGCTGCAAAACCTGCTGCTGCTCCGGCTAAGAAAAAGTAGTCTATTTTTGTTTTGCGGTCTTACCGCGATTGATACTTACCTGGATTTTTAATTGGCAAATGCTGTTAAAGCATTTGCCATTTTGTTTTTCTCAAGAATTAATAAAAGCCACCTTGCGGTGGCTCTATTTGCCGGCGAGTAAATCTGTAAGCGGAGTTCTGTTATCGATAGCCATCTATCTGGGATGCCAGTCGCCTGGCACCTCTAGCGACCTACCCGGAAGCGAAGCGGGCCACTCCAATGCTTCCCTATTTGGTCTGGCTCCAGGTGGGGTTTACCTAGCCGGCCAGTCACCTGACCGCTGGTGAGCTCTTACCTCACCGTTCCATCCTTACCGGAAGATCCGGCGGTTTATTTCTGTGGCACTATCCTTGAGGTTGCCCTCACTGGGCGTTACCCAGCACCTTGCCCTGTGGAGCTCCGACTTTCCTCAGGCCTGTTAAAGCCCGCGACTATCCGATTTACTCGCTCATTCATTATAGGACTTGAAAGTTATTAAAACAAGTGTAAAACAGAGGAAATGCGGAATATGCCGCTGCAGTGGGGCATATTTGTTTATTGGGACAATAATAATGTTAAGGGCAAAGAAGATCTTTGTCGATATACTTTCCTAAGGCCTTTTGTTGCCAATTGACGGAATTGTTTTGATTTTTTATTAAAAGGAAATTTCAAATAATACTTGCAGGAATATCATCTTTAGAAGAGAATAATAATTATGAATTGGAACAGGGTGGTACGGAAAGTTTAGACCTTGTTTCATAGCTTGAGTCAGGCCACGTTCGGCGGTGGCAATTGGAGGAGGTGAAAACATTGGAAGGATTTTTAGCCATTCCAGGCGTAGCAGCGATTCTCAAAGTGCTTATGGTCTTTGCAGCGATTTTTGTATTCCTGAAATTCTGCGGCTTTGCCAAGCAGTTTACCTGGCCGAAAAGATTAAAACAGTTTGTTTATTTGCTGACGACATTGGGCGTAGTCGGTTTTAACTGGATGTTCAGTTCAGCGACTGTGGGTTCGGGTGCTGAGGCAACGATCAAGCATGGTGCCGATAATTTAATGACTATCGCAGTATTATCTGCACTAGCATGTGTTTTCTTATTCTCATTTGCACTAATGACAGAAACCAAAGCCGATTAAGGACATTAAGAAGGCGGCGATGAGCCGCCTTTTTTGTTTGCCTATTTTTCTTTGTTTCTAAGGGGTATAAAATAAATATAGAGATTATTTGTAGCCGGGAGTGATAAAAGGTGAAAGAAGTAACTACTGTTCATACGATAACTAGGTATGATTCTGAGCACGGCGCTTCTCAGGTAGATGATGCTGTTATAAGTGAGTATCCGTTATCTGTTAATGTTAACGGATCTGAAGTTGTTACCTTGATGTGCACTCCTCAAGATATGGAGAATTTGGCAGTGGGGTTTTTGGCAGGAGAAGGGTTTATCAAGTCGCGCGACGAAATTTTAGATATCAGGCTGGATGAAGAACTGAAGACTATCTTTCTAAAAATTGACGGACCCGCTCCAGCAACCGAAGAGCTTACGCCTAAGAAATACTTGACTACCGGTCTGGGTAAGGGCCCTTCTTTCAATCTTCTTGATCTAAACAATGTAGATCATGTCGAAGGTGAGCAGGCAGTATCAGCCAATGATATTCTGTCTTTGATGGGGAAGCTGCAGGAGAATTCAGAGCTGCATCGCCAGACCGGCGGGGTCCACACGGCTGCACTGGCCCAGGGTGATGTGATATTGATACAGAGGGATGATATCGGTCGGCACAATGCAGTTGATAAGGTTGTAGGTTACTGCCTGCAGAACGAGGTGGACTTGGAGGATAAACTACTGCTGGTCAGCGGCAGGATCTCGTCAGAGATTGCATATAAGGCATCCAAACTTGGCATACAGATATTGGTTTCACGCTCTGCGCCCACGGACCTTGCGGTATCTATCGCTGGGGAGTTGGGCTTGACACTGGTGGGGTTTACCAGGGGAAACCGGTTTAACATATATACCCACCCGCATAGGGTGGCATACAAAAGGAGGGATAGAATGGTTCCGGTAGTTTGTTTCGTAGGCAACCATAATGTTGGTAAGACTACAGTTCTGTTACAAGTAGTTAAGACTTTGAAAGCAAATGGATACCGGGTAGGAGTCATCAAGCACTCGCATAAAGACTTTGTATTAGATGTGCCAGGCAAAGACTCCGAACGCCTCGCCGAAGCTGGGGCTGATGCAGTTGCCATATCCTCTCCGCAAAAAGTTGCGTACTATTCTGATGTATTGAAGGAGAAAACCCTAACTGAGATGGTTGACATGATGGGAGATCTTCTCGATGTGGTTCTGGTTGAGGGGTATAAGGAAGACGTTTATCCGAAGATCGAAGTTGCCCGTAAGGAAATCAGTGAGGAATTTCTGAATCCCAATAATTTAGTCGGTATAATAACCAACATTGAGACCAGCCGGAGCGATGTGCCGGTTTTTGGCTTTGACGAGGTTGAAGCACTGATTTGGTATCTGGAAACAAAGTTTTTTAACGCAAGGTAATCATAGATGACAGAAAAATTAAAAATCCGTATTCATACTGCTTCCGAAACCTTGATCGCCTGGGTGGACGGTGGTCAAACACTTTGGGATGCAATCCAATCGTCAGGCTTATGGCCGACCGGTGATTGTGGCGGAAGAGGAATATGCGGTAAATGTAAAGTGAAAGCCGCTGGCAAATTATCGCCAACTGAAGACCAAGATCATCTCCTGCCCGAAGAACTCGCGGCAGGTTTTCGTTTGGCCTGTAGGTGCCAAGTTTTTGGTGAAGCGGAGGTTTTTCTGCCGGATACCAAAATTTCCACTTCTAAGCTTGGCATGCTGATGTTTGAGACTTACCCAGGACTGCTGCCAACCGTCAATTTCATCAATGCCAGCATTCCCCGTTATGACAAAGATGTTCCAGTGTCCCTGCTGGAGCGTATCCAACGGGTATTGAAGAACCAGAAGATCGAGCTATCGCCAGCCAATCTCAATCTTCTGCATGATTTAGATAAAGGTGACGGTATCAATATTACAGCGGGTACGCTGGATGATGCGATCGTGCGGATATTTCCGCGCCACTCTACATCTTTGTTTGGACTTGCAGTCGATATAGGGACAACCTCTTTGGCCTGTGTGGTGGTTGATCTGATCAGTGGTAAACTTTCCGGTTTGTATGAAAAGCCAAACGCACAGATCACTGTTGGCAGAGATATCCTATCAAGGGTCAGCTTTGCTGGAGAGAGTCCAGAGAAGCTGAAGACTCTTAATAAACTTGTGATCAACGATATCAATGACATTTTGGCTGATATTAAGAAGGATTTAGCCATCGATCAGGAAGATGTCTTGGAAATGACAGTGGTGGGCAATCCGGTGATGCTGCACCTATTTTTAGGTCTCGATCCAAGAGGCCTGGGAACAGCACCTTATACAGGTTTATTTCGTTCAGCTGTTGCTGTGCGCAGTGAGACTCTGGGGCTGGCCATCAATCCCGCTGGGCGGGTCTATGTTTTGCCGCAAATAGCAGGTTTCTTAGGAGCTGATATTGTTGGTTGCCTGCTGGCAGATGACATTGATAGACCAGGTACGAGCCTTCTGATAGACATTGGTACCAATGGTGAGATGGCTTTGAGATCTGCTCGGGATATTGCTGCTTGCTCGGTTGCAGCCGGGTCGGCATTTGAAGGTGCTGGGATAACCTCTGGTATGGTAGCCCGCAATGGTGCCATCGATCGGGTATGGTTGAATGAGGGCGAGATAAAGTATAGCGTATTGGGTAATACGAAGCCGATTGGTATTTGCGGTTCTGGACTTGTTGACTTATTGTCCGTGTTGTTGGAAATCGGGGTCCTTGATGAGACCGGATTAATCATTCCGGAAAGATTCCCCGGGAAATATCGACAATCCAAGAATGGTTTGGAATTGCTGATAATTAATGAGGAAGATAGTGCCAACGGAATGCCTGTCGTGTTCAATCAGGGTGATGTACGTGAACTGCAGCTCGCCAAAGGGGCAGTTAGAGCTGGAGTAGAAATACTGCTGCGAGAAGAAAAACTGCAGGTGGAGGATGTGCAGGAGGTTCTGTTGGCGGGTGCGTTCGGCAACCACCTGAATCCGCAATCTCTTGTAAAAATAGGCATGCTGCCTGCATTTGATCCGAATATTGTTAAGAACTTTGGCAATGCGGCTGTCCGAGGGGCGGTGATGGCTCTAATATCAGTGCCTGAAAGGGAACGAGCCAGTGAACTAGCCGGACGGGTGCGGGCTATAGAACTAGCCAACCGGGATGATTTTTCGCAGCTATATATTGAGAGTATGAATTTGAGGTAGCAATAAATAAAGCCCGGTTCTCATCGAACCGGGCTTTGATAATTCATTGGGGATATTTCTTTATAAGTTCTTGAACAGCGGGTTCAGTACCAATCCGGTAATGAGCTTGGGATAGAAGTAAGTGGACTTTTGCGGCATCTTATCCTTGGCTTGAGCCACAGCCACGACTTCTTCCACCTTGGTGGGATTCAGAATGAATCCGAGCTGATAAGTGCCTTCGTTTACATTCTGTACTGCCCAGGCTTCGTCACGGGTGTAAGCCAGGTGGTCCTGGTTCTTGCGTTCTTTTTCGCCAATTCCCAGCAGTTGGTCGAGAATGAGGTTGTCCAGCAGTGCTACATCAAGCTTCTTCCATGCATCAGACCTATCCTTAGGCAAGTTCTTTTTGGCTTGGGTCATATTCTTTAGAGTCAGGATATATAGGATTTTTTCCTGGGTGTACATGCCGAAGACATGTTTTTTCTTACCCCGTTTAGTCAGTTCGTTCATAAACTCATCAAGCTTGCTAATCTGACCGTACGGTTCCATATCAAATAAGTCGCTAAGAGCGGTCTTAAACTTGTTAAGGTTAAAACTCTTGATATTACCTGCTACCCTATGAGTCGGAAGTATAACAAGGCCTTCGTCGTGCAGGTTTACCAGGGTGATCATAACATAGTCATAGCCTTTATGGCCGTCCTTCTTCATATCCTGGCTATAGCCAAGAGCTGTTTCATAGCGATGATGTCCATCAGCTATGTAGATCTGCTTGCTTTTTATTCCGGAAACTACCGTTTTCAATACTTTCTCATCGGTGATGACCCAAATTCGATGGATCTCCTGGGCTTCATCGATAATTTCGATATCGGGCAGGCGGCCGGTGACAGCAGAAAGAAGCGCATTGTCGATCTTAAGATCAGGATCATTGAACATGCCGAAAATGGAACTAAAATTCGACTGAGTGGCATTCATTAGCTTCAAACGATCGGCCTTCGGCTTGGATAAAGTCTCTTCGTGAGGGAGGATATTGCCTTTAGAGTATTCCTCCAGCTTTAACCCGCAGATAAACCCGTTGCGTATCAGGGTGCCTTGCGGTCCTTCGAATTCCTGCTGATAGAAGTAGATCGCAGGCTTATTCTCGGCTATCAGGATTTCATCTTCCAGCCATTTGTCGAGATACTTTTTGGCGCGAGTATAGCGATTGTTATTGTCGTCATCGTCCGGGAACATTAGTCCCAGTTCGAGGCGTATAACATTGCTAGGGTTCTCCGCATAGTATCTTGCTTGTGCTTTGTCGTCGATTATGTCGTAAGGTGGTGTGACAACTGATGCTATGTTTGTTGTCTTTTCTGGATTATAACGCAGTCCAACAAAAGGGATAATGTCAGCCATGAGGCTCAAAACCTCCTAAAATCAACTTCATCCAAAATTCTATTACACTAAGCCAGGTAACGCAATGAGTTTTTCGTTTCCTTGCATTTTATGTCTAATTACTATTAAACTTAAGTTGTTAAGTTTTGGGGGTATTTCCGTGTTTATCGACTATCACATTCATGTCTTGGCCCATGGAGAATTTAAATATTCTGCACAATGGATCGGCGAGTACCTTAAGCATGCGCGGACTAAAGGGATCGTTGAAGTTGGTTTTTGTGAACATGACTGGTATTTCGACCAGATAGACATCCCGTCGATAATTTCCGCAAGCCGGAACGATACCGAAGGGCCTAAAGTGAGAATTGGGTTAGAGGTCGATTATCTGCCGGAACGCGAGAACGAAATCATGGCCATGGTAAAGGGTAAGGATTTTGACTACGTGATCGGCTCGATCCACCATATTAATGGCTGGCCATTTGATCACCCAGACTATAAGGCTGAGTATGAGAAACGGGACATTGATGAATTGTATCAGTCATATTATGAACTGGTTGGCCGAGCAGTGCGGTCAGGTGTTTTTGATGTACTGGGACATCTTGACCTAGTAAAGGTATGGGGCCACCGCCCGCGTAAGCAGAGTCAGCTCGACTTCGTGCGGCCACTTCTGAGTGTATTTCGTGAGAGTGGTATCGTACCGGAGATAAACAGTGCTGGAATGCGGAAGCCAGTCGGTGAAATGTATCCCAGTCAAATTTTGATAAATGAGCTGTTCGCTGCCAACATACCTATTACTATTGGCTCCGATGCTCACCGTCCGGAGGATGTAGGCGAAGGACTGACTGAGGTCATCGCCGGTGCCTGGCAAGCCGGATACCGGTATGTTACCTGTTTTGATAAGCGTCAGAAGATGCCGGTTTTAATCGTAAAGTAAATAGGAGGAAATATGCCTGATATTGCTATTCTATTAATTAGTCTGGGTATCATTTTGATAGGTGCCGAAGTTTTTACTAACTCTGTTGAATGGCTGGGCCATCGTTATGAGCTATCTGAGGGAGCAGTTGGCAGTGTCCTGGCTGCGGTGGGCACAGCACTACCAGAGACTATGATCCCGCTTATAGCATTCATAGTGGGGGGCAGTTCATCTAAAGACATCGGTATCGGAGCGATACTAGGTGCGCCCCTGATGTTATCCACTCTGGCCATGTTGGTGACCGGTCTAGCGGTAGTGGTTTTTCAACGGCGGCGCAGGTTTGGCACCAAGGTGATTGCTGACACTTCAGTCATAAACCGTGATCTAGGCATTTTTTTGGTCGTATTCGCAGCAGCCTTGTTGAACGGAATAATACCATCAAACGAAGTGTTCAAATATGGGCGCCTCTTTCAACATCTGATTGCTGGATTCATGGTGCTGGCTTATGTGTGGTATGTCTTTGTCACATTGAAAGAAGAGCGGGGAGAGGTCGAGGGCGACCTGCGGGCCTGCTATTTTGCGCCACGAACTCCAGAACCAACCAAGGCTTTGCTTTGGCTCCAACTGTTTTTCGCGCTGGGGATGATAGTAGGCGGAGCCGATCTATTCGTCAGCGGGATCAAGAGTCTGGCTGTGGCATATGGGGTGCCGGCTTTTGTATTAGCGCTGGTCATTGCACCTATTGCTACGGAACTGCCCGAAAAATTCAACAGTGTAATATGGATCTCCCGGGGGAAGGACACCCTGGCTCTGGGCAACATTACAGGGGCTATGGTTTTCCAAAGTTCTATAATTCCGGCAATCGGGGTTATGTTTACTCCCTGGCACCTCAGTACGGGAGGGTTGATCACCGGGCTCTTAGCCTTGACCGCGGCAGCGGTTATGTATATGGAGTCGCGTCGTAACCAGAGTATTCGAGCGGGCACGCTGTTTGTAGCAGGCAGCTTGTATTTTGTCTTCCTGGTTCTTGTCTTAGAGAGAATTATTCGATAGAGAGGTGTATGAGATGAAGGTTGAAGAGAGAATAGCTGAATTGGGTATCGTGCTTCCAGAAGCTCCCAAGCCAGTAGCGGCATATGTGCCGGGGGTCGTCAGTGGCGATCTGGTTTTTATTTCCGGTCAACTGCCCACAGTCGAAGGCAAATTGTCGGCAATGGGGAAGATCGGGGATGAGCTGACAGTCAAAGATGGGCAAAAAGCTGCCCGCCGTGCCGCTATCAACTGCTTGAGCGTTTTGAAGTCCATGGTGGGCGATCTGGATCGGGTCGAGCAGGTGGTCAAGCTTACCGGTTATGTGCAGTCTGCCAATGATTTTTATAATCAGCCACAGGTTATTAACGGAGCATCAGAACTAATGCAGGAGGTTTTCGGAGACCGAGGCCAGCATGCACGAGCCGCGGTGGGGGTAAACGCACTACCTTTGAATGCACCTTGTGAAGTGGAGCTGATTGTCAGGATCAGTAATGAAGTATAAAGATTTCATACTGGTATCGAGCGGACACTTCGCGGTCGATTTTTACTTAAACTTTGTGCCAGCACTGCTACCGGTAATGGCGCTCCAACTCAACCTTTCGATTGCCCAGGCTGGTCTGGTGGCAACCGGTACTGCGTTGACTGCAAATTTTTTACAGCCGGTATTTGGCCACATTTTTGACAACAAGCCTAACCGGAACTGGCTATTCTTTGCATTGGTCGTAAGCAGCCTGTGTATGTGCTTTGCCGGAATGGCCAACAGTTACTGGCTGCTTTTACTGCTGCCAGCTTTGTCAGGACTGGGCAATGGCATTTTTCACCCCGTAGGTTCAGTGGTTGCTTATCAGGTGGACAAGGATAATAAGGGGATGTTGATAGCCCTCTTTTCCACATGCGGTGCTTTGGGATACGGATTGTCACCAGGAGTGGTCGCTTATTTCATAAGCAAGTGGGGGAATGCCTCGCTCCTATACATGCTGATACCGATACCTTTTTTATTATTAGCCTTTAGGGGAGTCAAGCTGGACACCCAAGCAGAATATCTGGGGCCGTCCAAGAAGACACCGATACTTGAAGCAATAATGCCCGGGGCAGTCATCCTTTTAACTGTTATTATGGTGCTTCGAGCCTGGGGGGCTCTCGATTATATTTATTATTTGACCTTTTTCCTCAAGCAACGCGGTTACGAATACGTAGCGGCGGCCAGGATCTTGACCTATTTTGGAGTACTGGGAGCAGCGGGCGGAGTATTAAGCGGATTCCTATCTGATATCTTCGGTCGTAAGCGGATTGTTGTGGTCACATTGGCTGCTTCTGCCTTGTTTTCGGGAGCTTTTTTATTGACTGAAGGTATGCTGTCGATAATCTTGTTATTGATGAGCGGAATTGCTACGGCAGCTTCATTGCCGGTAATGGTAGTCCTGGGGCAGGAATTGATGCCCAACAACATTGGACTATCCTCAGGAATATCGATGGGGCTGGCCTGGGGTATTGGCGGGTTAGGTGTTTATATCAACGGAATAGTTGCTGATAGATACGGTATGGTACCATGCTTTTGGCTGGCAACAGCCACTTTAGCTCTGGCGGCTAGTATGGCCTTGCTGATAAGAAAAAAAGGGGAGGGTGTTGTGGACAATGAATGTGTATGATAATGCGCACGAGACGGCTCGGGCTTTAAAGCAGAGCCAGCAGTACCTGGACTACCGGGCGGCACGGGAAAAGCTTAAAACCGATGCCAGCGCCTGGAGCATGCTTAATGATTTTCGCAGTAAGCAAGCTGAACTGCAGGAAAAGATCATGACTGGTGAACAGCCGCCGGAAAACAAGATCGAAGAGATCAACCGGCTGTTCGAGATAATCAGCCAATCCGGCCCGGTCATGGAGTTTATGCAGACAGAGCTAGCCCTCATTAGGGTAGTCGAAGACATACAGCAGATATTGATTAAGGCCGTTGACCTGAGCATGGAAACCGAGGAATAGTCTTATCTGTTCTCCCATATTATTTTGATTTTAAGGCTTGATGCCTTGTGATGCAAAAATGCATTGCTCAAGGTTTGAAGCCTTTACTTTTAATTCTGCTGCTGATTACCTACATTCCCTGCACATCTCAAACTACAAATGCAAATAATGGTGGATTGACAAAATAGTTATGAAAACACTCTGTGCGGCAAACCCTACCTAATAGTAAGCTGGGTGGAGGTATTCTGATGTCTTTCTGCAGAGCGTATTTACCTAAGGTGCGTGACCGACTGGTCCGTGAACTGGCATCCGGGCGGGTTGATCTTGACGATGTTTTACTTCAGCCCCTTCAATCAGAGGGTAAGCTAATGCGCCCGCGATTGGTGCTGCTAAGTGCTGCGCTGTTCGGTCTGATCGATGACAGCGTAATAGGGACTGCAGTAGCAGTGGAATGCATTCATACTGCTTCACTGGTACACGATGATATAATCGATAGAGCCTTCCTGCGCAGGGGAGTGCCCACCTTAAGCAGCCTCAAAGGACCAGAGATAGCGGTTTTGGCAGGTGATCATTATTTCGCTACCGCCTTTAACATACTTAGCCAACTGCGCCAGACCGATGTCCTAGGCGAGTTGACCAGGGCTATCAGAGACATGTGCCAGGGAGAAATCCGTCAGAATTTAAATCTGTTCAACTGTGATCTTACGGAGAATGAGTATTATGAAAACATTTATGGGAAAACCGCTAGCCTTTTTGGTGCCGCTTGTCGAGCAGGGGCCATGGCTGTGTGTGCCTCCCCTGACGATGTTAGGGCTATTGGCAGTTTTGGCGAGAACCTTGGATATGCTTATCAGATAATTGATGATGTAATTGACCTGATCGGGGATGAAGAGAAAATGGGCAAACCGGCCGGAAGCGACTTGCGCAGCGGTGTAATCACGCTGCCTGTTATATGGGCTTTGAAGACGTTAAAACATCGGCAATTGCTGGTGGACATTATTTCAGGGCGAAAGATAGAGAACGCCGAAATCAATCAGGTAACTGGAATAATAGTTGAATCAGGGGCGATAGATCATGCATTGAATATTTCCCGGGAAAAATTAGACGAAGCGAGCCGTATCGTACGCAGCTTTAACAGCGGCAGTATTGGGATGGAATTGATGGATTTATGCATGGCAGTGATCGATTTGCCAACTGCTGCTGGCTGTGGCGCACATATGGGCGGTGCCGAGATGATGGTGGAGGTATAGAGTGAGAATTCGGTCTGTTCCCTGGCTTTATCGGTTTTTGCGGGAGGTCATACCGCAAGTTGATCAGCAATTATACATTATGAATTCCCAGGCCAGCCGAATATCTGATGAAATACTCAAGCAGCAGGCACTGGCTAGCTTAAATGCAAAATCTTTTCATTGCTATGGCGGCGGGGTCATGGCTCTGATTGCACCTCCGAAGGATAGGTGTCGTTTGATCACTGTCATTGTTGCCCTGCAGACTATTTCTGATTACCTGGACAATCTATGTGATCGGATGGGCTTGATGGATGAAAAGGCATTTGCTTTATTACACGAGTCAATGACCGCAGCCATAACGCCTGACGCTGAAGTTGGAAACTATTATGCCAATTACGGGGGCTTAACCGAGGATGAATACCTTCCTTTTCTTGTCCAGTACTGCCAGGAGGCAGTGGCGGGACTTCCTTCGTTGCGAGTCGTCTATGCGCGAGTATTGGAGTTGATCGGGTACTATTCAGCTTTGCAGAGCTTAAAACACATCGATCATGCAGACCGAGAGAGTAGGCTTAGAGCATACATAGAGAACCAGGTTCCCAATGCCTCCCAACTTCAGTGGTGGGAATTGGCGGCAGCCACCGGTTCCACTCTTGGTATGTTCGCACTGCTGTCACTAGCTGCGCGGCCTAATCTGCAGCCACCACTTTCCGAATCCACCTTTGATGCTTATTTCCCCTGGGTCTGCGGCTTGCATATCTTTCTGGATTATTTTATCGATCAGGCAGAGGACAAGAAGGAAGCCGATCTCAACTTTGTTGCTTATTACACGGATGAAGAGGACAAATGGAGAGCCCTTAGACTTTTTACCGATAACGCTCACTCGAAGATCGCCGAGCTAGAGCCTGCACATCTGCATCGCCTGATTGTTTCTGGTCTCCTAGCCATGTATCTGAGTGATTCGAAAGTGAATGATCTTGGCTATTCCCGTCAAAGCCGCTCGATTCTCAGAAGTTATGGGGCCGGAATGCCTATGCTCTATGAAATATGTAGGGTTGTCAGGAAAAAGAAAAACATCTGACCGTCTGAGCAGGTAAGTGGCATTTTCATGCATTTATATGGGCTGATCCCTTGCAGGGCTATAGGAAACGCAATATAATTGGACATATCAAACTTGGGGATGAGGAGAGAAGCTTTGATGAGAAAATCACTGGTCATTACCATTGTGCTCGTTTTGCTGGTCAGCGTTGTCGGCTGTATGCGTGAAGCCGATGTCGTAGCAATCGTTAATGATGAGGAGATAACGCAAGCCCAACTGGACAAAATAGTCAACCTATATGTGGTCAATTATAAACAGGATTCCGGTAAGGATCCCCTAAAAGATTCCCAATTAATGAAAGAGATCCGCAAGGTGTCGCTGGACAATTTAATAGAACAGACGGTTCTGCTTCAGGAAGTCAAGAATCGGAAAATAAGCGCTACCCAGGCAGAATATGATGAGGCTTTAAAACAATTCAAAGATGCATTGGGCGGCAGCGAGGTCCAGTATAAAGGTTTTCTAAAGAACAACAACATAAATGAGGGAGAGTTCATAGGGGAAGTACACAATCGGGTCTTGATCACTAAACTAATGGATAAAGTTACTGAGAATGTTACAGTGACAGAATCTGAAATGCATAATTACTGGGAAAACAACCTTGGCAAGTACGGTAAAAAAGTCAAGGTAGCACATATTTTAGTAAAGGATAAAAAAGAAGCCGAAAGTATTATCGAGAAATTAAACAAAGGGGCTAGCTTCGAACAAATGGCTAAGCAGAAGTCGATCGATCCTGGAACTAAGGACATAGGGGGCAAGCTTGATATGGTCATTGACGACCAGAGTCAGCTGGTTCCAGAGTTTTTAGCTGCTGCATTGAAGCTCAACAAAGGGGAGATCACAGAGACCCCGGTGAAGACCTCTTACGGTTATCACATCATTAAAGGATTAAGTGTATCGGGGGATATATTGAGCTATGATGATTCCAAAGCGCAGGTCAGCGAAGATGCTAAAACCCAAAAACAGAAGGATGTTTGGGCTGAGTATGTAAAGAAACTTAAGAGCCATGCCAGCATAGCAGTTTATCTGGATAAGAAGTAATCAATAACATAGTGATAAGGGGTGGAAAACTAGTGGCAGACAAGAAAGATCAATGTAAAAGCTGTAGTATGGCAGATCAGGGATGCTCAGAGGATTCTTGTGCACAGCCTGAAAAAGCCTTGTTCGGCTCACTCAACGACATTAAGAACGTGATCGCAATTATGAGCGGTAAAGGTGGAGTGGGAAAATCAACGGTGACCAGTGTCCTGGCTACTGAACTTAACCGGATGGGCTACAAAGTTGGTATCCTAGATGCTGATATAACAGGGCCGAGTATTCCTAAAGCCTTCGGAATAAAGGGTGGTGGACTGCAAGCAACTGACTTTGGTATAACACCGCCTACTTCTGCAGCAGGAGTTAAGGTGATGTCAGTCAATCTGTTCCTGCCTAACGAAGATGATCCGGTTATTTGGAGAGGTCCCATGTTAGGTGGGGTCATAAACCAATTCTGGGCGGAGACTAATTGGCATGAGCTTGATTATTTGCTTATAGACTTACCGCCAGGTACGGGAGACGTGCCCCTTACAGTAATGCAGACCCTGCCAATTAGCGGGATCGTCATCGTTACATCTCCGCAGGAACTAGTCTTGATGATCGTTAAGAAGGCGGTTAAAATGGCTAACAAGCTGCAGACTCCGATTCTCGGTATTGTGGAAAATATGAGTCATGCGGTGTGCCCGCATTGTCATGAGAAGATGGAGCTTTTTGGGTCAGCGGCTACCAGTGAAGTAGCAGCTAATCTCGGAGTTCCTTATCTGGGCGATATACCCTGGAACATAGAACTCAACCGGTTGATGGATAAAGGCAAGGTCGATGAATACCAGGATGAAGCGACCGCTGACATAGCCAAAACCGTAGCACAGGTACTGGAGAAAAAGAACTAAAGCTTATTAAGAAGAGGCGGGATTTCCCGCCTCTTCTTATTTTATGGCACGACCTATCAGAAGGTCGTGCCTAGACAACCACACGCTATGCGTGTGTGAAAAAAAGAGGCTATGCCGATGAGTATGATGTAAAAAACCTCCTTCTGATAGAATAGAGCAGGTTTCGCCGACCGCTCAAAGATCAGAAGGAGGTTGTCCAGTGGACGAAAATAGTTTATCACACACCCGATGGAACTGCATCTACCACATAGTATTCATACCGAAGTACAGAAGGAAAGAAATCTATGGGAAATTGCGCAGTGATATTGGTCAAATAATCCGCCAGTTATGTACATATAAAGGGGTAGAAATAGTAGAGGCCAAGGCATGCAGCGACCACATACATCTATGCGTAAAGATACCGCCAAAGATGGCTGTGTCAAGCTTTATGGGCTATCTAAAAGGGAAAAGCAGCCTAATGATTTTTGATAAGCATGCTAATTTAAAGTACAAGTATGGTAATCGTCATTTTTGGGCTAAAGGTTACTATGTTAGTACGGTTGGGTTAAACAAAGCCACAATACAGAGATATATCAGAGAGTAGGAAAATGACGATATGATGCTAGATAAGAATAGTGTGAAGGAATACGAAGACCCTTTTAAGGGTCGCTAGGGTGACGAATGCGGTTGGCGGAACCACAGAGCACTTTGAGGTGCTGCTGGTACCAGACCCTTATAGGGTCAAAGCAAAACCACCCGCTTTGCGGGTGGATGCTTATTGATCATGTATAATCTGGTTTACTCTGCATGCACTTCCCGGCGAAAGAACGCTAGATAAACCATTTCCAGCAGCCCGACCGTGTTGATCACCAGCAATGCTATGAACCATCCAAGCTGTCTGTTGACCGCTGCATTCCATAGGGCTGTGCCTTTCCATGCCAAACTCCAAAAGAGTAAGGGCACAATGATCCAGGGAGTTGTTAAAATTGTCAATACATTTTCCATTACAAAGCCCTCCTTTGAAAACTAATTATCCTTGAGTAAGAGATTATCCAACCACCCGTCTGTATGCCACATAAGAATAGGCTATCGGACCTATGGCCATAACAGCTACGGATGCAAAGAATATCCAGGCACTCCAGACTGCTTGGAACGGAGACATCGCTAAACATACCAATGAACATATTACCCATATTTTCGCGGCAAATCGATGTGTTTGTTGCCATACGTCTTCGTTAGAAAGCGTCCATGGAGTCTTGACCCCAACAAAGTAGTTGTATCTTATTTGGCCCATAAAGTTGCCGATGACTAAGAACAGAATCGATACTCCAGCTTTGACCAATATGCTTATGTCCAGGTGATACCCAAGCGCCACCATAAGTATGGCAACATGCATACTGCCCATAAAGATGACGAATACCCAGCGGAATAAGCGATAAGCCCCGGCAAACCGTGCGTAGTTTTCACGCTTGGGATCGATCAACGGCAGTAGCAGAAACATTAGATACATGCCGGCCGTTACCCCTAGCATCATAAAAGTGCCTATTTGTTTGGTAGTATAACGATCGATCTGACCGTGAATATTCCAGTGTACGGGCACCTTAGCAGGCAGGTGCGGGTACAGCATGATCGATAAAGCTAATAGACCAGCGAGAAATATCCATATTGGCCAATCCTGCTTAAGAGTCTCCCAGCTCAGTTTGTATACCTGTTTGTTCTCATCCATCTCGATCTCTCCTTTGATGTACAATCTGTTTTGGTTAAAAGTGCTACTTGCCTTTGTTTTGGTTATCCATCATCCCTGCCATCCATCCCAACACTTCCTGAAAGACTGTAGTATTGAGCGAATAATAAATGTTTTGGCCTTTGCGCACATCCTGCACCAGTTTGGCTTGTTTCAGCATGTTTAAATGATGCGATATGCTGGGCTTGGTCATGTTAAACCGATCTGCGATCTCACCGGCTGGCATATCCTGTTCCTGCAGCATGTTGAGGATTTCCCTTCGTGTTCCGTCGGATAACGCTTTGAAAACAAGATTTAGTGGCATTGCAACCCCTCCTTTACTGAGGATCGGCAGATAATTAGAATATTAAATAATTAGAAAACCATCTAACTATCTAATAACATAATATTACTTAAGTGTGTGAAATGCAAGAGAATTATTTGAGAGCAACCAATCACCTAAAAAAAGGATGGGAGAAAGTGCCGGAAATACAGGCGGTGCCGCCGCTCCCTTTACTTTTCCCTAACCTTTAGTTATTATAGCCTTGAGGCTTTCTTATGAAACATATAAGACAAGGGGGTAGAATCTGTGCTTGAACTGCGGGATGTTACACTCAATCTCGACGGTGAAAACGGGGATGCCAAAGAAGTTCTAAAAAAGATCAATCTTACTATAGAAAAAGGCAAGCTTTATGGAATAACCGGGCCTAATGGTGGTGGTAAAACTTCTATTGCTAAAGTCATAATGGGCATCTACAAAGCCAACAGTGGCCAAATTATTTTTAATGGTGAAGATATTACAGACCTCAGCATTACCGAAAGAGCTCGCAAGGGCATTGCATACGCATTTCAACAGCCACCCCGCTTCAAGGGAATTCATATCGAGTCTATGATGAAGATCGCGAAGCCTGGAATCGACACGGTGACCGCAAGATCCTATCTCCGCGACGTTGGGCTTTGTCCTGAAGATTATATTGGACGGGATGTGGGACCAGGTCTATCCGGTGGTGAGATCAAACGTATAGAGGTTGCTCAACTCCTGGCCAAGGGTTCTCAACTGGCTATATTTGATGAACCGGAGGCAGGTGTTGACCTGTGGACCATACAGAAGCTTATCGGCTTGATAATTCGCCAGCATAAAACCAGCCCAGAGAAAACAGCGGTGGTCATCAGCCATAACGAACAGTTTCTGCCAATATGTGATGAACTGATATTGGTAGCTGATGGGGTTATCGAACAGCAAGGTCCAGCGGAATTGATCTGGCCAGTGATCAAGGATGAGATTATATGCAAACTACGTGATCAATGTGGAGGTACAGCTTATGGAACTCAACAAATTGGATAGCGAACTGCTTCAAACTATAGCCGACATGCACGAAGTGCCTCAGGGCGCTGTGAATATTAGGAAAGACGGGGAAGCTTTGCTCCGCAAGTCGTCGGCAAATATTGAGATAGTGCCAAAGCAAGATAAACCGGGTATAGACATTATCGTAAAGCCTGGGACCAAGAATGAGTCCGTTCACATTCCGGTCATCCTTACCAAAAGTGGCATGAAAGACCTGGTCTATAATACCTTTGTCATCGGAGAGGATGCCGATGTGACGGTAGTGGCTGGCTGCGGTATTCACAATACCGGGCATGAGACAGCCCAGCATGATGGTATTCATGAAATCATAATCAAAAAAGGCGCCCGTCTGAAATATGTGGAAAAGCACTTCGGACAGGGTGATGGAGGCCAGCGGGTGTTGAACCCTACGACAATTGTTACCGTCGAACAGGGTGGATACATTGAAATGGAACTGACCCAGATAAAAGGGGTCGACAATACTATCCGCAGTACCCAGGCATCTATTTACGATAAAGCTGGCTTCAAAATGGTGGAAAAGCTCTTGACCCATGAGAATCAGGAAGCAGAATCCGATATAAGCATTCAGCTTATTGGTGTTGACTCGAGCGCCCAGGTATTGGCTAGATCAGTAGCTCAAGGCCGATCCCACCAGGTTTTTCGAGCAGCCATGGTCGGGCAGAACCGTTGCTTTGGCCATGTGGAGTGTGATTCTATCATTATGGATGAAGCCCAGATCCGTGCTGTGCCGGAATTGGTGGCGGAAAGTGCAGAGGCGGTCTTGACCCATGAAGCAGCTATTGGCCGCATCGCCGGTGAACAGCTGATAAAATTAATGACCCTCGGTCTTGATGAAAAAGAGGCCGTGGATACGATACTCTCCGGATTTTTAGGATAGTATTTTAAAGATTGGCGGGTGTATTTAAGTGAATTTTTCGCTCTTCAAAACCTTTGTAAGGGTAGTCGAAACACAAAACCTTTCACGTACAGCCGAAGAATTGAACATTTCCCAGCCGGCCGTAAGCAAGCAGATCCAGTCGTTAGAGGAGTACTTTGGAGTATTGCTGCTGGAGAGATCTGGACGTAGACTAAAGACCACCGAAGCGGGCGATGCCCTGTACATATGTGCTCGTGAAGTAATCAAGGTCATGGAAAAGACCTCCCGGGTGATGGAGGATGTCTCGGATAATCGCCGCGGCAATCTGTTCGTCGGGGCCAGTACTGTGCCAGGGCAGTACATACTGCCGCGTTTTCTGAAGTTGTTCAAAGAAGAATATCCTAATGTCAACGTATTCATGGAAGTTGCAGACACTGAGAAAATCGTAGCCAAAGTGGCTGACCGTGAGTTGGACTTAGGGGTGGTTGGGGCTTGGCTCAACAATAGAAAAATAGACGGTTTTAAATGGACTGAGGATGAACTGGTTTTATTGGTGCCTAGTGATCATGTGCTTGCGGCCCAGGATGAAGCCGATCTGACGACTTTACAGGGCGAAAGATGGGTCTTTCGTGAGCGGGGCTCGGGAACGAGGGTAGCTGCCGATGAAGTCTTTCGTGGTTTAGGCTTACGTCGGGAGGACTTTAATGTACAGGCTGAGTTGGGCAGTACCACGGCAATAGTAGGAGCGGTGGAAGCTGGACTGGGCTTGGCTTTGATTTCTGGGGTAGTGGCTGCACATTGGAGCAATAACGGGAAGGTCAAGGTGCTAAAAATCAAAGGCGAAAAACCTGCCACCCGTGAGTTCTATGTAATTTATCCTAAACAAAAGAACCGGCGCAAAACAGTAGATAATTTCCTGGACTGCCTGCAGCGTTTTAAAGATAATGTACAAGGATTTGCAACATACATTCTCTCGATAACCATGGCCTATCAAATCTGTGCTTGTGTTTTAGTTGAAGATTTGATATGAATATTACTTAGCTGTGTTTCTGGGAGGAGAATGATAATTGAGCAATATAACTTTGGCCCAAGCCAAAGCACTCAGGGCAATTCATGGGACCCCGATCTTAGCTGTGTCCCGCAAACGCATTGAAGAAAAGTTTCAACTTCTGAAAGAGTATCTGCCAAGGGTTGAGCAGTATTATGCAGTCAAGGCCAATCCCGCTCCGGAGTTGCTTGAGATCATCAAGGGCTGCAATCCCAACTTTGATGTGTGCTCCAACCGGGAAATTGAACTGGTAACTGATCTGGGCGTGACTGGATCAAATATGATCCATACTAATCCCATTAAGAAGCCGAGCGATATTGAGTTTTCGCTGGCCAATGGAGTGGAATGGTTCGTTTTTGATAATGAGTGGGAACTTGAAAAATTCCGAGATTACGGAGATCGTGTTAAGCTGCTGCTGCGGCTCAGTTTCCCCAACCCCGATTGTGTAGTCAACCTGTCCTACAAGTTTGGGATAGATCCAACTGGTGCTGTGGACCTGGCGTTTAAGGCGCGGGACATGGGACTTGTTGTAAAAGGGTTGTGCTTTCATGTAGGGTCACAAAGTGTAAACCCTTACAAGTATATTGATGCGATCGTTGAGAGCCGCCGTATATTCAGTTTACTTGCGTTGAAGGGGCTTTATCTTGAGGTGCTCGACATTGGAGGGGGATTCCCTGTCGAATATGTGGAGAATATCATGCCGCTGCGCAATTTCTTTGAACCGATAGCCGAGGCACTGGATCGTTATTTCGGTAAGACCAGGGTCATCGCAGAGCCAGGTAGGTTCGTTGTGGGTGATGCAGCTGATCTTATCTTGACCGTGGTAGGCAAGTCCAATCGTGCCAACCAGTGGTGGTATTATGTGGATGATGGCCTCTATGGCTCGTTCTCTGGTAAAGTTTTTGATCATTGTGATTACCCGCTGTTGTCTGAACGTAAGAGTGCCCGTGAACAATGCATTATTGCTGGTCCAACATGCGACTCTTTTGATATAATTTATCAAAATTCATCTATGCCACATCTGGAAATCGGGGATATGCTGGTTGCCCCGTGCATGGGAGCATATACTAACTGCAGTGCCACGAATTTTAATGGAGTGCCTCCTGCAAAGATCGTTGTGGTTGATTAAAGCCTAGATAAGACCATTGTTGACAGGCTTTTTTAGCTTTTATTTTTGGGATGATAAGAAAGGGGAATTGGAATGCAGAGCGATATTATCCGGGAGGAATCAATGACCGATCTCTGGGACGTGTGGTTTACAGAGAAGCACCAGAATCGTGTAGGTCTAACTGTTAAGATAAAACAACTCCTATATAGCGGCGAGAGCGCTTTTCAGCGGATCGATATCCTGGACACCTTCGAGTTCGGTAAGATGCTGGTCCTGTATGGCTCCATCATGATCACTGAAAAAGATGAATTTGTCTATCACGAAATGATGGGGCATGTTCCGTTGTTTACTCATGCTGATCCCAAACAAGTACTGGTCATAGGCGGCGGCGACGGCGGCACTGTTCGTGAAGTCCTTAAGCATCCTGAAGTAGAACGTGTAACCCTGGTCGAGATCGATGAGATGGTAGTGCAGAAGAGTAAAGAATACTTTCCGGAAGTGGCGGGGGAACTCGATAACCCAAGGGCACGTATCCTATTTGAAGATGGTGAGAAGTTCTTGGCCACCACCAAGGAAAAATTCGATATTATCATGTGTGATGCATCTGACCCTATCGGACCAGCAGAGGTTTTGTTCCAAAAGCCTTTTCATCAGACCGCATACGACTGCCTGAATGATGACGGTATATTTGTGACCCAGTCCGAATCACCGTTTTTCCACCAGCGGACACTAAAAAGGGTTTATGATAACCTGCGCCAGATATTCCCGGTAGTCAAGGTTTACTGGGCATATATACCGACTTACCCCAGTGCCATCTGGAGCTTTACCCTGTGCTCGAAGAAATATGATCCGATCGCTGATTTTGATGAAGCACGTTACAAGAAAATTATGCCGCAGACCAAGTATTACAATGATGGAATTCATAAAGCGAGCTTTGTGCTTCCTAACTTCGTAAGATCGTTCTTAGGGGAATAAGACAGGCTAAAACTGCTATTTGACTCCGCGTTGTATGGATGTTATAATAAATCTCGCGCCCGGAGTTGTGGTGTAGTTGGTTAACATACTGGCCTGTCAAGCCAGAGACCGCGGGTTCGAGTCCCGTCAACTCCGCCATCATGCCTCGGTAGCTCAGTTGGTAGAGCAGCGGACTGAAAATCCGCGTGTCGGCGGTTCGAGTCCGCCTTGAGGCACCATTTACTATGCGGGAGTAGCTCAGCGGTAGAGCATCGCCTTGCCAAGGCGAGGGTCGAGAGTTCGAATCTCTTCTCCCGCTCCAGAACATATCGCCGCCTTAATAAGGCGGCTTTTTATTTGTTATCCCAGAACCAGGCATCATAAGCTGATTTAGTCATTCCTTGACGAGTATATAATCGCACGGTATAATTAATCTTGCTGAAAGCGAGGGCGGATGGCGAAGTGGCAACGCTGCGGTCTGCAAAACCGCCATTCATCGGTTCAAATCCGATTCCGCCCTCCATTTTTATTTAGCCAACATAAACGCGCCGGGATGGCGGAACAGGCAGACGCAACGGACTTAAAATCCGTCGAGTAGTGATACTCGTACCGGTTCGACCCCGGTTCCCGGCACCATTTTAAGACACTTTTGAGCCTTCTGAATATATTCAGAAGGCTTTTTATGTTGATCTTCATTTCTTAACCAAAAAGGGATTGACTTGCTCATGTTAGAAACATATAGTTACCATGAGTAACGGGAGTGAGTTGATAAGCTATGAAGATAAAGACGCTAGGATTATTCATATTCCGGCCAGGAACCCTGCTCAAGAGTTTTTATTATTCATGCAGACACTGCTCTGTTACTCGATTATGGGATGCTCCGATCTCAGCGTCATGGCCAACATCGATCAAACGGGAACGTGATTCAAAACTGAATATAAGAGGCAAATTGCGCCTTGGGTTGTTCACTACTCAATTAGGTGAAATCGGGCAGATAAGATATGATCGAACCATCGTTCAGTTGGCACAAGGCAGCGAGCTTATTATTGATGGCGAGGTTTCTCTGGGACCTGGAGTTAGAGTGATTGCAGGAGCGGGCTCAAGGATATCGATCGGGAACAATTCGTTTATAAGCAACAACAGTAAAATACTCTGCAAAGAAAGGATAGAAATTGGTCATGAATGCTCCATATCATGGGATGTACAAATAATCGATACTGACTTTCATAGTCATAATGGTGATAGGCATTCAATAACAGCTCCGATCGTGATAGGAAACAGGGTTTGGATCGGGACCGGCACAACCATTTTAAAAGGGGTAGTGATCGGGGATGGAGCCATTATCGGCGCCGGTTCGCTGGTCAATAAAAACGTTCCTCCAAAGACACTTGTAGCCGGAAATCCGGCCCAAGTAATACGAGATAATGTTGAATGGAAGCTTTGATTCTTAATCAAAGAGATATTCTAGTAAACAGGTTCTAATAAACAATAATTGAGTTATAATTGGATTATAATGGTTCGTATGAAAGAAGGATGGTTCTATGTTTAGGGTAAAAAGTCAGTGGGGTGATTTTGCGGGCCGTGTTGACCAGGTATGGATCGTCGAAGAACCGGGCATTAAGCTGGCTACTGAGCAGGGCTTGATCGGGCCGGACTATATCTATAAGTTAAAAGGTGGATATTCAGGCAGGGAAGTGCTGCTGGCTTCATTCGATGATTATAATGCAGTGAAAAGGATAATCAATGCCATAATAGATACAGCTAAAAAAGAGGTTCTGGTGGATATTGCAGTTCTGATCGAGGCGGATGACGCATAGAAGACCGACCTAAATAATCAATTGCCTCTTGTTACATATGAGCTCCACATTGTTGTGGGGCTTTATTTACTTCCAGAAAGAAACCGTGACATTCATCGCCCAAAATTATTATTGTCGAAATAAATCAGAAAAAGGAATTTTGTATTAATTGGGCGAATTAACCAGGGAATAAACAATTGAATGAAAGAAGGGGACTTATGGATATAGCCCTTGCCATATTTGCATTGATCTTGCTGTTCATAATTTACCGCTTGTATCGTCAGAATCAGGAACAGCAGCAGCCCAAGTATACGGTCAAGGATGCACAGATCCTTGATATAGGACCGCTTCTTAAGCTGCCTTATAAAAAGAGGAATTATTTATTCACCGAGAATGAAAGATCGACATATGAGATCCTCCGGCAGATAGTGAAAGGCCAGGACTGTGTTGTTTTTCCCAAGGTGAGACTGGTAGATGTGATATACATACCGGTTGAGACTGCGCATAGGCTGTCTTACTGGAATAAGATTTCTTGTGAGCACCTAGATTTTGTTGTCTGTGATAGCACCCATCTGAGGCCCTTGCTGGTTATCGAGTTGGCGGACTCTAACACCACGGCATATAAAGTGACAAAGGACAACTTTGTACAGAAATCGGTCGAACAAGCGGGAGTAGCTTGCTTGATGATACCAACCCGAGGCAGCTTTAGCTTTGCTGAACTGACGGACATGGTTATGGAGAAGCTAAGGCCTATGCTGGCTGAGGTGGTTTCAGACAGTGCCGTTGATGAAGAAGAATTCAGGCCTGAGGAAGATAACCATCGAGCTTGATGCTATTTAAATAAAACGCATACAACCAAAAGGCGAATATTGAATTCGCCTTTTTCTATGTTTTAGTTTCTCAGCTTCACTCGGCAGGTTTATTATTCTTTGCTTTAATTGAGGACCAGATAGCAAGTCCGATCAACGGAAGGATCAGTAAAGCCCCGAACCCGATAATGGCGGCTTTGGCCAAAAACATTTGGTGCCCCTCCTTCATATCCAGATAAGACGCGACCTATGTGATTTTACCATGGGGCGGAAGTTGCTGGCAAATGTCTGAATTTCGGTCGGAAGACTAAGCAGGAAAAAATAAAAACAGAGTCGAAGAACATATCTTTAAGCCCGATAGGAGTTTATTTCCAAAAAAACGTGATAGGAGGAGCGTGCGATTGCGAATCAATAGCAAAGGGTCTAAAGTTTTATTCGTTGTGACAGCATTGTGCTTATTTCTTGTTTTGACTATGGTGGCTGGCTGTCAGGGAACCCAAGATAAGACTCCCCAAGCGCCTGTGAAAGCTAGCCCGGGAGCCAAAATCGTCACCATTCAAACAGATAAGGGCGACATTATAATCGAGGTATATCCGAAATTAATGCCCATTACGGTGGCCAATTTCGAGAAGCTCGTAAATAAAGGGTTTTATGACAATCTAACCTTCCACCGGGTAGAGAACTGGGTCATACAGGGGGGAGACCCATTGGGGACTGGTATGGGGGGATCGCCTGATACCATCAAATTAGAAACTTCCCCACAGCTAAAGAATATTCGAGGCGGAGTAGCGATGGCTCGTTCGACGGACCCGAATTCGGCTAGTTCACAGTTTTACATCCTGAAGACTGATGCAGCCTGGCTGGATGGGCAATACGCTGTGTTTGGCAAGGTGCTTCAGGGTATGGATGTGGTAGACAGTATCCAACAGGGTGACAAAATGACCAAGGTTACGGAACAGAAGTAACTTAGACCGCTGGCAAAAATGAATCTCTGTGATATATCGAAAGCCCGTTAATTACGGGCTTTTTCGCATTAGAGATTCTGCCAGCCTATTAAACCGAGCTTTTCGAGGTGCTTAGTATCCATATAGCTCTCTTTAGTGGGGTGTTTCATTTAATTTCCATATGCATTTTATGGTGTAAAAAGGAGGAAAACCGAAATATATAGGGAATTATTTGACTTTAAGAGGCTTATAAGGGGTTAAATCTGTAATGTAGGGAGATTTTAGATCGTGGGCGACCAACTTGGTTTCCTGATCACAATCTGTTTTTCGTTCTCGATCCTTATCCTTACCTATGCAATGAATCGCGGCAGTTCAACGACCAAACTGATGGGCGCGACCTTTTTCGTGCCTTTTTTATTGAGCATTTTTGCCTTTCTTAATCCGCGGACCCTGAACTTTGCTTCAGCTACAACTCTGGCTGAATTAATGTTGGTTATGGTCATCCTTATTCTTGCGGTGCTTGATCCGGAAGAACATAATCACCAGGTGCTCAGAGTTGCAATATTTGCTTTTCCGATGGCTTTGATGGCTATACTCAAATACCTTCATCCCGGCCCTAATTTCCTTGAGTCAAATCAACCGCGTTTGATCCTTATGGCCGGGGCTGTGGCTAATATCATGTACATTTATGTGCGTGATAGACACACCAGGAACACAATGTTCAAATCAATGCTCTTTTTGTTGTTGTCGGCCCTTTCACATAGCTATACGGTGCTCTTTCTCATCTTCAAAGGGCTGGCCTATTTTTGCTTCTTTATGCATTTCTACAATGCATCCTATGGAACATTGGTTACACGGACCGCAGAAGCAGAGAAGAGACTTAGCAACCTGGAGAAGACTATCAACCTAGAAGTTAAGAAACGAATGTTTGAAATAGAGCGATCCAATCAGAACCTGCTGCTGATTTCCAAGACCGATTCATTGACTAAGGCTTACAACAAACAAGCCATTACAACCATCATCGATAACCATATTGCCTCGAAATCCGTTTTGAGGTTTACGGTGATGATATTCGATATCGATCATTTTAAAACGATCAATGACACCATGGGGCATGTAGCTGGAGATATGGTGCTTAAGAAGATAGCTCATGCTGCCAAGACATGTATTCGTGATATTGACAGCCTGGGACGTTATGGAGGAGACGAGTTCTTAGTAATACTGCCTAACACAACAGTCAGAGAGGCGATATATGTAGCGGAAAGATTCAGATTAAAAGTCGAGCAAATGGAAGGCGGACAGTTTACGGTATCGATCGGACTATCATCATATCCTGAGGATGGTGACAATTTCAAGACCTTGATCGCCAAAGCCGATGAAGGACTGTATCTGGCTAAGAAGCGTGGGCGCAATCGGATTTCTTATGTCAGCCAGGGTTGATAGTACTGCAAAATAGATCAATTAAGCCAAGCCTCAGCAGAAGAAAAGAGCTAGGCCTAGAATTAGGTCTTTTTTTATGGTTGACGAACTGCAAAAAAGGGGGCTAACATGTAACAAATGGGTAAGGAGGTTATGGTGTGAAAAAGTTGATCGCGGTTTTGATCATTCTTGGAATTATTGGTATTTTAGGCGGCTGCGGCCCATCAATCGATACCGGCAACGGTTCGATGTCACTAGATAAGGGTAAAATGAAGTTTACTGACAAAGATGGCAATGAAGCAGAGGTGGCCACTGGAGAAAATGGTGTATCATTGCCTGAAGGGTATCCCACAAATCTAGTACCGGTGATCGATGATAGTACGATCATGGTTGCCAACAAAGGTGATGATAACGGTAAACCGACCTATTATCTGTTGTTGAACACCACAGAAAGCTTCAATGATGCAGTAAAGTACTATCAGGATGCAATGAAGGGCGCTACCGAAACTAATACCCTGCAGATGGGGACTATGACAACACTTATGGGTGTGAAGAACGGGAATACGATTTCTATAGCAGTGTCCAAGGATGATTCAGATAAAACAAAAACTGGCGTTATGATCAATATTGCTCCGAAAAGGTAAACGAGAAAAACATACATAAACGTGAAAGCCGGGAGAAAAATCCCGGCTTTCACGTTGGTATCGAATCAGATCAAACCTAATCGTTTATCAAAGACATAACCCGTAATGGATCAAAGTTGGCATGAGCCGCTGCCATATTCTCCGGTGAAAGCGCTGATGCGGCTTTGATCGTATCCAGCAGAGTCTGGGCGTTGTTTATGCTGGAACTAGCAGCAGTTAGATTTTCATAGCCGGTGGCTAAGCTGGCCAGATGATGATCAATGCCGTTTTGCAGGGTGCCCAGGCTGTTCCTCTGAGAAGTCACTAGGCTCATTGCGCTATCCAGAGTCCCCAAAGCATCAGCGGAAGATTCGACTCCTGCGATACTGGTGTTGCTTAACCCCAGACTTTCGGAGCTGATCTGACTTACTATGCTGACGATTTGCGAACCTTCGTTGGCTCCTGTTTGATATAGGTTGGCACTGCCAAACAAATCTTTGGTGTTGTATTGTGCTGTTCTTCCCACATCATCAATATAGGATTTAAGCTGTTGGAACTGACTGTTGATAACAGAACGATCTTCAGCGGTGTAAGTGCCATTGGCAGATTGGACTGACAGCTCGCGCATTTGTTGAAGAGCGGAATTGACTTCCCCCAGTGCACCTTCAGCAGTCTGAGCCATTGAGGCCGCGTCCTGTGCATTGCGCATGGTCTGGTCAATGCCACGGGCCTGGGCTATCATTCTTTCGGATATAGCTATCTGTGCGCCGTTGACTGGAGATTGATCATTGGTCAGATCTAAGACCAACTTTTTCGCAGCCGAGTTGTGCTTAGTTGAAGTTGTATTATTAGCAGACGGTTTTGGACTAAACGGATCAGGAATAATTTTCATTTGAACCATCCTCTCTATCAAACCTGCTCATAGCGACAATTAATTCGAAACGAATCATCTTAATCTAAGTATAGTATTAAAAAGCTATAAGTTAAAGCTTTCACCCGGAAATAGAAGGAAATGAGAAGCTAGTGAGAAGAGGTTTTGGTTTGTAGGGGAGTCTCTACGTGCTGCTTAAGATCCTCGAAAATACTTTTAACGCCTTTCCACCATTCCTTATCCTCTGCATATTTACGGTTGATCCAGGCAAAAGGATCTGTGTTGGCGGGCCGGCCCTTACTCAAGTTGATCACCGTTTGGGCAGCGACTCTTGAAGAATTGGTAATGTTCCCGTTGTATTCAGTCCAACTGCCGTAGACGTTGAAAGGATTGCTCGCTTTAATGTAAGCGTTGCTACTGTCCTTAGGGACGAAGCCCTGTTCCTGGCCGGTTATGGCGAACATGAGAAGAGGGTGGATATCGAATTCTTTGCTGGTCTTAATGATCTCACTGAAGTGAGGCTCTTCGGCTAATAGTGAGTTCCTTCCAATCAGGTAGTTCTTAAGCCGTTGCGTATCAACTGAGTGATAACGCAGTTCTGTAGGCAGGCCATCTGGCTCAGCTACTATCGGTGGTTTGTCTGGTGGTGAGATCATTTCTGAAATGTAAGGTATGATCACCAATAAAGGCACCAATACCAGGGCTGATAAAACCAGTATCATAACCGCCTTTGTACGGTCAAATCCGAGCATTTTCAATGAACTGATCAGGGCAGGTATGCGCTGGAAAACATTCAGTATTCTATTTGCTATGCCTGTCCAATAGGTTCCGAAACTATCAAACATACGCTGTGAGCGTGATGCGACCGGAACTGACGCCCATACTGAAGAGTATAGAAAATTTATATCGCTGTGGGTCTTGGTCACAATACCGATGACAGGGTTAAGCGGTGCTGGCTTGACTGCGTCCGAGAGGGGGATGGATTCTTCGTCACTCGATACTTCTTCCGCAATTCCAACAACTTCCTCAAATGCAGATATCTCTATAAATGATTCAGCGGTTTCTATGGGATAAGCGACTTGGCTTTCCTGCGCTAGTTTCTCCTCCACATGGTCTAGAAAAAGGTCCAGATCGAGGTGGATCAAATCTGGAGTGTAAGGGCGAATCTGCATGATGAATTCTTTGAGTGTTGACAGTGGTATAGTTTTGACGGACTGCCGAGCGTTAAGCCACCCGGTCATCGATTCCATCAGATCATCAGGGTGGTTCTCGATAAGCAGGCAACTCTTAAAGACGTCTTGTCCGTTGATGGAAAAGTTGCCCCGTGATACAGCCAGATGGAGGAGTCTTTTCTTGATGTCTTCGCGATGGGTTTCCTGGAACTCGGTGAGATGTTGGTCTAAAAGGCGATGTATGGCATCAGACAGAATGAAAGCCCGTCTTTTGGAATCGGAATTGGAATACTTGCGTTTGATGTAGATCTTTAATCGAACCACATCTTGGTTATGCAGCATATCGTTGCTTTTAAGTGCACAAATAACTTCGCGCATATTCCTACCTTTAGTGGTTGATTTGCGACAATACGTTTCCTATATTAAATATAGCTTAGCTTGATGAACTTGTCTCTATCCTATACGACATTATTCGTATGATTTCCTTTATGCACGCAAACAAGTGAAAAATAACAAAAAAAGACTCCCCGATACCGAGGAGTCCTTCAGATGTCATCTAATTCCCTGTTACAAACCACACCTTGCCTGAAAGCTGCTCGGTGACCAGCACGCCCTGAGTGCCGAAAATCGGCCCCTTGGCTTCGGTGACTGAGGTAGGGGTGTTGAATTTGTACTGGGATGTCTGGCCTAAAAGCTTCCCAGTGAGATCTAGTGCAATTAACTTGCCGTTGATGAAGTCAGCAACTATTATCTTGTCGCCAATAATACAGAAGTCATCAAGGAACTCAACATTAGTGTAAAGGGTTTCTACCGGTCCGGGATCATTGCCCCGGATCTCTACCCGGCGCATGGTGTTCAAAGCGGTGTAGTAGATATAATTGTTCTTGTATTCAACACCATTGGGGAAGAGTCCGCCCCAGGAAAGCCATACTCTCTGCTCGGTGACCTTCATGGGATCAGTGCTGGAGATCACGACTTTGAGCATTGATGATACTACACCAGTCGAATTTGCAATATAGAACGATCCGTCGGGAGCTACAGCCATTCCGTTGGCCATGCACGCCCGGTCATATTGCTGGACTATACTGAATGCCGGGGCAGGCTGGCTTAAGGATGCCGCTATCAAGAAAGAACGAGCTGTGCCAAGAGCTATATTGCCGGTGTTGCAGTTGGCGTAAATGTAATTACCCCGCTGAACGATACCGGTGATGGTGCTGCAGGCAGGTGTAGCCAGCTTGGTCGTGGAATAGTCTTTGTGAACTTCCCATACTGAATCGCCGCCAGTTACGAATAAGCGTCCGTCGCTGGTGAAAAGTGAATTTTCGGCTTTGGTAATGCCACTGCAGACCTGGCTTTTTTCGATCGAGATGCACCCCGTCAACATTAAAGCCGTAACGGCTAACAGACATATTGCCACAATTCTGACATTTCTCTTCATATTTCCCGCATTCCTCCATCGAATGATATGTGATTCAACCGAATAGAAAATGTTAAATCTCAACGCAATATGGAACAGATACAGTTGCAGAAAACATTGCGATATCTTGAATGCGTCAGTTATTGTCCAGCCTTCTGTTTTTTCATAAGCTCAGCCATTTTGGGTGATAAGATCTGAACATATGTGACCTGGTCCTGCCCTTCAACGACCTTGTATTTGAGCTGAATGTAAGTGGTGCCCGGTTCATTGGTAAAGACAACTTTATACATTATGTCATCGACACCATCGTTAACCGTACGGGTCATAAAGGATTTGGAAACATACTTGCCTAACGTCTGCCGGATCTGCGGATTGTTCTTGTAAAATAATTCTTTGGTGATCTGCATTTTAAGTGGGCCAGAAAAGTACTTAGAAAACTGTTCGTAGTCGTTATTGCTGATGCCTTGTAGGATCTGCTCAGCGGCTGGATCGGCGAAAGCACGCGCTTCTTCAGGGCTCTCTCCTAGACTTTCAGGGTCGCAACCCGGAAAAATCAGGAGACATATTGCTAACACTAGAAAAACACCTAACTTGGACGCTCTCATTCTACTCAATTTACCCCCTCTAACATTAAATAATATATTTGTTAATATACTACCTTTGATACCACATATTTTACCAGCGGTCAATAATGCTCCTAACCGTTAAAATGGAGCTATTAGCCAAAATATCTTCCATGACCGGATTATGTTTGTCATACTAGGTATTATGGAATCAATATTCTGAACAGTCTGTCTTTGCAAAGTTTGGATGAGATCGGTTTGACTTGTTTATGTAATGTTTATTGATATGGGGTGCCTATAATGCTTAGAATGATGACACCTTTTCTGATTTGTGAAAATGGTGGAAATAATACTTTGCAATTTATCTGAAATAACAAATACAGCAGCGTTAGAAATGTCTATAATGGGGACAGGCTTCTATAACCGGAGAGGAGATGCTGATAAAGCAATGTTTGAACACCTAATGACCGAGGGCAGAATCGGGAATATGGTCCTGGAAAACCGCATTATCATGCCGGCCATGGCTACTGGCTTAGCCAACATCCAGGGGGAAGTAACAGCGGACCTGCTAGCCTACTATGAAGCTAGGGCTAAAAGTAGACCGGGAGCAATAGTGGTTGAGATTGCTTGTGTTGATGCCCCACGTGGAAAAGTAGGCCCGAATCAAGTTAGAATAGATCACGCACGGTATACTGCTGGATTGAGCAGGCTGGCGGAAGTAATCAAAGCTTATGGCAGCAAGGCAATTATCCAGCTGCACCATGCGGGACGCCAGACCCATCCAATGGCTACTGAAGGATTGGTGCCGCTGGCCCCCTCGGCTATTCCGTGCCGCATGATGTGGGTCATGCCACAGGAGGCGACCATAGAAGAGATCAAGGAAGTGCAGCAAAAGTACGTAGGAGCAGCTTATCTTGCACAGACTGCTGGCTTTGATGGTGTGGAACTACATGCGGCACACGGCTACCTCCTAAGTCAGTTCATTTCACCATATTCAAACAAGAGAACTGATGAATATGGCGGTGACACTGAAGCACGCACTCGGATAGTTGCCGAGATATTACAATCGATTAAGCAAGTCTGTCCGGGGTTAGTGGTAGGAGTGCGCTTTAACATAAACGATTTTGTCAAAGGCGGCATCGAACCCGAAGAGGGATTGGTAGTAGCACGCCTTTTGGAAGAGGCTGGGGCTGACTATTTGAATGTATCTTGTGGAATATACGAATCAGGCCATACATCGATCGAGCCAGTATCATTTGCAGAGGGCTGGCGGGTAGCGTTGGCTCAACCGGTGAAAGCCCAGGCAAAGGTTCCGGTATTTGTAGGCGGGGTCATCCGCCACCCGGAGTTTGCTGACCGTATGGTAAAGGATGGACAGGCTGACTTCGTGTTTGTAGGGCGCAACCAGATAGCAGACGAAGCTTGGGTAGCCAAAGTTAGGGCTGGTAGACCAGAGGATATTCGCCCCTGCTTATCGTGCAACACTTGTATCGGACGCTCATTCAAGGCTTTTCCGATTGCCTGTGCGGTCAACCCGCGCGCTGGAAGGGAAAACTGGCTTAAACCATTGGAAGCTTCTTCGACCCCACGCCGTGTGGCGGTGGTGGGTGGAGGGCCGGCTGGAATGGCAGCGGCGATCTCATTGGCGGATCGAGGTCATCGTGTGACTCTGATTGAGTCCCGGAAGGAACTGGGTGGAATGCTGAAAGCAGCCTCACAGCCTCCGCACAAAGAAAGAATCGGCTATCTGAACAACTATCTGATAAGTGCAGTCGAGAAGTCCGGCATCGATGTCAGAGTCGGACAGGAACTGACTGTAGAGATCATCAGTTCACTTAAACCTCATGCAGTCATAGTGGCTGCCGGTTCAAAACCTAAAGACCTACCAGGGGCAGTAGGAGAGAATTGTATTCAAGCCGTTAGAGTTCTTTGTGATGAACAACCCATTAAGAATAAAAAAGTCCTTATTGTAGGTGGGGGCTTGACCGGATGTGAGACAGCACTGTACCTGGCTTCCTTCGGAAATGATATCACTCTTGTGGAGGCTACAGGTCAATTGGCGATCGGCATAGAAAACACCAACCGGCTCAGCCTGCTAGCAAGCCTGAAGGCGGGGGGCGTGAAAATACTTAAGAATACGGCTTTGGCGAATATCGCGGCTAATACGGCTCAGCTGAACGGACCCGAGGGTGCATCAGAAGTGGGACTTGATCATCTGATATTGGCATTAGGATTTGATACATGCACTCCAGAACTATCTTTGATAAAGGAACTTGTCCCCTATGTCCGAGTCATCGGCGATGCCAAGCAGCCGCGCAACATTGAGTCTGCAATATACGAAGCCGAATTGGCTGCCAGGGAAGTAGACTGATCCAAAATCTATACTTTTATGAAAAAGCGAGCTGGTAAGGCTCGCTTTTTTATGGTTAGTTTACGACAATGGATACTCTTCATGGAAGGAATTGGGCTAAGTGGGTAGAACTACTACAACATATTGTTGCTGTGGAATAGAGAATATAGAAAAAATGCCGCATTGGTTTTGGGTGTTATTTAGGGGGGAGAGGTCATGTCTAAACTATTGATCGTAGGTGGGGGCAAGGGGGGAACCTCAATTCTTTGTGCGTTTGTCGATTTAGAGGGGATCGAGGTTGCGGGCATTTGTGATGTGAACCTGAATGCTCCAGGCCTAAAAACAGCTCGGGAGATCGGCGTACCGGTCTTTACAGATCTAAAGTCGGCACTGCGTATCAATAACTTGGAAATAGTAATTGAAGCTACTGGCAATGAGAGTGTCAGAAATGCCATTTTAGAAGCTATGAACCCAGAAACGATTTTAGTAGATTCGTCTCTGGCCAAGGTGCTGATGATTCTAGTTGATTCTCGACGTGATGTGATGGTCACCAAGCTGAAATCTGAAGCCGAAAAGTTAGCCGATACTGCTGAAGTATTACGTACAACTGTTGCACATGTAAGGTCAGCAGCCCAGGAGGTTACTTCTGAAGCCGGGACTATAGCTGCCAACAACATCGAATTGATGAAAACGACTGAAAAAGCTAGTAAGTTTCTTGACGAGACCGGTGAAATGTTGGATCTTATCACCTCAGTTGCCAAGGAAACTCAACTGTTGGGGTTAAATGCTGCAATCGAAGGAGCTCGGGCTGGAGAACACGGCCGTGGTTTTACTATTGTAGCAGAAGAGGTGCGTAAGTTGGCTGAACACTCGGCTGCTTCGGCCAAGAGAATCGCCCCGATCTTGCTAAATATAGAGGCAGCCATACAAATGATCGTGCGAGATGTACAGACTACCAGCGAAGCCAGCCAGCGCCAGGCAGCGACCACGGAAGAGATATTTGCTAATATTCAAGAGATGGAGAACCTGGCATTGTCTCTGGCTGATGAAGCCAAGACCCTCGTAGCGCAAGTCTAAGCTCGGCAGGAAATTCATTTTCATTAGCGAATTCAATTGATGGCCAGAATTAATAGATATGATTTACAGGAGGAGATCCAAATGACAGACAGCAAGTTCACCTTAAGATATATAGGGCAGGAACAGCATTTGATGATGCCCCGTTTGACAACCATAACCACCACGCAGGCTTTATACGATATTCTGTTTCAGTACGTTTTGACTCCAGAAAAAGAGGAAAAGCTTATTAGTTTTATAGATCGTATCCGGCGTCATTTCGATGCCAACACCTTTCGCAGCACCCCATTTTCTCTTCCCGAAGAAGAACTGACCTTTCTACAGGAGGAAGGATTGGAAGAACTTAAGCTTATGTGCTGGCAGCCTATTTTGGTGCGTGTTTTTGAACTGGAGATTAACGCTCCTGAAGGTTCACCACAGCACCAAGAATATTCAGATCTTACCGAGCACCTTCTGGATGAACTTTTTGTGTTCAACCGGCGCGGCCAATCACAAATTCTGGTTTTCCCCCCCGATGCTCTGTAATTTTTACTAATGTAAATCGAATCATATATCGATAATTATGGTAGGAAGCGACAGGTTTTTTCGTCTAAAGAAAGCAGCCTGTAGTTACTGCTAGAGTTACGGTAGTATATCCGCATTACCGGATGCTGTTCGACGCGCAGCTCAAAGTGAAAATCTGTCATACCGGGTATGATCTTGCCCGCTCGATGAGCGGCCTGCAAGGCGACCGGTGAGTCATATTTTAAGTCCCCTACATTGATAGGGGACTTAAACGCCATTAGGAGTTGTCTGGAATAGCGCGGCTGGCCATGTCGAATGGCCACCAACAGGTTGTGGCCGGTTGTTGGATCTACAAAGATCGCGTTCCAGTTGGAACGTTTGCCACTTGAGCCATGGTTAAAATGCATGTATTCCCCAGCATCGGTGCTTATGATGTAGACCGGTCGAGCATGGCGAGACCACTTGGTGGCTGATGGTTGGGCAGCTCGGATAGCATCGATAAGGGTCAACTTTGAGGGGGATAAATCAGCAATATGGTAGGCGAAAATGAACACGATGATAATGATTAAAAAGGTATGGAGTCTTTTAGAAAAATTGAACAAAATCAATAACCCTCGAACAATTGCAGTTTTGGCAAAACAAGTATCTGAATACTAGGGGGTACTAATATGTATTTAGAGTCCGTCTTAGCTAAACCCAGAACCGATAAGGTTTTCCAGATGAAAAAAGATGTGCTGGACCGGATCTCACATCCGATGGTAATAGTATGTCCCAAAGGGGACATTGTGGCATGCAATCTAGCCTTTACACAGTTGACCGGTTTTGTACTTGATGACCTGAATGGTACTAAATGGGATGAACTTACCGTGCCCAGTGGGCGAATAAAGGAAAATGAAGCTTTCAAGAATGCAGTAGGCCAAAGAAAACGCCAGTGTTATCAAAAGTTGTCTAACCTAAAGGGCGGGGCCCAGATATCGATACAAGCGATCGTTGACCCCATCTTTGATGAAGAAGGGCGACTGGAATATTATTTTATATTATTGGATGATGTGCAATCAACTGCTGAAGCAGAATACTATGAATCCACTGACACTGGTTTAAAGATAGATGTTCGAGAAGGACTGACTATCATATCTGGATTCTCCAATGAACACAAACCCAAGGACGAGATGTTCAAGATACTAGCAGAAAATGCTCGGGATGTGATATACCGTGTACAGCTTTATCCTGAACCGAAGTTTGAATACATAAGTCCTGCTGTATCTAAGATCACTGGTTATTCACAGGAGGAGATGTATATAAATCCTGGCATGATAAAGAATCTGATCTATTCAGATGACCAGTTATTACTACAGAATATTTTGAATGGGCATACAGACTTTACACAGACTAACATTCTTCGCTGGCTGGCCAAAGACGGTAAGTTGGTGTGGACTGAACAAACTAATGTACCGGTTTATGACAACCGCGGACGTTTGGTCGCTATAGAAGGAATCGCTCGCGATATTACGGAACGCAAGCTCATGGAGGAACAATTACGGTTCCTAAGCCTTCATGACCCGCTGACTGGACTGCATAATCGAGCCTACTTTATGGAGGAGATGCGTCGCTTTGACAGTGGCCGCTTTGATCCGGTAGGGATATTGGTATGTGATGTCGATGGACTTAAAATGATCAATGATACGATGGGTCATCACACCGGGGATCAGTTGTTGGCCTCAGCAGCAAGTGTTATTAAGGAGTGTTTCCGGGATAGTGATGTGGTAGCCCGCATCGGTGGGGATGAATTTGCCGTGCTGCTGCCCAACAGCCCGACCTCAGTTGTTGAAAAAGGCTGCCATCGGATCAAGGAAAAGGTGGCTGTGTGCAATGGATTCAATCCGCAGGTACCCTTGAGCATATCGGTAGGACATGCTGTTAAGACAGGCTGTAATATGTACATGAACGAGCTGTTTAAGGAAGCCGATAATCGGATGTATCAGCAGAAGATACACAACAAAAAGAGCTTTCTTAGATTCATGGTCAACAACATTCTTAAAAATGCTGATGTTACGGAATTCTTTTCCGAAGAATCAAATCTATAAGCACATTGACCAGACTTATACGTATTGTGTATCTTCCAAAAAAACTTATCGATC
The DNA here is from genome assembly GCA_050259595.1 of Acidobacteriota bacterium. Taxonomy (GTDB): domain Bacteria; phylum Bacillota; class Syntrophomonadia; order Syntrophomonadales; family DTU052; genus JBLNAX01. The sequence goes on along the minus strand of JBLNAX010000038.1, from coordinate 19,488 downwards.
TTTGGTCATTTTACTGGCCAGCTCGCGTATATTTTCATATCGACCTGATCTGGTGATTGTTCAATCGACTGGTTCGTACCAGTAATAGTCCACGTATCTTTTTCCATAATCTGATGCGGCTTTATTGTTCCAGTAGTCTCCGGTTCCGAAATAGATGTCTATCCAGTATGGAGAATCCGGCCATAGTGACCAGTAGGCATCTCCGGTATCCAGGACTGTAAATGCGTTCACGTCGCGTCCCTGGACTTTGATAGTTTTTGGGTTCTGCAGCATTATTATGGTGCCAAAGGGAATAATAGGATCAACCTGACTTCCGCCGGGTACTTTGGGGTGTACAGCAACCGAACCTATGAAGTAGGGGCGGGCACTAGCGGCCAATGGTGCCCCGGGAGGCTCGGTGTAGGCGGTCGACACCTGGCGAACAGCGTGGTTGACTAAATACCACTGCTTTTCAGCAAAGGGTTTTCTTGGTACCGGCGATTTTTTGAACGGCAGTGGCACCGGGGCAAATAATAGTAGGCCAATCACAGTAAAGGCAAGGATCAGAGTTAAATACTTCAGTAGTTTTTCCACAGGCATTTCCTCCTTATGATAGTATTGTCGCAGACTGAGCTTTTTAGGCAGAGTATTGCCTCATTATCTACAGGGAAATGCTAGGGTAAACTGAACTGCCACAGCATCTAGCAGAGAACAACAACACATGCAAAGTCAAATATGGAAATGGCTAGCAATTGACTCCGCGAAAGTGATTGAGGGCAGGTTTTGAATACTAATTGGCTTTTTCGCGGAATGCGTTGCATATAATCAGAAGAGAGCTTGGGGCTCAGGTAGACAACTAACACGGGCTTCAGTTATACTAAAAACCTGATGCCCATGGCCAAGTGGAATTGGAGGTGGATATATATGAAGGACAAGTGGGAGAAGGGCGATCCGGTTAATCTTTCAGACCTTTTGAAGGTCACACCAGTGGCTAACGAAATCATCCGTTTGAGCGATGAACTAAACATGAAATGCTCCGACGTTATGTGGATAGTGACTGAAATAATAAAAGACTGTGAAACCTGCAGTGTTTCCGACTCAGTGTCCGCGCAGGTGGACTTTGAGTTAGAGAGTGACGATGATGCTGAACCTTATGACGAGGACTGGGAACGTGAGTATGAAGAAAAGGAAGATACTCATTATCGAGTTTACCTGAAGATCAATTCCAAGGGCAAATTCCCCGAGGTCAGCTTTAAGGCAGGAATCAACGAGAAGGATGATCTTAAAGGTTTTCTGAACATGGTCATTGAGCTGATGAGCAAAATGGACATGTAATCAGTAGAATGTTGAGCCAAGCTGATTGACAGAAGCAAAGATCAAGGCATGAGAAAAGCCTGTGATTGATTCGTACACATAGTACGGTGATTGAACGGGCTTTACGAAATAACGCAGAGATGTGCTTTTGTCATTTGCTTGGGGCTGCCGCGAATAGGCGGCCTTTTTAGTTTATAGGGCAACAATGCTTTTGGGGATGATAGTGATCTGGTGGGGGGTATAGTGAGAGGCCAAGAGAATCACGATCAAGTTGAATGGCTTTTTGTCTATGGCACGCTGATGCGGGGCTACCCCAACCACAAGCTGCTAAAAGGCTACATCCTGAGTGTCGAACCGGCTGTAATGAAGGGACAAATATATCACCTGCCGGCCGGGTATCCGATGGCCATGACTGGTCCTGGCTTGGTGCAAGGCGAGGCTTTGCAGGTGCAAAAGCCTCATAAGCTATGGCTTGAGCTCGACAGACTGGAAGGCTACAGGGGCCCAGGTGCCATCGATAACTTGTATGTGAGACGGCAAAAGGAGATAACGCTGCAGGCTACCGGACTCAAGATAACAGCTACGGTGTATCTTATGCCCCCAGGCCGTCGTGAATGGGTGAAGCAACATGGAACAGCTATCAAAAATGGCAGTTGGCACGATTTTGTTAAAAATATAATCTGAACAAATGGTTGGCAAGAAACGAATGGTGTGGCTAGAAAGCAATATCGTAGCTGGAGGTAAAGACATGGGAAACCTATGGTTTAAGTCAAATGGTAAAATCAATCCCCGGGTGATTTTATGGCTTATAATTCTAGTGACTATAGCTACTGTATATTATATGCCCACAGGGCAAGTTAAGAATAAAACCCCACAGCAGAAACCGGCTGTCGATAAACAATTGATCCGTACCGATTTTCTTGATCTTAAGGGCAAACCAGTGCCGGTTAAGCCAGTGCTCGGCGGTCGTTTTCAGGCTGAGGAGATACTGTTTCCTCGTGATTTCAAAGGCGAGCCAGGAAGCGTTTTCTATGTTGAGATGGAAGATGGTCATATCGCGGCTACTATTAAGTATAAGATAGAGAGAATAAATACTGGGCCACCTCTTAAGGTTGAGTACAAGGTTCTGCAATCCTACGAACCGGGGCAGATCGACCCACGGCAATTCGATGCTGTGCCAGTAGGGAACCAGCAGATCAGAAATGCAAATCCCGATAGTAACAAACCGTAATCGAAGTCGTTATATAGGAGGCACCGGTGCTAGTAAAACCAGAATGTATACCCTGCTATTTCACTCAGGCCTTGTCGGCATTAAAGCATGGTGGCTGTGATGAAGATAGACAGAGTGCGATTCTTATGGAATTAGCGGGTTTTATACCTTCGCTAAAGGAAGGAGTCACACCCGCCTACAACTCAAGTCTGCTGCTGCACAAAGTCTCGGAGCTTATGAAGACAGATGACCCATTCCGCCAGGCCAAGACTGATTCCAATAAGGCGGCCCGCCGGGCCTTGGAATCCATGGGCGATCCGCTGGCGGACGAACCTGATCCGCTATTGACCGCTCTTAAGCTGGCGGTAGCTGGCAATATTATCGACCTGGGAATACAGGTCGATTATGATATTGCCGGAGGAATCAAAGAAGCCATGAGGAATTCTCTTGACCAACAGGCATATTCCGATTTTAAGCAAGCACTGGCAAGAGCGAAGACAATCTTGGTGGTGGGGGATAACAGCGGAGAAATAGTGTTTGATAGGGTCCTGGTCGGTGAACTGCTAAGAATGGACAAGGAAGTTGTTTACAGCGTTAAAGGCGGGCCTATCCTAAACGATGCTACCATGCAGGATGCCAAAGAAACTGGTATGACTGAACTAGTAAAGGTTATCGATACTGGCAACAATCTGCTGGGTGTTGATTGGGGGCATAGCTCCCCGGAATTTAGGCATATTTTAGAAACATCTGATTTAGTCATTGCCAAAGGCCAGGCCAATTATGAGAGTCTAGAAGGGACGATCCCGGCTGGGGACAAGACATTCTTTTTACTTAAGGCCAAGTGTCCGGTGGTTGCTGACCACCTGGGCGCATCTTTCGGAGATTGGATCCTCAGAAGAAACGTTTTGGATATGTCAGGCGAATGACGGGAGTGAAGATCAAGGCATGAGAAAAGCGCGTGATTGAGGCGTACTCGTGTACGTTGATTGAACGGGATTTTTGAAATAACGCTGAGATTCACTTCTGTCATCAGCCTGTGGACGGAGACTATTTTTTCTCCGCCCGTTTCATTAGCTCAGATACTGTTACAAATTCATAACCCTGATTTTTCAATTCCTTTAATATAGTCGGCAGTGCCTCGGTGGTTTGTTTGCATGTGTCACTTGCATGCATGAGAATGATCGATCCCGGCTGAACTCTTTTGATCACCCTTTCAGAAATCGTTCCCACACCAGGGTTCATCCAGTCTAGGCTATCAACACTCCACTGTATAACTTTATATCTACACTCATCGGCCGCTTTAATGACTTCATCGCTGTAGTCACCATTGGGTGTGCGAATAAGAATGGGATCGATACCAGTGACTTCTTTGATAGAGTCATGGGCTTTCATTATTTCTTCTTTGATTTCCATACGACTGAGTGTACTTAAGTTGATATGGCGGTAACCATGGCTAGCGATCTCATGTCCATCCTGTTTGATACGTTTAGGGATATCCGGGTATTGCTTACACCAGGGACCTGACAGAAAGAATGTCGAGCGTACGTTGTTCTGCTTAAGAATCTCTATTACCGGCATAGGAGTTTGATTGCCCCAGCTAATGTCAAAGGTGAGAGCAACCACTTTATCCTTGGCTGGCAGATCATAGATAGGTTTCAGCTTGTTATAGGCCTCTACATAAATCATGGAACTCACAATAAAAATGATCACTGCTAGTGTAAGAATGGCTATCTTGGTTCTGGTACTAAAGAAATAAAAGCCAATGACTGACGGTTTGATCATAACACCCCCTAGAAAGACTCTATTATATGTTATTTGGGACTGGTGAGCATTATTACAATCAGTATTAATTTGAGTCCACCGAATTGTGTTAATATATGGTTCGCATTATTTAATGTGAAAACATTTACACAAACGAATAAAGGAAAATACGACGGGAAAATCGAATTTTCAACCTGTTATCTTAAGAATCGACATCGTTTATATAGCCCAATTATCACCCAAAGTATAATGCTTTAATGGGCGGAGGGGGGAGAATCGATGGAAGCGGATCGACAACAAAAAGCCATGGTAAGACAATACATAATGGGTATATTCGTCATTGTAGCTGTTCTGGATGCAGTTACTGCGGCTATTTTTTGCACTTTGGCTGGTATTCATGATCCGGTGATCTGGCTGAAAGCCGTCGCTGTAGCCCTATGTGGTGGTTTCTTGATCGGCTTTTTATCTGTAAAGCTTAATTTGAAAAGATTCATTCTTCCAATTGGTGTTATGGCAGGCTACATAACAGATTTGTCAAAAGGGGACCTGCGAGTCAGTCTGGACGGGATGAATTTTGGAGCTATCGATTTGATGCGGGGAGCCTTAGCACGTATGGGGAATGCCACCCGCCGCCTAGTTTTTGCAGTAGTAGCCATTATTGGCTCAGTAGACTATTCGGCTAAGAGGATAGAGGGTGAGGTTGCCAAAACAACTAGTATTGCGCGCGATGTGGCTCTGGCAGTGACTGAAGTGGCTAAGGCCAGTAGTGAACAGGCCACAGCTGTACAAGGAATCGTCGAAGAAACGGTCAAGATAAGGGAAAAAGCTGTGCGTATTTCCTCAGCAGCAAAGGATGTAAACCAGGGTCTGGCGGAAGCACAGGAGATGATCAATGAATCATCCATTGTTATAGATGAACACCGCAGCAAAATGCAGGGCAACCGGGAAATCATAGAAAGAATCAATGGAGTTATTGCAGAGTTGTCCAGTAAGTCACAAGAAATCGGCAGTATTATGGAGGTCATAGGCGACATAGCTGGGCAGACCAATCTTCTGGCCTTGAACGCTTCTATCGAAGCGGCACGAACCGGTGAAAGAGGCCGTGGATTCCAGGTAGTTGCCCAGCAGGTGCGAAAGCTGGCAGAGGAGTCAGCACAGGCTGCAGTTCAGACCGGACAGCTTATTGGCGGGATAAGGAACAGTATAGATCAGGTAGTTCTGGAGACACATGCGGCAGAGGAAGTGGTCCGGAGTCAGGAAACGGCTATGCGTGAGAATCAGGAGATCATAGAAACTGCAATAGCTAACATCAAACGCATAATGGTGCAAATGGATGGATTAACAGGTGAAGTTACCGATATCGAAATGTCGCTTGGTCATATTGGCTCCATGGTCGAGAATATCGGCGCAATCACGCAGGAAACGGCGGCTGGAACCCAGGAAATAGCCTCTACGGCTAGCCAACAAGTGGGCTTGATGGAGTCTGTAAGCGATATTTCCACCAAATTGACCCAAATCGCTGATGATCTTAAACAGCACAGCAGTAAGTTCACACTGCCTGATGATATGGCAGCACTCAAAGGTGCAGATTCGCCGCCACTGCAGTACGACATCAAAGAAATTGTTGGACAGTACCGAAAGAAATCTCTTATCTTGACAGCTCCAATGAGTATCATCATATTTAGCCCCATACTGGTTTGGATTTCACCCTATCCTTCGTCGGATCTAATGGTCTGGTTGTATGCCGTTATAAGCTGCTGTTTTGCAGGGATCGTTCCTACGTATTTATCTACTGTAATCAATGCCCGGCGCTTTATAGTACCTGCCGGGACACTTGTCCAACATGCAGACAGCGTTGCTCAGGGCGATCTAACAAGTCCTATCGAAGAACAAGAAAATATGGGTAAATTGACTCTTATCCGTGGTGTTTTTAATGACATGTTAAGACAACTGGGTATTGCGGCTTCGGATATTGTGCGAAGCTGTACCACCTTAACTGGTACCGCGAGCGAAGCCTCTGATCTAGCTAATCAAACATATATCAGCGCGCAGCAGATCGCCACTACCCTGGATGAGATCGCACAAGGGGCTAGTACAGAGGCTGTTGAAATCAGCAAAGCATCGGAACAGGTCAAAAATGTATTTTCTGCGTTGGAACAAATCATAATCGATGCCTCGTCTCTGAGGGCGTATTCGGTTGATACGGAAAAAGTGATCGTAGAAGGTATGAGCAACGCAGCCGCTAGAAGAGCGAAGATCTCTGAAAACATGAGTGTAGTGGCCAAGGTTTATGATGTGGTTGCCGAATTAGAGGAAAAATCATCGGCCATAGGACAGGTTGTCGATGTCATAACTACTATTGCCAGTGAAACTAATCTGCTGGCTTTGAACGCCGCCATTGAAGCTGCCCGAGCCGGCGAAGAAGGCCGGGGCTTTGCGGTAGTAGCAGGAGAGGTAAAGAAGCTGGCGGAGGCAACCCTGGAAGCCGCTCAGAAGATATATTCATTGATCGAGAATATTCAGATCGGTATCAAGCAGGTAGTAACGGATATGGATGCCGCCCGGGAAGCTCTCGAAAGCCAAACCCAAGCCGTTTATTATGGCGAACAGGTATTGGGACAGGTGCACAGCCGAGTGATACCGATCAACATCGAAACTAAGACAATCGCCGAAGAATGTCAGGTTATGAATAATGCAGCTCAAAAAATATCAATGGAGATGGAAAACATAGCTGCATCGAGCCAGGAGACTGCGGCTTCATGTCAGGAAGTGCTGGCGGCCACCGAGGAGCAAAAGCGTACCGTGGAGACGGTAAACAACCTGGTTACGGAATTCAACACCTTCACTGGCAAGCTGCACCGCCGATTGGTACAGCTTAAGGTTTAACAATATTTCAGCGTTACAGATGTCGAATAATTTATACACAAGAAACCCTGGAACAAGCCCAAAATACCAGGGTTTTTAGTTGATTGAAATTGGTTTGGTATAGTTTCGGCAGTATTGAGAATTGCTTATACTGCCGAATTATAGAAGGGTTTCTCAGATATTTGCAGAAAATAACTTTAGACTGCTAATTGTTTTCTAGAGATAGATTTTGTAGACTGTTTTTGTTTTTTTGTTGCTGAAATGAGAGGCCGGCTGCAGCACATATTTGGATGGCAGGAGGGACGACAATGGCAGGTGACAATCAGAACCTGAAACGATTATCAAAGGAATACGCCATTGGTGCAGTGATTCTCAGCACCTGGCCTAACGTATTTTTGGGGTTGCTTTATAGTTACATTTTTCTTGGTACCGATAAGTCTGCTTTACATAGTTGGGTTAATGTTACCCTGTGTGCCATGGGGATAGGCTGTTTTATTGGTATTGTAGCAGTAATCCTCAATACCAAACGCTTTTTCAAGCCAATAATGGTAATGATTGAATCGCTCAATGCCATTGCAGATGGAGATCTTAGCACAGATATGAAGGCCTACAAATTTGAGCTTCTTGATACTATGAAAGAAGCATTCGATAGCATGCGATTCGCCCTGCGGCGGCTAGTTATAATGATCATTTCGAACACTGAGGCAGTAGATAATTCCGTAGCCAGCCTGAAAGAAATTGCCGGGGATATAAGCACAGCAGCAGTTGAAGTGGCCGCTGCGGTAGGCCAGGTAGCAAAAGGCAGTACAGAGCAAGCCATGGCGGTTCAAGGAATATTTGTTGAGACTAGAAGAGTTCAGGAAATAGTTAATGGGATCGCTGATAAAACAAAGGAAGTTGCTGATACATTAACCAAACTTGAAAACACTTCTCAGACCGGCGCCAATGCAATTGAGCAGCAGAAGGAGCGTATTGAAGCCAACCGTCAGGTAATTCAGAAGATGAATACGGCTATTCTGGACTTGTCTGGGAAGTCGCAGGAAATAGGTAATATTCTGGAAGTTATCAACAATATTGCGGGGCAGACCAATTTACTGGCCTTGAATGCATCTATTGAAGCAGCACGTTCCGGTGAACAGGGACGCGGATTTCAGGTGGTAGCACAGGAGGTGCGCAAGCTGGCTGAGGAGTCCTCTGATGCAGGACATCAAATTGGCCAGTTGATAGCTGATATACAGTCCAGTGTAGACCGGGTGGTACGGGAGACACGTATTGCCGGTGAGGCCATGCTTGCCCAGGAAAAAGCGATCGGCACGAACCAGACCGTTGTTAACCAGGTGGCTGACAGCATCTCGTTGATTACTGGTCAAATGGATTTGGTAGTGCATGGAATCGATAATATTGTTGAATCAATTAATAAAATCAATTCTACGGTGTCTGAGATCAGCATTCATGCCGAAGATAATTCTGCAAGGGTTGAAGAAGTTGCCTCTACCGCCGAAGAGCAGGCCAGATATATGCAGAATGTCCGAGATAAAGCGGAAGACTTGGAGCGCACGGTGCATATCCTAAAATCCATGACAAATAGGTTTAAGCTTCCGGATGGACAAGATAAACTTTTAGACATTTCCCAGAAGAGCATTGACCCTAAAGAATTAGCGCTGGTCGGCAAAGTATATAGAAAGAAGACCATTATTTTGGTATTTGTTCTAGCGGCCATAATAGGTGCCATTCTAATACCCTGGTCGGGAGGACTAGATGACATATGGGCGATAATATGGGCTAGCATTTTTGCAGCTTTCACAGGACTAGTTGTCGCAATAGTTTCAGTGACCAGAAACATTAAGAAGTTCATTGAACCAGCAGCCAAATTAGTAGTTCAGTCTGATTTGGTGGCTAATGGAGATCTGAGTAACGATATCAGTTCCAGCGAAGATATGGGCAAACTGGACATAATGCGAGATGTTTTCAATAAGATGGTGCATGAGCTTCGTGGTGTTACTATCGGTGTCGAACAAAGCTGTGAAAAAGTGCAGAACGTATCTGATGAAACATTAAGGATTGTAGACCTTACAGTTGAGACTGCTGAACAGGTAGGTGTTGTCGTCAACGATATGGCCAGCGGGTCAACCGACCAGGCAACTAAAATGATGGATGTTTCAGACCTGGTAAGGGATATGTTTACCCTGGTCGAAGGAATCGCTTCCAATGCCTCTCAGGTAGCCGGGCACACTGCTGCTACTGAGAATGTAGTAGCGGAAGGGGTCAGCACCGCCAGCTTCCAACGGCAGAAGGTTGATGAGAATATGGAAGCTATTAACAGAGTTGCGGATGCAATTGAGGTTCTGGAAGAGAAGTCGGTCGTTATCGGCCAAATCATAAAAGTTATCTCCGACATTGCCGGCGAGACCAATCTGCTCGCCTTAAACGCCGCGATAGAAGCAGCCAGAGCTGGCGAGAGCGGTCGTGGATTTGCAGTAGTAGCCGAGGAAGTCCGCAAATTAGCTGAAGAAACGGCTGGCGCTGCACATAAGATCAGTGATCTTATAGATGACATTCAGAATGGGACCAAACAGGTGGTAGCCGATATGGATACCGCTCAGGATGCTCTCAAGAATCAGATAGATGCAGTGCTCAAGAGTCAGGAAATAATGGAGGAAGTCAATAAAGACTTGATCCCGATCAATAAACAGACTCAGATGATCGCTCAGGAATGTCAGGTGATCACAGTTGCTACCGAGAACATTAGCGATCGGATCCAAAGCATTGCGGCTGTAAGCGAGGAAACTGCTGCTGCTACCGAAGAAGTCCTGGCTTCGAGTGAAGAGCAGCAAAGGGCTTTGGGTGGAGTAAAGAATAATGTTCACGAATTCAGTGTTCTAATCAACGAGCTGCACCAGCAGGTCAAGCAGATCAAAGTGAGCTAGTTTCTATTGTTCTGCGGTTTTTAGCGCTAACAATTCACTTACTGTTACGAATCGATATCCCTGCCGGGCTAGTTCTGGGAGGGATTTTGTTAGAGCTCGGATCATAACTTCGCGGTTTTGCCCTCCATCATGCAACAATACGATTTGTCCTGGACTAGCGTTTTTAATGATCGATTGTGCAAGTTTATCAGAATTTCTAGCTTTCCAATCCTTGTAATCGGCCTGCCATGTCCAGGTAATGATCTTTATCCCATTTTTGTTGGCGTAGTCCACAAGATCACTGGATAGGTATCCTCCTGGAGGTCTGAAAAGTAGCGGTTTCACGCCTGTTAAGGAGAAAAGCAGCACATTGTTTTTTTGAATGTCATCGATGAAAAAGTCCTTATTGCCATAGTTTTTGAACTTATGGCTGTACCCGTGGCTGGCCAGTTCGTGGCCGTTATTGACGATCTTTTTTACAAGGGCGGGATGTTTCTCACCTTGCACTCCTAGCACGAAGAAGGTCGCGTTAGCTTTGTTTTTGTCCAGTATATCCAGCAGCATAGGCGTGGCCTCAGGATCAGGCCCGTCATCGAAGGTCAAGGCAATAACCTTATGAGAAGTATTGACATAAGAAATGACCCATCCTTTACCTTGCCACTCGGTCAACAGCGGGTGAACAGCAAAACAAAAAGCGCAAACGGTCAGGATGATGATGCAAAGCCCAAAGATTTGCAAATGGATTCTTTTACCGGGCAGAATTAACAGCAATCGAATAACCCCCTGGAATGCAAAAGAATAACTTGGATACACTTTTATGTATCCAAATCTAAGGTTGTTATATGGATAGTGAAAAAGGATAATTTATAGACTTCCCAATTATGGAATACGAGGGTGGGCATCGCGTGAAAATACCAGTAATATGAATATATTTGACTTTTAAGCTAATCGTGATAATATATATATTGCGGTAACAACAAACAAATAGATGTTGAACATGCGCGATTAGCTCAGCGGGAGAGCACCTCCCTGACGCGGAGGGGGTCAGAGGTTCGAAACCTCTATCGCGCACCATTTATTTCTTGGTGAATCAATCAACTGAATGACTTTGCGCAAAATAAAGAACTTGCATTTCGGCAAGTTCTTTTTATAATTCTATGACGTTCTATTCAGCAGAGGGGTAATGGGCTGCACATAGATGCGAATGTGCAGTCACAATTATTCTAATATGTGATATCACCGATCAATGTGAAGTTGATCCACTGACCTGAATTAGTCACCAGTATCTTGCCGGGTATATAGATGTTGTCAATTTCAGTCACTTTGTGGTCCTTGACATGGATCTCGCAATCGATCTTGCATTTACTGCGATAGTATTCGATAGCATCCGCACCCGCCTTATTTAACAGGGTTAGTACGGAATCCGGAGCCTGCGCACCTTTAACAAAAATCACACCGTTTTTCATTTCAACTTCACGAGCACTTCTAAGAAATTGACTTAGATCCTCCTTGTTGGCATCAACCAATTCAATAGCAACAACTTTAGAGCATGGTGCTTTGGTCAGGTTAGGGCCAAGCATTGTGGTGGAACCGTGAGTGGTCAACTCGGTCGCTTTTACGGTCGATTTGGTGTACCAATATGTATGGCTGTTGCCGAGCAGTGGAACATCTGTAAACGAAACGTTCCCAGAACCGTTGGCGTGTCCGGAATACTTGCACTCCATCAGCATGTTGTAGGCAGTCAGTGCATCTCCGGTTAGTCCAGGTGAGATATTTGCCTGGCTGGTAACCGTCGCTTCTTTTAACTTGATATTCGATTTACTGTCCCATTGTAGATCCATGCCGAGGGATTGGCTGACAAAGCGCAGCGGAACATAGACCCTGCCGTTGATAACACGAGCTGATGTTTCCAAAGTGACCGCGCGTTCGTCAACATAGGCGCGGGTGCTACCGACTGTTATTATTATGCCTATGGAGCCTTTGGTGGCGGTAACGGTCCTGGTCTTCTCATTCCAATCAAGACTGGCTCCAAGAGCTGTAAAAGTTGCCCTCATTGGCACTAGAGTGTTGCCCTTATCGATAACTGGCGCAATGTCTAAGATATTTCCATTAAGACTTATAATAGGCATTTTGGCTGCAGATGCCGGGAAGGCTACCATAACGAGTATCAACAACATAGGCAAAATAGTTCTCAAGAGTTTACTCACACTAAGGACCTCCTTCAAATGTGGTTTTCCCATACAATGACAAACCCCGGTGAATCGAGCTTGAACCAATCAGGTCCAACCACCCCACCGTATATACAGAATAATACATTAATGACTAATATACCAGTGGATTCGAAAATTCCGGACATGAAATTTAACCATGGTTGCACCAAATTACAACCGTCTGATAGATTGTTTTGATTACAGCGTGTCATAATAACAAAATATTTGCATTGGTTGGACAAGTGGACCGCTGTGCTGTATACTAATCAGGAGAGAAGTTATTGTCTTTGCTCCCGTTGTATAAGGCATGTGGGGACAAAGCGGGTAAACTTGGGGGATGCTAACAAAATATTGCTTTGACAAAACGAATTTGTTTGGGGGAATAAATTCGTTCTGGACTGAGTACCAGTTTGATCCTCGGGATAACTCGTTTATCAGTATCTGATATATTGCCGATTCATCCTCCTCCCCAGCATGCCCCAAAATGATTTTGCTCTTAATAAGTTGATTCAGCCACATTTTCATATGTCGTAAGGCAATTCATTATGTTGAATGTATCCTCACATAAGCAACACTCTCTATTTGTCCAAGCGGGTTTTGCCACCCGCTCAGGACTTATTTTTTGTCATAGTTCAGTTTTTGAATGGGCGAGAACTGTCATTGATCATATAAATGGGAGTAGCTGATATTTGGTTTGATCCCAAAAACCATTACATAATTCCCTTTAAACCGGAATAGCGGGAGTCGCCCTCCCGCCTCCAGAATCAATGCGCGGCCAACAGTCAAGTTGTTCCGCGCTTCTTTCATTTTTGGTCTGCATCATAGGCCATAGTCATTGTGTCATGTCGAATTACCTGCTAACAAATCGAAATCCAACGACGATAAATATCAAATTATCCCAGACTGATGGTTTGTTTCGACAGATTCTATTTAAATTAGAATATGATTTGTCACAAATATGGAGCCTATCTGACATCATTCGGATTTTGGCGGGAAGCCAATACGATTTTGATTTCAGCCAGTTGACCGGGGCGTGTTCCTTCGCATAATGTCTTTTCACATATCAAAAGGAGGATTTACACCTCAAATGGAAATGATCGAAAGATGTAATAATTGATTGAAATAACTATTAAAGGAAAATGTTAGTTATTATCGAATTTATCAGGGTCATGTATTAGATGGATCGGCAACTATAACAAACGGAGAAAAACCGATGAGCTTTATCATGTGCGAGGACCTCGTAAAGGAATACGGTGATTTTACGGCAGTGCGCGGCATTTCGTTCGATGTACGCCAAGGTGAGATATTGGGGTTGTTAGGTCCTGCTGGAGCCGGTAAAAGCACTACGATCGAGATGGTAATAGGATTGTCTAGACCGGATTACGGCAGTGTACGTATTTCCGGACTCGATATATTCGATAACTTGAGGCGGGTGAAATCGCACATAGGCTATGTTCCACAGGATATTGCATTATATGATTGGCTTTCGGCCAGGGACAATATGAATCTGTTCGGCCGATTGTATGGCCTGCATGGCCGATATTTAAACAGTAGAGTAAACGAGCTTTTAAAGATAGTTGGGTTGGCGGATTGGGCAGATAAGAAAGTCAAAACGTTTTCCATGGGTATGAAAAGAATGCTCAATATAGCTGCTTCTCTGATCCATTCACCGTCGATACTATGCTTAGATGAGCCTATCGTAGGTGTGGATCCGGAATCGCGCAAAGACATTTTTCATCATATTAGAGAACTGGCCAGTGTTGGTACGGCTGTCTTGTACACTACGCAGTCTAATGACGACTTAGAGATGCTCTGCGATCGAGTTGCCATAATAGACAAGGGGCAGATTATGGTCCTTGATACATGCGAGAACGTGCTGAGAACAGCCGAACACGAGACGATCAAGGAGTCGACCTCAGGATCAAATCCTGATGATTTCAGCTACTCTAGGGAAGCGCTTCCGCGCGTGATTTATCGTTAGACTTTTGTAATGGCTGCTGTGTTTAAGAAAGGGAGAGAAAAAATTGCTGAACGACCTCAGAGAATCGTGGTGGATCGCTCAGAAAGATCTGAAGATGATAACTCATGATATACAAGGTCTTGTTGTGTACATACTAATACCGATAGTGATAGTCATCATGACAGTCTATTCTTTGGATGGTGTGTGGGAGGGTGACGCTAAGGTAATCGATCTGCCGGTGATCCTGCAGTCAGATGGCCCTAATACCATGGTTGTGCTCAATGCTCTGGCCAGGGATAAAACAGTTCGGCCACAGTTTTACTATAAAGAAAATGGCCGGGATAAGCTGCTGACGGTCAAGAAAGCCAGGGAATTGGTCTATGAAACTAAAGCCGTTTTGATAATCCCTGAAGGATTTGAAGAGAGTATTAATGGGGGAGGGAAGGCGGCCATTACTATGGTCTTTGATCCGGGTGACCACGTTATTTCAAATCGAGTCCTGGTTACCTTAAACAGACTGATTAGCGAGATCAACAGCTTTGAGACAGGGTCTTTGGTGGCTATGCAGAACGTAAGCCGCGGGGATATCAAATTTAAGAAGAAACTCTTGGCCGTCGATAAAAAACTTAGTGTGAATGCGCCCAATTTGATGGCCAATAAGGTGAGCTGGGGAACCGGGGTAGAAGTGCGAAAGGTAGCCGCTACCGATGGCAAGCAAATTCATGTTCCTACACCTTTAGAATCTTGCTTTCCGGGCTGGGCGGTGACATTCATGTTGTTAGGTACCACTTTTGCCGCTGCCACATTAATCGATGAGAAGGAACAAGGCACCCTACGTCGTTTGCAGGCTGCACCGATATCGCGTTATTCCATTCTCATGGGCAAGCTGATAAGCGGGCTGGTGCAGTCGAATGTGCAGATGGCCTTAATATTTGCCATTGCCTATGTAGTATATGGGTTATGGCTGGGGGCCGATATCCTGGGGCTGGTAGCTCTAACGCTGGCGACCACCTTCGCCGCTGCCGGATTGGGCGTTTTGCTGGCTGCTTTCTGTAAGACTAAGTGGCAGGCCCGCGGTATTGGACTATTTGTCGTTATTCTGAGTTCTGTACTGGGTGGCTGTTGGTGGCCGCTGTACCTGGCCCCAGAAACGATGCAGAAGATGAGCCGGCTGACCCTCAGTTCTTGGGCGATGGACGGTTACCACAACCTGTTGATCTATGGACGCGGGTTAAGCAGTATCGCTACATCACTAATTATATTGGTCTTAATGGGGACTGTTTTTATAACAATAGCAGCAGCCAAGTTTAATTCCCATGAGTACTGGTGATCACGCCCCGTACGGGCGCGTGGAATTATGCTTGTTACATATAGCTGTAAGACATGGGGACGCCCTTCCAGGATCAGCGATTCGCTGGTCGCTTGTAAAGCTCCGGCTCTCTGCTGTCGGGCATTCACTTCGTTCAAGCAACGTCCCCGAAGTCTCACACATTCTGCAGAGCGATCGTGGGGCAGCATTATAAATCGTTTAGTCCTCTGATGAATATTGGTAGACTTATGTTTGTGAGAAGTTTTCGGGCTAGTTCTGACTACTCAAATATATTTATCTGTGCATATTTGTTGACGGAGAGTCGAGATTCGAGGACTTCGAGGAATTTGGAGACGAGTTCGGGGTCGAATTGAATGCCGGCATTCTTTCTAAGTTCGAGCACGGCTTCCGGATGTGACATGGCTTGACGATAGGGCCGGTCGCTGGTCATGGCTTCATAAGCGTCCACGATGGACACAATACGGCTCTCCAGGGGGATATCCTCACCCTTCAGACCCAGCGGGTAGCCACTGCCATCCCACCATTCATGATGCTTCAGGATCCAATCCGCAACCGGGGCCAGATCGGGGACAGTAAGAGCTATGCGGTGACCGATTTCGCTGTGGCGCTTGATTTCTTCAAATTCGGCATGATTCAGGATGTCTGGCTTAAACAGAATTTCCTCTGGGATCCGGACCTTGCCGATATCATGGAACTGGGCCAGGATGCACAGGTATTCGGTATGCTGGGTGCTCAATTCCAGGCATTCGGCCATGTTGGCGGCTAATTCCTGCGAGCGGTTGGCATGGCCTTCTGTTATGAAGTAGCGGGCTTTGAGCGATTTCATCAAGGCCTGGACCACGGTAACGCGGGCAATTCGACCATTATGTAGCTTCTCGCGATACATGGCGTCGTCGGCTTCGTCGAATAATTCGAGCATAGTTTTGTTGCTGTTGTTGCGCACTGCCCAGCCAATGGAGATGCTTAAGGGGATATTCGGATGTTCGGCATTATACCGTTGAATTGCCTTGCGAATCCTGACACAGGAGTTGTCCACCGCCCATTCAGGGGTGTTCCGTACTATTATGGCGAATTCATCTCCGCCAATATGAGCTACAGTATCATCATCCCGGAAACAGCCCTGGATCAATTGGGCCGCATCGGCAATCAGGGTGTCGCCTGATTTGTGGCCGACCGTATCGTTTACCAGCTTCAGGCCATCAACGTCACATATTATCAGACCCACCGGATTGTAGCGGTCGTGTTCAACGATCTTCATTTCCTCCCAGAAGTAGGTGCGATTATAGAGCCCGGTCAAAGAGTCGTACATAGTCAAATATTTTAGTTGTTCCTCGGCCTTTTTGCGATCGGTGATATCGGTGACCATGCCCAGCAGACCAGCATAGCGGCCGCTGATATCGAAGATGGAAGTGGTGGAGAGGATGGTCCATAGTGTGTTTCCATTGTGGCGTCGGAACCGGAAATCTGTTTGCTCATTTAATCCCGAACGACGGCGGTCGAGGGCCTCGACAGCAGAACCACGGGCTTCCTCGTCCATGAAAGCAAAAATCGATTTGCCAACCATATCTTCTGGAGTATATCCCAACATTTCTGACATTTTGGTGTTTACAAACGTAGTGATATTTTGCGCATCAATGATCCAGATCCCTTCATTGGCGGTCTCGATGATCATACGATAGCGCTCTTCGCTCTCTTTCAGGACTTCGCGAGTCAAGCGGGTCTCGGTGATATCTATAAGGTTTCCATGCACGGCGGGGCGCCCATGGAACTGGATGCGCGAGCCAAAGACCTCGACATGGACCATGCTCCCATCCTTGCGGAGGCCGGAGAACGAATAATGATTAGAGACATCTTCATTGTCCAGACGTCTATATATATTGCCTCGTATGGATTCACGATGATCAGGATGGATCAGCTGCAGGGGATCGACATCGTTTAGAAGTTCATCTGTTGTATAGCCGGTGATTTCCGCCAGGCGCGGATTAACATACTTAAAGCGGCCATCCTGAATGATATAGTAGCCAAAAAGAGCCTTGGAAACCAGACCGAAGAACAAGTCCTCCGATTCCTGCTCAAAACCCATGCTGGAATGCCCTGCCAGCTTGTGTGCTTCCTCCGGACCGGCGATCATCTGTCGCTTCTGTTTAGTATCATTCCGCACCCGGCTGCCTCCCTTTTCAGGCTGATGACAAAAGCTAATCTCTGCGTTATTTAGAAAACCCCATTCAGTCAACGTACCCAAGTATATCAATCTCGGGAATTTCTCATGCCTTGATCTTCGCTCCTGTCAGTCGTCTGATTGGTTTGCTTACTTGCTACAATCCGTGCTTATGTTTATATCGTGTTTTTTATTTATCTCCTTCAACTGGAACGATACAAATAAAAACCAACTCATCATTGCTGTTATTCATAAACTGATGCTCACTGTCAGAATCTACGTAAGCAACCGAACCGGCCGATATCTCGTGCACCTGTCCCTCTGCAAACAGTTGGCCTTTTCCGCTCAGAACGTAGTTGATATGCGGCCAGGGATGACTATGACGGGGTGTATTGCCGCCAGCTGCGATGTTGAATTGACGCATGACCCAGCCGTCCCAGCCCTCGGCCGGGCTTACTGGTGATATCTTAGTGACGCCTGCCGCGCCAGGAATATTTATCGTTTTGGGATCTAGCTTATCCACATGGCTAACAAACATCTATATCCCTCCTACTGTGGTTGTATTTAAGGTTATCACTTCGCCTAAACATTTTTCATTCCTGCTAATAGTAGTAAATATGTATGATCTGACTGTTATTATGCAAATATTCTCCAAATGTTCTGGTTAGTGCGAAACACCGCATAATCTTAGGAGCGCCACGCCGTATACAAAGAGCCGCTAGTTCATATAATAAAATATCCCTCTGAAAGGGGCTCGATCATGATATACGGCCTGGATCTAGCACTGCAAAACGGTTCGGATTATATTAAAAATCGCCTGGAAACCAGCTTTTCCTGGTTGCGGGAACGGGGCTTCAAGCTCATTGTCAAGGAAGAGGACGGCTCTAAATATAATGTGCTGCTGATCACACTGCGGGGGCCTAACCATAGTGGGGTATTCCAGGGCGATGATATTGTCTACATCTTTAAGCATCAACTGGCGGAGATACTCTCAGATGCTATCATTACACAGTGGGAAAAGGATCTGATCATCAAGCAGGTCGAAAGAAACTTCAGGCGCCTGCCCAGGCATGAACAGGTGGCATTGACTGAACGTGCGTACAGGTTCATGCGGCGCTGTAATGACAATGAGAGCCTCAACATGCTGTTGAAGTTTGGCCGCAAGAATAAGATATCCCACCGTATACTGGATCAGCTGCATGCCTCCAATGCTTTGAACCTGGATGGGCTGATCAATTTCTGCCTGCAGGATTATCTTAAAGAAATCAGATTCGCAGTTGATCTGGCCTACGAGGACTTTAAAAATGAAAAGCAATATAATGAATTTGTTAAGCTGCTAAAATATTTCGTCGAAAACCAACCGCCTAGATTTGTTGAGGTCAATGTCTGCCTTTCCGAAAGTGAAGGGTTTTTGATATGGGATGACAAGGGTGAGGCTATTGACCGCAAGCTAATCGATTATCCTGATGATATTATCGAAGACTTATCGAGCCTGGATGATCTGCTGATCAGCATATTGATCACAGTGGCTCCCCGGCGTATAGTCTTTCATGCGGTGGGGGGGCTTCCTGAGGGAGAGACACTGAAGACCCTGCGGCGAGTGTTCATGAATCGGATCCTCATCTGCCAGGGCTGCGATAGATGCCTGCCTTTCATTGTTCAGGACCATCGCGACCAGTTGACATGACAAATAACATGAGGGCATTTCTGCGCCATTTCACAAGGAACGGGAACATACCTTGATGCTTCCGTTCTCCTTCAGCTCCATAAGGAGCTGGGAATGTCACTATCCCAC